>JBCBPC010000001.1:0-355167 GCA_039820945.1 Planctomycetota bacterium
TTATGACTTTGTGCAGGACTGCACGCGCGATGGCCGGAAGTTCCGTATGCTTACAGTGATCGATGAGTTTACGCGCGAGTGCCTGGCGATCGACGTGGCGCGGAGCCTCAAGCACGGCGACGTGCTAGAGCGGCTCAGTGACCTGTTCGTCCGGCGTGGCGTGCCCAAGTACATCCGATCCGACAACGGCTCGGAGTTTACCGCCAAGGCCGTTCGCGAGTGGCTTACAAAGGTCGGCGTGAAGACGCTGTTCATCGAACCGGGATCGCCCTGGGAGAACGGCTACATCGAGAGCTTCAACGGCAAGCTGCGTGACGAGCTGCTGGCCCGAGAGCGGTTCGACACCCTGCTGGAGGCGAAGGTGCTCATCGAGCGGTGGCGTCGGCACTACAACACCGTCCGGCCCCACAGCTCCTTGGGATACCGGCCCCCGGCGCCCGAAGCGATCCAGCCAGCTCACTTCGTTCCGGCTACGCCTCCACGAAGTGAGCCGGCTGCTATAACTTGATGACTGGTTCCACTACCGGGGGCAGGTCAATGCCATCACCGCGCATCGCTTCTGTACTTCGAACCGTGCAGTTCAAGAAAGGAGGCGGTGGAAGATCTGCCTACGCCTATGTGTTTTCTGCGCCCGACAGCGCCAACACTATATATGTAAATGATCTCTTGTTCGATGTTCAAGAGCCAGAGCTCTTCGCTGCGACGCTTGTGCATGAGGCCACCCATCTCACCCAGGCGACTGTACAACGCAATCAATTCTACTCTGAAAAAGAGGCATACATCGAGCAGTCGCGGTTCCTGCGATCGGTCGGAGTAAGCGGTGGCTATCAAGAGATCCGGGGAACTCTCGGCAATCCTAGGCTCAGCCGTGGTGCCGGTGGATGGATTCGTGATCAGGGCCGTAACATGCAATACTACCAACTATCGAATGCAGCGATTGAACCCGATCCGAGAGATATTGGAAAGGACGAGTGGCAATCATGGCTGCGAGGCCATATCGGCTTATGAATATAATCTACAACGCTACCGTTGTACTATCATGGTTTGTGCTCTGCCCGATCATGTTTCTCAGCTTCCTTATCGACGGTCGCCAGGCACCCTTGCTTCTAATGCCCGCCTTGCTGTGGGCGACCGCATCGATCCGTAAGTCAACTCAAATCACTCGACGCTACGCAACACTTGCTGTAACTGTGCTGGCTCTGTCGTCACTGTTACTTCCAGTAGACATTCAGCTACGGATTACAGATTGGCCTGTCGTCGGAATTGTGCCTGTCGCGTATGTCGGACAATCGTACATCGAAGAGCGAAGGCTCGAGGACCGTGGTCTAGCAAGGGACGCCGATTACGTGACTATCCGGGCAATTCCTTTGATGCTTCCGAAGGTACGGCGAGCAGTCTTTATCGGCATCCCTGGGCGTAGCGTTCTGAAAGAGCTAAGGCGCCGCGGCGACTAGTCAGTGGCCTCTTCATCAGATCGCCAACACGCCGCCTGAAACGGTACTCAAGCCTTCGTCGGCGGGATTCGGTGACGACGCACATACGAAAGTCAGCTTCGACAAGTTAAGTACTGCGCCATCGCAATGTGTCCGTTCCGCGAAATGCATCTTCTTGCCCGCTCGCTAGCGGGTCAAGCTTTGGCTTTCTCTGGCTTGGAGAAGGTCCATGGCGAAGTTGCAGCGGGATGCGGCGAAGGAGCGGTGGTGGCGTGAGGCGGTGAGCCAGCAGGCCGCGAGCGGGTTGTCGGTTCGTGAGTTCTTCAATCGGGAGCGGCTGACAGAGTCGCAGTTCTACGCCTGGCGACGAACGATTGCCGAGCGTGACGGCGAGTCGGCGCCGTCGTTCGTGCCGGCAGCTGTCATCGACTTGCCGGAGGGCTAGCCGTCGATCGTCATCGAGTTGGTCGGCGGTCACGCCTTGAAGTGGCCGGCTTCGACTCCGGCGGCGTGGCTCGCCGAGTTGGTGTTCGCCCTCGAGTCGCGAGACGCCCGATGATCGCGGCAGACCTAGCGAACACGCAGGTGTGGGTGGCGACCACGCCGATCGACATGCGTAAGTCGTTCGACGGGCTGGCGGAGGTGGTCCGCAGCTTCCTGGGTCACGACCCGCTGTCGGGCAGCCTGTTCGTGTTCCGCAACAAGGGCGGGCATCTGGTGAAGGTGCTTTGGTGGGACCGCGACGGACTGGCGATCTACTACAAGCGGCTGGAATGGGGCGAGTTCCGCTGGCCGCGAAGCAACCAGGTTGCGGTCGAGATCACGTGCGACCAGCTGCTTCGGTTGCTCTCGGGCTTGGAGGTTACTCGTCGGGCGGCGTGATTGCGGTAGCGCGAAGATTCGGCGCCCGGTAGAATCGCGTTCATGGCCGCCGTCGATGAACTGCCGAACGATGTTGAAGCATTGAAGCGGCTGCTTCTCGAAGAACGCGAACAACGCCAAACAGCGATTGACGAGGCGGTGAAAGCGGCGGTCGCCGCGATCCTGCGTCGCTACTATGGTCCTCGCTCGGAGAGCTTCGACCCGCGGCAGCTCCTCCTATTCGGCCAGCAAGTGGTCGATTCGCCGCTCGATGCGGCGAGCGTCGAAGACGAGTCGCGCGAGTCGCTCACGACGCGGCGGCCGCGCCACAAGCACGGCCGGCAGCAGCTTTCCTGAGCACCTGGAGCGGATCGAGATTGAGCACAACCTCGACGACAAGGCGTGCCCCGCCTGCGGCTGCGAGCGTTGCCGCATCGGCACCGAGGTGAGCGAGCAACTGGAGTACTTCCCGGCGAGCTTCAAGGTCCTGCGGCACGTGCGTCACAAGTACGCCTGTGCCAAGTGCGACCACGACGGCTACAACCCGAACATCGCTACGGCGAAGAAGCCGCCACAGCCGATCGACAAGGGCCTGCCCGGTCCGAGCCTGATGGCTTACGTCATCACCGGCAAGCTGGGCGACCATCTGCCGCTGTACCGGCTCGAAAGAATCTTCGAGCGGCAGCAGGTGCATATCGCCCGCAGCACGATGTGTGCTTGGATGCGGCATGCGGGCGAACTCGTGCAGCCGCTCGTGGAACTGATGACCAAGCACGTCCGCCAATCAAAGGCGATCCACACCGACGACACGGTCATGCCGATCCAGAGTCCCGGCGCCAAGCAGTGCCGCAAGGGGCGTATCTGGTGCTACCTGGGCGACGAAGCCAACCCGTACACCGTTTACGATTACACGCCGAGCCGATCCCGCGACGGACCCGCCAAGTGGCTTTCGAGCTAACGAAGGCTACTGACCAGCTTCAAATTCTTGTACCAGGCGCTATGAAGGTACGGTTTGGGTAAGTCCGCTGCCCTGCTGGAGCGGAGGAGTCGCTTGAGGCGTAGCCGGAAGCGGCTCCGGAGCGGAAGCGGGGCAGCGGGCCGCGAACTCGCTCGGGACGACGTACCCCAGTGAGCTGTGCGGCCGGTGGTGGTTGTAGTCTTCTCGCCAAGCGACCGTGAGCTGCCGAGCCGCGGCGAGCGACTCGAACTCCTTGACCGCCAAGAACTCGTCGCGTAGCCGGCTGTGGAACGATTCGGCGTAGCCGTTTTGCCACGGGCTCGCCGGCTCGACGTACAGCGTCTCCACGTCGAGTCGTTCCGGCCATTCGAGGATCGCCTTCGCGGTGAACTCCGGGCCGTTGTCGCTCCGGATGTGCTTCGGCACGCCGTGCATCGCGAAGAGTTCCGCCAGCGTGTCGACCACGTCCTCGCTGGTGATGCTCCGACCGCGCTTCAGAGTGAGACACTCGCGGGTGGGCTCATCGACGATCGACAGCCACTTCAGCTGCGTTCCCTTGGCCGTCTTGTCGAACACGAAGTCCCACGCCCAGACGTGGTTCTTGTGCGTCGCCGCCAAGCGGTCGCAGCCGTTCTCCTTCACGCCCAGCCTGCGCCGTTTCCGCTTCTTCTGAGGCACTCTCAGACCCTCCTTCCTCCACAGAAGCAGGATACGCGACTCGCTCGCCCAGAAGCCGTCGGCTCACTTCTGGGAAGGGCTCACCAGTTTCCCTCCTGCAGATACTTCAGCATCTGGTTATCAAGGGAGAGGTCCGCGACAAGCTGCTTCAGCCGCTTGTTCTCGTCCTCCAGCTTCTTCAGCCGGATCGCTTCTTCGGACTTCATCCCGCCGTACTGCTTCCGCCAACGGTCGAGCGTCGATTCGCTCACCTCCAACGCCTGCAGCACCGCCGCCTGGTCCTTGCCAGCGTTCAGCATCGCGTCCGCGTCTCGCAGCTTACCCACGATCTGCTCTGGAGAATGTCGCTTCCTACGCTTCGTGCTCATCCTTCGGTCTCCTGGCCCTGCGGGCGGGTGAGACCTTCATAACGGCCGGCTCAGGATTTCGACAGCAGGCCAGTCCCGCAGGAGAGCGAGAAGATGGCCGCGATGCGGGCGATCGGGAAGCCGAGCCCGGGTCGTTGGGCGTCGTGCTGTGGATAGGCTTCTTGATTCGCCGGTGTGTCGGGCATCGACACGGTCGAGCCGTCAAACAGATAAACGCGACGGCCCTTCCAGAGCCACTCGGGCGACGATTGGGCGTCCAGCTCACGACCCACCCGGCTCGCCGCCGTCGAGAAGAACTTCTCGGGCAGCCGCTTCCGGGCTTGGCAGTACGCGCCGGTTTCGGCCGAGCACTCACTCTCGCCATGCGCCAGCCGATGCGCTATCAGGCGAGCAACCGCCGAGCGGCACGAGTGATCCGCGCTGAGCACCTGCCCAAGGAACACCCATAGCGTCACAAGAGGCGAGTAGACCCGCTCCTTCCAGACGACGCCCGAGGCTGCGAGCGAATCCGAAACAAGCTCCTTCGAGAGCACGTCGCCGAAAGGGAGGTCGACGCACTGCAAGAACTGCCGCCTCAGAAAGCTGATCTGGCTCCGACAGCGTCTATCGGTAAGACTCCGCATCGTTGGGCCTCCTTGCCTTGGATGGGTTGTGTGACAACTCTCATCTAGGCGAGCGAGGCCCTTCTTCGTAGGTCACTTGGCGACAACGACTTGCGGAAAACTACGTGCCATTCGGCCGACACGCCCGATCTGATTTATGAGTCACAGCCCGCCGGTCAGATAGGGTCTGCGACGTCCGTTACGGCTAAGTAGCCGTTGAGGTGGCGAACGCGGAGTAGGTCGCTATGCGCGGCTTGCTCTTCGTTGACATCCCTGGCGAGACTGGCTTTCTGCGAGGCAAGGGAGAAGGGAGCTGATCAGCACGACGTGGCTCAGAGCGGCTAATACCAGGTTCGCGAAGACGACAAGAACCGGTGCTTCGTTTTCTGACACGTTTCTAACACGCGCGGGGCCACCTAGACGCCCTGCGAGCACCACGCGCTTCCCTGGAGAGTCAGAAGAGAATCGGCGTCGTTCCCGGGATTGCCCGGCAGCTGTCCACCAAAAGCCACCTCTTTCCTATGGCCCAAGGTCGGTCTTGAAAACCGGCGACGTGCAAGCCTCCGTGGGTTCGAATCCCACCCCGACCGCTCCGGCCCCGACGACTTGACCCGGGCTTGGTATCCGCCGGCTGGTGGGCTCGCACCACGGTAGTGGCTACTCGTCGCGGACCCAGTGGCGGACATAGTCGATCCGAATCGTCTGTGGGAAGACGGTGGTCTCGTCCGGATCGCCGCCGAACTTGCCGCCGACGGCCAAGTTGATGATCAGGTTCTTTTCCGTCGCGATGATCGGGCGGTCTTCCGTCGGCGTGACGTGGAAGAACTGGTTGCCGTCGACAAAGAAGCGGATGCTCTCTTCATCCCACTCGGCCGCGTACGTGTGAAAGCCGGCAGAGAAGTCGACCGGCTTGCCATCCGCCGCGTCGTGGTAAGAGCGAAAGACGAACTGATGGTCCTCGCAGCAGGGGCCCGGGTCCTTCTGCCAGTGGTAGGCGGCGCTGGTGCGGCGGGGCTGATCGCCCCGGTTCTCCATGATGTCGATCTCGCCCCCCTGCGGCCACTGCACGTGGTTGGCGTTGAGCCAGAACGCGGGCCACATGCCTTGCGTGGTCGGCAGGACGATCCGCGCCTCGAACCGGCCGTGCCCGAACAGGCGCTTGGACGTAACGATCCCCGATTGGTACTCCTTCGATCCGTAGGGCTCGTCCACCGCGGTCAGGCGTAGCTCGCCGTCGCTGACCGTCACACGATCGGGGCGGTAGTACTGCTTCTCGTCGTTGAAGCTCTTCTCTCGATCGAGCGGCGTCCACTTGGTCAGGTCGAGCGTGTCGCCGTCGAACTCGTCGTGCCAAACAAGGCGCCAGCCGGGCAGCGCAGGATCGTTGTCATGGGCACATGCCGATTCAGTCGTCGAACCAACGGCGGCGAGCACGCCGACGGCCACGACAAGAAGTGAGCAGTGGGGGAGTGATTTCATAACGCAACGTTGTGAGTCATACGGCAGCGGTGAAGACGGACCCGTTGGTGGAGGGCCGGAGCAACACCGCTAGACGCGCCGCGGGAGGAAACGCTCGACCTTGGCGGGGGGCGGGGCGGTCGTGGCGTGGATCTCGAACCAGGCCTGCTGCAGGGGTGTCAGCGGGGTCCCTGACCCGCCGTCAATCAGGTCGCAAAGGCCGCGCAGCGCCTGTTCGCCTAGCCGTTCCGAGTCTTGGCAGATCGACGAGAAGCACGGGTGCACCATGTTGCGGGTGTCGGTGTCATCGACAGCGACGATCGACAACTCGCCCGGCACGTCGACGCCTAAGCGATGCGCCTCGTTCAGCACGCCGACCGCCACGAGCGGGTCGGAGACGAACAGCGCGGTCGGGCGATCGCTCTTGCTCAGGATGCGGCGGATCAGCGGCGAGCCGTCCATGCGATACGGCGGCACGCGGTGGACCATGTCCTCTCGGTACAGACCCGCCTCGTCCATGACCCCGCGGTACGACTCGTAACGGTCGATGTGGTCGCCGTCGTCGACGTCGCAGCTCGCAAACGCGATCGTTCGGTGGCCGATCGAGATCAGGTGCTCGACGGCTTCGCGGCTGGCCGCCCGGCTGTCGGCGTAGCAGAAACGCAGCGTCGGGTGCAGGAAGTGATCGCCCAGAACGACCAGCGGCACCTCTTCACGCCCCATCTCTTCAACGAGATGCCGTTCGTCGATGGTGGACCGTACTATCGCACCGCAGACGCCCTTGCGTGTCAGGAAGGCGGTGAGCGATTCCCCCTCCGTGCGGTCGCGAGCCATGTCGAGGATCGACAGGTCGTAGGGCGTTTCACGCACGGCTCGGACGATGCCCTCGATGCACGCCGAGTCGTACGGAGAGCCGACCGAGAACGGACCCGTGTAGATCAGGGCAACCCGATCGGTGGTCCGCCGACCAACGGTCGGCACGTAGCGACACTGGTCGGCAGCGGCGAGGACCTTGCGGCGTAGGTCGTCGCGCACCGACGTTTGCCCGTTGAGCACACGAGAGACAGTGGCGATGGAGACACCGGCTTGGCGGGCTACTTCGCGAACAGACGCCATGAGATGACCGGCGGCGGGGACTGAATACAGACGAGTAGAAAATGAAACAGTTTCCGATCCTAGCTGCGACGCTAGCCGTGTCAAGCGGTTTGTTACTTACCGCTCCTGCGGCACGGCGGCTCGCCGGGCAATCGACAGGCATTCCACTCATCGCCGTCGATTCGTCGCAAAAATCTGCGCGGTTGCGGAGAATTGGTTGACGCTCTTGTTGAGCATGCGTATTCTGGAAACACGCTTCTCGGTTTCTCTTCGTTACTCTTTCGTTACTCGCTGGTCGCACCGGGCGACAGTTTGACCAACGCACTGCTCGGCTCCTGGCGTGCTTTACGCAACCGCCCACGAGCCGGCAGCGGCAAACGCGCCCGAAATAGCTCACGCCACGCCGGACGGCTTCAAGGTCGCGGGCGTTTGATTGTTCAACAAAGCTGTTCTCCCCCAAGACGCTTCTCCAAGGTGACTCTCATGACCACGACTGCTCGGCTAGTAGCCCTTTCGCTGTACAGCGCGATTTCTTGCACCGCCCACGGTAATGTGCTGGTGAACGGCAGCTTCGAGTTGCCGCTGACGATGGGCTTTGAAGTGGCCGGCGCCCCGGGCGCCCCCTGGGTCGGGTTCAACGATCCGGCGGTTCGTTTCACGAACAAAGACCTCGCTTTTGACGGCGAGCAGTCGGTCAAGACTTTCGGGCCGTTCGACTTCATCGGCGGCGGCGTTGGCGCCACCCAGGTGCAGCCGGCGACGGCGGGCAACGTGTACGGCGGTGAGATCTACGCTTATCACATGGCGGACGACGCTCTGCAGGGGAGCAACTTTGGGGTGTTCAACATCGAGTTCCTCGACGCCGCCGGAGAGTTGGTGGGCGGTGAGCCGCTGACAGGGGTGAACATCTTCCCGTCGAACCAGATCACGGCCGACTCGCCGACCGATGAGTGGATCGCGTTGGGCGCCGGCGGCGTTGCTCCCGAGGGCACCGAGTCGGTGCGGGCTCTGTTCGTGCAGGTGCAGCTCGGCACCGAGACGTCGCCGGACATCTTCGAAGAGCCGTTCCTTGGCGGCGCCATCTTCTGGGACGCGGCAGCAATCCGCGACGAAGGCCCGTTCGTCCCCGGATTCATCCCCGGCGACTTTGACAACGACGGCGTGGTGCTCAACTCGGACCTCAACCTGCTGCTCGACAACTGGGGCGCCACCGAGCAGCCCGAGGGGTGGATCAACAGCTTCACGCCGGACCCCGGTGTGAACAACAACGAGCTGAACGCTCTGCTAAACACGTGGGGCGAGGGGGTTCCGGCTGCCGTTCCTGAGCCGACCGCCGTTGTGTTGGCCAGCCTCGCCGCGGTTGGCTTCGCCCGCCGCCGCCGCTGAGCGAAGGCACACGGAACTCTTCACACCACACACTCGACGTCCCTAAGGGAAAGGATGGGCCGATGTTATTTTCGGTGACTCAACGGAGCGGCTCTCGCCAGCGGGCCGGATTCACGCTGGTGGAGCTGCTGGTGGTGATCGCGATCATCGGCATCCTGGTGTCGCTGCTCCTCCCCGCGGTGCAGGCCGCGCGGGAGGCGGCGCGCCGGTCGCAGTGCGTGAACAACATGAAGCAGCTGGCGCTCGCCGCGCTGAACTTCGAGTCGGCCCGCGGGCACTTTCCCACGGCGGGTGGCGCTGCTGAAGAGTTTGGGAACTCGGATAACAACCAAGGCAATCCGCTATTCGGCTACGAGTACGCCGGCTGGATGTTTCAGATCCTGCCCTACATTGAAGAGCAGCAACTCTACGACCTGCGGAATGGCACCGACGATAGTAACTCGGGATTTGAGGCGTCCGGCGCCACCGAGCAGGCGGTGCAGGGGTTCAACTGCCCTAGCCGTGAGAACCGGGTAAGCATCGACGATCTGACGCTCTACAACCTCGGCGACTACGCCGGGGTACTGGCCAGTCACCACACCCCTGGCTGGGGCATGGTGTCAGAAAGTGGTGGGCCGCCCGGCGGTTTCGCTTTCCAAGCCAGCGAGCCGTTGCGCGAAGGTGAGCGAGAGTTTGTCTGGACGGGGATCATCGCGCGCGGCGGGCACCCGACCAACGAAGCGGGACAGCTCTTTACCCCCGCCCGCTTCGGCAAGATCACGTTCGGCAAGGTTACCGACGGCAGCTCGAACACCATCATGTTCGCGGAGAAGGCGGCTTCGGTGAGCTGGTACACGATCGACACGAACAGCAATGGGGGAGATTTCCCTTGGTGGGAGCTCTACGGTTACTTTTCTGGCGCCGATTGGCCGACGATGCGGCAGTTTGGGGCTCTCTACGACGGCAGTGACAATCCGGGCAAGCCTGTGATCGCCCCGCTAGATGACGTGGCGCAGCGTCTTGGAGCCGAGGGGGCAGGGGCCGCCTCAGAAGAGGGATTCGGCTCCGCCCATCCGGGCGTGTTCGTGACCGCGTTCGGTGACGGCTCTGCCCGGTTGATCTCGAACGACGCGAACCTCATCTTGCTCGACCAGCTTGGCAAACGCGCCGATGGAACGACCGTTTCGTTGGATGAGCTTTGATCGCCAGGAGAGGTGATATGAGAACACAGCGACGATTATCGCGTACGGCTTTGCTCGTCGTAGCCGCGACCGGCTTGGTCGTTGGGTGTGGCGAGGTAGACCCCAACCAGCGGTTCGCCGAGTTGAACTCGACGAATATTCAGCGACTCGTGACGCTCTACGGCGCCTTCCAATCCCGCAACGAATTGTGGGGACCACGGGACGACGCAGCTTTCAAGCAGTTTGTGCAGGGAGTCAGTCCGAAGAAGCTTGAGCGGATCGGTGTGGATGCCTCGTCGATCGATCAGATCTTCGTCAGCGGTCGCGACGGGGAGCCGTTCAACGTCCGCTATGGCGTGCGAGGGGCGGTGAAGGGCAGCAACGAACCCGTTGTCTTCGAGGCCAGTGGCGTGGACGGCAAGCGGATGGTCGGCTTCCTCAACGCCACGCAGCGCGAGGTCGACGCCGCCGAGTACGAGCGGCTGTGGGAGCAGGGCGCCGCGGGGGCGAACCCGCGTACCTGACGCCTTTCGAGAACTTTGCGTGTGACCGCGCGGGCGGCCCACGGTGTAGTAACGCACGGCGACGCTCCCGCCGTGCCCTCCGTTGCCGACTCCTTCGAACCTACCTCTGACGCCCTAACTCGGACGCGTTCGCACCGATGAACCATCGCTACACGCTCGCCGCCCTACTGACCGCCGTGATGGTGTCACCGCACAGCGTGTCGGCGATCGACTACACGCAGTACGACGCCGTCGTCGATCCGATCCTCGAGCAGATGACGCTCGCCGAGAAGATCGGTCAGATGACTCAGGCGGAGCTTGACGCGCTCAAGGGCCTTGGGGAGATCGCCGATCTCGCGCTGGGCTCGATCCTCAGCGGCGGCAACTCCGACCCAGAAGCGGGCAACTCGGTCGCCGCGTGGGCCGACACCTACGACGCCTGCCAGCGGGCGGCGCTCGAGTCTCGGCTCGGCATCCCGCTGCTGTACGGGATCGACGCCGTCCACGGGCATAGCAATGTCGAGGGCGCGGTCATCTTCCCGCACAACATCGGCCTCGGTTGCGCGAACAACGCCGAGCTCGTCGAGGAGATCGGCCGTCTGACGGCGCTCGAGGTGCGGGCGACCGGCATCAACTGGACCTTCGCCCCGTGCGTCACGGTGCCGCGTGACGACCGTTGGGGCCGCACGTACGAGGGTTTCTCGGAGGACCCGGCGCGTGTCGCCGTGCTAGGCGCCGCCGCGGTCCGCGGGATCCAGACGGACGATCTGGCCGACCCGGCCGCGGTGCTTGGGTGCGCGAAGCACTTCGTGGGCGACGGCGGCACGATCGGCGAGGTCCGAGAGTCTTCGTTCCACGAGAAGCCCGGGATGTTCTGGGACCAGGGCGACACCCGGTGCGATGAGGACACGCTCCGCCGGATCCACGTTGCCCCATACCTGCCGTGCCTGGAAGCGGGCGTTGGCTCGATCATGCCGTCGTACAGCAGCTGGAACGGTGTGAAGTGCACCGGCAGCAAAGAGCTGCTCACCGACCTGCTGAAGGACGAGCTCGGTTTCGACGGCTTCCTGATCTCGGACTACAACGCCATCGATCAGTGCCACCCCGACTTCAAGACCGCGGTCGGCATCGCGGTGAACGCCGGCGTCGATATGGCGATGGCCCCGACGAGCTTCCGCAAGTACATCCGCGTGCTCACCGAGCTGGTGGATGAGGGTGTGGTGCCGATGTCGCGCATCGACGACGCCGCCCGACGCGTTTTGCGGGTGAAGGCGGCGATGGGCTTGCTGGACGAAGACCCGGCCGTGCTCACCGATCCGCGGTTCGCGACGGGGGTTGGCTCCGAAGAGCGGCGGGCCGTTGCGCGGCAGGCCGTAGCCGAGTCGATAGTGATCCTCAAGAACGACGGCGTTCTGCCGCTCAACCCGAACGTCGGGTCCTACCACGTCGTCGGCGCCGCGGCGGATGACCTCGGCATGCAGTGCGGCGGCTGGACGATCGACTGGCAGGGCAAGATGGGCGAGGTGACGACCGGCGGCACAACGATCCTCGACGCGATACAGGAGCGGGTGGGGGCCAATCGGCTCACCAGCTGCCAGAAGAACGCGGCGGAAGAGCCGGTGGACGCCACGGTGGTCGTCGTGGGCGAGAAGCCGTACGCCGAAGGACTCGGGGACAACGCCGAGCTAACGCTGAGCGACGAAGACCTCGCCGTGATCGAACGAGCGATCGCGAGCGACTCGCCGACCGTGGTGGTTCTGCTCTCGGGACGCCCGCTGGTTCTGCCCCCGGCGGTCCTCGACGGGGCGGACGCCATCGTGGCGGCGTGGCTCCCCGGGACCGAGGGAGACGGCGTGGTCGACGTGCTCACCGGCGCCGAGTCGCCGAAGGGCACGCTCTCGTTCAGCTGGCCGCGGTCGGCGGATCAGCACCCGCTCAATATTGGCGACGAGGGCTACGACCCGCTGTTCCCGGTTGGCTACGGGCTCAGCTACCCGGTCGGCGCCACCGCCGAGCAGCCGACCAGCTCGTACGCACGCTGAGCGTCGCGTCGCGTTATGTTTCGTCGCCGAACAACGCCGGCGCGAGATCGTCAATCGGCAGAGCATCGCCCGGCGCCGCGGCGGGACCGCCTCGCTCGGCTCCTTCTGGCTCGGCCCCCCGTTGCTCGAACTCGTCCGCATTGTTCGCGGCGGCGGCGTTTGCCTCGGCGAGCGGCGTGAGGTCGTCGCTGTTATCGAAGCCCAGCGCCGCGGCGTAGTTCGCCAGGGCCGAGAAGTACTCTAGCTGGGCATCGATTTGTTCGATCGCCGCATCGGCGAGCATCTGCTCCCGGATGTTGAGTTCTAGCAGCGACGCGTCGCCGATGTCGAACTCTTGCTGCGTGGCGTCGCGCACCTCTTTGTTCAGCTCGAGGCTCTGCGTCGTCTGGATGACCCGCTCGGCCGCCGCGACGAGGGCCGCGTGGGCGGCCGCGGCCTCGGCGTTGATCTTGTCGCTGGCGAACCGGGTTTTCTGCGTGATCTGACGCAGCTTCGCCCGCAGCTGGCGGATCTTGCCGAGCGCCTTCCGCCGCTCGAGCGGTACCGACAGCTGCAGCGTCGCTTCGAGCTCAAACTCCGACTTGTCCCGCTTCGCGCTGGTAGGTTCGCCGACGTCCTGGCCGAGCAAGATGCCCGCGTCGATCTCCGGCAGGGTCTCGTTCGAGGCCTGGCGGAGCATCACGTTGAACTGCCGGCGGATGATGCGGAGCTCTTCGAGCTCGGGGCGGGTCGATTGGGCGATCGAGATGGCGGCCGTCTCACCCCACGCGTCCGCGCCTAGCGACGGCGGGAACTCGCCGTGCAGATCGATCGGCAGCACGATCGGCTGGCCCGCGTCGTTGCGCAGGAACAGCGACAGCTTCACCGCCGACTGCTCGAGCTTCCGCCGCGCGTCGACGAGCTTCGCCTGCCGCGAGAGGATCGTCCGGCGGTTGTCGACAACGTCGATCCGGGCGGCCTCGCCGACGGCGAGTTCCTGCTCCAGGAAGTCGATCCGCTCGACGCCGAGCTGCAGCAGCTCGTTGGCGATGCGGTAGCGCTCGCCCGCGGCGACCCACTGCCAGTAGGTGACGGTGGCGTCACGCACCGCGGCGATCACGACGGCCCGAATCTCGGGCTCGACGCGCCCCTGCTCCAGCTGGGCCCGCCAGAGCTCGGCCCGGTTGGCGTCGATGAACCGATCGCGGGCGAGCGGCGCGATGAAGCCGGTCTTGAACTCGCCGCCCTTGTTGGTCTCGCGCTCCAGGTACCACGGCTCGAAGATGCCACGCCCGGTGCGGTAACCGGCGAACACCTGCCCGCCCCAGTACGTGTCACGCTTCACGCCGAGGTTGTGCCAGTAGTTCTCGTAGAAGTCGAGCGGCTGGCTGTTGCTGAATCCCTCCAGCTTGTGGTCGAACGCACCCATGGCCGAGAGCACCTCGCCCGAGGCGAGCTGGCGCGTCGCGGCGGCCTCCTGGATGACCGGAAAGTGGACCCGCACGATGTCGGCCAGCCGACTGATCGAGATCGGCCCGGTGCTAACAAACTCGGGCGTCTCGATGACCTCGGGTTCGGTGTCCGACGCGGCTGTCGGACCGCGTTTGGTGGCCCGAACCTCGACAGAGCCTTTGACGCCGGAGTCTCGATCAGCAGAGCCGCCGTCGGGGGCGTCGCTGTCTATCGCGTCGCCTTCAACAGGGGCGATCACCGGCGGGCTGAGCGGCTCCGGGCCCACTTCCGCGTCGGCCTTGGCGACCGCCTGATCGGCCATCGCGTTTCGCCCGCGGCTCGACGCCCCGCGGCTCGACTCGTCGTCGAGGAACCGCACTTGCTGCACCGTGGCCGAGGGCGCCGCGACGACCGCTGCCGTTTGCCCGGTCGACCGGCACCCAGACAAGGCTCCGACGGCGACAACCGTCACGGCGACAGCGGTGAGCGGGTGACGCATCGGGGGGGAGCACTGCTAGCAAGGAAAGCGCGCGACGCACCGGTGCGACCGGAGCTTTCCTTACAATCGGCCGCCCAGGCCGACGCGGCCCCGCCATTCCGCGTCCACCGGGGTTTGGGTTGGACGCGTTTGGCAGAGTTTGCGGGTTGGCTAGATCTTGATCTTCGGCGGCTTCGGGCCGGTGTCTTTCTTCATGTCGATCACCGGCGGGAAGGCGTTCAGCCGCCGCCAGATCTCGAAGCCGAGCGGCACCGTTTCCAGCAGCACCCAGCCCTTGGCCTGCACGCCCTGACGCAGGTAGGGGTACTCGGGCCAGTCCACCGGGTCGTTCTCGTCCGGCACGATCACCACGCGGAACTTGCCGTCCGGCTTGTCGGTGGTGGCGTCCACCAACGCGACCGTCCCGCCGAAGGTGCCCACCGCGACGGACGGCCAGCCGGCGAACTGCACCGCGGGCCAGCCTTCGAACTGCAGGCGGACGTGGTCGCCTTCGTGGATGAAGGTCTGGTCGTTGCCGGCCACCCAGATCTGCACCGCCGGGTTCTCGGTCTTCGGCACGATACGGCAGAGCTGCTGGCCCGACTTCACCGCCACGCCCGGCACCACGTTGAGGCTCATCACGTAGCCGTCCACCAGCGCCCGCACGTCCTGCGTCTCCTGAACGCTGAGCTTGCTCTGCTTGTTGAGCAGATCGTTCTTCTTCTTGGCGATCTCTTCGCGGTTCTTCTTGACGTCGACCTCGGCCTTGCTGATCTCGGCTTGCACCTTGTTCAGGTCCGCCCCGACTTTCTGGATCTTCGCCTGCCACTCGGAACGCTTCGCCTCTCGCTCCCGCCTCTTGCCTTCGAGCCCCTGCTTGGCGATCTCGATCTCGCGGACCGCTTGGTCGCGTTTCGCCGTGGCGCCGCGGTACTTCTGTTCCACCTCTTGGAACTTCAGCTCGCTGCGGATCCCCGATTCGAACAGCGGCTTCTTACGCTCGAAGTCGGCCTCGGCGGCGAAGAGCGTCGCCTCCGCGTCGGCCAGCTTGGCCTCGGCGACGCGGATCTTTCCCTCGGCCTGCATGACGTACTGGTCGTTCGCCTTGAGGATCTCGTCGCGGGCAAGTTTCACCTCTTCGAGCTCGCGCGACGTGACCGCGATGTTGAACTCGATCGCTTCGCGAACGCGTTCGGCCGCCGCCAGTCGCTCCTCAGCGATTTTTAGTTCAAACCGTGCGTTCTCAACCTGCTCCCCGAGCCGGTCGAGGAAGTTGGGGTCCTGGTCCTTAATGCGGAACAGCAGGTCGCCCTTCTCGACGTAGGCGTTCTCTTGCACGCCGGGGCCGCGCTCGGCGATGAGGCCCTTGATCGGCGCGACTACCGGTTGCGGCCGCTCGAACGGGTCGAACGCGATCACCGAACCGCGGCCGAGGATCGACTGCTGCCATGGGGCGAAGAACGCCGCGAGCACGGCGATGAACAGCACCGCCACGAGCACCTTGCCCAGACGACGGATGAATCGGCCGATCCGCGCGAGCCGCAATGCGGGGAACGAGTCCTCGCGGTACGCGGCGCCTGCCAGCGGGCTGCCGTTGGACGCGGGGGCGGTGGGCGCCTGGGCGGGCGTCGCCTCGCGTCGGCGGGCCTGCTCTTCGCTGGGCGGAATCGGAGGAGACAGTGTGGACATGGCGGTCTGGCTGGCTTCGGGGTCCGTTCGCGACGCGGCCTCGGCGGGGGCCGTGTCGCCCGGTTCATGATAGGTGTTCTACGCCGCCGCGGCGTTGTAGAGCGAGATCATCCGATCGAAACGGTTGGCGATGTCGGCCCTACCGGTGGCGACGATCAGCGTCCAGGTGCGGTCGGGGCTCAGCACCAGGTCGAGCAATCGCCGCAGCTCGTTGTCCGAAAGGCCGTCCAGAGCAGAGTCGATGACCAGCAGACGCGGATCGCCGGCGATCGCGCGGGCGAACATCAGCAGTTGCTGACTGCCGCGGCTGAACGGGGCGCCGCTGGCGGAGAGCTCGGTGTCTAGCCCCTCGGGCAGCCGCAGGCACTCGTCGAGCAGCCCGACCGCCTCGAGTGCGCCGCGACACTTGGTGGCGTTGATGTCGGTGCGACGCAGATGAATGTTGTCCGCCACGGTGCCCTGGAACACTTCGGGCTCGGCGACGAGAGCGACCGAGCCGCGGAGCACGTCGGGCCGGACGTCGCGCGGGTCGAGCCCGGCGACGGTCAGCCGCCCTGAGGTAGGCTCCGCGGCGCCGTAGATGGCCGCCGAGAGCACCGACTTGCCGGAGCCTGTCGGCCCGACGATGGCGACGTTGTCGCCGGCGTCGACCTCTAATGACAGGCCGGCGCCGAGAACGCCGACCGCGCCGCCGACGCGGACGTTGTGCAGCTCGATCGACAGGCCCTCGGCGCCCGTGTCGATGATCATCTGGCCGTCGTGCCGCTCGACCGGAAGGTCGAACAACGCGCCGAGCTTGTCGACCGCGGCGATCACGTCGTAGAAGCCTTCGAGGTGCTTGCCGACCTTCGCGAGCGAGCTGAGGATCGTCGAGACGATGAGCTCCGCGGCGACGAGCTGGCCGAGCGTGAGCTGGCCCTGGATGACCAGCCAGCCGCCCACGCCGAGCAGCACGGTCCCCGCGACCGCCTGCAGGCCGAGCACAAACACGATCTGCCGGAAGACGTTGCCGAAGTGCTTCTCCCGGTACGTCAGATAACGGTTTGTCAGCAGGTTTGCGCGGTCGATCGCGAAGTCGGCGCCGCCGTCGAGCTTGAACGCCGTATCGCACCGGACTACGTCTTCGAACCAGGAGGTGACCTGGTACTTCACTTTGGACTCGGCGATGCCGGAGCGGATCGACCCGCGGCCGAGGATCCACAGCCCGGCGACCACGCACAGCAGCAGCAGGATGTCGAAACCCAACAGCCACGGGTGGTAGAAGGCCAGCACGGTCATGCCGACCAGCGTGGCGAGCACGATGCTCACGCCGTCTAGCAGAAGCTGAGCCACCACCTTCTGCAGGGTGACCACGTCCAGGAAGCGGTTCACCAGCTCAGGGATGTACTTTCCGTTGACCTGGCTGCTGTCGACCCGTGGCAGCCGGTGTGCAAGGTCGGCCGCGACGCGGGCGAAGAGCCGCCGCTGGATGATCTCCGCCACGTAGGTCTGCATCGCCTGCATCACCGCGGCGAACGCCAAGAACGCGAACAGCAGCAACGCCAGGATCACAACCGGCTGCAGGAGCCGGCCGAACGCGACGGTGTTCACCAGCGACTCAACGGCGATCGGCGTCGCCAGGCTGAGCACACCCGCGAAGAACGCGAACACCAGGATGATCCAGATGTCGTTCCACTCGGGCCGCAGCAGACGCAAGAAGCGGCTGACCGGCTGGTTCTTGAACTTCGGATCGCTCGCGGCGCCGACCCGCTCGGCCTTCTCCACGACAAGCCATTCCGAGGGGCCCGCGGGCAGTGATTCGCTGTGCAGATCGAGATCGGCCGACTGCGTGGACCCGCCGATCTCGCGTTGGGTGGACGCGCTCTCGCCGATGAAGATCAGCGTGCCCTTATCGCTGCTCCAATCGCCGATCACCGCAGCGCCGTCGCTCGCCAGTCGGCGGGCTTCTTCGACGGTTAGTGTCGCGCTGTGAACGCGAAGGTTGATCGACCGCACGGCTTCCGCGAGCCACCTGCTCCAGCCGCTGCTCTCGTCCGCGGGCCACGCCGACTGCGCGTCGCGGATGAGCTGCCGGGCGCGGAGAACTTCGATCGGCGCGTCGCAGGCGTGACCCACGCGCACCAGGACGCCCGCCAGGTCAGACTCGCGGTACAGTTGATCGGCCATGAACGTGTCTATGAGGGGAGGTTGCGCGGATCGGGGCGGCGGGCTCGAGCCCGCTCCGACGGCCAGGCAGCGAGGCGGGGCGCCCGACGGTGGGGCGTTTACGAACGCGACACGATCAGGTCCAGGAGTTCGTCGACGGTGCAGTGCGACTCGAGCCGGTGCCGCAGGTTTTTACCGGGCAGCACACGGTACTCATTCCTTCGGCCCACGCGCTCCCGCTGCAAGATGCCCGCCTCTTCGAGCTCGTGGACGATCCGCTGCACGGCTCGCTCCGTGATGCCCACTTTGGCCGCCACTTCGCGGAGCACCTGGGTCGGGTCCGACTTCAGCGCGATCAGCACGTGGGCGTGGTTCGTCAGGAAGGTCCAACGGCTCGTGGAGTCGTCGCCGCCGGCGCCGTTCTTTGTAGCTGGTTGCGTCGCCATGCTGGTCGCCTGGGAAGAGCCGACGGTTTCTGCCGAGTATCAGCGTTCTAGACTGACGGAACGATATTACACGAAACGTATTTCGGCAAATGTGGTTCGCGAAAATGCGGTCGTTTTGGGGGAAATCGAGTTTCTAGCCGCCGCCGCGAGCCCCTAGCCCGCCGATTGAAGGCAACCCGCTCTCCAATCACCGTCGATTCGCCGTCTTCGAAATCGCGCAACGAAGGTCGTGCCCTAGTGGACGCCGGGCGGCTTGGGCCTAGAGTCCACAAGGAGAGTTAGAACGCATGTCGATTGCTACCGAACTTATGCCGACCGCACCTGCCGCCCTGGCGCCAGGCGACCTTACAACGCCGCAGGTCGCACGAGGCAAGCAGGTCGAAGTCTTCTACGACGGCGACTGCCCCCTCTGCAAGCGAGAGATCGACCTGCTCCGTTGGATGGACGGCAAGGAGCGGGTCCAGTTCACCGACATCGCGGCCGAGGGCTTCGAGCCGGCCGTCTACGGCAAGACCATGGATGAGCTGATGGCCGAGATTCACGGCCGGCTGCCCAGCGGCGAGTGGATCATCGGCGTCGAGGTCTTCCGCCGCCTCTACGCAGCCGTCGGCTTCGCCTGGGCGGTGCCGGTCACCCGGGCGCCGGGAGTGCGGCACGCACTCGACCTCGGTTACCAATTCTTCGCCAAGCAGCGCCTACGGCTGACCGGGCGTTGCCACGACGGCTCGTGCTCGATCGACCGCTAGAGGGTTGATCGGCTGGGCGTTTTCACACGGGCTCGGCGGCCGACGCCACCGGCGTTGTGGCGTCGCCTTCCAGCTCCTTGCCCGGTGTTAACTCGGCGGCGCCGTTGACGACCTTGTCCACGCCGGCGATCTGCTCGACACGGTAGAGGATCGCATCCGTCTCTTCGCGGATGTACTTGTAGTTGTCGATGACGAATCGCTTCTGCCGGCCGTTGTCTTCGTACTTTAGGTGCGCGATTCCCTTATCAGCCCACTGCCGTTTGTCGATCTCGCCGACCGCGGTCACTGGGAAGGACAGACCGCCGCTGGTGTGGATCCGATCGTCGTCGAGTTCCATCCATCGGCCCGTGGTCTTGATGATCACGCCGACGAAGTAGGCGGTAGCCAGCGCGCACAGCCCGGCCATCACGAACTGGCCGGCGATGTCGCCGTCGGTGCGGAGCTTCGTGGGCGGGGCTTCCTCCCAGCCGCTGGAGGAGGCGAGGCTCTTCCACGCTTCCCACCCCGACTCGTCTTCACGCAACGCGACGGCGACCTTTTGGTAGGTCTCGTTGTGGCCGTGGCCGCCCTGGCACTCTTGCAGCGTGTCCGCGGAGAGGTTTTCCTCCGCGATCGTGAGCAACGCCTCGGCGCGGACCTTCTGGTCCGGGTAGGTCACGACTCCGTCGTACACGCTCCATAGCCCGAAGGCGAAGGCGCCGAGGCCGAGCCATTTGAAACGCGAGTAGAACTTCGCGTTGTTCTCGGCCCGGATGGTTGTTTGCTCGTGCAGGTTCACGCGTACGCCCGTGGTCGTTGCCGCGCTGGGGGCGGCTGGCCGGTGACATCGAACACACAGAAAAGAAACGCGGTGCAGCACAAACCGAGCCGCTTTTCAGTCGCCGCTCTAGTCTATACGACCTGGGTCGTTTCGCACCGGGGGCCCCGCGAGGCAGACGGCCCCGATTGGCTCGTTGGACGCGTTTACCGTTAGGTCCGTTACAGAATGTACCGGCTCAGGTCTTCGTCCTGGGCCACGGCGTCCAGCCGCTCGCGGACATAGGCGGCGCCTATGGGTACCCGGGCCCCGTCCATGTCCGGCGCTTCGTAAGAGAGCTCCTCCAGCAGCCGCTCCATGATCGTGGAGAGCCGCCGGGCGCCGATGTTCTGCGTGGATTGATTCACCGTGTAGGCGTACTCGGCGAGCGCCTCAATGGCGTCGTCGCCGAATTCGATGCGAACCCCCTCGGTCTCCATCAACGCGGCGTACTGCTTGGTCAGCGAGCCACGCGGCTCCTTGAGGATCCGCACGAAGTCCGCCTGCGTAAGGTCCTGCAGCTCGACCCGGATCGGGAAACGACCCTGCAGCTCGGGCATGAGGTCGCTGGGCCGCGTGGTGTGGAACGCTCCGGCGGCGACGAACAAAATGTGATCCGTGTGGACGTAGCCGTACCGCGTCTGGACGGTGGTGCCCTCGACGATCGGCAGCAGGTCTCGCTGCACGCCCTGGCGGGAGACGTCGTTTCCCTTGCCGCCGTCGCTGGCGACGACCTTGTCGACCTCGTCGAGGAAAATGACGCCCGACTCTTCCGCCAGGGTCACCGCCTCGCCGTTGACCTTGTCCTCGTCGATGAGCTTGTCGCACTCTTGCTCGAAGAGCACCTCGCGGGCCTCCGCGACCGTGACCTCTCGACGGCTCACCTGGCGTGGCAGCATCTTTTCGAGCATGCCCTGCATGTCGAAGTCCATCTCACCGCCCGGGCCGCCCATGCCGGGGATCATCATCGCCTGCCCTTTCCGCTCGACGGTGACCTCCACGCGGCGTTCTTCGAGCTCGCCCGCCACGAGCATCGCCCGCAGCTTTTCGCGCGTCCGCTCGTGCCGCTCGGCGGCGTCTTCCATGCCGGCGCCCGCGTCGATGGTGTGCGGCTGCGGGGCCAGCTTGTCCAAGAGTCGCTCGTCGGTGCGGCGCCGCGCCTCGGGCTCGACCTCCCCGCGCAGCCGCTCGCGGACCAGGCCGATGGCGTTCTCGACCAGCTCGCGGACCATGCTCTCCACGTCGCGGCCGTAGTAGCCCACCTCCGTGTACTTAGTCGCCTCGACCTTGATGAACGGCGCGCCGGTGAGCTTCGCCAGCCGGCGGGCGATCTCCGTCTTGCCGACCCCGGTGGGCCCAATCATCAGGATGTTCTTGGGCGAGACCTCCTTGCGGAGCTCCTCGCCCAGCTGTCGCCGGCGCCACCGATTGCGGATGGCGATCGCCACGCTCCGCTTCGCCTCGGCCTGGCCGACGATGTAGCGGTCGAGCTGCTCGACGATCTTCTTGGGGGTCAGTTCACGCACGATCGGAGAGCGTCTCGACGATGATGTTCTGGTTGCTGTACACGCAAATGTCTGCGGCGATGCCGAGCGACTCGCGGACGATCTCTTCGGCCGACAACTGGGAGTGGCTCATCAGGGCACGCGCGGCGGCCGTGGCGTAGTTGCCCCCAGAGCCGATGCCCAGCACGCCGTCGGTCGGCTGGATCACGTCGCCCGTGCCGCTCACCAGCAGCGTGGTCTCGCGATCGGCGACCGCGATCAACGCCTCGAGGCGCCGCAGCGCCCGGTCGGTCCGCCAGTCCTTGGCCAGTTCCGTCGCCGCCCGCGCCATGTTCTGCGGATGGTTCTTGAGCTTTGCCTCAAACCGCTCGAGCAACGCGAAGGCGTCGGCGGCGGAGCCGGCGAACCCGGTCAGCACACGGCCGTCGGCCAGCGGGCGGACTTTGCGGGCGTCGGCCTTCATGACCGTGTCGCCGAGACTCACCTGGCCGTCGCCGCCCATGGACACGACGCTGTCGCGACGAACGGTGAGGATGGTGGTCGAGCGGATTCTTGGGAGGGCCATCACCGTATTCTCGCCGCTCGGGCCCCCGCGGCCAGACCCCGCCGCCCTGACGGCTCGCCCACGCTAGAGCGGCTTGGGCTTGCAGACCGCGTCTTTCTGGCTCGCCGCGCGGCCGCACTTGGTGCAGACATACCGCGGCAGCCGGACGAGTTCGCGGAGCTGCTCGAACCGCTCGCGGAGGTCCTTCTTGGACCAGTCGCAGAGCTTCTCGTCGGTCTTGTTGTCGCTCTTGCCCACGCGGATCAACGAGTCATTGGGGACGAACGGGGGGTGCATTGGTCGGCGGGGGCCGTACGCTTACGCCGTATCGCACACCCCCAGCCAGCCGACTGTTCCGAGTGTAGCTCGTGGCGCCATCCCAAGAAGAAGCCCCTCAGCTGCGAAGCCTGGACCTGATGGATCGGGCCGCGACCGCCCTGCTCGTCATTGATGTGCAGGAGCGTCTGCTCGCCGCACAGCCGCAGAGCGAGCGGATCGTTTGGAACTGTCGCCGATTGGCGGAAGCGGCCCGCGCGGTGGGCGTTTCCACGGCCGCGACGATCCAGGCGCCCAGCAAGCTGGGGCCGATGCCGTCGCCGCTGACGGAAACGTTGCCGGAGCCGATCGCGAAGGTCGCCTTCTCCGCATGCGAGGGGGCGCCGCTGGCCAAGCCGTGGGCGGAGGCCGGCGTGCGACACGTGCTGGTCGCCGGCGTCGAGACGCACGTCTGCGTCTTGCAGACCGCGCTCGACTTGCTCGCTGAGGGCTTCCAACCAACCGTCTGTGTCGACGCGGTCGGCTCGCGATTCGAGCACGACCACGAGGTCGGGCTGCGGCGGATGGAGGCGAGCGGCGTCGTGCTCACCACGGCCGAGGCCGCGATGTTCGAGTGGTGCCGCACCGCGGCCGACGACGCGTTCCGCACCATCAGCGCTCTGGCGAAAGAGCCGGCGCCCTGAGGCTCACCGCACGTCGCTGGGCGAGGCGGCTTGCTTGATGGGCTCGTCGGCGTCTTCGGTCGATTCGAGCTTCGCCACGCGGGCCTCGACCCGCAGTTGATAACGCACGTGCACCCGTCTTGGGGTGCCGTCGAGCGAGTCGAGCGGCCCCGTCGCCGCGACGAACTGCCGGAATCGGCTTAGCTTTTCGGCGAACGAGGGCTCGTTCGGCGGGCCGAAGCCCTCGGCGGCGCCCCACACCACCGCGGTGTCGCCGATCGTGCGAAGCGTGAACGTCGGGTAGGCGAGGCCGCCGCGTTGTTCGGGCGCTCGGTCGGTCGTGAGGTCTTCCAGCCGCATCGCTTTCCAGTACGGGGCCAAACGAGCCAGCAGGGCGCACCCGCCTCGCACCCGGGGATCGTTCCATGCCGCACCGACGAGCGGTGGCGCCGGCAGGCCGGCCCCCTCGAGCCGCTGAAGCCGGAATCGTGGCAGCGACGCTAAATCGGCGGTGGTGAGCCTGCCACGCGGCAGACGCACTCCTTCCGCGTCAAGCGGCTCAGCCCCAAGCGAGGTGATCGCCAACGCCGCTGGCGTGCGGTACTCGACTTCGACGTTGGCCCCGCGTGGCGCCTCGCGGCTGACCGCCGTCACGCTACGCACGTACGGGCTCGCCGAGGTTGCTTGGGCGAGGTTCTGCTCGACAACGCCGGCGGCGTCGAGGATCGAGAGCTGGCCGACGCCGTTCGGCGCGACGAGCCCGGCACGAAGCAGAGCGTCGGTCAGGAACCCTTCCGCCACCCACGCGGGCGGCGGCGTGATCCGGATCGACGCCGCGTCGATGCGGTACTCGGGCGCGAGTCGCACGCTCAACTCGGAGTTCAGCCAAACTGAGCGCAGTACGCCCAAGGAAGCCGCCACCACGCCGACGGCGAGCAGCAGTCTGCCGCGTTGCGAAAGCCCTCGGGCCGGCGGGCTCGTTGCGGTGGCGGATTCGGTGCGCATCGGGATCACCAGGCCTGCAGGGAGAGGGCTCGTCGCCGCGACGAGGTTCCCGCTGCCTCTACCAGATCTCGATCGCCAGCTCCAGCTCGACGCCCATCCGCTCTTGGACGCGGCTCCGAACGGTATCGATCAGCTTCGTCAGATCGCTAGCGGTAGCGTCGTCGCTAGCGACGAAATAGTTGGCGTGCTTCTGGCTGACCTCGGCGCCGCCGACCGAGGCGCCCTTTAGCCCGGCCTGGTCGATCAGCATGCCGGCGCTCATGCCGCGGGGGTTGCGGAAGATCTGCCCGGTCCGCTGATGCGACATCGGCTGGCTCGCCTTGCTAACGATCCACTGCTTCTGCATCCGCTTGGTGAGCGCGACCGGATCAACCGCCTCGAGCTGAAACACCGCTTCGAGAATGACCAGCTCGTCGAGGCTGCTCTCGCGATACGCGAACACCATCTCGTCTCGCGATCGGGTGATCGTCTCGCCCGAGCGGGTGAGCACAGTCGCCTCGACGGCCCACTGACCGATGTCGCCGCCGCGGCCGCCGGCGTTGTGATGCAACGCGGCGCCGACCGAACCGGGGATGCCGATCAACGGGTCGAGCCCGGCCAAGCCGGCGCGCACGGTGTCATTGATGACCGTGGCCAGCACGGCGCCGCTGCCCACGCGCACGCGGTTGTCTTCCACGTGAACGTGTGAGAAGGCGGGCGAGTCGAGCGAGATGACGACGCCGTCGACGCCCTCGTCGCGGATCAGCACGTTCGAGCCGCCGCCGATGAGGTAGGCGGTTGCGCCCTCGTCGCGGCAGCGGGTCACCACGGCGACGAGCTCATCGACCGACGTCGGCGCCGCCAGCCAGCTTGCGGGGCCCCCCACGCCAAGCCAGGTGCGGTCGGCGAGCGGCGCGTCGGCGGTGAGGAACGACTCTAGGCCGGTGCTGAGCGGCATCGCGTGTCAGAACGGTGGAGCGAGGGCGACGAGGGGTGTTGGGCAGAACACGCGGAGCGACCCGCGGCTCGCCCGCTATTCAAGGCGAATCGCGGCCTCAGCGGAAGCCGGGCTCGCCCGTTCCGAGGCCGTCGGAGCCGAGAATCTGCCGCCGCGCCTCGTAGGCGACGATCGCCACACTGTTCGACAGGTTCAGGCTTCGCACGAGCGGGCTCGTGGGGATCCGCAGATTCCGGCCGTCTTCGGCGTCCAGGATCTCGTCTGGGAGGCCGCGCGACTCGGGCCCGAACAGCAGCACGTCTCCCCGCCGAAAGTCGGCGGTCAGGTAGTCGCGGGCGCCTTTCTTCGTGAGTCGCCAGTGGCTGTCCGCGGGGAGCCGATCGACGAGCGACGGCCAGTCGTCCACCACCTCCCAGTCGAGGTGCTCCCAGTAGTCGAGCCCGCCGCGGCGGAGGTGGTGATGATCGACCCGGAACCCCAGCGGCCGCACGAGCCACAGCTTCGCGCCCAGCGCGACGCACGTGCGGCCAACGCTTCCCGTGTTGAACGGGATTTCCGGCTGGTACAGCACGACGTTGAGCAGCGGGTCCGACATAGCGGGCGGCATGATCGCTCGGTGGGCCCTTGGGAAAAAGCGTCGCACGAAAAAAGGCGGGCCCCGGAGGACCCGCCTTTCTTGTGTTCCTAGGCGCCGGCTGGGCGGTTGTCCGCTCAGCCCACCATGTCCTTGAGCTTCTTGAGCGGGCGGATCTTGACGACCGTCTTGGCCGGCTTGGCCTTGAAGATGGTCGGCTCGCCGGTGAACGGGTTGGTGCCCTCACGCTCCTTGGTGGCGGGCTTGTGCTGCAGGGTGATCTTGCAGAGGCCCGGGAGCGAGAACACCTTCGCGGCGCCGCGGCCGGCCAGCGACTTCTCGATCTGACCGTCCAGCGCGTCGAAGACCTCGGCGACCTGCTTCTTGGTCAGGCCGGTCTCGTCGGCGATATTCGAGTAGATCTCGGTCTTCGTGAGTGGTTTCGGGGCGGCCTTCGCCATGAGTTACGTTCCTCGGTCGTAAACTGTGATTCCGCTCGTGCTGAGCCCTCAGTTGCCTGGCGCCCCTGCATCGGCTGGGGGCGGCCCCTCGCGGCGGGGCGGCGGAGCGGAGTTAAAACGCGATAGCTTTGTCGATTTGGGAAGCGACCCGCGTGATTAAAACGTTGCCGATCGAACGGCGGCAAGGCGGAAAATGGCCTCAGACCCGAGAAAAACCCTGCTTTTGCCGGTCTCTCTGATCCGTTTGTGCCGATCCGAACCCGCCTTGAGTGCTGTTAACCGTATGTTACCGAGGTGGGGGAGACTCGCAGTTAAGTGATTTCTGCACCAGCACTTAGCCTTTCGGCGCAGCGTATGTCGGGCGTCGGCCGCCGGTGGGGGGCTGTGGCGATTGCGGGCCTGACGGTGAGCATGGCTCTTGCCCAAGCGGAAACGCCGGGGCTCGATGCGCAGGCCAGCGAGCTGTACTTCGGGTCGCACTTTCCGCCGGATCGCGACGCCCAGCGGCGCCTTGTGGTCGCTCAGCAACTGATCGAAGAGGGTCGGTTCAGTGCAGCGGCAGAACAAATCCACTCCGTGCTGATACAGCCTGCCGATGCCCTCAGCGCGGCCGGAGAGAGCCTGCACGCCCAGGCCCGTGGCCGCTTGGCGTCTGGCCCGCCGGAGCTGGGTCGGGCGTACACCACGCTGCAGGAGCCCGAAGCCGAGCGGCAGCTGTTGTCGGCAGCCACGTCGAGCGATGTCGCTCGCCTGGCATCGCGGTATCCGCTGGAGGGCGTCGGTCGCTCGGTGTGGGTGGCGTGGGCTCGCGCCGCGGCCGATGAGGGGCGCCACGACCTCGCCGGTGAAATCTGGCAAGCCTTGATTGAGCGGTATGGCGACGCCTCGCCCGTCGATTGGAGGGTGCGCGCCTCGACATCGGCGGAGGCCGACGATCGGTTTGCCGAACCGACCAAGAGCCTTTCGGCGAGTCGCTTGTCGCCCGACGCCCAAGTGGCAGTGTCGTGGAGCACCGACCCGGCGCCAGAGACGAGTGACGTACGGCGAGCGCGCCGAGCGCCGATACGGTTCCCGTCCGGCGGTTTCGCGGTGTCGGAGGCCGGGCTGCTCGTTCGACTCGGGGGGGACCTGATCGCCTGCGATCGATCCTCCGGCAAGCGGAAGTGGGCGGTCGAGGGGCTGTGGCTCCGGCCGGCCGCGACGGATTCCAAGCGTGCCTGGAGATCGCTCGTGGATGCGATCGCCGTCGATAGCCGCTACGGCTACGCGGTCGTGGACGCCGCTCGTTCGTCCGCTGCCTCAGCGAGCCAGCGGCGCGACGCGCCGTCCGGTAATCGACTCGTCGCGCTCGACCTTGCACGCGACGGCGCCCTCGTTTGGTCGAGCGACACCGCCAATCGCGCTAGCGGCGCCTCCGCGCGGCCCCACTTTCTGTGTGCGCCGGTGTTCACGCCGCGTGGCCTTGCGACGCTCGCCTACTCGGAAGGAGCGATTGCGCTGGTGCTCTACGATCAGCGTGCCGGCCGAATGGTATGGCGGCAGCCGCTCGTAGAGATCGACGACGACCCCGAGAGCAACCGCCCGCTAGCCGAGTACGGCGGCGCCATCGCGAGTGACGGCCACCGGCTTTATTGCGCGACCGGCGCCGGCGTGCTTGCGTGTGTCGATTTGTTGCGCAGCGAAATCGTCTGGCTCGCCCGCTACCCGATCGATCAGGAGGAGTACGACAGCGCCCGCTCGCAAAGCCGACGCCGGGCCCTGCTGGGCGTGGTCGGCGACGATCGAACCACGATGTGGCGACGTCCGCGGCTCTGCTTGGCGCCGGGGCTCGTGATCGTGGCGTCGCCCGAATCGAGGGCGTTGACCGCGTTGGATCGCCTTGATGGCGATCGGCGTTGGGGCCAACGGCTCAGCGATCCGCTCGACGTCGCCGGTCGCAACCACGAAGAGCTCTTGGTCCTCGCCCGGGGGCGGTTGATCGCCCTAGACGCCGCGACCGGCGCGGAGCGAGGCGCCGTTTCTCTGATCACGGCCGACGCGCAACCCGTTGAGCCGGCCGGGCCGGGCATGATCGCCAACGACCGCTATTGGTTGACGACGCGGGATCGCCGCTTGGTGAGCGTCCGGCTGCCTCTCTCCCTCTCGCAGCGGGGCGTCACGCTGCACGACCACGGAGAGATCGGCGTCGCCGGCGCCACCCACGCGATCGACGGGGGATTGATCGTCCACTCCGACACGGCGGCCACACGGGTGGGCCGAGCCGAGGCCGACGTGGGTTCGCGACTTGAGAACGTCGCCCGCCGGGCCCAGGCACGCGATGCGACGGCAGCGATCGAGCTCTGCGCTCGGGACGTTTACGTCGCCGACGGTGCGTGGATCGTGGCGCCCGAACGATTGCTCGCGGGCGTCCTTGCCGCCGATCCGTCAGCGGAGGAGGCCGCGTTCGTTGACGAAGCGATCAGTGAACAACGAGTGGATCCGTCGGCGGCAGCCAGATTGATCGACGCGATCGCCGACGAGTCGTTCCGTCGCGCTGCGACCGAGCAGTG
This sequence comes from Planctomycetota bacterium, assembly GCA_039820945.1. Taxonomy (GTDB): domain Bacteria; phylum Planctomycetota; class Planctomycetia; order Pirellulales; family Lacipirellulaceae; genus Botrimarina. Next base: position 28,789 of record JBCBPC010000001.1, read on the forward strand.
GCTTGCCGGGGCGTCGCCAGCGATCGCCAACGCGGCTAGCTGGCAGGCGTGGCTGATCCGTGGGGCGCCCACCGAGAAGCGACCGCTCGCAAAGCGTGAGCAGGCGCACGCGTTCGCCGGTGTCGATGTTGAGGTGAAAGTCGTCCGCGCCGAAGCGGCGCCGCCCGGGCCCACGCTCAACGGACGAGAGTACAACGACCGACCGCTGCAATGGCTCGGCGAGGGCCGACTGACGGTGCAGCCGATCGGCGACGATCGTTGGCGCCTGCTGGCGCTGGACGAGTCTGGGCAGCTCGTGTCCGCCACGCCGGTTTATGCCGGCGTGACCCCCAACCAACCGACCGCTTCGATGGCGTTCGGGCGGTTCCAGGCGGCAAGCGTCGGGGGACGGCTCCAGGTCTACGACCGAGGAGAACGCGGCCGCACGCTCACTCCTTTGTGGTCCGACGAGCACGTGAGGGCGCACGTGGTAGCGTCAGTCACGGCTGGTGGTGGCGCCGTGTCGCGTCGGAAGGTCGCTGCCAAGAGCCTGGGCAGGCTCCTCGCCGCGGGGCGGTTCGGCCTCGTGACAGCACACACCGCAAGCGAACGCGACGAAGTTGTGTGTCGACGATGGACGGATGGCCGCGTTCTTTGGCGGCGAAGCGTCGCCCCGTCTGCGCGAGCGGTTGCGGCCGACGATCGCCTGTACCTCGACGGTCCGCGTCGAACCGGCAGCGAGGTTGCCGAGCCGCGGGCGGTGTTGTCGTGGATCGACGGCAGCGAAGCGGGCCGCTGGAAACCTCCGGCGGGGCGTTGGCTCGCCGATGCGGCAGGAAACGCGGCGACGGAAGTCGCGACGCCCGAGGGTTCGTCCGTGATCGTTGTCGACGTCGCGACCGGTGAGCGGCTTGTCGAGCTTGCGACTGCGGGTGGCGTGGCGAGCGTCTTGGTCGGAGGCGATCGCGGCGAGCCACTGGTGGCGGTGCTGGTCGGGCCTAACGAGGTGGCCATCGTCGATGTCGCCGCGGGGGCCGTCCGTTTCACCGCGACGCTCGGAGAGCTTCCGCCCGACGGCGGGTACGGTCGAGCAAGCGTTCGCAGCCTGGTCGCGCGCCGCCACGCGGGCAGTCTGTTGATCGCTCTACGGCTCGGCCGTGGGCCCGAGGAGCGGCTGCCGATCCCCGGCGCCCCGCTGGTCGTCGGCCGCTTGTGGCGCCTCGACGCGACGACCGGCGAGTCGCTCTGGCCTGGGCCCGTCCGCCTCGACGGCCAGTGCTGGATCGACCCCCGCTTCGAAGCCGCGCCGGTGTTGCTCTTCGGCTACGGGAAGGCGTCGGCGACCCGAGGCGCGGCGCCGGAGATACACCTGCTGGCGCTCGACGCCGCGACCGGCCGTTGGCTCGCGCCGATCGATCCGGTCAGCACGCGGCTCAACGAGGTAGCGCAGGTTCGTGGCGACTACGATCGGTCGTTCGGATCGCGTGTGCGGCTGACGTTCGGCCCGATCCGCTGCACGCTCTCGGCAACGTCGCGAGCCGCCGCGCCGGCGCCGCCGTTTGACGAGTCCGTCGAATCGCCCGCGCCCGGGTTGGGCAAGCTGCTGCGTTCGGCCGGGGCGATGATGGATTGGCTTGCCCCCTCAGAAGCCGCCGGTGATAAGTGACGCACGCGGTTCGCACGGAACGGCGGACCCGCCTAGGATGCCGACGTGAGATCATGGGTTCCGATCCGCCGCTTCGCCCTCACGCCGCCGATGCTCGCCGCGTTGTTGCTGTCGCCGCCCGCGAGCGGCTCCGGCGATCTGGCCGAGCGTGGCTTGCGGTGGCTCGCGGAGCAGCAAAACCGCCAGGGCGGCTGGGACGCGAAGGGACGCTACCCGACGGCGATGACCGCGCTCGCCGGTCTGGCATTGTTGAGCGAGGGCTCGACGCCCGCCGGGGGTGCGTACTCGCAGGAGTTGCGACGGGCGGTCGACTACCTGACCCGGCAAGCACGGCCGAACGGCTTGATCGGCGACCCGCTACGCGACGACCGCTACACGTATGGGCACGGGTTCGCGATGCTCTTCCTCTCGCAGGTGCTTGGCGAGGAAGAAGACGAGCAGCGGCGCGAGCAGCTCGTCACCATCCTGACGTCCGCGGTGGGGTTCACCGGCCAGGCGCAAACTGCCGCCGGAGGCTGGGGGTACGTCTCCGCGAGCGACGGCGCGGGCTTCGACGAAGGATCGACTACCGTCACGCAGGTTCAAGGCCTCCGTGGATGCCGCAACGCCGGCATCGCGACGCAGAAGAAGGTGATCGACGACGCGGTGCGGTACATCCACGGCTGCACCCTGCCGGAGGGCGGCGTGCAGTACAGCTCGAAAGGCGGCGGCGGACGACCGGCGATCACCGCCGCGGCGATCGCCACGCTGCACAACGCCGGTGAGTACGACGATCGGTACGTCCCGCGGATGCTCGACTACTGTCGCGATCGGCTCGGCGGCCTGCGGGGCGGATCTCTGGGGCACTGGCACTACGCCCACTTCTACTACGCGCAGGTCCAGTTTCGTGAGGGCGGCCAGACGTGGCGCGAGTACCGTGAGTGGTTAGCCGCAAGGCTGGCGGGCGAAGCCACCAAGGCGCCCACGCGGCGTGGCCCCGGCTGCTACTGGGATCAGGGCTACATCGGCCCGGTCTACACGACGAGCCTCAATCTGGTCATGATGCAGTTGGACAACGACTGCCTGCCGATCTTCCAACGGTAACCGTTGGTGGAAACGCTTCTTCTGGGGGCTTCTTGGACGCACCGAAAGAACCCGCAGGCGCAGGCCAGCCCGACGCGGGCCAGGCCATGATCGACCGGGTCGTGCGTCTGTCAGAGGCCTTGAAGGCCGAGGTCGGAAAGCTGGTCGTCGGCCAGCACGGCGTGATTGACCTGCTGATCATCACGCTGCTCTGCCGCGGGCACGGGCTGCTCGAGGGCCCGCCCGGCCTAGCGAAGACGCTTCTCGTGGGCACGCTCGCCAAGGCGTTGGGCCTGACCTACAGCCGCATCCAGTTCACCCCGGACCTGATGCCCTCGGACATCACCGGCGCGGAGGTGATCGAGGAAGACCGAGCGACCGGGCAGCGTAACCTCCGGTTCCTCGAAGGGCCGCTCTTCGCGCAGGTGATCCTCGCGGACGAGATCAACCGCACGCCGCCCAAGACCCAGGCCGCGTTGCTCGAAGCCATGCAGGAGGGGCAGGTGACCGTCGGCCGCGTGCGGCGGAGCCTCGGCGACCCGTTCCTGGTCCTCGCGACTCAGAACCCGATCGAACAAGAAGGCACCTACCCGCTGCCCGAAGCGCAGCAGGACCGCTTCATGTTCAAGGCGGTGCTCCGGTACCCCGACTTCGACGACGAGGTCGAAGTGGCGCGACGCACGACCGTCGCTGCTTCCGCAGAAGCCCAGCCGGTCTGCACCGCGGAAGAGCTGCTCGAGCTGCAGCGGGTGGTGCGCAGTGCGCCGATCAGCGAACACCTCATCCGGTACACGGTGGCGTTAGTGCGGGGCACGCGTGTCGGCCAGCCGGACGCCCATCCGGCCGCGGGCGAGCAACTCACTTGGGGCGCGGGCCCGCGGGCGGTGCAGTGCCTCATTCTGGGCGCCAAAGCACGGGCGTTGATGCAGGGCCGCCCGCACGTGACGCTCGACGACCTGCACGCCCTAGCGAAGCCCGCGTTGCGGCACCGGCTGCTGACGAGTTTCGTCGCCGACACCAGCGGCGTATCGGCGGACGACGTGATCGATCGGCTGCTGGCCGAGACCCCCACCGACGAGCGAGCGCTTGAGAACGACCCCCGGTTCCGTGGCGTCCTCGCCGGCTGAGCGACGGATCGAACGAGCGGCCGCCGCCGTCGTCGATCGGCTCGGCCGCTTGCGCACGCGGTCTAGGCGAGCGGTGCACGGCTCGCCGGGCGGGCGGCGACGCAGCGCAGAGCGAGGCCGTTCGGTCGAGTTCCGCGAGCATCGTCCCTACACACGCGGCGATGATCTTCGATCGGTCGACTGGCGTGCCTGGGCACGCACCGATCGGCTGTACGTGCGTCAGCAAGACGCCGAGGCCGACCTGCGGGTGACGCTGCTCGTCGATGCGTCGGGCAGCATGGCCTACGGCGAGCATTCCCAAAACAAGCACGAGTACGCCGCGGTGGCGGCCGTGGCGTTGGCCACGCTGTGGCTGCGTCAGCTGGACGCCGTGGGATCGGTCCGCTGGGACGCCGAGCCCGCTTCCGTGGCGCCGGCGCGGGGGCTCGCGCAGGCCACCCGGTTGGTTCAGACGCTAGCGCCCGCTCCCACGCGAGGCAAGATCGACTTCGACGCGAGCTGTCGGCGGTACGCCGAGACGCACGGCGAGGGCGGCGTGGCCGTGGTCCTCTCCGACCTGCTGCACCCGACGCCCGCCATCGAGGCAGGCCTCGCCACCTTGAACGCCACCGGCGTACGGGTGGCGGTGCTCCAGCTGATGCACGACGACGAAGTCGATTTCCCGCTCTCCGGCGCGACGCGGTTCGTGTCGCTTGAGTCCGGCGACACGCTCGACGCCAACCCCCGCTCGTTGCGGCGGCGGTACCTGAGCGAGCTCGCGAAGCATCAGGCCTCGGTCGCCGCGGCCTGCGACAAGGCCGGTGTCCTTCGTCTGTTCACCCGCACGAGCGAGCCAGTCGATCCGACGCTGGCCGAACTGCTCGCCCGCTTGGGTCGCTAGCGACAAGGATCGGCTCGTATGACGTTCCTCTTCCCCGCGTTGGCGACGGCCGGGTTGGCGTTGGCGAGCGTTCCGATCGTCATCCATCTGCTTAGCCGGCTGCGTCGGCGTGTGGTGCCGTGGGGGGCGATGGACTTCTTGCTCGCGAGCCAGAAGCACAGCCGATTCGTGGTGCATCTGAGCGAGGCGGCGTTGCTGGCCGCCCGCGTCGGCGCGATCGCGATGGCGGGCGCCTTGGTCGCCGGTCCGCAACGCGCCGATCCGCTACTGCTCCTCGGGACCGACGGATCGCGAGACGTTGTCGTCGTCGTCGATGACTCGCCTTCCATGGGGGAGCTGCCCGCGGAGCGGTCGCCGTGGCGCGACGCCATGCGGGTCGCGGACCGCTTGGTGAAACAGGCGGCCGAGCAACAGCGATCGGTCACCTTCCTGCGGCACAGCGATCACTTTCTTGAGGCAGACCTAGACCTCACGCGTCACTCCGGAGAACTCGCGCTCCGTGCGATGGTCGACAGCGGGCCCACGGAGCTCGCCAGCCCGGGCGTCGCCGCCCTCACACGACTGGCCGACGAGCCGGCGACAGAGAACGGCGGCGCCGTCGTTTGGCTCTCTGATTTTCGTGCCGACGACGCGCACGCAGGACCTCACGACGACGCCGCAAGAACGCTCGGCCGGTTAGTGTCGGCGGGCTACCGTGTCGTGATCTGCCCCTGCGGCGAGCCGACCGACCAGGCGAACCCGCAGGTCGTCTCGCTCGCGCTCGCGCCGGGAAGCCACGCGGCCGACACCGTCTCGACGATCCGGGCCGAGGTACGCAACGGCGGGACGGCGCCGAGCGCGGCCACCCGTCTCGACTTCTGGGCGAACGGGCGTGCGGTCTCGGAAGAGCCGATCGTCGCGCTGGCGCCGGGGCAGTCGGTCGACGTGACCACCACGGTGCGACTCGCCGCCGGTACCAACGACCTCGAGGCGCGGCTCCCGCCGGACGCCCTCGAGGCGGACAACGCGCGGCGCGCCGCGGTGATCGCTCCCGTGGATCGTCTGTCGGCTTTGCGGGTTGGCTCGGACGCATCGGACGAGGGCCGCGCGTTCGCCGCCGCGCTCGCCCCGAGCGACCTCAGCACAGGTTGGCGACCCGAGGTGACAGCCGGCCCAGTGCTTGGCGAGGAAGCGGTGAGGAGTGCGTCGGCCGCTCCGGTGCTCGCGATTCTGGACGTCCCACGGGTGGAATCGGGGGCGATCGCGGCGTTCGCCAAGCGACTGCGATCGGGTGGCGGCGGCCTCATCGTCCTGGGATCGAACGCGGAGGTGAGTGACTGGGTGCGTCTGTTCAACGCGGAGGAGTTCGCGGGTACGGAGCTGGGACCCGTGGTGAACATCCCCCCTCGCGCGGCCGCCGTCGAGGTGGCTGAGCATCCGGCGTTGCGCCGGTTTGCTACCGTCGCCGCTCCGCTGTTGCCGCTCACGCGGGTTGAAGCTCGCCATCGAGCGGTGATCGATGATGACTGGTCGGTGCTCGTGCGGGGGTCGGCGGGCGAGCCGATCTTGATCGCGCGCGACGTGGGCGCCGGCCGACTCGCGGTCTTGCTCACGTCCGCGGCGTCGGCCGACTCGCGAGGCGAGCGGTGGTCGAACCTGGCGGCGTTGCCGATCTTCCCGTTGTTGGTCGGCGACCTGTTCGCGTGGTTGGCGGAGCCAAGGCTGCGGCTCCACAGCGCGATCGTCGGCGAGGCTCTGGCCGGCGAGGCGAGGCGAGTGGCCCCGGACCCGGACCCCACGGCGATCATCAACGGTCGTACCCGGCGCACTGGCGTCTACGCGGTGGACGCCGCGGACGGATCGCCGAGCCGCGTCGCGGTGAACATCGACGCCGCCGAGGGACGGCTCGCACGCCTCTCGCCCGCGGAACTCGAAGAACGCTTTGGCGAGGGGATGGTGGTCGTACCGGCCAGCCGGATCGACGGGGCCGTTGGCGACGTCCGCGACCTAGGCCCCCACTGCACGGCGGTGTTGCTAATGCTGCTGGGCGTCGAGCGGCTGCTGTCGCTCCGCGGCTTGGCTTAGCGTCCCCGCTGGGCGAGGCTAGGAGCCATCAAGGGCCGATCCGCCGGCCCCGTGATCCCTAGGCCCGTAATTGTACGGGGCCGCCTTACCGCCGCCGACGAGCGTTCCGTTGCCGAGCTACGAATGGCGATTGTCGCTCGTCGACGCCGCGGCCGAACAGCCGATGCTTATGGCGGCTGTTGGGCTAGCGGCGTGCGCGGCGATCTCCTCGGTGGCGTACGCCGCGCGGCGAGAGCGTGACGCCGCGGAAGGCCGCGTGCTCGCGACGGTCACTTCGCTCCGCTTGCTCGCGTTGGTCGGTCTGGCGGTGCTAGCTCTTGGCTTGGAGCGGCGCCCGCTCAGCGTCGTTTCGACGCCGTCGGTCGTAGCCCTGATGACCGACGTGAGCGCCAGCATGACGCTCTCGGCGGGCGTCTCCAGCGGTCCGTCTTCGAACGATACTTCGCGACAAGAGGTCGCTCACACGCTGGCCGAGCTTGTCGGAGAAGCGCTCGCGAGTGAGCACGAAGTGGCAATGGGCCGATTCGCCGGCGCGGTGGCGTGGCGCGACACCGACGATCCCCAGCCGACCGGCACACGCCTCGACGCCGCGATCGACGGCGCCCTGCGGGAACTGGGTCCGCGGCCGGTGGGCGGTGTCGTTCTGCTGAGCGACGGCCGCACCGACGCGGTGGCGGAGTGTCGGTCTGCCGCCGAGCGTGCGGCTGAATCGGATGTTTCCGTCTGTGTGGTTGGCATCGGGCCGGCAGTCGAGCCGTCGTTCGTCCGTATCGCGTCGTTCGACGCCCCGACGCGGGCGTTCGTGGGCGATCCGCTGGAGTCGGTCATCCGCGTCGAAACGAACCCAGCCGACGTCGCAACGGCGCCGGTTGAGGTTGTGGTTCTTCCGGCCACGCCCGGCGAACCCGCCTCCGAGGCCCCTGCTGTCGAGCCGGGCGCGCCGAAACCGATCAACGCGGTCGCCCGACGACAAGAAGGCGCCGATTGGCTCGTGGCCGAGGCACGCCTCCCGGAGCTGCCGGCCGGACGCTGGCGTTTGGAGGCGCGGGTAACGCTGCCCAACTCGGCCGATCCGCCGCCCACGGTTCGTGAGTTGGAGGTGATCGATCGCTCCACACGTGTGCTGCTGTTGGCTGGGGGGCCGACACGCGACTTCCGTTACTTGCGCGACGCCCTGGTCCGAGACAAAGCGTTCGAGGTGTCGGCAATCGTGCAGTCGGGCGCTCAGACCTCGGTGAGCGGCTCTGGTGCGACCGACACGAAGGCCGACGAGGGTCGGGCGGTTCTCGACGCGGCGTCGGCGAATCCCGAACGCTTGGCCGAGTACGACGCGATCGTGCTGTTCGATGTCGACCTCAGCGTACTCGGCGAGGAGACCCAGGCGGCGATCACGCGGTGGGTCGATCGGCGAGCGGGCGGTCTGCTGTTCGTTGGCGGGCAGGTACACACGGCCGATTCGGTCCGCCGCCGAGATCGTAACCCGCTGGTCGGTGTCCTGCCCGTCGAGTTCGGCGGGGCGACCGAGCTGTACCGGACGGCTGAGAACACCGAGCCATCGCGGGTGCGAGTCGTTGCGGGAGCGATGTCCGACGCGATCGTGACGCCCCCGCCCAGCGTCGGCGGTCTTCAGACCTGGGCGGAGTCACTGGGCGTCTACGCCTCGTCACCCCCCGGGCGTCTCAAAGTCGGGGCCACCGCGTTGCTCGAATCGATCGACCCCGATCGGACGCCACTCCTATCCCGATCGTTCTACGGCGCGGGGCGCGTGGTCTACCTCGCTTCGGGAGAGATCTGGCGGTTGCGGAAGACATCGGCAGCTTGGTTCACGCGGTTTTATGTGGAGGCCCTGCGATGGGCGTCGCGTGGCAAGCTGCTCGGCGGCGATCGGCAGGGCGAGCTGTACTTCGTGGACGCGGAGCTTCTCGTCGGCGACCGGGCGACGCTCCGGTTCGTGTCGCTCAATCCCCTCGGCGGCGATTCGCTGGCCTACCGCCTGCGACGACCCGACGGGACGATGGAACAACGAACGCTCAGCAACGGTGCGGCGGTGTCCACCAACGAGCGAACCGATCGCGTGGAAATCGAAGACCCGGGGCTGCACGTAGCGACCCTAAGCGTCGATGACCGCGATTACTCGACGAGGGCTGTAGCTTCCTTGAGCGACTCCGAACTCGCCGCCACGACTCGGGACACGGAGCTGCTCGAGCAGATCGCCGCGATCACCGGCGGAGGCGCGTGGATGACCGAGAGCGCGGCGGAGGCGGGCCGAATCGCGGATGCGATCCGGGCCGCGCTCCCCTCGCGGGCAGAAACACGCACGCTCGTCGGTCCGCCGGACTTAGAATTTCGGTACCGGTGGTCGGCCGCGTGGGGCGCCGCGGTGGTGGCGGCGTTGGTGGTAGAGTGGGGGCTTCGCCGAGCCGCGCGGCTCACCTAGCCACCCGTTGGGAGCGACCGTCTGTTGTCGAGCGATCAGGCACGGATCGATTCGGTCATCGTCGCGACCGAACACACGCTGCGTCGCGCGATGCTGGTGCGGGCGCTGTGGCGAATCGCGGCCGTCGCCGCAGCCTGCCTCGCGATCGGCTACGCCCTCGATCGCTGGTGGGAGCCCTCGACTAACGTGCGGGCGATAGCCGAGCTCGTCGGTTTCGCGGCAATCATTGCGTTCGCGATCCACGAGTACCGAACGAACCGCCGCCCGATCCAGCGTGAGCGGATCACGGCGTTGATCGCCAAACGGGCTCCGGCGGGCGGCGATGCATTGCAGGCGATCGCTTCCGCGAACTCCGCGCTCGGCGACGGACCGCTCGCACATCGCACTCGCCGACTGGCCGTGAACCAACTGCGCAACTTCCAACCCCACGCGTTGTGCCGACCCGGTTGGAAGAGCCGCGCGGCCCTCGTCGTTGGCGCCGTCGCTGTCGCGCTGGTTGGTGAGGCCTCTCGGCGGCCTGGCTCGCTCGCGGCGTTCGCCGATCGTCTTGCTCTCGGCGATTCGCTTTACCCCCGGGCGGTCCGCTTGGTCCTTGATACGGACGGCGTTCGCGGTCAGTCCGCGGCATCGCTCCACGTGGCTCGGGGAGACGACTGCCGTGTCCGCGTGCGGGCTGACTTGACGGCGCCATACCGGTCTCCGGCTGGTGTTGTCGCGGTCGTGCGGTCGCCGACCGACCGGCAGCGTTTGCGGCTTGTGCAGATCGGCGAGCAATCGCATTGGCGAGACCCCGCCGTCGATCTAGAGATCGCGGTCCGCACGTACGAGCTTGCGTTGCCTGACGTGGTCGAAACCGTCACGGTGAGTATCCGGGGCGACGATTGCCGCCTGCCGCCGCTGCGGATCGTGGCGTCGGAGCGACCGGAGATACGGCAAGCGGAACTCTTGGCGACACCGCCGGGTTACCTTGGCGCCGCGACGTCGGTGGTCGCGGTCGGCTCCGTGGAGTCGGTGTCTGAGGGAACTCTTGTGTCGCTTCGCGCGACGGTCTCGCGTCCGCTGACCACGGCGGCGGCGCGTTTGGCGCCGCTCGACGGTCCGAAGTCCGCGCTCGGCGTCACCCACGAGGCCGAACGTGTGGAAACCGCCTCGACGGCGTTCTACGACGACGGACGTCTCGAACTCGAGCTGACTGACGAGTTGGGGCTCTCGCTTGCGGAGCCGTTCTCTGCCCTCATCGAAGTAAGAAAGGATGAGCGTCCGACCGTCGAACTCGCTTTGAGCGGGGTCGGACGCCGGGTCACGCCCGAAGCGCGGGTCCCGCTGCGTGTTCGCGTTGTGGACGATCACGCGATCGCGAACGCCCGACTGCTGTTGACTTGCAGCGGCGACGCCCAAGAGTCGCCCGGCCGAACGCCCGCAGGCGCCGACGTCTCGCTCGCGATCGATGAACCCGGGCTGATCGAGCGGGCCGAGTTCGTCGATCTGCGGACGCTCTTCGCAGAGACACTCCCCGAATCGACGCTGGTCACGGTGCGGCTCGCGGCGCGTGACCACTACGACTTGGGGCCGCGTGAACCCTCGACGACGGAGCCGATCGTGCTGCGGATCGTTTCTGCGGGCGAAGTGCTCTCCGCGCTGGGGGATCGCGAGGCAAGACTCGGCGACGATCTGTTGCAGGCGGCGGAAGACCTCGGGCGGCTCGCCTACCGGCTGTCGCGAGACCAGTCGACGGCCCCGCCGGCTGCCGAAGCAGTTCTTGACGCCAGGCAAACGCTGTCGATCGTCGTGCAGGCTGAGGCGTCGATCGCCGCGATCATCACCGAGGCAGAGCACAACCGGATCGACCAACCGACACTGTTGCGGCGTTGGCGCGAGCAATTGCAACGGCCTCTTGAGCGGGTCCGGAGCCTACGGATCGCCACGCTGATCGCCGCCCTGAGCGATACGACCGAAGATCGGGCCGTGGCCACGACACAAGCGTCGCGCGCCGCCGACGAGCTGCGAGCGATCGCCGCTCACATCGACCAGCGGCAGTCTTACCAGGAGCTGGTTTCACGAACGCGTACGCTGCTGCGCGAGCAGCAACGCGTCAACCGGCTAACCGCCGAGGAGCAACGCGCCGTCGGCGGCCGTCTGCTGTTCGAATGATTCTCCCGAGGCGTTTCATGAAGCGAGCCGTTTGCGTCGTTGCCTTCGCCCTCGGGGCCGGTGCGGGATCGGCGCGCGCGGTCGACCTCGCCGCCGAGCAGCAATCGATCGGCGCCGCCTACACTCGCTTGGAGTCTGCCCTCACGCGGGTCTGCGATGAGTTGGCCACGCGCGACCCCCAGCGAGCCGATCAGCTCCGTAGCGTCGTGCGGGGCGCACGGAGCGCGAGCATCGCCGGTCGCTTCGGCCAAGTGACCGGCGACCTCGAAAGGGCCCGGCTTGCCGCGGCCAAGCGTGGGCAGGAAACGCTGACACGCGACTTGCAAACGCTGCTGGAACGGCTGTCGGAGGATCCGCGTGCGGCGTTGCTGAGTCGGCGGGCGGAGTGGGCGGACAAGCTGTTGGCCGAAGTGCGTGCCATCGAGCGTGCGCAGCGGGAGCTGCGTTCCGCCACCGAAGCCGCCGACGCGCCGGCCGAGTCGGCAGCGGATGAGGCTCGGGCGGACGCGTCGGCAACGGCGGAATCGCAGCAACGCCTGGCCGATCGCACCGCGCGGGCGGCGAACGACGCCGCAGACGACCCGATGGGTTCAGCGCCAGGAGAAACACCGTCGGCGGCCGAGCCGCTGCGGGACGCTGTGGACCGGATGCGCAGCGCCGCGGAGAAAGCGGAAGGCAACAGCCCCGAGTCCGCCGAGCGTAGCCAGACCGACGCCCTCGAGGCGCTCGCCGAGGCCCGGCGGCGGCTCGACGAGGTCCTCCGCCAAGTGCGTGAGGAAGAGCAGCAGCGCCGGCTGGTGTCGCTCGCCGAGCGATTCCGCCAGATGCTCGAGCAGCAGCGACCGCTCAACGATTCGACCGTACTACTCGCCGACGAGTCTGGCGCGATCGACCGTGTCCGTCGAGCGCGGTTCTCAGACCTGGCCACCCGGCAGAGTGGCGTCGTCGAGTCGCTCGACGCCGCGTTGAGGCTCGTGGAGGCCGCCGACCGGTCGGTCGCGTTCGCGTTCGCCCTGGACGAGGCGCGTCGACTGCTGCACGCCGCCGCTCGTGGGCTCGCCGACTTCGAGGCCGACCACGCGATCCTCGTTAAGCAGCAAGACGCTACGCGTTTGCTGTCCGACCTGTCCGACGCCGTAGAGCAAGAAGTCGTCGAACGCCGTGCGGACTCATCGGGCGACGGCTCGACGGCGAGTCAGCAAGCGGACCCCGAGTTGTCGACGCGTATCGCCGACCTCAAGGTGCTGCGACGCCTGCAGCAGCAGCTGCTCGAGCGTAGCGAGGTGGCTACAGGCGACGAGGCACGGCGGCTCCGCCGAAGTCAGGCCCGTGTCGCGGACGCGACGAGAGACCTCGTCGAACGGGCGCCGTGAGGCTGGCGTGCCGCGTGTTGCTGTGGCGGGCGTCGTCGGCGATAGTCGGGTTGTGGATGCTGCCCGTTCTTATCGTCCGATCGTCACCCGCTTGTGCACAGCCTTGGCGGTGACCGTGCTGTCCGGTGTGCGGGTGCTTGCGGCCGACGCCGACCAATCGATCGGCCCGAGCGAATTCGTTCGGCTATGCGGCGACTCGGGAGCGAACGCCTCGGCGTTCGATCGGTTGGCGACAGCGGTAGGGGGCGCCCGGTCGCCCGATCGCTGGGGACCGTTGTTGCTCGAAGCGCTCGCCGACGAGCCGACGATCGCCAATCGGCTGCGGCCGTCGGTTCGATTGGCCGAGGCGGAACGGGACGTTTTTCTCGGCGACTACGAACGGGCGGAAGCCCGCTTGAGCGAGGCGCCGCGCGATGAAACGTACGCTCCGCACCTGCACGACTACCTCACTTTGGTCGTCGCCCTCGCCGCGGGCGATGACACCGGCGCCGCCTCGGTGGGAGAACGCCTAGCGCCCGTCCTCGACCGATTCGGGGCGGCTCGCAGGGCGATGATCGCCCGGGCCCTCGCGAGCTCGCGAACGACGCACGAGTCGGCGGGGGGGCAGGCTAACCTCGCCGCGGCGGCCGGCCGCATGCACGAAGCCGAACGCCGTTTGTTGTACGGGCTGAGCGGAGAGCCGCTGCTGGCGGCCCAGCGGCGAGCGATCGCCTTGTTAGACACGGAGATCGAACGCCTCGAGCAGCAACGGCAGGAGCAGCAGGAATCGGCGTCGAGCCAGTCGGGTGGCGCCGACGGCGCGGCGCCGCAGCAGGCGGCCGACGACAGTCGGCCGGTCGAGGGCAAGGGCGACGGGCAGGTGGCGCCGCGCGTCCTGGCGGCGGGCGATGCCTGGGGCGCGCTGCCGCCCGCCGAACGCGAGCGGCTCGCCCAAGCGATCGAGCAGGGGCTTCCGCCCGAGCAAAAGGGGCTCATTCGGGGTTACTTTCGAGCTCTGACCGACGGCGTAGACGCCGAGTTGGCGAAGCCAGCAGCCGCGGACGGAGCAGACCCATGACTCGCCAACGGACTTCTGCGTGCGTTGCCGCAGTCCTATTCGCATGCGTTGCTGGCGGCCTTGGGAGGCCCGCCGCCGCCGAATGGCGGGTCGAGTGCATCGACGCGGTGCTCCGCGCAGACGCCATCGAGATCGACGACCGGCAATGGCGGTTGGTCACCCCTGACGGACGTCTAGTCGTGAACGAACAGGACATCTTGGTTGCTGACCGCGCGTCCTCGGAGCCCGCCCCCGCCACAGATCGATTCGGGCGTTGGGGATCGGCGACGCTCCGTGGTGGAGAGGTCCGTTTCCGCGAGTTCACGGCGTCGGCGGATCGACTAACGCTAAGTGGCGTCGCGGGGACCGACGAGCCGTACACGGTGTCGATCGATTCGCTCAACGACTTCCTCCTGCCGGCCATCGAAATCGACGCCACGTCGGCTGAGAAGCGCGCGACGCCACTACGCGAGACGGTCGCCGCGACGGGGGCCGACGTCTTGCTCCTCGTGAACCGAGACGACCCCCTCGCGGAACCGATCACGGTCGAGGGACGTGTCGAGTCGATCGACGTGGACGGCGTTGTGTTCCGGTTTGGCGATCAGAGCGGGGTCGTGCGTTGGAGTCGACTCGTGGGCTTCGGCCTGAGTGAGCTCGCTGGGGCGGCGCCGTCGCTGCCACCCGGCGTGAGCGATCAATCGGCGCCTTTGGTTGCGATCGAGACCACCGCGGGTGACCGGCTGGTTGGCGACCGGTTGCGAACGGAGCGTGACCACTTCGTACTCCGCGGCCACGGCGATGAGATGCGCTTGCCGCGCGACCTCGTGCGTTCGTTAGACCTGCGGGGTCGCAGGGTGTCGTACGCGGACGGCTGGCGACGGCTAGAACAGATCTGGCTCGACCCCGCGAGCGGCGATTGGCTCGCCCCGACGCGTATCGATCCGCTCGGCCGCTCTTGGGTAGCGACGCGTTGCGTCTTTGCCGTCGATCGATCGCTCGCCGGCCAGCCGCTTACGCTCGAGCCGTCGGAGGCGACGGCCCCGACGGTTGCTTGGCGGCGCGACGCATCGCGGGGCGTTGCGCTCCGCGGCCCGTGCCGAGTCGAGTTCGCCCTCCCCGAGGACTCGAGGCGGTTGCTTGCGACGATCGGCGTCGACCCGGCGGCAGACGGCGACGCGTTGGTGCGTTTGCTGATCGATGGCGACGAGGCGTGGTCCGGCCAAGTGACCTCGGGCACGGCGGCCCACGCGATCGATCTGCCGACGGCGGGCGCCTCACGCTTGCAGCTGATGATCGACGCGGGCCGGCGTCTCGATCTTGGTGATCGAGTGCATTTCATGAACCTCCGCGTGGTGCGCTGATGCCGATGGTCGCACGTGTTGCTCGGCTCGTCGCGAAAGTGTTGGCAGGCGCCGCGATCGGCGTGCAACCCTGCTCCGCGGACCGCACGGCTGAAAGTGATTCGGTGCGGGAGGCCCAGCGGATCCGCGTCGTCGAACAACGGGTCTTGCCCGCCACCCTCGCCGTGGTGGAGTACGCCGCGACGAACGGCGGGTCGGGCGTGATCGTCTCGAGCGACGGGGTCGCGGTCACCAACTACCACGTGGTGCAGCCGTGTGGCCCGGCGATGCTGTGCGGGATGAGCGACGGCTCGGTCGTCGAGGCGGTGCTGCTCGGAGCCGATCCGGCGGGCGATCTGGCCGCGATCCGCCTGCTCGACGACACACGTGTCTACCAGCCGGCCGCGCTGGGCGACACCACGCGGTCGCGTGTGGGCGATGAGGTGATCGTCGCCGGAAACCCGTTGCTCGTAGCCGACGACTTCTCGCCGTCGGTTTCGGTCGGGGTGCTCTCGGGGAAGAATCGTTACCAGTACCCGTCGGGCGATCTGCTCGAGTACTCGGACTGTTTGCAGACGGACGCCGCGATCAACCTGGGCAACTCCGGTGGGCCTTTGTTCGACGCCCGAGGCGAACTGCTGGGCATCGTCGGCCGGGCTTCGTTCGAGAAGCGCGGCCGCGTGAGCGTCGGCGTCGGCTACGCGATCTCCGTTGAGCAGGTCCGGCGGTTCTTGCCCGCGCTGGTGGCCGGGTGCGTGCCGGATCATGGAGCGCTCGGCTTCACGATCCGCTCGGCCACCGGGCGTCAAACCGGCGGTCCGAGGATCGACCGCATAGAAACGGACAGCGCCGCCTACGCGTGCGGGTTGCGGGTTGGGGATGAGATCGTCCGGCTTGACGATCGGAAGATCGACTCCGCGAACGCGTTGATGAACCACATCGGGGCGACCCCGGCCCATTGGCCCGTCGCGGTAACGTTCCGTCGCGCCGACGCCACCAGCGTCACGGAGTTTCGCCTCCCTCGGCAACACGAGAAAGGTCGTCTGTACGAGGAGGTGCGTCGGTCTCTAGCGGGGCCGGCCGCGGGGCTGACCGCGTGGATGCGGCGTTACGGCGCCGCGGAAGGTTTCGCCAACGCGAAAGCCAACCGCGACGCCGCGATACGCGTGCTGACCGCTTCTTCGCGTGTGGCGGCCCCTCCCGGCGTGGCGGACGACCAATGGCGATTTCGGCTCGATCGTGCGGAACGCAACACCGACGTCACGCTGACGGTGATGCCCGAAACGCTTCGTTGGCGGAGCGCGAGATTCGCGATCGAGCTCCGCCGGGGCCTGTCGTACCGCACGCAGGCGTCGCCGGGCATCGCACGCGCTGTGGTGGTAGGTCTCGGCACGCGGATGCGATTCACCGAGCTAGCCACCGCCGCACGCTACGTCGGCGCGTTGCCGTGGCGTCCCGGTGGAGAGCCGTGCGACGTGCTCCGTTCGGCCGACGCCGACGCCGAGACCGATTTTTATTTCACCCGCAACAAGCCGCGGCTCGTCGGTTGGACGACGCGTATCGCGGGCGACGGGCGAGAGGCAGACTTCGAGCCCGACGACCGCGGCGTGCTTGTGCGCGTGCTCGGAGAAGATCCAGTGCGGATCAACGATCGGCCCGCCGCGGCCACAGGAGCACGCTGATGCCCCCCCCAAACCGTTCGGCCGCCACGGGTCTGCTGCTGCTGTTTCTGTTCGCGACGCAAGCCGTGGCCATCCCCCCAAACGCCGCTGAGGGAGTGCTGAAACTCTACGGCGCCGGCGGCTTCGCGCGTGTGGAGGCGTATCAGACAGCGATCCTGATCGACGGATCCCGGGCGGCGGTCACCGCGGCGACGCCCGCCTTGGACTCTGAGCCGCTGACGCTCGTCACCCACGACGGCGTCCGGTGGGAAGGCCGCGTCGCGGGCGTCGATAGGCGTCTGGGGATCGCGAAGATCGTTTTCGTCGGGGCTGGCCCGTCGGCGTCCGTGCGTCTGCGGCTTCGCGAAGCGGCCGATCCGCTGCTCCCCGGCGAACCGGTGGTCTGTGTTTCCAACGCCTTCGGCGTGGCCGCCGGCGCCGAGCCGCTTACGTTGCAATCGGGGGTGGTGATGGGGTTCGCCACGCCGAGTTCGCTCGCCCTGGTCACGGTGCGCGGCCGCACGCCGTTGCCGAACGACACTGAGCTGATCTTGCTCGACATCGTCACGAGCAACCCGGGCGCCCCTGGCGGCGCGGTGCTCGACCGAGAGGGCCGGCTCGTGGGTGTGGTCGGCCCCGAACGCCGCAGCGCGGTGACCGGCGGTTGGGTCAACTACGCCTTGCCGATCGACGCCCTCGGCGACCTGATGAGCGTGCCCAACCTTGGCAGCACCGATAGTACGGCCAACGCGACCCGTGACGAGCCGCCGATCCTCGACACGTCGCCCTTCGGGATCGTGCTCACCCCGCCTATCGATGCGTCGGCGCCGCCCTACGTGACCCATCTGTTGCGTGGCTCCGTCGCCGAGCAATCTGGCCTACGTGTGGACGATCTGATCGTCGCGATCGACTCGCGGCCGGTGAGTCTCCGACGCCAAGCGCTCCTCGCTTTGATGTCGACGGAACGCGGTCGACCCATCTCGGTCGAGGTGATCCGTGGCGGCGAACTGCGAGCGATCCGTCTCCACTCCACCGGCAAGGATCGCCAATGAGCCCGCAGCTTCGCCGCATCACGCTCGCGGCTACCAAGATCATCTTCGCGTTCGCCGCCGCGAGTGTTTCGTTCCGCGGATTCGGGCCCTCGGCCTGCGAAGCGGCGCCGGCCGCCCGAACGGTGACGCCGGCTGAGTCTTTGACGCAGCGGGTTGGGCCTGTCGCGCAGCGTATTCTGTCGTTGCGGATCATCAGCCCCAATGACGCAAGGTCGGCGTCGCGCCGCGCCTCCGGAGTGGTGGTCGGGACGCGCGGCGATCGCACGACGATCGTCAGCAGCGTTTACGGGCTCGACGAGGAGCCGGCGTCGATCGTTATCACGTCGGCGGGTCAGGAGCGTCGCCTTGCGACTCTAATCGCCCTCGATCGAACCTACGGGCTGGCGTTGCTCGAAGCCCCACGACTCGCGGTGGACGAGCCCAGCGACTTGCTGATAGGCGAGAGCGACGGCGTGTCGCCGAAGGTCGGTGCGGTCGCGATCGCCCTCGGCCGCTCTCTAGGCCGACTGACCGTCAGCCGTGGCGTCGTAAGCGCTCGGCGTGCCCAGGGAACCCTGCTACAGACCGACGCGAAGCTCTCGCCGCTCAACTACGGTGGGTTGCTTGTTAGTCGGGGCGACGCGCCGCCGTACGGCCTGATCGTTCCACGCGACGTCGGGCCGATGTCCGCCGCGGCGTTGTACGACAGCGGGGTAGGCTTCGCGGTGGTGTGGCTAACCGTGCTGGAGCGTGTCGCCAAGATGCGGGAGCACGGGGACCTAGAGCCGGGACGGCTGGGGCTCTCGCTGGCCGGCAGCGATCCGCTACGCGAGCCCGCGGTGGTTGAAGCGGTGGAACCCGCGGGCGCCGCCGCGGCGGCCGGCCTGCAGCCGGGCGATCGGATCGTTAGCCTCGAAGGCCGGCCGATCACCGCGTTCTTGCTGTCACGACGAACGGCGTTGCTCGACGCGGGAGATCGCGTGCGACTGGGTCTAGCGCGAGACGGAAGCCGAAGCGAGGTGGTGATCGTCCTGGGTCGTTGAATCGGCCCACGAAAAAACCGCCGGCCACCCGATTCGGGGGGCCGGCGGCTCACGAAGCTTTGACTCAAACGCCCGAGGCCGGGCGTGCCCCGATCAGCGGCGGCGGACCAAGCCGCCGGCTCCCAGCAGCAAGAGTGCTGCGGTCGTCGGTTCGGGGATGAACTCGCCCGTGATCGTCATGGCCCCGGACGCAACCAAGCGGCTCGCCCCGCTCGTTCCCTGGATCACCATCACGTCCGTAGCGGTGTAGCTGATAAGCACGTCTTCGGCGTACACGATGGCGCCGCCGTCGAGGCTCTGCTGAGTCACCTTGCCGTTGCCGAACCAGTTGAAGAAGTTCAGCCCGGGGATGCCCGTGGTGACCAGCGTGTAGCTGATGTCGGCGATGCCGATCCGCAGCACGTCGCCATCGGGAGCGAAGTAGTCAAACCCGAAGGCGTCGGGGTCGCCCATGCCGCCCGCGTTGCTGATCAACGCGCCGGTCGTCAACTCGGCTCCTAGGTTCGGGATCAGCAGGTCACCGAACAAGGCGTCCGGAGGATTCATCTTCATCACCTGGGTCGTTCCGCCGACCTCGACCTCGAACGAGCTAAAGGTCCGAGCCTCGGTGGAGTCCAGATTGCCACCCTGCGGGCGGTTGAAGTCGGTCAGCTCGCCGCTGGCGCCGTCGAACGCGATGTCAAAGTTGCCGATGATGGTGTTGATGATCGTCGCTTCGGCCGTGGCGGCGAAAGCGAACGCGGTCATCAATGCGAGGGCTGCTAGTTGCCGGTGAAGCATCGTTGAGGGTCCTTGGTGGTGGGGCCTGTTCTCGGCGCCGGGCTTCGTGATTTCGGAGTGCGCGCAAAAAAGAAGCGGCGACATGAAACCCACCACGCGCCCGGCCGTTCGGCCAAGCACGAAGGGAGTCTCTTGTCACCGCTTCTGGATTAGGTCGTCTCGGTTGTTCGTCGTTGGATCCGCCGGGGCGAACCGCTTAAACCAAAAAAAGAACGGCAACTAAATCCATCATCACCGGCGAGGGCCGGAGCGAAGGACTGAGTTGCCGTTCTTGGATTAGCGCTGTCGGTAGAGAGTCTTGGGCCGCGGGCTTCGCGACTCATGCGATTAAAGCCGTGGTCGCCCACCCCGTCAACGGATTTTCCGATAAAGGCCCGAAATTCGGGCTTAGGTGCGGCAGGAGGCGCCTTCCGATTCCGGATCAGCGGGCCACACGAACTCGACCCCGGGCAATCGGCGGGCGATCGCCGGCAGCTGCTGATCGACGTAGCCGATTCTCGCCAGCGAACGGAGGTCGCGGCGCAGTCCCCGTGGCGGCCGGCGGCGTTTCAGCAGCGTGAGCCGTCCTCCGAGCACCTCAGCGATCCTCGCTGCGATCGAGTCGCTGGTGGCGTCCCAGCCCTTGGCGAGGCGCGTCCCGCCGGCGGCCGGCTCGCTTCGACGCAGCCATTCGCCCGGCGCCAGCAGCCAGTCCGTCGCCCGCCGGCCGCCGCTGACACCGGCGAGCTGAGTCGTCCCTCGCCACTGTGGCAGCCACCCCTGCAGCAGGCGGGCGTTGCTGTCCATCGCATCGATCGCCGCCGCGTGCATCACTTCGGGGGCAAAGCGATGAACGTGATCGATCACACGCAGGCCATCGACCACAGGGCCCCCCCCGATCAGCAGCACCCGCGTGGCCTCCGGCGTGGCGGCGGGCGATTCGAGCCATCGCCGCAGCTCCGTGGCGGCATGCGGCAGAAGCAACCAACTGCCGCCCACCTTGATGACATGCACACCGGCAATAGGCGCGTTCGGACTGGTGGAGGAACTGGAATCCATCGGCGAAGTTATTCGTGGAACGCGGCGAGCTCCGACGCCACCATCCGCGCGGCCGCCCAGGCGGGCCCCGCGACGGTGGCGCTCTCGCCGAGCGAGGCCGAGCACCGCGTCAGGGGCGACGAAACGCCGAGCCGCGCCTGCGCGCGGACGACGAGAAACTCGCCCTCACCGGCGGCGACAACCGGAAGTAAACCTCCGGCTTGGGCTCGCTGCATTGCCTCCGCGAGCGCTCCGACTTGTCGAGAAACGATACGGTGGGCGGCGGCTTGGGCGTCTTCGGCGGTGAACGACGTGGTGTCGGCGCAAACGCAGCGCGCTAATCGCGCTCGGGCCGAGCGAGCGTCGAGCGGTCGCCCGTCGGCGGTGTCGGTCAGATCGGACGGGTCGGTTTCTCCCACCAGAAGCCACGCATCGGCCGTCGTCGCGAAGAGTTCGTTCGCCACGGGGCATTCGGTGCCGCCGACAGGCAGCGTGTCGACGAGCGCACAGACCGGTGTTCGCCGCACACCAATGTAGAGCAGTTCCCCGGCGATCAGTCGGCTGGTGTCATCGACGCCGTCGGCCGCGACCAGGCCGCCGCGGATCGGCGTGATGTCCGTGGTGGTCGAGCCGACGTCGATGACCAATGCGTCTGGCAGCCGCAGTGCCTCGGCTGCCGCGCGGGCGAACACACGCCAGTTGGCGGCGGCGACACGTGGCGGATCAGCACGCGCTTCGCCCGGCGTGAGCCACCGGTCGTCGTTCGTAGCCAGGCGGAGCGGGCGGCCGTCGGCCACGGTCTCGAGGGCCTCGACAATTGCATGGACCCCCTCGGCTTTCGTCGCGTAGCAGTCGGCGAGCTCACCGGTCATTGTGGCCGCGAGAGCCGTTGCGTTTGGAAGCTTCGCGACGAGTGCCTGCAGCGCGTCTGTCAATCCCGCGGGGTCGCGCCACAGGGCGAAGCCGTGCGAGACGGACGTCTGGCCTTCGCTCGCCTTAAGGTTGGCGCCGCCGACGTCGAGACCCAGCCAACGACAGTCGGTCATGCGGGGCTCGTGGAAGGGGTGGGAAGCGGTCTACTCGCGGTCGTAGTAAACCGTTCCATCCGCGTCGAAAGCTAGAGGCCGTGGATCGAACACTAGTGGCGTGGCCTCGCCCGCGGCGCCGGCGAGCATCGCTGCCGCGAGCAAGCCCGGCCGGCACGCGGCTCGTAGGCCGACGAACGAGGTGGTCAGCCGCGGGTTGATCTCGATGACGGTGTCGCGCGATCCGTCCGGAGCATCGCCCAGCACGAGGTCCACGCCGGCGTAGCCGACCAACGGCGGCAGGGCGGCCAGCGTAGCCGCGGCCAACTCGTGGGCGCGTGCCGCCAGCCCTGCGGGCAACGGCGTCGAGCCGCCGAGGTACTGCAGCCGTCCGTCGCCGGTCAGACGTTGTCGGCACGGCGGCAGCAGCAACGGCTCGGCGCCCGTGACGCCGATGGCCGCGACACTGACGGGGGCGCCGGGCGTGTAGCGTTGCAGCAGCCGGGGCCAAGGATAGGCCGGCGGGCGATCGTCGGCCACCGCGACGACGTGCGTGTCTTGCGAGCCGGCGCCGTCGATCGGCTTGATCACCGCCGGGTAATCGAAGCCGTCGGGCAGCGGCTCGTCGGGCGGCACGACGACCGAACGCGGGGTCGCCACGCCGGCGGCCGTGAGACGTTCGGCCGTGATCGACTTGTCGGCCGCGACTCGCACGAAGTCGGACCCCGGCGAGACGAGCCGACCACCAGCCTGCGTCACGCGTTCGACGGTCGACGCGAGGACCCCGTCCAGTTCGGGGGCGATGACGAGCGTGGCGTCCGACTGCTCGGCGAGGTCCGCGACGAGTTGATCGTGGGTCGTTCGCGAGTCGACGACCCGGATGTCGGCGCCGGCGGCCGCGATGGCGGGGACGCCCATGTCGCGGAGCACGGTGACTCGCAGGCCCGCCGCCACGGCGTCTGCCGCGGCGGCCTGCACCATGGCGAGGCCCTCACGCAGCAGCGACTCCGGCAGCCGCCCCTCGCGCCCGGCCATCCCCCCGCCGGTCACCCACTCGTAGACGAAAAGAGATTTTGAAACCACAGATGGACACGGATAAACACGGATGACAGCTAGGCCGACGGGCGCCAACTTGCCCGTCGAGCATCTTATCTGTGGCTATCCGTGTCCATCTGTGGTTTCACTCACTTCGTCAGCGTGACGACGTCGGGCTCTTCCGCGGCCACGAGGTCTTCTACCCGTTTGCCGGTGCGGGTTGCCTCGTATAGCACGCCCGCGCGGAAGCTGCTGCGGACCATCGGACCGGACGCCACGCCGGGGAAGCCGAGGTCGTACGCCGCGTCGCGGTAGGCGTCGAACTGCTCGGGCGTGACGTACCGATCGACGGGCAAGAACCGCTCGCCCGGCTTGCCGGGGGTGAGGTACTGGCCGAGCGTGACGATGTCGACCGACGCCTCCTCGCGGAGCCGCCGCAGGGCGTCGATCACCTCGTCGTCCGTCTCGCCGAGGCCGACCATCAGGCTGCTCTTGGTGGCGAGGTCCGGGCGGAGCCGTTTCGCTTCGCGGAGGATCTTGAGCGACTGATCGAACGACGCCCGCGGGTCGCGCACGTCCGAGTCCAGCCGGGGGACGCACTCGACGTTGTGCGCGTAGACCTTGAGCGGAAGGGATGAGGCTTGAGGCGTGAGGCTTGAGGACGAAGTGGCGCCGCCGAGGAGCTTGGCTAAGGCGTCGAAGTCGCCGGCGAGGTCGCTGCCCAGCAGCTCGATGCCGACTTCGGGCAGTCGCTCGTGGACCGCTTCGATGCAGGCCCGGTAGTGGCCGGCGCCGCCGTCGGGCAGGTCGTCGCGGTTCACCACCGTGACGACGACAAACTTCAGGCCCATCCGCTCCACGGCGTTGGCCAGGTGGTCCGGCTCGTCGAGGTCGGGCGGCTCGGGGGCCCGCAGCGTCTGGACGCTGCAGAACCGGCAGCCGCGGGTGCACTCCTTGCCGGCGACCATGAAGGTGGCGGTGCCACGGCCCCAGCAGTCGTGGATGTTGGGGCAACGGGCCTCTTCGCACACGGTGTGCAAGGCGTTGCCGTCGACGGCGTTGTCGGTGCGGTTGAAGACGCGGAGCGCCTCACCGCTGGGCAGCTCCGTGCGGAGCCACTGCGGCAGGCGGGGGCGGGTCGTCTTGGCGTCGCGGGTGGGCGTGGTCGGCATGACGTGATTGTAACCGTACGCCGGTGGACTCGCTCACCCGTCGTCGCTCGCAATCGCTTGGCCGCTGAATCAAGATGCGGGCGGAAGTCCCCAACCAAACGTGTTGCGCAACATGGCGAACAAGAAAGCGACCCGATCCCGCAAGCGGCCGTCGAAGGGCGAGTGCTTCGTGATCATGCCGATCTCGGATCAGCCAGGCTATCCCGACGGCCACTTCGGCGACGTCTACCGCGACCTCATCAAGCCTGCGGTGAAAACGTCGGGCTATACACCCGTGCGAGCGGATGAGGTCAAAAAGACCAACCTCATCCACGAAGATATCTTGCGACGGCTACTCGACACACCGCTGGCGGTCTGCGATCTCTCGTCGCGAAACCCGAACGTGCTCTTCGAACTCGGGATCAGGCAAGCGTTCGACAAGCCGACGGTATTGCTCAAGGACGACAAGACGCCGGAGGTGTTCGATGTCGGGCCACTCCGCTACATCGAGTACGCCCACAGCCTCCGTTATGCCGATGTGCTCGAAGCGCAAGCGGAATTGGATCAAGTGATCGGCGAGACGATTGAAGCGGCCGAGAGTGGCGAACTCGTCAACTCGCTGATCCGTTTGCTTGCCTTGCAAGAAGCAGCCACGAAGCCCGATGCACCGACGATGGATGCTGCAACGCTTGTCGAGCTAGTTCGCGCAGAGATTCGGTCGGAACTACGAGCACATCAAGGGCCAAAGCTTCCTAGCAGACAGAAGAGAGGCAGAGCAGTCCTTATCGACCGTGCGACAAGGCTTACGCAACTTGCACTCGCGATCTCTCGGACTGAGGGCCGATCGGAAGTCCGGCAGTATATTGAAGAAGCGGATGAGGCGATACGACTCGCCAAAAGTGTCGAAAGCGATAGTGCTCGAGTGCGTGAGCTCGATCGGACGTTGCAACAAGCTCGGGATGTAGAGCGAGCACGCTTCAGTCCGGTTTAAGTCTTGGGGCGTTTATCGAACGCTCCGTTATCCTGCCAGGCCTTCGAACAGCGGCGTCGACAGGTACCGCTCGCCCAGCGAGCACATGATCGTTGCGATCCGCTTGCCGGCCATCTCCGGGCGGGCGGCGACCTTCGCCGCGGCGCACATGTTCGCGCCGCTAGAGATGCCGCCCATGATGCCCTCTTCCTTCGCCAGCTTGCGGCCCCACAGGAAGGCCTCCTCGTTGCTCACCTGGATCACCTCGTCGACGAGGTCCGTGTCGAGGTTGCCCGGGACGAAGCCGGCGCCGATGCCCTGGATCTTGTGCGGGCCGGGGTCGCCGCCCGAGATGACCGGTGAGTCCGTCGGCTCCACGGCGATCGCCTTGAACGCCGGGTTCTTCTGCTTGAGGTAGCGGCTGCTGCCGGTGATGGTGCCGCCCGTGCCGACGCCCGCCACGAGGCAGTCGATGTCGTGCCCCGAGTCTTCCCAGATCTCCGGGCCGGTCGTGGCCTCGTGGATGGCCGGGTTGGCGGGGTTCTCGAACTGCTGCGGCATCCAGGCGCCCGGCTCGCTGCTAAGCTGCGTCGCCTTGGCGATGGCGCCCTTCATGCCCTCGGCCGCGGGCGTGAGCACCAGGTGGGCGCCCAGCGCCTTGAGCAGCGTGCGGCGTTCGACGCTCATGCTCTCGGGCATGGTGAGCGTCAGCTTGTAGCCCTTGGCCGCGCAGACGAACGCCAGGGCGATGCCCGTGTTGCCGCTGGTGGGCTCGACGATGTGCGTGTCCGGCTTGATGTGGCCGTCGCGCTCGCCCGCCTCGATCATCGCGGCGCCGATCCGGTCCTTCACGCTATTGAGCGGCTGGAAGAACTCGCACTTGGCGAACACCGTCGCGTGGCCCTCGGGCACGAGGCGGTTGATGCGGATCATCGGCGTGTCGCCGATGCACGTGGCGGCGTTGTCGTAAGTGCGATTGCGGGGCATGAGGGCGGACGAGGGGGTACGGGGGGAGGGATTAGTGGTTAGGGAGCGACGGGTGAGGCTTGCGGCTTGTGGCCGGCGTATCCGGGTGCAAGCGTACGGCGTTCGGCTTCACGACAACAACCCCGCCGAGCACGCGGGCTCGGCGGGGTTGTTTGTGGGTTCAACGGAGCTTCGACGGCGGTTCGACGTGGTCGACGGTGGTCAGGCGCCGAGGGCGTTGGCCAGCGTGCCGGTCAGCCGTCGCAGGCGGTCCATCTGGCGGCACAGGGCCGCCGCCTGGGCGTCGCCATCCCAGCCGATCGGCTGCACGTGGTTCTGCCGGGCGTGGTTAGGCCGCACGTGGCCGAAGCGGGCTTGGTCGTGGAAGCCTCGGCTTGTCGCCAGAGCCGGATGGCCGAACCCGACCGTGCGAGCGACGCCTCGCTGCTGGAAGCCCGGCCCAGCGGACCCGACCTGCAATCGACCCTGATCGCACACGCCGATGCTCAGTCCGCCGAGGTTCATCCGGAAGACCGACCGGTTGGCGACGCCGACCGGCGAACGGTAGCCGAACTGGCGAGCGTCGACGTGCCGCGGGGGCAGCACGGGCGCCGGGCCCAACCCTGGGCCGATGCCCGGACCGAACGCGGGGCCAACGCCGCGCCGGACGCGGCGGAGGGCGTGCTCGATCGCTTCGTCGAGCTCGCACGCCTGGCGATCGACACGCTCGGCGGCGCGGGCGAGCCGACGCAGGTCGGCACGCGACTCGATCGGACAAGCCAGCCGCTCTTCGAGGCGGTCCATCCGGCGGCAGAGGTCTTCGAGCTCGTCGTAGACGTCGTCCGCCTCGCGGCAGCCACGGAACGTGGCGTCAGCCTGGGCGCGAATGACGGCCATCTGTCCGCGGATCTCGCCGGCGAGCCAGTACAGGTTTGACTTCGGGCCGGCCGACGCGTGCGCGGCGGCGACCGCCAGAGTGAGAGCAGCGGTGATGCGTGCGAATTGACGTTGGAACATGGCGTTGCATCCCTGGAGAGCTGGAAGCCGCCGCCGCTGGATTGCGGCAGGGCTGCGTCAGCCAGAGAATGCAACGCCGGCGCCGGCCGGCTCGTAATCGGTGTAAGTCGTTACCAGTTAGCGGTTTAGGTATCCTGTGGGCTGGTTGCCCAGCACCAGCCAAGCCGCCGAAAGCGCCCTGATATCGACATCGTAGATGTCACTTCGATATCAACGCCGCCGCGCGCTGCGTCCGGCGTTTCGCGAGCCGCCGAACAGGCCGCTGAACGGGTTCTTGCTCTTCGGCTTGTCGGCCTCGTGCACGTGCGTGATCGGGAAGGTCGGCACCCGTTGGCCCTTCCGCCGCGGCAGGTTGGCGACGGTCTGGCCCTGCGGCGGGATGACGAACACCTTCGGGTCGTCGATCACCCAGGGGGTGCTCCAGGTCTGGCCGTTGTCGTAGTTGGCCACGTTGAAGAAGAAGTTGCTGAAGCACAGGCACTTGTAGTTGTACGCGTAGTTCGAGGCGAGGTAGTCGTCCGCGGTCAGGTCGTCGGTGCCCTCGCTGGCGTAGTAGTGGATCTGTCCGTCCGGTGTGAACGACATGCCCAGGGTCCACCATCCGGGCTCCTTGATCTCGACACTGCGGGTGTCCTGTCCGCGGCCGTTGGCACGGACGGAGATCTGGGCGAAGTCGGACTCGATGTTGCGCGATGTCTCGCTGCGGAACAGGATGAACATGCCGGGCCAGTAGGCGGCCACGTCGCCCTCGGGTCGGCGGCCGCGGCAGTCGGCCCGCATGCCGAAGCTGGCGCCGGTGCGGTTCTCCCACTCGTCGAACGGGCGGACGTACACCCGCACCGTGCAGCTGGGCTGCCATGTGACGGGCACCACGCGGCCGAGCTTGCGGTCGACCTTCATCAGCAGGTCGTCCTGCTGCTGCTCGCCGGTCAGCTTGCCGGGGATGCCGGAGAGCTTGGTCTGCATGAGCAACGCGCCGGTGCTGCCCGCGATGCCACCGGGCGGCGTGGCGACGCGCTTCACCACGTCGGGCGTGCCCCGCTTAGCGCCCTCGTGCCAGAGGCGGTTGCTCGAGACGCCGCCGGGAGCCCGCTGGCGGTCGTCCTGCTCGTAGCTGCTCTTGGGCAGGTTGAGCCGGTACGACCAAGAGGCGTCTTCGAAGTCGTCGCTGCACTGCGGCAGGAAGTCGCCCGTGCCAGGAACGAACGGGTCGGCCGTGGCGGACAGCGGCGCCAGCACCAGGAGCGCGGCGAACCAGTAGCGAACAGGGGCGAGCATCCTTGCTCTCCGGCGTTGGGTTATTCCGAGCGCAGTCCTTGCGCTACAGAAATCGTCGGCGCCGGTTGGCCCGCCGGTTAACGCAAAGCGTGCCGGGCTCAGTCTTCGTTGTGCATCGCGGCGGTCTGCATGTTGCAGCCGCCCGTCGGGTTGCACATCGCGCAAGCCGAGCCGCCCTTCAGCGCGCGGTGCAAGCACTGCTGCACCCGGTCGGACATGACCTCGCCCATGAGCTCGTGCGGGCCGAGCGGCGAGGTGACCTGGAAGCGCACCTCGGGGAACGGGGCCGCCGCTTCGGCCGACAGACGGGGGATGTCTTCCGTCCAGTGCCGGCCGGGGGCCAGGAAGAACGGGAACACGACCACGGTCTGGGCCCCCTGCTCGACGCAGCTCGCGAACGCGTCGGCGATCGACGGCTCGGCCAGCTCCATGTGCGCCGGCTCGATGATCGGCATGCCGGACACCCGGCGGAACATCGCGACGATCTCGTTGAGCATCTGGTTGCTCTCGTCGCGGCGCGAGCCGTGATCGACCACGATCACGCCGATGTCGTTGGGCTCAAGGTCGAGGTCGGTTTGCAGACGCAGACTGAGTTGCATGATGGCTTGGGGCCGCGGAAGCGGTGTGGGGAGCGGGAGGCTCGGGCGCCGGTAGTGGAGTCTTTGGTCCGCTCGGTCATCGGTGGGTATCGGCCGTCCGTGGGGGCGGTTCACCACTGAATATCGGCCCGCGGGCCCACCGTGACAATCGCCGCCTCGTGCGGTTTGTGCTCCGCGGCCACGCGGGCCAGGTCGTCGGCCGTCACCGCGTCGAGCGACGCGAGATCCTGGGCCACCGAGCGCGATTCTCGCCGCATAAGCCAGTTGCCGCCGACGCTGAACAAGCGGTTTCGCGGCCGCTCGCTGGCCAGCACCACACGGGACTTCACTTTGCTCTTGGCCTGCTCCAATTCCGTTGCCGTGATCGGCTGGTCGGCCACGCCGGCGAACACCGCGAGCGTCTCCGCCAGGTTGCGGTCGATCGCCTCGGGGGCCCCGCTGATCCAGGTATAGAACATTCCGATACCTTGGTAGTCGTAGTGGCCCAGGCTGGCCGACTCCGCGTGGCCCGGGTCCACGAGGTCCCAGTAGAGGCGGCTGCCGGTGTCGTCGCCCAGCGCCGCGGCGAGCAGCTTGGCTGCGTAACGATCGGGCGAGTCGCCGGACGGGGCGTTGCTCAGCAGCAAGGCGTACTGCTGCGTTGCGCTCGGCTTGCACACGACCTCGCGCACAGGTTGCGTGGCGCCGCCCGGTTTGTCGCGCGACGTCTCGTGCGGCTGCCAGTTGTCGCACGCGGCGGTCGCTTGTTCGACCAGCGCGTCGAAGTCGACCCGTCCGGTCGCCGCGAGCACCACGTTGCCCGGCGAGTAACGCCGCTCGAAGTAGCCGCGCATCGCCTCGGGCGTGAGGGCGGTGACCGAATCGCTCGTCCCCAGCACGCTACGGGCGATCGGGTGCGCGCCGAAGCAGAGCTGCTTGATGTGGTCGTCCATGCCGTACGGCGGCTGATCGAGGTACATCTCGATCTCTTCGAGGATGACCTTCTTCTCCATCTCGAAATCCTCGGCCCTCAGGCTGGGCCGGAGGATGTCGCCGAGCAGGTCGATCGCCTCGGCTTGGTGCTCGGGCAAGAGCGACGCGTAGTAGACCGTGTTCTCCTCGCTGGTGAACGCGTTGTAGTGCGCTCCAAGCTCGTCGAACTCGCGGTTTACGTCTTCGGCGGTGCGCCACGGCGTGCCCTTGAACACCATGTGCTCGAGGAAGTGGCTCACGCCCGCCTCCGCGTCCGTCTCATCGCGCGAGCCGGTTTGGACGAAGAAACCCAGCGCGAGGGAGTGCGCCGCGGGGTTCACCTCGGCGATCACTTCGAGGCCGTTGTCGAGCGTGTGCTGCTGGAACTGCATAGTGAGGTTGCTACGGAAGCGTGAGCGGTTCCGGGCCGAGGGTGACGATCGTGAAGTCTCGCGGCGGGTGACGCTCCAGGAACGCGTTGATCGTGTCGGCGGTCACCGCGTCGATCAGATCGCCCACCTCCTGCAGCGAGCGGATGCGGCCCAGGTGGCGCCAGTCGCGCGCCAGCGTGCCGGCCCGCGCGGACGTGGACTCTTGTTGTAGTATCAACGCGCTCTTGATGCGGGCCTTTAAGCGGCCCAGCTCTTCGGGCGTGACGCCGTCCCCAAGGCGTGTGAGCTCGGCCAGCGTCACGTCCAGCGTCTCTTGCGCTCGCTCGGCCGTGGTGCCCGCGTAGCAGAACACGCCGGCCCGATCGACCTGCGACTGCAGCGACGCGTACACGGTGTAGCAGAGGCCACGCTTCTCACGCACCTCGGTGAACAGCCGCGAGCTCATGCCGCCCGAGAGCACGCCGACCGCCGACCAGGCCTGGAAGTAATCCGGGTCGCGATAGGTGAGCGTCGGATAGGCGAGGCCAATGTGGCACTGGGCTGAATCGAAGGGCATGTGATCGTCGCCCTTAGCGGGGCGATCGGGCTTGCGCGGCCGCTCGGGCTGCGACGGCCAGTCGCCGAACAGCCGCTCCGCGTGCCGCAGCAGGGCGTCCCAATCAAAGCGTCCGGCGACCGCCAGTACGGCGTCGTCCGGTCGGTAGTGCAGGGCGTGGAACGCGGCGATCTCGTCGTGCGTCGCCGCAGTGAGGCCCGCCTCGTCGCCCGAGCTGGCTCGTCCCCACGGGGCCGGGTAGTGGCGTCGTCGCAGCTCGTTCATGAGCTTCTGATGCGGCTCGTCCTCCACGCCGTGAACGTCTTGCAGACAGACCAGCCTGCCTTGTTCGAGCTGGTCCTTCGGCAGGTGCGGGCGCCGGACGATGTCGGCGTAAACGGCGAGCGCCTCGTCGAGGCTGCTAGCGAGCGTGGTCGCGCTGAACGTGGCGTGCGAGATGCCGACCGACTCGCTGTGCTCGACGCCGAGGGCGTCCAGGTCGTTGACGATCGCGCGGCTGTCTCGCGGGCCAGCCCCACGGAGCATCATCTCGCACGTCAACGAAGAGAGCCCGAGCCGCTGGTCGGAGTCGTAGCGGCAGCCCGAGGGCGTCAGCAGCGTGAAGGCCGCCGACTCAAACGCCGGCGAGGGCTCGCCGATCACGGTGAGCCCGTTGTCCAGGCGATGGCTGAAGACGGGCGGAGCTTCGGGCGGGGCGATCGCGGTCACGTGCGTGGCTGTCGGAGGAGGTCGAATCCGCCGACCCTATCGCCACCGCTACGTGGGGACAAGCTCCACGGCCCGGTAGTGCGTCTTGGTGCGGCGGAAGCCGAGCGACTCGTACAGCCTGACCGCGGGCAGGTTATCCGCCGTCACTTCCAAGAACGCCCGCTGTAAGCCCATAGCTCGGAAGCCGAAACAAGCCGCTTGCACCAACGCGGCACCGAGACCCCGGCCGCGGTGCCACGGCGTCACCCCCACGTTCTGCACGCCGCCGTACCGGGGCGTGACGCGGAGCCCCTGGATCGTGCCGCACGGCTCGGGCTGCCCGCCGAGCGTGCACTCGATGAGCCACGTCGACTCCGGCAGGAAGCCGGGCTTGCGGGCGATCTCGTCCATCAGCCGCCGGCAGCCGATCTCATCGCCCAGGCAGTCGAACACCCCCGCGTCGATCTCGCCGCGGAACGCGTGG
Organism: Planctomycetota bacterium; assembly: GCA_039820945.1. Taxonomy (GTDB): domain Bacteria; phylum Planctomycetota; class Planctomycetia; order Pirellulales; family Lacipirellulaceae; genus Botrimarina. Next base: position 60,547 of record JBCBPC010000001.1, read on the forward strand.
AGCTTGGCCTCCGCGTGGTCGGCCAGCCGGTCCCGCGACCAGCCCACATACCGGTAGCCGGCCGGCAGCGCGGGCGGCGTCCAGGGCCGACGCAGATCGACCTCCATCCGCCAGCGTTTGTAGTACTTCAGCGACATGCGGTTCGAGCTGGGGATCGGGGGCTCGCCGGAATCTACCGCGTCGGCTGCGGCCGGTCAAAACATTCCGCCGGAACGCCGCCGCATAACCGGAGCAACCCGCCCTACGCCGCCACCAGCGAGCGGAGCGTGCGCAGGTTGATCATGTCGAGGTCCTCGCCCGCCTCTTCGCCCTTGGGCGTCTCGAGATACATCGGGACCTTCTTAAACCTGCGGTCGTTGAGCAGGTGGCGGAACGGCTCGGGGCCCATCTCGCCCCGGCCGATCGCCGCGTGCCGGTCCTTCCGCGAGCCGAACGGCTTGAGCGAATCGTTAAGATGGAACGCCTTCACCCGCTTGTATCCGAAGGCCTTGTCGAGCGTGCGGATGGTAGCCAGGTAGTCTTTCTTGGTGTCCATCGCGTACCCCGCGGCGAACACGTGGCACGTGTCGAAGCACACGCCGAGCCGATCGGGATCGCCGGCGAGCGCGAGGATCTCCGCCAGGTGCTCGAACCGCCAGCCGAGGTTTGAACCTTGGCCCGCAGTCGTTTCGAGCAGCACCTGCGCGGCGACGCTGGGCGTCTGCCGATGCACCTCGTCCAGCCCGGCGGCGATCCGCTGAAGCCCCGCCTCCTCGCTGCTGGTGGTGAACGCCCCGGGGTGCGCCACGACGTAGGGGATGCCCAACGCGTCGGCCCGCTGCAGCTCGACGACCATCGCGTCGATCGACTTCTTCCACAACTCGTCGTCGGGCGAGCCCAGGTTGATGAGGTACGAGTTGTGCGCGATCGGGTGCGTGACCTGCAACTCGTCGAGCGCCCCGCCGAACGCCGCGCAGTCGGCGTCCGTGATCGGCTTAGCCCGCCACTGGTTGTTGTTCTTGGTGAACAACTGCACGCAGTCGCAGCCGGCGGCGTGGGCGGCGCGGACCGCCTTGTGGTAGCCGCCGGCGATCGACATGTGGGCGCCAAGGATCGGCACGCGGAGCTCCCGAAGCGGACAGGGTATAAACTGCTCGAGAGCTTACCGAGTCATCGCCGTTGAATCATCGCGAGCGGCGCACAGCGGCTGCGGCGAGACCGATCAGCATCAGGCCGGTCGGTTCGGGGATCGGCGTCACGAGGTCGAACAGCACGCCGGCGGACCGCATCGAGACGAAGCTGTTCTGCGACGGCTGCTGTCGCAGCGTGTACGTCGCGGCCGGGTCGAGCAGCGGGGCGTTGAACAGCTTGAACCACTGCCCGTCCAGGTTGTTTTGGTTGACCGCGACCGAGGCGATCGTGTTGTCCGAGGTGTCGAGCAGCGTGAATGTCACCGGGTTGCCGCTCACGCCCGTGGTCGCGGGCCAAGCGCCGTACACGGCGTAAACGCCCGCTTCGCCGGCGACCAGGCCGCTGGCGACGTCGCCGGTTGTGTTGAGCACCGTGCCCGACGGGGCGAGTAGATTGTCGCCGTCGACCGTCGGTGTGTAGAAGTACTCGTACGTGTCGAGTTCCAGGGCGCCGTTGCCGCCGAACAGGCTGTCTCCGCCGGTCAGTCCCAGAGCGGGGCTCGCGACTGAGGTGCTCGCGATCGTCGTGTCGCCGCCGAAGGCGAAGTTGGCGTTGAAGGTTACCGAGCCGTTCACGGCGCCGTCGGTGTCGATCTCGATCACATAAGCGGCCGGGACGAACTGTGTGGTGAGCAACGAGCAGGCTGCCAACAACGACGCGATGAGTTTTGGGTATCTCATGTTGCTTCTCGAAGGTGAGAGGTGGTGTCGATGGTGTGACGGGGGGGCAAGCAGGCAGGGGTGGTTCTGCGAACGCGCGCTGATGGGCTCAGCGCGTACTATGCGGCTCCCTACAACGCGGGCGGCGTCAGCCGCTCGCGGCCCCGACCTAACGGCGCCAGCGCGGTTTCTGTGCAAAACGCAATGCGGGGGACTCCGCTGAGCGAAGCCCCCCGCTGCGAGGTTTCAACCGCCACCGGCGCCAACAACGGCAGCGCCGAGCCGGCGTGTTTATCCGGCCGCTCAGCCCCGGCGGACGCGGCCGCAGGCGGCGGCGGCGATCAGGGCGAGCACGCCGGCGGTCGGCTCGGGGATGCCCGTGACCGACTCGAACGTGGTGGCCAGACGGATCTCGTCCCAGAACACGACGCCCGACTGACCGGGCGACTCGTACTTCGACTGCGTGAACGGGCTCAGCGAGCTCGTGATGTCGGTCGTCAGCGTGAGGTCCGGCGCTCCCAGAGCCAGCGTGGCCGGGTCGGCCCAAGCCGAGATCGTCTCATCGCCGGCCGGGTCGATGTCCAGACGGACGATGACCAGTTGGTTGTCGCTCGAGACGGTGTCCGCGGCGAGGAGCTCGTTCACACCGTTCACACGCAGGACGAGGTCCGGGGCGCCGTCGCCCGCGGTGTCGTCGTAGCCGACCTGCAGGCCGTTGCCGGCGGCATCGACGAAGCCGCCGACGGCGTAGGTGACATTGTCCGCGTTAGGCGGCTGCACCCAGCCGAGGCGGTTGGTCATGATGCTCATCCACAGCGTGCCGGTGGACACATACGGATTGAGCTGACGCGTAAGGTTGCGATTGAACGGGAAGTTGCCGACACCCAACCACTGCATCCGGCCGCCCTGCTCGTACTCGACCGCCGCCGAGTCTTCGCCACCGGCGTTCGCCTGGAAGTTACCAGTCGTGCCGGCGTGTGAGATGCCGAAGCCGTCGATGCCGCCCGTGCCGGCCCAGCCAAGGGCGGCGGCGCCCATCGTCCGCATGTCGGTTCCGGCCGTGTACTCGCCGACTTCGCGGATGTTGCCGCTAAGGAACGGGTCGTAGGCGATCAGATTCGCCAGGGCCGACGAAGCGGGCACAACGGCCGCCGCGGCAAAGAGGAAAGAGGTAACGAGGTGCTTCCGGATCATTAGTGCGGCTCTCGGTGTGGGGTTTTGGGGTGGGGTGAGGAGTGTTTGCGTCGGGGTGCGGGGTGAAGATCCACCGTTTGCGCAGAATAACCCGATCGTCAGAGGCGTCAACAAGCGGGAAAGCCTGCAGCCGCTTGGGGCCCGTTTTTCCGCGATTCAGCGACTTGCACCGTGAGTTAGCGAGAGCCAACGCTCTGATTCGCGCACGGGAGTCTGCGGATCGCGGCCTGTAGCAAGGGCGGCTGTGGACGAAGCCGAAGGCGCGAGCCCCAGCGTTTAGCGAGTAGATGCTGCGCTGTTAGTTCGCTGGGGGCTTCGCTTCGCTGCCACTCCAGCCACCCGCCGATGCTTACGCAAGTGATCGATATCGCGTACCGTCGTGTACAGCACCCCACCTGATCGAGTGTGCGTTGTCTGTATGCAACGACAAACTAGCAAAGTTGCTTCGCAGGCTCATCGGGGCACTGGAGCCTGAGATCGATGAGTGATCGAGCAGTCGGCGTCGGGTCGGCCGCGGACGAGGATCAGGTGGGGTGCCCTCTTAAGGCACAGGTCGCCCAGGCCGAACACAAGGAGAGTGCCCTTCAGCTGGCGACACCCGCGGATCTAGCGAAGGCGCTTGAAGTAGACAGCAGGCGTTTAAACTACCTTCTTTACGCGAAGCGGCTGCGAAAGCACTACACAAACTTCTCGATTCCGAAGTCCGACGGAAGTCAGAGGTTGATATCGGTGCCTCCCCCGCACCTGCTTTGGCTTCAGCGACAGCTTCTTTCTCTGCTCGCGGGCGCTTATCAGCCGAAACAGTGTATACACGGTTTCTGTGAAGGTAGGAGCATCTTGACAAATGCCGAAATGCACCTGGGAGCACGATTTGTCGTAAATGTCGACCTGAAAGACTTCTTCCCAAGCATTCACTTTGGTCGTGTTGAAGGTGTTTTTAGGGCCTCTCCATTCAGCCTTCCTCCTGAAGTGGCGACCGTAGCCGCTCAGATCTGCTGTCGCGACGACGGTATTTTGCCGCAAGGAGCCGCCACTTCACCACTGATTTCGAATCTAGTCTGCAGGCAGCTTGACAACGCGATGTTGGAGTTCGCAAAACGCTTCCGACTTCGATACTCCCGCTACGCAGACGACCTTACGTTTTCGACGAGGCAAAGCAGGCTGCCAGTCGAATTGATTAAGGCAAGCGAAACGCAACCGGGAGACGAACTGCGAGAGCTTGTGGAAAAGCAAAGCTTCGAGTTGCATCCACGGAAGTGCTACGTGCGGACGAAGTCCCGACGGCAAGAGGTCACGGGGATTACAGTAAACGCGTTTCCGAACGTGCCGAGAAGGTTTGTCCGGTCAATAGACGGTGCTCTATACGCGTGGGAGTCATTCGGCCTTGAGCAGGCTCAAGCACTTTGGGAGGACAGGCATGCGACTTGGCGACAAGGGCAAAAGCTCAAGAACGTGCTCCGCGGGCGGATTAATTACTTGGCGATGGTGAGGGGTAAGGACAATTTCTTAGTGCGGCGTTTGACGCGACGATTTAATCGACTAATTGGTCTTGAAAATGGAATCGCCCTGTCGTCGCTCAAAAACGCAGAGGCCAGTGCTATGACAGGCAGTCCTAGTGTACCGCGGCGCTGTTCCTTGATCGTATTGCGCGAGGGCCTTGGTTGAGTTAGAACGCGGAGCGTTCTGACTTCACGGAGGGTGTGGTGCGGGTAGCGATTGCGATCGAGTTGACGGACGCCGAGCGGGCGAAGCTGGCGGCGTACGTCCGCAGAGCAACGACGCCGCAGCGGCTGGTGAAGCGGGCGAGGGTCGTGCTGCTGGCGGCCGACGGGATGGCCAACCAAGATATCGCCAGGGAAGTCGGCATGGCTCGCGGACCGGTTGGCAGGTGGCGTAAGCGTTTCGCCGAGCAACGGCTGCCGGGTATCGAGAAGGACGCCCCCCGGCCGGGCAACCCGAGCCCCGACCGGGCCGAGCTGACCGAGAAGATTCTCGAAGCGACCACGCAGACCGAACCGGAACACGCCACGCACTGGAGCACACGGACGCTCGCGGGAGAACTCGGCGTGAGCGACACGCGGGTCGCCCGCGTCTGGCGGGCCCACGGCCTGCAGCCGCACCGAGAGAAGACGTTCAAGGTCTCCAATGACCCGAACTTCGCCGAGAAGGTCCGCGACGTGGTCGGCTTGTACCTCGACCCGCCCCAGCGGGCGATCGTCTTGAGCGTCGATGAGAAGACCCAGGTCCAGGCGCTCGACCGGACCCAGAAGGGCCTGCCGATCCACCCGGGCAAGTGCGGCACGCGGACGCACGACTACAAGCGGAACGGGACGACGACCCTGTTCGCGGCGCTCAACGTTGCCGAGGGGATCGTCATCGACAAGTGCATGAAGCGGCACCGTCATCAGGAGTGGATCCGCTTCCTTAAGGAGATCGACGCCCGCACGCCGTGCGAGCTCGACCTGCACCTGATCGTGGACAACTACGCGACGCACAAGCACGAGAAGGTGCGGCGGTGGCTCGCCCGCCACCCGCGGTTCCACGTGCACTTCATCCCGACTTCCAGCAGCTGGCTGAACCTCGTGGAGCGCTTCTTCGCCGACCTCACGACCAAGCGGCTCCGACGCGGAACGTTCCGCAACGTCCCCCAACTGGTCCGGGCGATTCAAGACTACGTCGAGCACCACAACGACACGACCCAGGGCTTCGAGTGGAAGGCGACCGCCGACGCCATCCTCAACAAAGTCGCCCACGCACGGGCTACCCTCGATAAGATCACGGATTAGCGACGCGGTACACTAGCAGGTGGTCCGTTTGGTTCGCGCAATATAACGCCGCCCTAGTTCAGTTGACGTTTCGGACAATCAAAGGCCGCGACGGGGCTGGAAGTGGATTTCATATTGGCGGCGGCAGAATCGGCACGGCACGGCATAACTTGTGCGATGGACAGGGTAACCGCCATCCTGAAATCAAAGTGCTCAGTCAAGGCGAAAAGTGGGACGTTGATAAGGTGTGCCTCGATCAACAATCGACGAAACCACACGATGTTGCATTCGCGTTGTGTTTGCCTATGAAAGAGAAGCCTCGAGTGCCAACAGAAATACGGCTACCAGAGCTGGGCGAAGAAGTTGCGGCCGCTGGATTTCCGAAGATCCCAGGGATGCATCCTGAGCTTGTTTGGCACACTGGGGCAGTCGAAGCATTGCCAAGGAGCTTCCTCAATGATGCACGTGGTATCCAGGTAAGCTTTCAAAGTGGTGGCGGCTTGAGCGGCGGATGCTTGATAGATAAGGCTGGCAAGTGGGTGGGTGTGATGACGGGCAACGCATTTATGTCAGCCGGTCGCGACGCAAACAGCAATGGCGAAAGCGAAAGCATGGTGGAGGGCATGCCTGAGAGAGCGTATGGCCAGGCAGTGCCGACCGAATACGCTGATGAGGTGTTGGCTGATTGTAATTTTGAATAGCCTGCGTCACGCCATCCCCGCCACAATCGCCTCACCAAACTCGCTGCACTTCACCAGCGTCGCCCCGTCCATCAGGCGCTCGAAGTCGTACGTCACCGTCTTCGCGCCGATCGCGGCGTTGAGTCCCTTGGTGATCAGGTCGGCCGCCTCGGTCCAGCCGAGGTGGCGTAGCATCATCTCGCCCGACAGGATGACGCTGCCCGGGTTCACTTTGTCCTGGCCGGCGTACTTGGGCGCCGTGCCGTGGGTCGCCTCGAAGATGGCGTGGCCCGTGTCGTAATTGATGTTGCCGCCCGGCGCGATCCCGATGCCCCCCACGCACGCGGCCAACGCGTCGGAGATGTAATCGCCGTTGAGGTTGAGCGTGGCGATCACGCTGTACTCCGCCGGGCGGGTGAGGATCTGCTGCAGCATCGCGTCGGCGATCACGTCCTTGACGATGATCTCCTTGCCCGTGCTCGGGTTCTTCAGCGTGCACCACGGCCCGCCGTCCAGCGGCTGGGCGCCGAAGTGCTCTTGCGCGCACTGGTAACCCCAGTCGCGGAAGGCGCCCTCGGTGAACTTCATGATGTTGCCCTTGTGAACGAGCGTCACCGAGTCGCGATCGTTATCGATCGCGTACTGGATGGCCGCCTTCACCAGGCGGGCGGTGCCCTCTTGGCTCACCGGCTTGATGCCCAGGCCGACGGTGTCGGGGAAGCGGACCTTCTTCCAGCGGTCGGGGAACGCGTCCGCGACGAGCTTCTTGAACTTGTCGCAGTCTTCGGAGCCCTCTTCGAACTCGATGCCCGCGTAGATGTCCTCCGTGTTCTCGCGGAAGATGACCATGTCGGTCAGTTCCGGCTGCCGAACCGGCGAGGGCACGCCCTGGAAGTACTGGACCGGGCGGAGGCAGGTGTACAGATCGAGAATCTGCCGCAGGGCGACGTTGATCGAGCGGATGCCGCCGCCGACGGGCGTGGTGAGCGGGCCCTTGATGCCGACCAGGTAGGTGCGGAACGCCTCGAGCGTGGCCTCGGGCAGCCACTCGCCCGTTTCGTTGAACGCCTTCTCGCCGGCGAGCACCTCGTGCCAGGCGATCTTCCGCTCGCCCGCGTAGGCCTTCTCGACGGCGGCGTCGAACACCCGCTGGCTGGCGCGCCAGATGTCGGGGCCGATGCCGTCGCCCTCGATGAACGGGATGACCGGCGTGGCGGGCACGCTCAGCTGGCCATCGGTCATGGTGATGGGCTGACCGGCGGTGGCGACAGGCATGCTAGCGATAAGGGTTTAGAGTGCGGCGGCCGAGTGGTGCAAGCGGAACGGTCGCTATGCCAACGTGGCCGATTTTGGAGCGGGAAGCCCAAATTCTCATTCCGGCCCCACAGGGGGTCAATGGCCGCGGTGGGAACGCCGTCTGCCAGGGAAGACCGACCGGCGCTCGGCGGCTGCCCGGCTGCGGCAACCGCCGCGTCGGGGTCGACCCTCGCCGACGCGCCCGTTTGATTCGTGGCGTGACGCCAGCGAAGATGTGTGTGTTGGATACCACCTAGGCCGCCGGGCTCCCCCCAGCCATGGCTGCCTTTCACCCTGCACCGAGTAATCCGCTCAAGGAATGCCCAAGATGAGCCCAGGCTATTGCGATGCGTTGCCGCGTCGCCGCTTTCTTCAGACCGCCGCTGCGGGGGCAGCGGCACTCGCCTTGCCCCGTTGGGCCCTCGCCGCCGAGGGCGTTCCGCCGTTCGAGATCTCTCTGGCCGAGTGGTCGCTGCACAACACGTTCGGCCGCGACGGCGAGGACAACCTCGACTTCCCGCGGATCACGCGGGAAGACTTCGGGATTGGCGCCGTCGAGTACGTCAGCGCGTTCTTCGGCGGCAAAGCGACCGACGCCGACTACATCGCCCGGCTGAATCAGCGTTGCGGCGATCACGGCGTGAAGAGCCTGCTCATCATGGTCGACGGCGAGGGCGCCCTGGGCGACCCGGACGAGGCGGCCCGCACCACCGCGGTGGAGAACCACCGGAAGTGGCTCGAGGCGGCCAAGCTGCTGGGGTGCCACTCGATCCGCGTGAACGCCCAGAGCCGCGGGAGCTACGCGGAGCAGCTAGCACTGGCGGCGGACGGCCTGAGCCGGCTGGGCGAGCTGGCCGACGGCTACGCCATCAACGTGCTCGTGGAGAACCACGGCGGGCTGTCCAGTAATGGCGCCTGGTTGGCCGGGGTGATGAAGCGTGTGGGCCGCGACAACGTGGGCACCCTGCCGGACTTCGGCAACTTCCGGATGGGCGACTGGGGCGACGACGACGCCCCGTGGTACGACCGCTATCAGGGGGTCGCGGAGCTCATGCCCTTCGCCAAGGCCGTATCGGCCAAGAGCCACGAGTTCGACGACGCCGGCAACGAGGTCCGCACCGACTACGAGCGGATGATGAAGATCGTGCTGAACGCCGGCTACTCGGGCTACGTGGGCATCGAGTGGGAAGGGAAGGACCCGGGCGAGTACGAGGGCATCCGCCTGACCAAGCGCCTGCTGGAACGGGTGCGGGACGAGGTGGCCTGAGCAGCGAGGCGTGGAGCTTGAGTCTTGGGGGCCTGGTGCTTGAGGAAGGCGTCGCCCCCGGTTGCCGCTCGATAGCAAACCGAACCGATCGCTAGCCGAGGGTCCCGCTGACGGGGCCCTCGGCTTTTTCGTGGAATCGGGGCTCGAATCCGCACTTTTCCTGGAGTCCGCGACCCGAAATTCACGCTAGACACCCCGCCGGGTGGGAAGACGCGGCGTGCCCAAGAGTTGTGCACGGCGGGCGTGCACAAGCACCGGGCAACGACTGCCGAAATCTAGGCAGCAGCCGCAAATCGCTGTAACTGCATGCACTCAAACGGAGTGTCGGCCGTCGTTTGCCACCCCCTGAGAATGCTGGCAAACGTGGGGCTGGAGTTGGCCCCGACACGTCCACACGACTGGAAGGAGACGGCCGCGTGCTTACCGATTCGTCGCAAGCCACCAACACGACCACCACGGGCGAAGGCAACGCCCAGTACCAGCAGCTGCTGCAGATCGCTCAGCGACTGTTCCAGCAGGACCCCGACTGGGTCACCTTCTTCCGGGAGGTGCTCGGCATCGAGGGCGTTGTCCGCCGGACGTACCCGAACTTCGACGACCTGACCGAGTTCGAGAAGAGCGCCGAGTACGAAGAGATCCAGCGGATGGTGGTCAAGCTCCGCGAGAACAAGGCCACGGCCGACACGGAGACCGAGCCCACCCGCGTGATCACCGTGCGCCTGCCGAAGAGCATGCACGAGTATCTGCGGACCGAGGCGCACGACCTGCGGACCAGCATGAACAAGCTCTGCATCTCGAAGCTGCTGCAAACGGTCGAGCAGGAGATGATCCCCGCCGAGCGGACCGCCCCGCCGAAGCGTCGTACGCAGCCCGCCCCGGCGCCGGCGCCCGCCGCGACCACGCTCACGGGCGCCCACGGCAGCAACGGCCTGCCGAGCACGCAGTCGCCGTTCCGCGGCACGCTGTAGGGCGCGAGCGAGCAGCAGGCAGACGGCAGCGGGCATTACGGATGTCCGTCCGTTGCCGGGTGACGAACGAAGCAAACGCGCACGCCGCCGTGGGGCCCAGGTCCCGCGGCGGCTTTTCTGCGCTCCCTGCCCGCTGCCGTCTGCCGTCTGCCGGCTCCGAACTGCCTACCCCCAACTGCCCACTGCCTACTTAAAGAACCGGAGAGGACCTGTAAGCCGGGTTTTGTGTCCGCCGCTTGCGCGGCGGCAGCGACCATTCCTCTAGGACGACGGTTGCCCGCCGCCTCGAGCAGCCCACCCGGGGGTCGTAGCGAGCCGGGCCGGCTCATGCCCCCTGTTTGGCCTTGCGTCGGATGGGGTTTACCTAGCCGAGCGAGTCGCCCCGCCCGCTGGTGCGCTCTTACCGCACCGTTTCACCCTTACCTGTGGTGGGGGGAAGGGGTTAGGGGTCAGGGGTTAGGGCTTGAAGGGGCGTCGCTTGGCTGGGGCGCTTGGGTTCAAGCCCCTCCGCTTGCGAATTCCCCCGTCACCTAACCACTAACCACCTAACCCCCTCCCCCCGCCCATCGGCGGTTTGCTTTCTGTTGCACTTGCCCTGGCCTTGCGGCCGGTGGGAGTTACCCACCATCCTGCCCTGCGCCGCCCGGACTTTCCTCCCGCTCGTCTCGCGACAAGCCGGCGGCCGCCCGGTCCTCTCCGGCATGCCCATTGTATCGACCGCTGCGGCGTCCACGAGAAGCCCGCGCACGCGAAAAACCGCCGCGAGCAGTTTGCTCGCGGCGGTTCGGTCGGGCAGCGGTTGAGCGGCGGGCGATCAGAAGGTCGGCGAAGCCGCCGCCGGGGCAGGGGCGCCAACCGGCGGGGCGCCGACACTGGGGCCACCGAAGCCCGGCGCCGGACCGGCGTTGGCCGGCACGGGCAGGCCGCCGGTCGGGACGGGGGCGTTCACACGCTGCGGACCACAGTACACGTGCGTCACCTGCTGGGTTCGGACATCGATCACCGTCAGGGTGGCCATGGGCCGGAACGCGTCGACCGACGATTGCAGCATCTGCACGCCGTGCTCGTTGGTCTGGGCGGCCGCGAAGCGAACGCTGTTGGACACAAGCAGCACGTCGCCGGGCTCGAGGCCGGCCTGCTGGGCCGGGCTGCCGGGCGTCACGCTGAACACCTGCAGGCCGGTGCCGTAAGGGGTCGAGGTCCGCTGAAGGCTCATGCCGAAGTACCACTGCCGCGGAGCCGGGTTCACGAAGCCGATGGGATTCACCGTCGGAACAGGGTTCACCGTGGGGGCGGGCGTCGGCGTGGGGCACACGACGGGCGGCTGGACGATCGGCCGGTGGACGGGCGGGTGAACGATCGGCTGCCGCGGCGGGCACACGACCGGGGGCTTCGGGAACGTCACGGGCGGCGTGGGCAGCGTGACGGGGGGCCTCGGCAGCGTGATGCCGCGAGTGATCTGACCGAGGTCGATCTTCGGCGTGCTGATCTGGCCGATGCCGGGCAGGCTGATGCCCGTGCGGTGGCGGTTGCCGGCGTCGGCCGAGGGGGCCGAAAGGGCGAGCGTGGCGGCGAGAGCGACGAGGGACGTGGTTCGGGTGGCGGTCGAGCGGGTCATGATCGGGCGTCCTGAGCGGGAGGTCGAAGGGATACTTGCCAGAGCCATCAAGCGTTTCGCTGCGGCTCTGCCACCCTCTTATGCTCATCTCATGCCAGCAACACTCGCATTCTCCCTAAGCCCAATAACAGCAATCACTTACTGACAATTCGGGGCGGCAGAGCGAACCGCGAGCCACCGCCAATAGATGTCAATTATTCATCAAACCGAATAGCCGACAGATCGATTCGACATCCACCTAAGAGGGCGGTTCCGCCCCGGCACGACGCCAACCACTAGTTCAATCGCACCGCTTCCGCATCGCCGGCGAATACGTGCAGCCCCTCCGGCCGGATGGTGAGCGGCGCGGTTTCTGGCGGGGCGCCGTAAGCGTCCGACGGCAGCCGTGCGATACAGATGGAGTCGGCCGACCCCAGCCGGTAGTGGGCCAGCATCTCGTGACCGAGCCGCTCGACAATCGTCAGCTGCCCCGTCGCGAACACCGGCGCCCCGTCGCCCGCTGGGACGAGGTCCTCGGGCCGGACGCCAAGCACGGCGGGTCCGTCCCGATCGACGCCGACGTCCCACACGCCCTCCACCTGCGGGGCGTGGAATCGGCCCCCCTCGATGTGCCCCGCAACGAGGTTCATCGCCGGGCTGCCGACGAACGTCGCGACGAATTGGTTGGCCGGGCGGTTGTACACCTCCATCGGCGGGCCGACCTGCTGCACCACACCGTGGTTCATGAGCACCAGCCGCTGGCCAAGCGTCATCGCTTCCACCTGATCGTGGGTCACGTAGATCATCGTGGCGCCGAGCCGCTCGTGCAGGGCGGCGATCTCCGTGCGGGTCTCGCCGCGAAGCTTGGCGTCGAGGTTCGAGAGCGGCTCGTCGAACAGAAACGCCGCCGGGTCGCGGACGATCGCCCGGCCCAGGGCCACCCGCTGCCGCTGACCGCCGGAGAGCTCCCGCGGCCGACGGTCGAGCATGGGCTCGATGCCCAGCATCGCCGCGGCCTTCCCCACCCGCTCCTTGATCTCGGGCTTCGGCGTCCGCCGCATCTTCAGGCCGAACGCCATGTTTTGGCGGACCGTCATGTGCGGGTACAGCGCGTAATTCTGGAAGACCATGGCGATGTCGCGATCGCCCGGCTCGACGTTGTTCACCACCCGATCGCCGATGCGGATCTCGCCGTCCGTGACCTCTTCGAGGCCCGCGACCATGCGTAGCGTGGTGCTCTTGCCGCAGCCGCTGGGGCCCACGAGCACGACCAGCTCGCCGTCGCCGATCGTCAGGTCGACGCCACGCACCGCGTGGAAGCCGTCGGGGTACTTCTTGTGAACGCCGGTAAGGGTGACGCTAGCCACGGCACTGCTGCTACGAGGAGAAGGAGACGAGACACACGATCGAACGCCAATCATAGCAAGCCCCACCGCCCTGCTGCGGATCCTGTTCATCCCGTCGAAAAAGAGGAAGCCAGCGCAACGCCGCCCACCAGCGACGGTGTAGACGCCGGCCCCGTTTTCTTGTCTGGTTCGAAGTCGGAGCCCTTCTCCCACACACTACCGCCATGCTGCAACGCGCCGAGACGACCGCCCCCGAGATCGACCTGTCCGACGCCCTGCCGCTGTCGCGGCTGATGCTGCGGGCGTGCCGGCGTGCGTCGGGCCGGGTGAAGCTCTCCGACTCCACGGGCGACACGCTCACCGGCCGGCAGCTGCTCACCAAGGCGCTCGTGCTCCGGCGGCTGTTGCTCCGCGATGTGCTCGCCCCGGACGAGGAGCGGGTCGGCGTGCTGATCCCGCCGGCCAACGGCGCCGCGGTGGTGAACGCCGCGCTCGCGCTCTCCAAGCGCGTGGTGGTTAACCTGAATTACTCGGCGTCTGCCGACGTGATCAACGCCTGCATCAAGGCGGCCGGCCTGCGGCACGTGCTGACCACACAGAAGGTCCTCGACAAGCTCGGCATCGAGCTCGACACTGACGTCGTCTTGCTGGACGGCTTGCGCGAGAAGCTGACGACCATCGACAAGCTCGCGGGCGCCACGGCGGCCTTCGCGGCTCCGATCGGGCTGCTGGAGAAGCGGCTCGGACTCGACACGCTGTCGATGGACGACCTGGTGACCATCATCTTCACCAGCGGTTCGACCGGCGTCCCCAAGGGCGTGATGCTCAGCCACAAGAACCTCGTGGCCAACATCCGCTCGTTCGACACCGCGGTGCGCCTGCGGGCCGACGACACCATCCTCGGCATCCTGCCGTTCTTTCACGCCTTCGGCTACACGGTCACGCTGTGGGCGCCGCTCGTGCTGGAGCTGGGCGCCGCGTACCACTTCAACCCGCTGGACGCCCGGCAGGTCGGCAAGCTGTGCCAACGCTCCGGCGCGACGATCCTGCTCAGCACGCCGACGTTCTTACGCTCGTTCATCAAGCGGGTGCCGGTGGAAGACTTCGCGTCGCTCGAGCTCGCGATCGTCGGCGCGGAGAAGCTGCCGATGGCCGTCAGCGAAGCGTTCGAGAAGAAGTTCGGCGTCCGCCCGTCGGAAGGCTACGGCGCCACGGAGCTCGCACCCGTGGCGGCGGTGAACGTGCCGCCCAGCCGCTCCAGCGGCGAACGGCCCGACTCACGCGAGGGCAGCATCGGCCCCGCGTTGCCTGGCGTCTCAGCCCGGGTCGTCGATCCGGACACACGCGTCGTCCGTGCTATCGACGAGGAGGGCATGCTGGAGATCCGCGGCCCCAACCAGATGGTCGGCTACCTCGATCAGCCCGAGAAGACCGCCGAAGTGGTCCGCGACGGTTGGTACGTCACCGGAGACATCGCCCGCATCGACGCGGACGGCTTCATCCACATCACCGGCCGGCAGAGCCGGTTCTCGAAGATCGGCGGCGAGATGGTGCCCCACGTCCGCGTCGAGGAAGAGATCCAGTCGTACGTCGCGGGCGACGACGCGGAAGAGCAGCACGCCGTGGTGACCGCGGTCCCCGACGAGCGCAAGGGCGAACGCCTCATCGTCGTCCACCTACCGATGGACAAGTCGCCCGCCGAAGTTTGCGAGCACCTCAAGTCGCTCGGCCTGCCGAACCTGTGGACCCCGTCGCCGGACAGCTTCTTGCAGGTCGACGAGCTGCCGCTGCTGGGGTCGGGCAAACTCGACCTGAAGGGCCTCGCGGTCGTCGCCGCGGAGCACTTCGGCTCCAAGTAGCGCGTCGTTAGCGCACGTGTGAGGCGTTGGCCGCTGAGGCCAACCGCAGCCGCTCGTCGCGGCGGGCGTGCGACCGCTTCGCCGCGGTGTGGCACACCCGGCTGAACTCGCGGCGGGTGGGATCGTCGATCTGCTGCAGCCGGTCGGCCATCCGCACCAGCCCCGCGGGGTTTCGCTCGGCCGTGTGCGAGAACAACGACACGAACTTCATCGTCTCGACAAAGTTGTGATCCGCGGTGCGGGTGACAAGCGGCTTGAGCGTCCGCAGCACCAGCTCGGCGCCGGCCCGATCGATTCGGATGAACGCGTCGAGGTCGGCGGTGATGTGCGTGCGTCCGTTCGCGGCCGTCCGTTTGACGGCGTGCAGGTTGAGCACCGTGGTCGCCTTGATCGGACGCGGCATGGGCGGCGCCTGGTACACGCCGCGGGCGAAGGTCAGCACCCGCGATTCGCCGTCCGGGGTCTGATCGCGGTGCAGCACCTGCACGCTGCCGCGCCCGCCGGCCGCGTCGGTCGCCGAGTAGGTCTCGGGGCCCGTGCGGCGGAGCCCCACCTTGCTCACGCCCATGAGGTTCCACGTCTCGACGATCAGCTCCGGGTGATCGACCAGATGCTCGAACACGTCCGGATCGCAGTCGATCACGCGGGTGGGCAAACGCCGGAACAGGCTCGCGTCGGTCACGACACGCTCGACCGCGTCGCGACGTTGCCCCGACAGAACCCGCCATGGGATCGATCGGATCGCCGCGTCTCGCGACGTACGATCGCTCGTACCGGTCTCCCGGGCCGTCGCCTGTCGAGATGTCGCCGTGGCGGCCAGCAGGCACGTCGCCAGAGCGAGCGCGCAGCGGTAGCCTCGATTGCAGGACGCCACGCTCCCCCCTTTGCGGCGCAACGGCCGACGCGGGGGCACAACCCCTTCCGCGCCGACACGCTAGTGTTCGGTCTGAAAGGATTGGATCGGCGTTGCGGGTTGCTCGGCGTGAGGCATTCGCCCGCGCCCGGCTGCTAGCGGCGCCAGCGATCGGTTGGGGTTGCTCGCGGCGTGTAGCAAGCGAGAGACTCCGCGATCCGGCATCAACAGCGAGGGTGATGGAGCACGGTGATCCGCTCGATTGGTAAACATGCGTGGCGACGTGGCCGCCCGCTAGCGACGCTGGCGTTGATCGCCGTCGGGGCTTGGTTTTGCCTGCGTTCCGGCTTGGGCAGTGTGCTGGGGCAGGCGGCCCGATCGGTCGGGGCGCCTGCGTACGAAGCGCTCGCGGCGGTGGATCCCGAGCGTGTCGATCTGCTCGTGACGAACGCGTTGGACGCCGATCAGAGCGTGGCCCGACCCGCCAGGATCGCCCTCGGCGGCGTGGTGGATCGTTGGATCGTCCGAGCTCGCATCGGCGCCGAGAGTGAACGCGTTCGGGATCAGCTGTTGGCGTTGCAGCAAGAGCTTGTCTCGCGCCTCGACCAACTCACCCCGTCTGGCGCCGGTTGGATCGAGCACCTGGGCGATCACTTCCTCCGCGCGGCCGAAGGGCTCGCGGTCTCCGATCGCGTGGCGGTCGTCGAGGGAACCAGCGCGTTGCTCGACGCGGTCGCCCGAACCACGCTTCAAGCCGAGTCGCCGGCGCCGACGGCGATCGACGAACCGACGGTGGCGGAACGATCCGTCGCGGAACCGCTCGACGAGCCGCGTTTGTGGATCATCCCCGATCGGCTGCGTGTCGACACCTCGTCACGCGATGACACAGCGCTGGCTCCGCGCCCGCCCGCGGCGCTGTCGGAGCCAACCGGTTGGCGTGCCGATTGGCAAGCGGCGGCGCCGTCCGAGCGTATAAAGCCCGCCCCGTTGCCCGCTTCTGCCCCGAGCGAGGCGGCGCCGCTCGGCCGACCGGCCAATACGCTGACCGATCGCGAACTGATCGCCGAGCTGTTGAGTGTCGGCGAGCGACAGACCGCGAATCCTCAGGCGAAGAGGCCTGACGGGCAGGGCCCCCAAGCGTTGGGTCCGGTCGCGCGACGTGACGACGAAGCGACGCGTCGCTACGAGGCCCTGACCGCGGAGCTTCGCGCTCGCGGGTTCCGCTCTTTGCGGGCGGACCACGCGCGGTTGTTCGTGTCGTCGAAGGCGACCGATCGTCGGCGCCTGGCGGAGCGGCTGCTCTCCGAGGGGGGCGAGACTGGCGTGCGGATGGCGCTGCAGCTGGCGCGCGACGCGGAAGCCCCGGTGCGCCGGGCAGCGATCGAGACGCTCGCCGCTTCGCCGTATCCCGATGTGGTGCGCGAGGCGTTCGCGATCGCGGTGCGGGACCCGCACCCCAGCGTCGCGTCGCTAAGCGAAGCGCTCAGGCTCCGCCTGCGGTGAACGGGACGCGATAAGCGACGCTCGTCGGACCGGGTTCTATCGCAGCACACGCACACGTTCGGCCGTCAGGTGAGGCTTGCCGTAGCGAGGGATGAATCCCTTGGCGCCCACGACGCCGATCTGCTTGCCGAGGTGCGGTTGCAGATCGACCCCGGTCGCCGGGCTGATGAGCGTTAGCAGCTCGCCGTCGCGATCGACGATCGCAAATCGCGGGGCGTCCGTGGCTTTGGAGACCACCGGGCGGAGCTTTCCCACGGCGTCGTAGCCGAGGCGTTGGGCCGCGTTGTCGGCGTCGGACGACGCTTCGGCGATCGGCGGGTTGCCGCCGGGCGTCCGAACGGGCGCGGTCTTTGTGCGTTGCACCTCCGGAGCGACGCGGTACCGAGTCAACGCCGAAGTACGCTGAGCGATCCTTGCGAAGCGATCGATCCGAGCCGCCACGCTCAGCGCCGCGTTGCGTTGTGCTGGAGTGTTAGCGGCGGCGAGGACCGAGTCGGCCTCCGCCCGCAGCGGTCCTAACCGCCAGGCGTTGGGCGGCTTGGCGACGATCATCGACAGGGCGACTTCCAACGCGGCGAGCCGTGCGTTGAGCGTACCGCCTCCGTCGCTAGGCCGGGCGGTACTGTCAGACGCATTGGCGGCCGCCGGCTGCTCGTCGCTGGTGGGCTCAAGCGACTCGGCTGGGTCGATGAGGAACTCACTGGGGATCGGTGAGAGCGGGATCGGCGAGTCCGCGAGCGTTAGCTCAAGCGGCGATTCAACATCGATCGGGTTGGATCCGGCCTCCGCAGTGAAGGCCTCGATCGCGGCGACCGAGTCGCCGCTGTTCGTGATGGGGCCGCTCTCGGCAGCCGGGGGCTCGTCGAGGTTGGTTGTGGCATCCTCGGAGACGTTGTCCGCTACTTCGTCCAACGCCGGCTGACCCGCTGGCGGCTCGGCAGCGGCTTGGCCGAAGTTCAGGTCTTGCTGGTCGATCCAGCGGAACTCGCCCGACGGGGGGCGGATCCGCCACCAAACGGAGCCCTGCCGCTCGACGCGGCCGATGAGTCTCAACGCTTCGCCGGGCAGGAGCCTGACGGTCTTGGTCGTCTTGGCGCCCGTCGCATCGGAGGCCCAGCAGTCGACCGCCGTAGTCACCATCAGCGTGCCATCGACGCCCAACCGCGTAGCGGAAGCCGGGATGAGGCTCGATGCGTCGGCAGGCGGCCGGATCGCCGCGTACCCGTCGCGGGTGTCGAAGATCGTCACCCGGGCGCCTGCGGGCAGTGACCCCGCCCGACGGCTCTCGGCCGAAGGCCCGGTCCAGACCGGCGTTGTGCGGCTCGCGGTTGCCGCTTGGGGCGAATCCGCGTGGGCGCCGGCGGCGGGCGACAGCACCGCCGTCACGAGGAGGGCGCCGAACGGGCGAATGGCGAACCGAGGGATCCGACAACGACGCGACAGCATCGCTAGCTCCCGACGCTTAAGGGCAGAGACGACCGGCTGTACAAGCGAGTCGGCATAGCAAACCGCGCGACGCTGGGCCAAGCCGAATCGCGCGGTGCTAGCTCCAGTTGCGGGGGCAGCTAGACTAGAGGATCGCCCTCGTTGTCCCCGCTGCGCGTATGTCCGACCCCACACAACTCGGCCCCTACTTGATCGCCGACCAGCTCGGCCGTGGGGGGATGGGATGTGTCTATCGCGCGACGCACCACGAGACGCACGACGAAGTCGCTATCAAGGCCCTCGCGTCGCACCTGAGCGGCAGCGAGGGCTTCCGCGATCGTTTTCAGAGCGAGATCGATTCGCTCCGCAAGCTGCGGCACCGCGGCATCGTGTCGCTCATCGGCCACGGTGAGCAAGACGGCGTTCTGTTCTACGCCATGGAGCTGATCGACGGCCCCAGCCTGGAGCAAGAGCTCCGCAACGGCCGCCGCTTCACGTGGCGCGAGACGACCCAGGTCGCCATCCAGGTCAGCCGGGCGCTGAAGCATGCGCACGACCACGGCGTGGTGCACCGCGACATCAAGCCGGCGAATCTGCTGCTCACTCCTGGCGGAGACGTGAAGGTGGCCGACTTCGGCATCGCCCGGCTGTTCGGATCGACGGGCACGACGATCGCCGGCGGTGTGCTCGGGACCGCCGACTACATGTCGCCCGAACAAGCGGCCGGGCAGCCGGTGACGGCTCGGTGCGACCAGTACGCGTTGGGATGCGTGATGTACGCCCTGCTAAGCGGTCGTACGCCGTTCCGCGCGGCGGACGTCGCGGACATGCTGCAGATGCAGCGATACGCCACGGCCGAATCGGTGCGGCGGATCGCGCCCGACACGCCGATCGAACTCGATCGGGTCATCCAGCAGTTGCTGGAGAAAGACCCGCAGCAGCGGTTCCCCAACACGAAGGTGCTGGCCCGGCACCTGGAGGCGATGCTGCAGGCGTTCGCGAAGCCCCGACCCGATGGGTTCGAAATCGCCGAGGCAGAGACACCGGCCGTGGCGTCGAGCGTGCTGGACGAGGGGCTGGCGGAAACGCGGGACGCCCACAGCGATCCGCCGGTGGTTCAGGCGCTCAGCAAGCAGGCCGATCCGGACCAGCCGACGCCGGTCGGACAGGCAGCCGTCGCCCCGCCGTCGATCGACTCGCACTACACGGCTGTCGAGCCGTCGGGCGACGACTCGGCGGGCGGAGCCCGGTTTGCGCTCGGGTCGGTGGCCGTGCTGCTGCTGGCCATGGGGGCGTTGGGCGGGGTCGCCTACTGGTGGACGCGGCCGCTGACGTCGGATCAGCTCTACGTGCGGATCGAGACGCAGCGAGAAGCGGGCGCCTCGGCCAAGGCCGACATTGATCGGTTCCTCCAGCTCTACCCTACCGATGCGCGGGCCGACGAAGTCGTTCAGCTGGCCGGCGAGACGGAGCTGGAGCAGATGCGCAAGCGGATGGCCCTGGTGACGCTGCTGCGCGAGCGGCTCGGCAAGCCGGCGCCTCCGGAAGAGATGCTCTATCGCAACGCGATGTCGCTGCGGTCAAGCGATCCCGAACTGGCGGCCGACGCCTTTGATGCCCTTGCCACGATCGCTCGCAACGAGGCCGAGAAGGACGCCGACGAAGCCGAGCGGCTAGGGCTGCTCGCCAAGCTCGCCGGGGCGGAGGCCGCGTCGCTGCGACGTGTGCAGGACGCCGAGTCGACGCGGTTGTTCGAGTACCTCCGCAGACAGCTCGGCGCCGCGCGCAAAAAGCTGGCTTCCGGCGACGCTGCGGGGGCTACAGCGCTCGCCCGAGCGATCGTCAACGCGACGCCCGCGGGGCAGCGGTACGAGCTGCTGGCCGGCGAGGCCGAACGCTTGGCGACCGAGGCGGCCGGCCAACGCGGTGTGGCCTCGGCTCCGTGAGTGCGGCGTGCGACGGGTTGCCCTCCGTGATTCGAGCGACGACGCTCGGCGTACGCCCGAGTTCCCCGGCCTCCCACCACACTACGGTACCGATGCCCGCCACCGACGCCCGTTACGCCAAGAGCCGCGCCGCGTTCGCGTCCGCCAAGAAGCTGATGCCCGGCGGGGTCAACAGCCCCGCGCGGGCGTTCGGCGCCGTGGGCGGCGAGCCGCTGTTCATCGACCACGCCGAGGGGCCCTACCTGTGGGACATCGACGGCAACCGGTACACGGACTACATCGGCTCGTGGGGGCCCATGATCCTGGGACACGCCTATCCGCCGGTGATGGAGGCGGTCGAAGCGGCGACGCGCCGCGGAGCCAGCTTCGGCGCCCCGACCGAGGCGGAGAGTGAACTCGCCGGGCTCATCGTCGAGATGGTCCCGAGCATCGAGCGGGTCCGCCTGGTGAGTTCGGGCACCGAGGCGGCGATGAGCGCGATCCGCCTGGCCCGCGGCTACACGGGGCGCGACCGCATCATCAAGTTCGCGGGTAACTACCACGGGCATGTCGATAGCCTGCTGGTCGCCGCGGGGAGCAGCGCCGCGACGCTCGGCGAGCCGAACTCTCCGGGCGTAACGGCCGGCACGGCGGCCGACACGCTCGTCCTGCCGTACAACGATCCGCAGGCGTTGGAGGACGCTTTCGCGGAGCAGGGAGACGCCATCGCCGCCGTGGCGTTTGAGCCGGTGTGCGGCAACATGGGCGTGGTCCTGCCGACCGACGGGTTCAAGGACGCGTTGCATCGCATCCCGCGCGATCACGGGGCGCTGCTCGTGTGCGACGAGGTGATGACCGGCTTCCGCTTGTCGCCCGGTGGAGCGCAGCAGCGGCTGGGGATTGAGCCGGACGTCACGACGCTCGGCAAGATCGTTGGTGGCGGCTTGCCGGTGGGCGCCTACGGCGGCAAGTCGGAGGTGATGGCCCACATCCTGCCCGAGGGGCCCGTCTTTCAGGCGGGCACGCTGAGCGGCAACCCGCTCGCCACCGCCGCCGGCTCCGCGACGCTCCGCGCCCTGCGCGACGAGAACCCCTACCCGCGGCTGGACGAGGTCGGCGAGCGGTTGGCCCAGGGCTTCCGCGCCGCGGCGATCGCCGCGGGCGTGCCTCATGTGGTGCAACAGTTCGGCAGCATGGTCACCCTGTTCTTCCACGAGGGGCCCGTGAACTCGTGGTCCGATGCGGAGCGCTGCGACATCGCGCTCTTCGGCCGTTTTTTCTGGGAGATGCTCGACCGCGGCGTATACCTGCCTTGCAGCCAGTACGAGGCGTGCTTCATCTCGGCCGCGCACACGGACGACGACCTCGACACGACCGTCGCCGCGGCTCACGAAGCGCTCGCGGCCGTAGCGAGTTAGCTCGTGGCTTTGCCCGATTCCAGCTTTTCCTCGGCGGCGCTCGGGCGGCCGTAGTCGATCGACAGCGTGAACGGGGATCCGCCGCCGGCGCCGCCGGCGAGGACGTTCGCAGCGAGTCGGGCAACCGCCTCAGCGGACGGTTCAGCGACTCGAACGGTCGCTTCGCCCGCGTCGAGCGTGTCCGCGATCGGGCTGACCACGAGATCGCCACGCCGCGTAAATGACGCCAGGTCAGACCGCCGGACTCGTAAGGTTTCGGCCGCCGGCGTGATGACGCCTTCGAACACGCCCGTAAAGAGCTCCGAGCGGTAGGCGTCGAGCACGGCGATGATGCGTCCACCTTCGTGCTTGGCGGGATCGACGGCCGCCGCCAAGGCAGAAAGCGTGCTGATCGGAACGACGGCGGCGCCAACCGCGTAGGCGAGGGTCTTGGCGGTGGTCACCCCGATTCGCAGCCCGGTGAAGGAGCCGGGGCCGGTGGAGACGGCTACGTGCGTCAGCGTCGCCGGAGCCCAGCCGAGGACGCCCAGCATTTCGCCGAGGGCGGGCGCCAAAGTGCGGGCGCTGCGGCGATCCCGCGGCAGGACCACGGATCGAAGCACTGTGGCTCGGTCGACCCCGTCAGAGTCCGCCCCGTCACACTCCACCCCGGCGAGCTCTGCGGCGGCGACTGAGCCGAAGCGGTCGGCTGTTTCGATGGCCAGCAAGCGGCGGGCTACGTCGCGGCTGGGAGCGGGCTCGGGGCCGAGGTTGGGCACGCGGTTCGATCGCTCACGGACGGGAAGAGCTCGGGGGTCGGCCTCGGGTTGACCGAAGTTTTTGGCGGACCTAGTGTTAGGGGTTTGCTAGGGGCCCCTCGCGACGCCCTGCAGCCGGGTCCCACACAGTATCGACACGCGGCGCGAAGCCGGAAGGGCGTGAGCCTTGAAACGGGCGATCATCAGCGACATCCACGGCAACCTTGAGGCGTTCAAGACGGTCCTCAAGCACATCGGCGAGCAGGGGGTCGACGAGATCTACTGTCTCGGCGACGTGATCGGCTACGGCCCGAACCCGTGCGAGTGCCTCGACGCGGTCATCGACAACTGCGCGATCTCGCTGCTGGGCAACCACGACCAGGGCGCGCTGTTCGATCCGGAAGGGTTCAACAGCGGCGCCGAGCGGGCGATCTTTTGGACCCGCGACCAGCTCGAGAATCCTCGCGTCAGCAAGGACCGCACCGACGAGCGGTGGGATTTTCTCGGCGCCCTGCCGCGGATCCAGCGCGACGGAGACTGGCTGTACGTGCACGGGTCGGCTCGCAACCCGGTCAACGAGTACGTGTTCCCCGAGGACATCTACAACCAGAAGAAGATGGAGAAGCTGTTCAGCCTGGTCGGTCATGGCTGCTTCCAGGGGCACACGCACGTGCCCGGCGTGTTCACCGAGAGCCGCAACTTCATTACTCCCGAAGAAGCGAACTACGAGTACGAGATCAACGAGCAGAAGTTCATGGTCAACGTCGGCTCGGTCGGCCAGCCGCGCGACGGCGACCCCCGCGCCTGCTACGTGATCCAGGAAGACAAGCGTCTGGTTTTCCACCGGGTCGAGTACGACATCGCCGCGACCGCCGACCAGATCTACGCCGCCGCCGAGCTGGACAACTTTTTGGGCGACCGCCTGAAGCAAGGACGGTAGCCGAGCGGCGAACCACTCCATCGACGCACGGCCCCTCGGCGCCCGGCAGCTTCTCGCCGAGCGTCTCGACCCGCCCGATCCACCCATACCGTCCGACTCGCGTCATCGCGTCGGCCACGGTCCCACCAAGTGAGCGTCATGACCCCACGCGGTCCTCGCGGAGATCAGTCGCAAGGGTTCGACCAGCGGTTTCTGCTGTTCATGCTGCTGTCGGTCACCATCTTGGTGTACTTCAACAGCCTGACCGCACGTCCGCCGGTCGAGCCGGCAGCCGACGGCAAGCCGTTGCCCGGCGAGGTCGCCGAGGGCGACCCAGGTGCAGACAACGCCGCTCGGAACGACGCTGCCCCGTCCAACTCGACGCCGAACGACGCGTCAGCAGACGCGATCGCCGCGGCCGATGCGGAAGCCGCGCCGGAAGACGCAGCGGCCGACGCTGAAGAACCGCTCGCCGAGCCGCAGAACGTCGGACTCGGGTCGATCGACCCCGACGGCGAGTACCGCATGCTGGTCACGCTCGACAACGTCGGCGCGGGCGTCGAGCGGATCGAGCTGTCGAGCGAGGACTACCGCGACCTTGACGACCGCAGCGGCTACCTCGGTCGGCTCTCGACCACCGACGCCCCAACCGCCGGCGCACGCATCAACCTCGTCGGACGCGGCACACCGGCAGAGAAGGCGGGCCTGGCGGTCGGCGACGTCATCACCTCCGCCCGCGTGACCGCGGGGCCCCGGCCGGGCGACCTCACCGAGCCCGCCGCGATCGCCTCGCCGCTCGACCTCGAGATGTGGCTCGCCCAGACGCGGCCGCGGCAGACGGTGGAGCTGCAGCTGATCGGCGCCGACGGGGCTGAAAAGTCGATCACCGCCGATCTGATGCGGCAGCCGCTCGACCTGGTGCGTCCCGAGTCCGAGAACGTGCGGTTACACACGCCGGAGGCCGCCGACAGCTACCGATCGATCGCGTCGCTGCTGGTGCGGCTGACGCGGTTGGGTTCGCTCGGCCCCGAGTCACCCGAGCTGATCGGCGCCAACGAACGGCTCACCAACGAGACGTGGACAATCGAGTCCGCGGACGAGCAGTCGGTAGAGTTCCGGAAACGACTGCCGGAGCTCGGGGTCACCGTCGTGAAGCGGTACACGCTCGCGAAGAAGGCGACCAGCGACGCCGCTGAAAACGACGACAGCGGCGAGCCCGCTTACCACTTCGACCTCGCCGTCGAAGTCATCAACGACTCCGCGGAGCCGAAGGCGGTCGCCTACGAGCTTACCGGCCCGAACGGCCTGCCGATCGAGGGCTTCTGGTACGCGTACAAGGTGGGGCGCGGCTTCAGCAGCTACGGCCTGCGCGACGTGGTGGTACGGTACGCGAACGACCGCTTCACGCAGATCTCTTGCACGGAGGTCGCCGGCGGCGACGTCGAGCCCATGGGCCAGGGCAAGCCGCTCGCGTACGCGGGGGTCGACGCCCAGTACTTCGCGGCGATCGTCATCCCGCAGAAGCCGAGCCTGACCGACGTGCAGATCGCCGAGGTCCGCGCCCAGTTGGCGACGGCGGAGCTCGACGAAAAGTCACGCGACACCTGGGAGAACGCCTCGTTCGTCATGGCCCGCCAGGCGGAGACGCTCGAGCCGGGCGGCGCTTCAGGCGAGCGAGCGACGCTGGCCGACAGCTACCGGGTGTTCGCCGGGCCGAAGCTGCCCGAGTTGCTCGCCCAGTACCAGGTGAACAACGACCCGGAGCACGCGATCGACGGCGTGCTGTACTACGGCTGGTTCGGCTGGGCCGCGCGGCCGATGCTCGCGCTGCTGCACGTGTTCAACTCGCTGTTCGGCAACTACGGCGTCGCGATCATCCTGCTCACGGTGGTCGTGCGTGGCGCGATGTTCCCGCTCTCGAAGCATCAGCAACAGAGCATGCAGAAGATGCAGATGCTGAAGCCGGAGCTGGACCGCATCGCGGAGCGGTACAAGACCGACATGCAGAAGCGGAGCCAGGCCCAGCAAGAGCTGTTCCGCAAGCACAACTACAACCCGGCGGCCGGCTGCCTGCCGATGTTCGTTCAGCTGCCGATCTTCATCGGCCTGTACCGGGCGTTGGCGGTGGACGTCGAGCTCCGCCAGGCGCCGCTGTTCAGCGACACGATCCGCTTCTGCAGCAACCTCGCCGCGCCCGACATGTTCTTCGACTGCTCGGCCGTGACCCCGCGGTGGTGGGACAACGGCCAGGGGATGATCGCGCTGGGGCCGTACCTGAACCTGCTGCCGATCCTGTCGGTCGTTCTCTTCCTGATTCAGTCGAAGATGACGATGCCGGCGCCGACGAACGATCAGATGCGGCTTCAGCAGCAGCTGATGAAGTACATGATGGGCTTCATGGGGCTGCTGCTGTTCAAGGTGGCGAGCGGGCTGGCGTTGTACTTCATCGCGTCGAGCCTGTGGGGCGTGGCGGAACGGAAACTGCTGCCCAAGCCGGCCCTGCCCGACTCCGCGGGCGACGCGCTCAAACCGTTGCCCGACAAGCCGGTGAAGACCGGCGGCAACAAGGCGCCGCGCGGCGGTCGGCGGAAGTCGGGCGGCAAAAAGAAGCGGTAGCGGGGTTCTGTCTTTTGACAGGATCAACAGTGTGGCGCCGACGCTATTTCGCACGTGTCGCTGATGGGGGGCTTCTAGCCGGGCTCTGCTGGGTATGGTCGATGACGCGGACACCATCGTGGCGCCGGCCACACCGCGGGCGCCCGGCGAACGAGCGGCGGTGCGGCTCGCCGGGCCCGACGCCCTTGGCGTTGTCGGAAGGCTAACGGATCGCTCGATCGCGTGTCTCCACGCGCAGCGATTTGAGAACGTGGCTCTCCGCGTGCCGATCGGCGGCGCCGTCCGCCCGTTGCCGTGCGACCTGTTCGTCTGGCCCGACACGCGCAGCTACACGCGGCAGCCGGCCGTCGAGATCCACACGGTCGGCTCGCCGCCGATCGTCGACGCCATGGTCGCGGCCTGCCTGGACGCCGGCGCGCGCCTCGCGGAGCCTGGTGAGTTCACCCTGCGGGCGTGCCTCGCGGGGCGGATCGACCTGCTGCAGGCCGAGGCGGTGCTCGCGGTGATCGACGCCCGCCACCAGAGTGGCCTGCAAGCCGCGCTCGGCCAGCTGGCGGGAGGCCTGTCGCGGCCGCTCGCCGAGCTGCGCGAGGCGTTGCTCGGCCTGCTGGCCGACCTGGAGGCGGGGCTCGACTTTGTCGACGAGGAGGATGTCCGCTTCGTCGAGCCCGAAGAACTCACTGCGCGTCTTGCCCAGGCCGCGAAAGCGATGGAGCGGATCGCTCGGCAGACAAGCACGCGTCGTGCGGCGACCGAGGCCCCGCGGGTGGCGTTGGTGGGGCCGCCGAACGTAGGCAAGAGCCGGCTGTTCAATGCGCTGGTCGAACGCTTTGGCGGTAACGCCGCGACGCGGCAATCGCTCGTAGCCGATCAGCCGGGCGTGACCCGCGACGAGGTGACGGCGACCGTAAGGCTCGATGGCGTGCTTGTCGAACTGATTGACACACCAGGGCAAGGCGAACACGCGGTCGATGCGATCGATGCCCAAGCCCAACGGCTGGGCGTCGCCCGGCGCGACGGGTTCGATCTGCTGCTGGACTGCGCTCCGATCGACCGATGCGGAAGCGTGATCGGCGGCGAGGCAACGATCGTGGTCGGCACCATGGCGGATCGTTTCGGTACCGCAGATGACGGCGATCGAACCATCGTGACCTCGGCCGCAACCGGCCTCGGGATCGATCGGCTTGCCAAGTCGATCGTCACCCGACTCGCCGATGCCGAAATCGAGGCCACGGTCGGCGGTGTCGTCGGCGCCACCGCAACTCGTTGCGCAGACAGCCTGATGGCCGCTCGGCACGCTCTGGAAGCAGCGGCGGAAGGCGCCGCGGCGGGCGCCGGCGACGAGCTCGTTTCGTTCGACCTACGCCGCGCGCTCGATGCCATCGGACGCGTCACCGGCGAGGTCGTCACGGACGACGTGCTCGATCAGATCTTCGGCAAGTTCTGCATTGGCAAGTGAGGCGGCGCCAGCGGGGCTGGCTCGGCTTGCTCCGTTTTCTACGCTGCCGGCTCGCCCTGCAGGTAGGTCCGCCCGCGGTAGCGGGGCGACCAGAACACGTACCCGATCGCGACGACGAGCATCATGCCGGTGAAAAACCAGTAGTAGCTGGCGCCCGGCAGCAGGACCGTGCCGTCTTCGCGTTGGATGACCGTGTTCACCAACGCCGTGAAGACGTTGCCGATCGAGATGCTGATCATGAAAAAGGCCATCACGACCGACTTCATCCGCCGCGGCGCCTGCGTGTAGAAGAACTCGAGCATCGTCACCGAGATCATCACCTCGGCCGACGTGATGATGAGATACGCCAGGAACTGCCACGCGATGCTCGGGCGATGCCCCGCCTGGATCCACTGCTCCACCATCGCCGACACCGCGAACGCGGCGACCGTCACAAACAGCCCGGCGCCCACCTTCCGCAGCGGCGTGAGCGTGACCCGCCGCCCGACCCACGGGTACACGACCGTGCTGAACAGCGGCACCAGGATCAGCACCAGGATCGGATTCACGGCCTGCACCTGCGACGTCTTCAGCTCATCGCCGACGAGCGGCAACGCGAACGGCAGACGGAGGTTCATGCTCTCCGCCTGAAGCACCCAGGCGCTCGCCGTTTGGTCGAAGAGCGACCAGAACATCGAAACGAACAGCAGCAGCGGCGTGAGGTTGGCGAGCGCCGTCCGGCCGTCGCGGCCGAAGGTCTCGGCCCAGAAGCCGGGGCCGGCGGCGGGCACGTGGACAAACTCGTGGCGGCCCAGCCAGAACGCCAGCGTCGCGATCGCCATCAGCACGCCAGGCACACCGAACGCCCACGCGGGGCCGTAGTCGGGGTGGTCCAGCAACACGGGGATAAGCAGCTGCGACGCGAACGCCCCCAGGTTGATCGAGAAGTAGAACCAGCTGTAGACGCGCGGCAGCAGGTGCTTCGTGCTGGGGCCAAACTGATCGCCCACGTGCGCCGTCACACACGGCTTGATCCCTCCGGCGCCGCACGCGATGAGCGCTAGCCCGGCGTACATGATCCACAGCGGGCGGACGGTCTCACCGATCCGCGTGTCGATTGTCGCCAGCACGCCGTGGCCCACACAGTAGAAGAGCGACAGCCAGAGGATCGTGCGGTACTTGCCGACCCATCGGTCCGCGATCACGGCGCCGACAAACGGCGTGGCGTAGACCGCGGCGGTGAACCAGCTGATGGTGGCCTTCGCTTGCTCCGGCGACAGGTAGTCCGGCGTGCCGTCGGTCCCCACCAGGTGCTTGGTTAGGAAAACCGCCAAGATGCACTTCATCCCGTAGAAGCTGAACCGCTCGGCGGCCTCATTGCCGACGATGTACGGGATGCCGCCCGGCATCGTCGTTTGGTTAGGGTCGGGGGCGGTGCGGTAGCCGGCCAAGGGGCGCCTCTTCGGTCGGGGTGATCGAGCGGGGCGAGTGTAGTCCAACCATCGCGCGACGCCTGCCCCGGCGCCCCGCTTCGCGCCTCCACGCCGGTGCGTGAGACTTCTCCGGACATCCGACAGCAACGCCCCGCCGGGCGAAGGGCAACAGTTTGGCCGCGTTTGAGATCGACCCGACGTACGGCTTGCCCGCGGCGTTCGTTGAACGGGTGCGGACGCTGTTTGACGCCGAGAGCGACGCGGTGCTGCGGACGTTCGGCCAGGATCGGCGGCCCGGCGTGTGGGGCAATCTGCTGCGGGGCTGCGTTGACCTAATCGCGGAACTCGCAGAGCTGGGCGTCTCGGCCACGCCGGCCGCGTTGCTGCCTGAAGCGGCCACGATCTCGCCCGCCGACAAAGCCGCGGTGACGGAGTCGTTCGCCGTCGCCGAGGGGCGGCTCTACGTGCAGAACCTCTCCAGCATGCTCGCGCCGCTGGTGCTCGACCCGCGGCCGGGCGAAACGGTGCTCGACCTCGCGGCGGCCCCGGGTGGCAAGACGCTGCACCTCGCTGCGCGGATGCGGCTGGAGGGCGAACTAGCCGCCGTTGAGCCGGTGCGTGAGCGGTTCTTCAAACTGAAAGCCAACTTGGCTCGCTGCGGCGCCGGCGACTTCGTCCGCACCTTCACGCACGACGGCCGCGACATCGGCCGCAAGACGCCCGGGCGTTTCGACGCGGTGCTGCTCGACGCCCCGTGCAGCAGCGAGGCCCGGTTCGACGCCCGCGATCCGCGGACGTTCGCCTACTGGGGGCCGCGCAAGCTTGCCGAGAGCGCCCGCAAGCAAAAAGCGCTGCTGCGTTCGGCGCTCGACGCCACACGCCCCGGCGGCCGCGTGCTGTACTGCACGTGCTCGCTCGCCCCGGAAGAGAACGAGCTGGTTGTCGCCCACACCCTCAAGCGGCTCGGCGACGCGGTGGCGCTTGAGCCTGTCTCGCCGCCGCTCGACAGCGTTCGGCCGGGCGTTGCGTCGTGGAGCGGCAAAGCGTTGCCGCAAAGCGTTGTCGACACGGTGCGTGTCGTCCCCAACGACAGGCTCGCGGGCTTCTACCTCGCGCTGTTCCGCAAGCTTTGAGCGCTCGGCGTTGGTAGACTCCGTACGCCCGTATTACTAACTCCTCACGGCGGAACCGACCGTGCTTCTGTGCCGATTGCTCTTCGCCTTCGTGCTGCTCGCCATGGCCTTGATCACGCCAACCGTCGCGGAGCCGATCCGCGTCGCGGTTGTCGGGCTGTCTCACGACCACGTCTTCTGGCTGCTGCATCGGTCCAAGGGTATCGGAGATATCGAGATCGTCGCGATCTATGAGGACGACGCGGCGCTCGCGAAGCAACGGATGGCGGATGCCGGTCTGGCCGAGGAACTGCTCTACGCCGATTTCGACACGATGATCGCAGACGCCAAGCCGGACGCGGCGTGTCTGTTCGGGAGTATCGCCGACCACATGCCGCATGGCGTACGGCTGATGAACGCCGGCGTTCATGTAATGGTTGAGAAGCCGCTGGCTCTCAACGCTGCGGAAGCGTACGAGCTGGCGGCCGCGGCAGAGCGGACCGGGAAGCTACTCCTGACGAACTACGAAACGACCTGGCAGGCGAGCACTCGCGTCGTCGGCAGGTCGGCTCGCAACGGCTCGCTCGGCGCCGTAACGCGGATGAACTTCCGAATGGGGCATCCCGGTCCGATCGAGATCGGCTGCCGCGAGCCGTTTCTCCGGTGGCTTCTCGATCCTGCGGAGAACGGCGGCGGCGCGGTCACCGATTTCGGCTGCTACGGCGCGAATCTGGCCGTGTGGATGATGGATGGCGAACGGCCGCAGGCCGTCAGCGCGACGCTTCGCACGCTGAAACCTGACCGCTATCCGCAGGTCGACGACGACGCCACGATCACCCTCGAGTTCGCCGGCGCCGTCGCGACCGTGCAGGCGTCGTGGTGCTGGCCGCACCACGTGAAGGAGACGCGCGTGTTCGGCCAACAGGGGGAAGCGATGACGCTGGGCGGCGAGGAAGTCCGCGTCCGCCGTGGCGACGACGAACCGACGACCGACGGCGCTCCGCCGCTCGCCGGATACGAGAGCGACCCGTTCACCCACTTAGCGACGGTGATCCGCTTGGAGCGCGAGCCGAACGCGTTGTCCTCGATCAAAAACAACCTGATCGTCATGGAGATCCTCGACGCGGCTCGCGATTCGGCGGCTACGGGCAAGCGCATTCTGCTGCCCAGCCGATGAGCGAGGACTACAGCAGGCCGATAGAAAGCCACGCCCAGCCGCCGATCACCAACGGCGCGATCAAGCCAACGATCACGCCGCCGCCGATAAGGTCTTTCGTGGCCACGTGCCCGGAGCCATACACGATGGCGTTGGGCGGCGTGCTGATTGGCAGGCACATGGCCGCCGAGGCCGCCAGCGCGATCGGCGCCGCCAGTCGCACATCCGCGCCCGGCGTGGCCGACAGCACGGCGATCGCAATCGGCAGAACCAGGTTCGCCGTCGCGGTGTTGCTCATCAGGTTCGACATGATGATCGCGGCATAAGCGAAGCCGATCGCCATCAGCATGGGCGCCCAGCCGTCCAGCGGCAGCTGCGCCACAGCCCAAGCCGCCAGCCCGGTCGCCTTCATCGCGACGCCGAGCGACAGGCCGCCCGTGATGAGCAACAGGATGTCCCACGGCAGTTTGCGGATGTCGGCCCCCGTGAGGATGCCGAACGACGTCAGCGCCGTGATCGGCACGAGCGACACGAGCGTCGTCGGCAGCCCGTGCAGCGGACTGGTCATCCAGAGGCCGACCGTCACGGTGAAGGTGCCGACGACGATCAGCTGCCGAAGCGGCGGGATCGGATCGCCACCGATGGTGGTCTCGAACACGACAGGGTCGGAGTCGGAGAACGCGTTCTTGCGCAGGTAGACGAGAAGCAGGTAGCCCCACGCCAGCACGAGCAGCAGCGCGGCCGGCGGCACGGCGATGATCATCCACTCGAGGAAGTTGATCGGCGACGGGCTGCTATTGAGCAAGCCGGCCGCGATGGCGTTGGGCGGCGTGCCGATGATCGTGCCCATGCCGCCGATGTTCGCGGCGAACGCCACGCCCAGCGCGATCGCCTTGCTGACCGGATCGGCCTTCAGCCGTGCGGCGAAGACTGGGGTCATCATGGCGAGCACGACCGTCGCGGTAGCGGTGTTCGACACGAACATCGAGAGCACCGCCGTCACGAGCATCACGCCCGCGAGCACCGACCCCGGTTTCTGGCCGAAGAGCCGCAGGGTGCGGGCCGCCAGCCAACGGTCGAGCCCGGTCTTCGCCGCAGAGTCCGCCAGGCAGAATCCGCCAAAGAACAGCCAGATGAGCGGGCTGCCCCACGGGGCGAGGAACATCTCCCAGTCCTTGCGGTCGGTGGCGAAAACGCCGTCAGGCCGCCCCAGCGTGGCGATCAGCAAGCCGATGGCCAGCAGGCTGGTGGCAAAGGCGGGGATCGCCTCGGTGACCCACATGCCGGCCGCGAAGATCAGCACGAACAATGCCCGGTGGCCCGCCTCGCTGAGCCCCTCGTACTCCGGGACAAACGCGACCCCGGCGGCGACCGCCACGCACCCGGCCGTCGTGATGAGCGTGCGGGTCTGGGAGAACTCGAAGAGGCCGAGCAGGCGTCTCGCTTCGTTCCGGCTGCCGTGGAACATCGTGGTCGATCGGTGTGGCGGGGGGAGGGCTCCGGCCCAGGGACGGGCAGAGGGGCGGGGACGCCCGAGGCAACAAAGCCGAGCGACAGGGGACGTCTTCGTTAAAATGTGGGTCGATTGCAAGGGCGTACAGTGCGACGATTTGTCGCACCTTCACACCATCGCATGGCATAGCCGGTAACTATCGATACGAGGCCCGCATGTTTTTAAGCACAGCGTCACGCATCGGGTTGGGGATCCTCCTGGCGGCGACCGCCGCGCGGGCCGAGTCTACCGCCTTCGACTGGCCTGCCGACGTCGCGTGGCGCGCCGAGTTCGTCGGGGTAGAGTCGGCGGCGATCACGCTCACCGAGCCCCGGCCGCTTCGCCTGCACGCCTCGCGGATCGACACGCAGGCCGATGGCGTTTCGTTCTGCACGAACGACGGCAACGGCGATCGGCCGCTCGAGACCGACGGCTGCTTCACGACGACGTTCCTGCGTCGCAAGCGTTGCCAGATCGCGATCAACGGGGCGCCCTTCGGACCGGGACGAGCCAACGAGGGCGAGACGCAGAACGTCGCCGGGCTGCTGGTGTCGGACGGCGAGGTGATCTCCCCGCCCGAGACCGCCGGCGAGCCCACCCGATCCGCGCTCGTGTTCCGGGACGACGGTCCCGAGATCGAGTTGCCGCCCGTTTCGGTCGAGGGTGTCCACACGGCCATCGGCGGTTTCGGCGTCGTCCTCCGCGGCGGCGAGCCCTACCACGACGAGACCACGCCCGAAGGTGTGCTTAACGGAATTCATCCGCGGACGGCCGTTGGGTTGGCCGACGACGGCGAGACCCTGCTACTGTTGGTCGTCGACGGCAGGCAACCGGGATACAGCGAAGGCGTCACCCTGGGGGAGCTGGGCGAGCTGCTCCGACTCTTTGGAGCGCACGACGCGGTCAACCTCGACGGCGGCGGCACGAGCACGATGGTCATCGAGTCTGCCGCGGGGCTGCCGACTCTCGTGAACCGACCGATCGACGGCCGGGTGCCGGGGCAGCAACGCGTCGCCGCGAACCATTTGGGCGTGCACGCAAAGCGTTTACCCGAGCCGGCCGTGCAAGCGGCGCAGTAGTCACGGGGAGGGGGCGCCGATACGCTGGTACGCTTGGTCCCGCCGCGTCCGTTTCTGTCGTCGCCCATGCTCGTCGAGCGACTTGCTCAAGCCGTTAACCACCGCCCGCTGTTGGTGCTGGTCGTATGGCTAATGCTGGTCGCGGGCTTGAAGACCGTGGCGCCCAGCTGGCAGCAGATCGCGCTGGACGGCGATCTCGACTACCTGCCCCGCGAGTCGCCCAGCCTGACCGGCGAACGGCTGCTGAGCGCGGCCTTTCCCGAAGAGCAGGCCAAGAGCCAGGCCGTCGTCGTCGTGTCGCGTGGCGGCGAGCCGCTCGTTGCCGAGGACCGGCTGTTCGCCCGGGAAGTGTCCGACGCCCTCCGCACGATGGAGGACCTGCCGCTGGTGGACGTCTGGGACGAACGAACCCAGGTCGTTGGCGAGATGATGCTCACGGGCGAGGTCCCAATCGCGACCATGGTCGTGGCCCGGATGACCAACGGGCTGATGGACGTCGATAACGCCCGCTTGCTCGAGCGGATCGAAGCGAAGCTCGGCGAGTTGCAGCTCGCCGCGCCCGAGGGGCTCGACGTCGGGCTGACCGGCTCGGCCATGATCGGCGGCGACCTGCGGCTATCGATCGAAGAGAGCCTCGCCAGCACCGAGGTCACGACCGTGGTGCTGGTGCTGCTGTGCCTGATCCTGATCTATCGCGCGCCGCTGCTGGTGCTCGTGCCGGTGGCGACGATCGCCGTCTCGATGTCGGTGTCGTACGACCTGGTGGCCCTGCTCGCGGACCGTTTCGGCCCGGGTGACTTCTCGTGGTCGGACTTCAAGATCTTCACCACGTCGAAGATCTTCGTGGTGGTGATCTTGTTCGGCGCGGGGACCGACTACTGCTTGTTCTTGATCGCTCGCTATCGCGAGGAGCTCTCCGCGGGGGTCGAACCGCGGGTCGCGCCCGGTCGGGCTCTGACCAAGGTAGGCGACGCGCTCGCCGGCAGCGCTTTCACCACGATCATCGGTCTGTCGATGATGATCGTTGCCGACTACGGCAAGTTCTCGAACAGCGGGCCGACGATCGGCATCTGCATCTTCGTGGCATTGGTGGCGTGCGTGACGTTCGCGCCCGCTCTGCTGCGGCTGCTGGGCCCGGTGGTGTTCTGGCCCAGCCGCCGCCCTTCGGCCGAGGGAGCGGCTCCGGACGACGTCGCCGCACCCAGCGACGCCCACGCGTGGGGATGGGTGGCCGACGCGGTCATGCGGCGCCCGGTGACGATCCTCGCCGTGTCCGCATGGTTGGCGGCGCCGTTCATCTTTGTCGGCGTCGGCGCCGGAGTGACACACGACTTTGTCGCGGATCTGGCGCAGGACCGAACCTCCGTCCGCGGGGCGCGGCAGATCCGGGCCTTCTACGGAGACGGCGCGGTCGCCCCGATGCGGGTGCTGGCCCGCCTCTCACCGGACGCCACGCTGCCCGCCGCCGCGGACGGCGACGAGGGCGCCGAACCCGAGCCGCTCGACCTGAACACCAACGCGGGACGGTACGCGATCGCCCCGTTGCACGCGTTGCTGATCGAGCAAGAGAGCGTCGCCGACGTCCGCAGTCTCTATCTCCCGACGGGGGGCGATCCCCGCAACCGGCGGTTCTTGGGGAGCGACGCGCTGAAGAGTCTCGCCGCTTCGGGAAGCCCGCTTACCGCGGCGACGTTCGTGTCTCAGGTCGACGGCTACGCGGGCAAGGTGACGCAGCTCTCGCTCGACATGGCCGTCGACCCGTTTTCGCTAGAAGCCCGCGACGAGATCCCCAAGCTGCGTCGGGCGCTCGAAGAGTTCGCCGAGCGCGCCGAGATCGACGGATCGGCGAACCCCTGGCTCGGCGCCAGCTTTAGCTTGGTAGGCGTTACCCCCGGCATGCGCGATCTTGAGCGGGTGACGAACGGCGATCGGTGGAAGATCCAGATCGCCACCGTGACCGCGGTGTTTTTGGTGCTCCTCGCGATCCTCCGCCGGCCGCTCGTCTGCGTCTACCTGATCGTGACCGTGTTGCTGAGCTACTGGGTGACCTTGGGGATTACGTA
This sequence comes from Planctomycetota bacterium, assembly GCA_039820945.1. GTDB lineage: Bacteria > Planctomycetota > Planctomycetia > Pirellulales > Lacipirellulaceae > Botrimarina. Next base: position 96,517 of record JBCBPC010000001.1, read on the forward strand.
TCTGGTCTTCGACGCCGTGTACGGCGAAGCGTTCCGAGGGCTGGACTGGAAGACGCCTATCTTCTTATTCGTGATCCTCATCGCGGTCGGGCAGGACTACAACATCTACCTCGCCACACGCGTGCTTGAAGAGCAGCGCGTCCTCGGTCTGCGGCGCGGATTGCGACGCGCCATCGTTCAGACCGGCGGCATCATAACCAGCTGCGGCGTGATCATGGCCGGGACGTTTGTGTCCATGACGACCGGCACGCTCCGCGGCATGATCGAGCTCGGCTTCGCGCTCGCGCTCGGCGTGCTGCTGGACACGTTCTTCGTCCGCACGGTGGTGGTGCCGTGCTTCTTCGCTTTGCTCGCGAGGCGGGAACCCGAAGCCGACCAGGACGATCGCTCGCCGCGGACGGTGGAAACGTCGGAGAGTGCGCCGATCCGCCGCAAATCGCTCGCCGCGGGCTGATCGGCTGACTGCGCGCTTACCGCAAAGCGGCAGCGGGGCGCCGCCCGGCTGTAGGGCCCGGGGCTAGGGTTGCTCGCCGCGTCGGAACGGCGCGCACCCCTTCATCCCCGCCGCAGCGACCTGGAGCGACACGCATGGCTCGTATTCTTCTCGCCGATGACTCGCGTTTGAGCCGGCGTATCCTCGCGGGCGCGCTGCGTGCCGGCGGCCACGACGTGCGTGAAGCCAACGACGGAGCCGAGGCGCTGGAGGCTTATCGGGCCGAGCGGCCCGACTGTTTGCTCACAGACCTGCTGATGCCCAACCTCGACGGCTTCGGCCTGATCGAGGCGGTGCGCCGTGAGGACGCGGGCCTGCCGATCGTGGTAGCGAGCGCCGACATCCAGCAGACGAGCCACGACCGCTGCCACGCCCTAGGCGTCGCGGCATTGCTGACCAAGCCGATCAAGGGAGAGCCGCTGCTCGCCGCGGTAGACGGCGCGCTCAACCCTACGGGGGCGCCCTCCGTATGAACCTCGACGAAGATCAACTGGACGCGCTCGCCGAGGTCGTGAACATCGGCGTCGGTCGGGCCGCTGCCTCGTTGCACGAGCTCGTCGATCGGCACGTCCGACTGACGGTGCCCGTGGTGTCGGTCTGTCGGATCGACCAGGTCGATCAGACGCTAGGCGACGGTTGTCTGCCGCACGACGTGTCGGTGGTGCAAGGATTCCAGGGGCAGATCGCGGGCAAGGCGTTGCTCGCGTTTCCCGAACGCAGCGGGGCGACGCTCGCGAAGCTCATCGGCGACAGCCCTGAGGACGACGAGGCCCTGGAGGCCGACACCGCGGGCGTGCTGGAGGAGATCGGCAACATCGTGCTCAACGGCGTGCTCGGCTCGCTGGCGAACGTATTCGGCGAGAACTTTCACTACACGGTGCCGACGCTGGCGACCGGATCGGTCGGCGAGGTGATCGCCAACCACGAGGTTGGGGGCGTGGCCGCCGGAACGCCGACCTGTCTGCTGGCGGACGCCCATTTTCATGTCGAGGAGACCTCGGTCGGCGGCTCGCTCCTGCTGGCGTTCAACACGCAGCAGCTGGCGGTGCTCCTCGATCGTCTACTGGACGCCACGCCGGCGTGAGCGAGCCATGCCGACGTCTTTCGCCAACTACGACGGGCTCCCGATCGGCGTCGCCGCGATCGACGCAAACCTTGTGGTGCGCGGCTGGAACGCGACCCTCGCCCAATGGTCCCGCATCCCGGCGAGCGAGGCGTGCGGCCGGCGGCTGCCCGAGCTGTTCCCGACGTTCGATCTCACGCGGTTCGAACGCCGACTGAAGTGCGTGTTCGACCACGAGCAGTCCGTGGTGCTGTCCGCCACCATGACCGAGTGCTTCCTGCCCCTGCGGCAGACGAGCGGCCGCCCGCTGCTGCACCGAGTGCGGCTGAGTCCCACGGCCCACGCCGAGGCGGGCGACGCCGACCGGCTCGCGCTGCTCACCGTCGAAGACGTCACGCACACGATCGAGCAACTCCAGTCGCTGCGCGACGAACGCCGGCGGCTTTGCGCGACGGAGGCGTCGCTACGGCAGCAGCAGACGGTGCTCGAGGCGACCAACACCGCGGTCACCGAGGCTCGGCGCCGAGCGGAGTTCGCCAATCGTGCGAAGAGCGCCTTCCTGGCGAACATGAGCCACGAGATCCGCACGCCGCTTACGGCGATCAACGGATTCGCCCAGATCGTTTGCGATTACTCGGACGATCCGTTTGTGCTCGACGCGGGCCAGCGTGTGCTACGCAACGGAGAGCACCTGCTCTCGGTGGTGAACGACATCCTCGACCTCAGCAAGATCGAGGCCGGCAGGCTGCAGATCGATCAGCAGCCGTGCGACCCCCGGGCGATCGTCGAGAGTGTTGTCGAGACGCTCGAGGCTCAGGCCACCGGCAAGGGGCTCGCGGTGTGGTCGCGCTGCGACCCGAAGACGCCGCACGTGGTCGCCGACAGTATGCGGCTCCGCCAGGTGCTGCTGAACCTCGTGGGCAACGCGATCAAGTTCACCGCGACGGGCAGCATCGAGGTGAAGACCCGACCATGCGAAGACGGGGTCGAGTTCGCGGTGGTCGATACGGGGAACGGTGTTCCGGCCGACAAGCTCGAGAAGGTGTTTGAGCCGTTCACTCAGGCGGACGACAGCGCCGAACGGCGGTACGGCGGCACCGGCCTCGGCTTGGCGATCTGCCGCCGTCTGGTCGAGCAGATGGACGGCGAGGTCGCCGTAGAGAGTCAGGTCGGGGTCGGCAGCCGCTTTGTCGTTACCATGCGGTCCACGCTTGCCCGGGAAACGGTGGCGCCCGCCCCCGAAGAGACCGCGCAACCTGGGGAAGCCGTCAACGAACGGCCGCTCCGGGGCCTTCGCATCTACGTGGCCGAAGACGGTCCCGACAATCAGCGACTCTTCGAGTTTCTGCTCGAGCGCGCCGGGGCCCACGTGGAGATGTTCGGCAACGGTAAGCTGGCGGTCGAGGCGGTGCTGGCGGCGTCGATGGACAAGCCGGTGGCCACGCCCGTAGACCTCGTCGTCCTCGACATGCAGATGCCCGTTATGGACGGCTACACGGCGGCCACCCGACTGCGAGAAGCGGACCACACGGGACCGATCCTCGCGCTCACGGCGCACGCGATGGACGGCGATCGGCAGCGGGCCCTCGACGCGGGGTGCGACGCTTACGCGGCCAAGCCGATCAATCCGGCGACGCTCATCGCCACGTGCTACGAGCTCGCGACCGGTTCGCTCGCGCCCGCATGAGAGAGCGGCTCGGGCGGCTTGGTTAGCAACGATACGGCCGCGGTCGTTAAGAAGCCTAGCGGGATCGTCACCAGCCCGGGCTGGCTAAACGGCGCCAGGGCGTCTTCCGCCGAGAGTCCGTACACCTTCGCGAAGGTGTCCGCCGACAGCAGGATCCAGGTGAGCGAGCTCAGCATGCCGACCAGCACGCCCGCGACGATGCCCTGCTTGGTGACGCGTGGCCAGAACAGCAAGAGCACCAGCGCTGGCAGATTCGCCGAGGCCGCCACGCTGAACGCCCACCCCACGAGGTAGCTCACGTTGATGCCTTGGAACAGGATCCCCAGCACGATGGCGACGACGCCCACCACCACCGAGGCGCCCTTCGCGGCGAGGACCTTTCGCTCGTCGTCCAGCGGCTCGGCGCGGAAGCTATCGATGAGGTCGTGGGTCACCGCGCCGGCTGAAGCGAGGATCAGCCCGCTGACGGTGCCGAGCACCGTGGTGAAGGCGATGGCTGAGATCATCGCGAAAAGCGTCTCGTCGATGCTCTTGGCGAGCAGCGGCGCCGCCATGTTTGAGTCGGTCGGATCGAGCGCGCCGCTGGTCATGGCCCCGAGGCCCATGTAAAGCGTGAGCACGTAGAAGAAGCCGATGCACGCGATGCCCACGATGGTGCTTTTGCGTGCGGCCGCTTCGTCTTTCACGGTGTAGTACCGGATCAAGATGTGCGGCAGCGACGCGGTGCCGCCGAAGAGGGCGAGCATCAGCGAGATGAAGTTGACCCGATCGAGCAGGCTGCCGGAGCGGATGCCGCTGAACGCCGGGTGCTCGCCCGGCCGCAACACCCGCGATCCCTCGACACGGTCCGAATAGTAGACGGTGGTGACGCCGCCGTCCGGCTCGGCGATCTTCTCGCTTCGCCACAGCACCACGTCGCTCTGCCCCAGGGTGCGGAAGAACTCGAGCGGTCCGACGGGGCCGGTCGCGTCTTCGCCGCCGGGCAACGCGACGATCTGGCCCACCGGGTGCAGAGTCGCCTGGCCGTCTCCGACACCGCGCGGCAGGCCGCCGATCAGCGTCTCACCGCCGGCGGTGCTGGTCACGCTCTGCGCCTCGGACAGAAGTCTTTCACCGTCGCCGATCTCTCGCACCCGCCACACGGAGATGCGGCCGGTCGCGTCGTCGCGTGTGCGAACGAACGGCTTGCCGACCCAGCCGCCCTCGGCGGGTACTACGGTTTCGTTGGGGAGCCCCGGTACTCTGGCGACCGGCGGCGCGAGCAGCGGCTCGTCGACGCCGTCGTTCGGCAAGGCGATCTCACGGAACAAGTAGCCGTCCACGCCGCCCGGTTGCACGCTGAACCCGCGGTTCAGCACCAGCACGGTGAGGACCAGGCTAAACACCACCAGCAGAGCGCCCTTGAGAAACTGGACCCACGTCGTGGAGACCATGCCCGCGGTGACGACGATCAGGATGACGACGGCGCCCACCATGACCACACCGGCCCAGTGAGGCAGGTTCAGCAGCGGCTGCACCAGCACGCCGGCGCCCACCATCTGCGGGATGAGGTAAAAGACACTCACCACCAGCGTGCTCACGCCGGCGACGATCTTGATCCCCCGCGACTGGAAGCGGGCGTTCAGCGCGTCGGCGAACGTGAATTTTCCGAGCCGCTTCATCGGCTCGGCCACCACGAGAAGGGCCACCACCCAGCCGGCCAGGTAGCCGATCGAGTACAGGAAGCCGTCGTACCCGTAGAAGGCGATCATGCCACAGATGCCCAGGAACGACGCCGCCGACAGATAGTCGCCGGCGAAGGCCACGCCGTTCACGAACCACGGGATCTGCCCGTGGGCGGCGAAGTACCCGGCCGACGACTTCGCCCGCGATCCGAAGTAGAAGCTGATCGCCAGCGTCAGGCCGACGAACGCGGCAAAGACCGCCAACGCCACTGCAGAAACGTCGTAGATCACGCGTCCACTCCCTCACTCACGGAGTCTTTCGCCATGGCGCCGTACAAGCCGGCGAGCACCAGAGCGAGGACGATCAGCCCCGCGCCGGACCAGATAGCGAGGCTAACCCCGGCGAGCGGCGTGACGTCCATCGCGGCCGGGGCGAACGCGCTGGTGAGCACGTAAGCCGCGTAGAACACGACGTACACGGTGAACAAGCGAAGCCCGAGACGGGCGTTGTGGCTAGCCATCAATCAACGAGCAGATCGGGCCGAGTGACGAGCGAAGCGGCTCACCTTAGTCAGACACCCGGCCGGCCGTAAGCGTCCGGCAGCCGTTCAGCGCGGTCGCCGGCGCCACCGCTGGCGTGGTCAGAGACACGATCAGTAGTGCGGCGGTCGCTCGTCGGGCATCGCCTCGGTGGTTCTCTGTTGCTCCAGGAGCTGCCGCGCCGCGTCCTCCAGCCGCACCACGCGGCGGGCTTGGTCGTCCGACTGGTCGCGGAGCCCGGTCAGGCTGTCGTCAAGATCCTGCCAGAGTTTTTGCTGGTGCGACAGGATCTCTTCGAGACGGACCAACTCCGCATTCGGCGGTGGGCTTGTCTCGGGCGAGCGGCGTAGGCCAACGATCGCCACGCCGATCCAGCCGGCAATCATCGCGAGCCCGCCGAGCGGCACCACGGCGCCCAGCCACCGCCAAGACGCCGGCCCGAGCGCGATCGCGTACAGCAGCGTGCAGAAGACCAGAGCGCCGGCCGCTAGGGTCAACGCCGGCCCCCCGAGCCGCGCACGCCAGCGTCCGTCGGCCACGGCGGCCGCGAGGCACACGATGGCGGCGGCTAGTTGGTAACGGGCGGCGGTGTTGAAGTTCTCGACGCGCCGCGCGAGGGTCTCCGCGTCGCGCCCCCACCCGGCGAGAACGCCCTCCAGTCCGTGGGCGCCCCAAGCGCCAAGGCCGATGGCGGTGGCCCCCAGCACGCCGGCGAGGATAATCAGTCGATTCACGGTCCAGGGCGCTCCGGTCATGGGTGAGACACCATGTTCTAAACGCGTTTCGCCAAACGAAAAGAGCCGCCGGCGGAAGACCCGCCGACGGCTCGTCGTGTGACTCGTGGTGAAGAACGCTCGGCTCACTGCGTGGCGAGGCCCAGCCGCTCTTCCTCTTCTTCCTGAATAATGATCCGCGGCGTGACCATCATCATCAGGCTGTCCGTCTCGCGGCCGATGCCCACGTTGCGGAACAGTCGGTTGATGTAGGGCACCTTGGAGAGGAGCGGCACGCCGAACTCCTCGCGGCCTTCTTCCAGCCGCTTGATCCCGCCCAGCAGCACCGTGCCCCCGTCGGGCACGCTCACCGTTGTGGTGACCGAGACGAACTGGAATGTCGGCAGCTGGACCGTCGTGCCTGCGGTCGTGGTGCCGGCCGCGGCGGAGTTGTCCGCCACCTCGTTCGTCCCGTCGTCGTCCGCGTCGGTGGCGGAACTGGTGGACGAGTTGTTGGTGGTCGTCTGGCCGTCGAACGTGAACGTGTCCACGTCGCCGATCTCGCTGAAGAACGGCACGACAGTGAGCCGCACGTAGCGGCGGTCTTCGGAGACAACCGCCTGGATCGACATGAGCGTGCCCTCCGACAAGACCACGATCACCGGTTGCTGGGCGGCGGCGAACTCGCCGACCACCGGGATCACGCTGATCACGAACGGCGATTGCGACGTGTCCGAAACGAACGCCTGCTGGCCGTTGAAGAGCGTCACCTTCGGGGCGTTGAGCATGTTGGAGCGCGAGTCTCCCTGCGCCGCGTTGATCAGGAAGTACGCCTCGATGTCGCTCAGGATCGCGAACCCGAACGTCGCCGCGGACTGGGCGTTGAACCCGCCGAACGCGGGCACCGCCACGTCGAAACTCCCTTGCCGGAAGGGCAGGTCGAGGTCGGCGGTCACCTGAGCGAGGTCGCCGGCGATGGGCGCCTGGGCTCCCACCACGGCGCCGTTGCGCGGCGTCTCGAACGAGGCGTTGTTGATGAAGCCCTGGAAGCCGTTGAGGCCGGCCAGGTCTTCTGTTCCCACGGTCCCGTCGTTGATGTTCATGTCGAAGTCCATGCCGATCCGCTCGAAGAACGCGTCGTTGAGTCGGATGAAGCGGACCTCGATCGTGACCTGCAGGTCCTGCAGCCTGCGGAGCTGCTCGAGCAGGTCGGCGATCTGTTCGTGGACGGCCTGCGTCTGGCTGATGACGAGGCTTAGGTTTGTCGGGAACGAGCGGATCTCGGCCGTGCCGCCGCCGTTCTCCGCCCACGTATCGCTGGCGACCGTGGAGACGATCAGGTCGATCAGCGAGTCGAAGTCGGCGTTGGCGGCGCCGCCGAGCCCGTTCGGGCCGGTGGACAGGGGTTGCGTCCCCCCGCCCATGGCGCCGGGGCTGAGCGCCTGGGCTAGAGCGTCCGGATTCTCGCTGCCGCCGGCGCCGGACAGGCCCCGACGCGTGTTGGCCAGGGCGATCGGCCCCGGACCACTCAGACCACCACCGCCGTAAGGTGCGGCGGCCAAAGCGTCGTTGATCAGCCCTTGCAGGCCGATGTTGTTGCTCGGCACGAAGTTGGGGATGGGGATGACGAGGTCCGCCACGTAGTACGTCTGCGTGCTCAGGTCGCCGTCGCGGAGCGTCTGGCTCGTGACCTTCAGCACCTCGTCCGTGATCGTGTAGCCAAGGTTGAGCTGCTCAAGGATCAGGTTCAGCGCGCTCTTGAGCGACACCTCCTGCGTCAGGTTGATCGAGACGGGCGTGTCGCTAGAGACGCCCTCCTGCGCAAGGCCGCGCGGGTCCAGGTGGATGTTCACGCCGGTCAGCGTCGAGAGCCCGTCGAGCACCTCGGCGAGCGGACGGTCCTCGTAACGCAGCTGGACCGGCGTCTGCAGCTTCTTGCGGATCTCGATCTCGCGCGGCGAGAGCCGGTTCGACTCGCCGAAGCTCTTCCGCTTCTCGAGGTCGCCCCAGTTGTCGGAGAAGACGAGTTCCTTGCCGTCGCTCACGTTGGGCGACGCAGCCGCATCGTTCTGGTGCAGGGCGAGCCAGACCGACTCGTCGCGCTCCTCACGCATGTCGCGGTTCATCACGTCGCGGCGCAGGTACTTGGCCTGCTCCTTGATCTGCTGCGCGATCAGACGGTCCGGCGCCAGCTCGTACAGACGCTTCGCGACGACCTCGGCTTCCTCGTAGCGGTACTCGTTGATGAGGCCGTTGAACTTGTCGACGTGCTCCGCGATGCGGTCTTCCATCTGCTGCTTGAGATCCGCCTTCCGCTCGATCTCCGCGAGCACCGCGGCGTTTTGTTCGTCGAGCTCGATCTGAGCCCGGTTGTCTTCGATGTATTTCTCGGTCTCGGCGATCGAGCGGTCGACACGGCGGTCGAGCTGGCCGCGGATCGTCGCCGGCAGGCCGGAGGTGGCGATCTGCTGCTTGGCCTCCTCGAGCACCTCGAGCGAACGCCGGGGCTCGGCCTCACGCAGCTTGCGCGACTCGACTTGGGCGTTGCCGATGGCCGTGGCGAGCTGGCTGCCGAGCACCTTCTGATCGGCGTCGGTCGCTTCGATCATCGACGGAGACACGAGCGGCGCGGCCGGCGTCGGCGGCGTGCCGCCGCTGGCCGAGAGCATCCGGAGATGGCCGTCGAGCCGCGCGGCGGCGCTCGAGGGCAATTCTGCACGACGTGTGTCGGCGGCGCGGAAGGCCTCAAGGGCGGTCGCCAGGTCGCGGTCGCGGAGCGCCTGCTCTCCCTCGGCGAGCAGGGCCAACGCCGACGGGACGCCGATCGGCCGCGCCTCGTCCGGCGCGGGCAGCTGCGCCAGGCGGGGGCCGCCATACCCGGTGTCCGCGTACGCGGCAACCTGCTGAACGGCTTTCGGCTCCAAGCCGGATTGCGACCCGGCGTTGTGAATCGCGTTTTGGATGGGCTCGGTGGCGCCGACGGCGGTCTGGGCGGCGGCGGTGACCACCCCGCTCGGGCCCGCGGGCATCGGCTTGGCGCTGGTGATCACGGCCTGCGACGCCCCGCCGTTCAGGTGCGACTTGGCGGACTCCAGCGTCTTGCGGGCCTTCGACGGCGTGTCGCCCATGTAGAACATGGGGTACGCGATGTCGGCCTGATCGGCGCGGTTGATCAACCGCTCGGCGGCCGCCAGATCGCCTCCAGCGATCGCGCGGCGCGACGCTTTCAAGATCATATCCACCGCAGAGCGGTCGAGTGTCGGCGCGGCGGCCGGGGCGGGTGGCGTGTTGGCTTGGCCCGTGTCCTGCTGCGCCCCGATCGGCGGCGCCCAGCCGGCGGTGGCGGCTAGCGTTAGCAGAACGAGCGCGTGCTTCCTGGTCGCGTTCAACTCAACTCTCCTTGTTGCGTTGGATCGCAGCGGCCGGCGCCCCGCTCGCTCGCAAAGCTCGGATGAGAGCGTGCGTGCGTTGGGGGCGGCGCGGACCTGTCGGTCGATGGCTTTGCTGGCGGCGTCGTCTGCGTCCGTCCGATGGACGAGCCGACGCCTCTAAGCCACGCACCAACTGCGGCGCAGCCGGATCGGCGGCGTGGCGGGCGGTGATTACCCGAGGCGGCGGGCGCCGGTCAATACCGGTTTGTGGCCCGCGGACAAGTTTCTTGCGAGCGGCGTTTCGCTGCGCGGGCTCAGATTGTGCGGCGTCAGCGGAACTCGCCGAACCCGCCACCTTCACCGCCCCGGCCGCGTCCGCCTCGACCACCCCCGCGTCCGCCGCCATAACCGCGGCTGCGGTCGTCGTCGCCCTCGTAGATCGCTTTGTGAAGCTCCACGGCGTCGCGGTCGTCGATCTCGTGCCGCACGAAGAGGCGGCCCGCCGGGTCCATCAGGAGCGTCCGGATGGGCTCCTTGTACTCGCGTGTGATGCTTGTCCCGCCCTTCACGCCGGCGAGCGTGATCCCCGTGCGGAACTCGAAGTCGTTCGTATCGACGATATAGCGTTGATCGGGCGTGATGACCTCGGCGTCGGCGGTCATGTTCATCACGCTGCCTATCGGGAACTGCCGCTCGAGGCCCGACCGCGTCGCGCGGCCGTCTTCATCGACGGCGTACGACTGGACGAGGAACTTGACGCTCGCCTCGGAGTTCGCCTGACCCTTCGCGGGCGGTTTGACCTCGGTGATGCGGACATCGCCGGCCATCGGGATCGAGACAACGGAACTCCGATCGCTCCACTCGGTCAGGCGGATTGGGCGGTAGCCCTTCTTGCCAACCCGCGCCGCCGCGTCGCGATCCAGGTAGCTAGCGCTGACCAGTCGTGGGTTGTTGACGTCCTGCAGGACGAGGCGCACCCGGTACCGGTACTGCCGACCGGGAACGACGGTGAAGTCGAAGAACCGCACCATAAGGTGCGGTGTGGCGGGCGTGCCACCGTCGCGCCTCGAGCGCGATCGGCCGCCGCGGCCGGGCGAACGCCCGCCCCGCGATCCGCCGCGGCTCCGCATGCCCTCGCCGCCCTGTTCCGCTCCGCGGAACGATCGGGACGGCCTGCCACCACGGGCGCCGCGGCCGCCCACGGCGCCCGGCTGTCGGCCTGGCATCCCCGGCGTGAGCTGCCGGCTGAACGCGTCGAATCCATCTCCCGAGTCGTCGGTCGGCTCGTCTTCTTGCTCCGCGATTTCCTCCGCTTCCTCCAGCGCCGCCTCGGTCTCCACCATGAGCGGCACGTCGCTGTGCACGACCGTGGCCGGCCAAGGCTCTCCGACGAGCGGCGGCAGCGGCATCGTCAACGCGGGGTCTTCGTAGGCCGGGTCCATCAGCGGATCGGACCCCTGGACCCACTCCTCGGTCAGCTTCTCGTACTTCGCCTCGGTGTAGGCGTCGCCGCGGGGCACCTTGCGTCCCTGGCCATCGGTGACCGACACGTTCTGCCACTCACCCGTTTTGCCCTCGCGCACCTCGGCACGCTGGACGTAGAAGCCCAGATACGTGGGCAGGTCGTTCGCGGGGTTGTAGCCGCGAGCGTTCTCAAGGGCTTCCTTGTACGCCTTGTACTGGTCCAGCAGCGGCGCCTTCGCGAGCACGACCGCGCACGATACGGTTCGGATTAGTTCGTCGCCGTCCATCGAAACGCCGGAATCGCGCCGCGTGGCCCCGACCGGGCGGCCGAGGTCGTTCTCTTCTTCCTCGCGTCCGCCCCGACCAGACCTCGCGTCCTCTTCCTCTTCACGCGCCTCTTCCTGGGCCTGCTGCCGCTCCAGTTCTTCGCGACGCTCCTCGAGCGCTCGCTTGCGGATGATGTCGTCGTTGATGAAGCCCATCAGCCCCGTGACGCCGACGCCCTCGACGTCGAGCGCAGCCAGCAGCGGGGGGTCGGTTCGATCGACCGTCGGCGCGACCACCGGGCGGCTCCAGCCACGAACCTCGGCGTACTGAGAGACGTCCACGTCTCCCGCCCCCGTGTCGGTCGGGTCGAACGCGAGGTACTTGTTCTCTTCGGGCACGTTGGCCCACGTCGAGTCGCGGAACGCACTCTCGGTGCGGCCAATGACCTGATTGAGGTCGCTCGCCTTCTTGTCGTAGGTCTCCACGCCCGTGGACGCGTACACCAGGAAGCCGGCGACGCCGAGGACGACGGCCGCTGCGACCTTCTCGATGTGCTGGAGAACTAAGTTCTTCAGACCGCCGGTACGATTGTTGTTCATCGTTTACGTTCTCGGGACGCCGGTTTGGCTCGGGACGCCGGCTTGGTCGCGGCCCGTGGTTGGTTGCTTGCCTGAGGGCGGGTCAGATCTCGTCGCCGCCGACTTTGAAGGTCTCTTCTTCGGGCTCGTTGAAGATGTACACGGAGCCCTGCAAGACGACCGGCTGGATGGTGGGAGTGCGGTCGAACGCTTTCACGTCTTTCCCTCCCGCCCGGCCACCGAAGTCGGAGCCTTCGGGGTTTACCCGCACCTGATCGATCTTCACCTGCAGCGGCGCGTTGGCCAGGTTAACGATCAGCTCGGTCAGCCAGCGTGAATCCATCTCGAGCTGCATGAGCACGGGCAGCTGCTTGTACTCGACACCCACGGTGAAGGTGCCGGGGGGCACCGCGACGGGTTGGCCGGTCTCGTCCACGTAGCGGCCTTCGAGCAGGGCGCCGTCGTCGGCGCTGCCGCCGGGCATTCCGCCGAAACCGCCGCCGCCCCGTCCGCCCCCGAAACCACCGCCGCCCATCCCGCGGCCGCCGCCTTCGAAGCCGCCCATCCCGGGCCCGCCTCCAAAGCCACCGCCGCGTCCGCCGCCGCGTCCTCCACCTAACCCGCCGCCGGCGAGCCCGCCCCCGCCCCCGGACTCGGGCACGAAGATCCGCCCTGTCGACTGGGTCTGGACGGCCGCCGAGGCGCCGACCTGCAACTGTTCAATCACGCGGATCGCGGCGTTCGAACGCCGTGTGGCCCCGGCGGACTGGTTGGTCTTGGCGATCGCCGTCAGCAGCGTCTCGTACACCCACAGGTCTTCCTGGGTGACCCAGATCTGCAACGCTGACGGCGTTTCGACGAATGACATCCGCGCTTGGAGCGTCTCCTGATCGACCCAGTCGATGAGGTGCTCGGGCTCCTCGGCGGCCGAGCCGACGCCGGGCGTGCGGACGCTGGGTCCGAAGCCCTCGGTGGCCATGCCGCCGCCCCGACCGATCGCTCCGGCGCCGGACCGCGAGCCGCCGGGTGCGGCGTCGACGATCTCCAGCAGCTGCGGGAACCGCTGCTTGATGTAGTTCAGGTAGCGGTCCCGGTCGTCACGGACGATGCTGTCGCCGAAGCTCTTCTTCGCGATCCGCTTCAGGAACGACTGGCCGAGCTGCGTCGGCCACTTGAGCACCTCTTCCTTCTGGGCGTTGTAGAGCTCGTCCCAGATCTGCTTGACGCTCGCCGCGAGCGCGACGTTCTGCTCCTGCTGCTTCTCGTTGACCGACTCGTTCGGCTTGAACGGCTTGCCGGCGATCGAGCGTTGCGAGTTTAAGGTGCTCTCGATCTTGCCCTTGGCCGAGCTGTACTTCTGCGCCAGCTCACCGGTGGCGGTGAACCAACCACCGACCGACAGCCCGACCACGACCAGGGCCAGGATCCAGAAGTGGTGTTCTTTGAGCCAGCCGAGGGCGGCTTTGACTTGATCCATGAATCGATACCGTGGCGGCGTTTACGGGGTGGACGCGAAGTCGCCCGTGTCGGGCGTCTCGTTTTGGCGATTCTCTTGACGCTGCCGGCGTGGCGTGGGCTGCCAGCCGAACTGGACGATGAAATCGTAACGGCGCAGCTCCCACAGCTTGGGCGCCGTAGGCATGCCGGGCACACCCGCCATGCCGGGCCCGACGCCTGCTTCGGCGCCGGGGAGGCCGCGGCCGCCGCCAAGACCGAGGGACATCCCGCCCCGGCCGCCGATCCCACCGCGGCCGTTATCCTCGGCTTCGGGGTCGTAGGTGACCGACACGATCGGGCTCTTCGTGACGACCAGCGGGAAGCGGATGCCCAGCTCTTCGAACGACACCTCGACCATCTCGCCGCCCTCTCCATCGGGCAGCATGATCGTTTGCTCTTCGAGGTTCTTGATCAGCGTGTCGCGGAGGAACGCCTCGCCTTCCAGCACGCCGTCGTTGTGGAAGTGATGTCCGCGGAGCTCGATCACCCAGCCGGGGCCTGCGGGACCCTGAACGCCGCCGCCCGCCGCCGACGGATCGCCAAAGCCACCTGGCCCACCCGGCCCGCCGGGACCGCCGGGCCCGAAACCGCCCGGCGCCGCGGGGGGCGCCTGCTCGGCGAGCGCTCCTGCCTCGGCGTCCGCTGTGCCTTCGGCGCCGTCTTCGCCTTCGGCTTGCGTCTCTAGATCGGCACGCTCTTCCTCGCCGACCTCGCGCGCCCGCAGCATATCGCTGTAGAGCCCCTGCACGTTGGTGAACCACGCCGACAGGTCGTCGAACTTCTGGCAGTCCATCGAGGTGATGTGCACCTCGGTGCGTTGCGTGACGTCTTCCGCGGTTTCCCGACGCTCTTCCAGAGGACGCTCGTCGCGGGGCATAGCCGCGTCGACCGCCTTGAGCAGCTCGATCCACAGCAGCTTGCCGTCGGTGTTGCTCTGCAGGTTGTCGGCGATGGCCGACATCTCGTCGAACTGGCTGACGAGCGTCGAGTTCTCACTCTCGGCCGACGACACGCGTCGCGACACGCCGTCCGCTTTGCTGAACGCCGATTCCCAGCCGTCCGATGGATCGACCGTCGACCAGGCGCCCACATAGCTGTTGTAGTTGGCGGCCATGGCGGCCATGAGCACGGCGGCCGCGGCCGCGGCCCAGGGCTTCTTGGCTCGGATGAGCCGCCGCGTGACGATCTCGTTCGGCAGAAGGTTGGTCGAGATCTCGCTCTTGCGGAGTCCTTGCAGGCACAGCCCATACGCCGCCGCGAAACTCAAGCGATTCTCTTCGAAGGCCGGCGTCGCGGTCACGCTGCCGCCCACCAGCGTTTTGAACTCGAAGTCCTCGATGCCTTTGATCGGCATGTCGAGATTTTGCGTCAGGTAACGCTGCAGGCCTGGCAGTTTGGCCGCGTTGCCGAGCAGCACCACCTCCGTGGGGTCCGGTGTTTTGTGGTTGCTCGCGTAGAAGCCGAGCGAACGCTGGATCTCGCCGGCGATCTCGCTAAACACCGGCCGCATGGCCTGGAAGACCGCCTTGGGGTCCTCGGCCTTGGTGGCGTTGCGCTTCAGGTGCTCTGCCTTGGCGAAGGTAAGCTTGAGCTCCTTCGTGAGCGCCTTGGTGAAGTGACTGCCGCCCAGCGGGATGTTGCGCTGCCAAACCCGGTAGCCGTTGGTCACGACGAGGTCTGTCGTGTCGACACCGATCGACAGCAGCACGATGGGCGCCGGCGGCGACTCGGGCGTGTACGCCTCGGGGTCGAGCTCGCCGATGCGGTCGAAGCACGCGTAGTTGTAGACCGCCAGCGGTGTGAGCTGAATGAAGTCGGCCTCGACGCCGGCCGAGCTCAGCGGCTCGAGCGATCGGGTGACCTGGTCGCGCTTCATCGCGAACAGGCCGATCTCCGTCTCGAGGGCGTACCCCTCGTCGACGCTGCCGCCAGCCAGTGTCTCGTAGTCCCAGACGACGTCTTCCAGCGCGAACGGGATCTGCTGTCGGGCCTCGTACTTGACGATGTCCGGGATCTTCTTGGTCTCGACCGGCGGCAGCTTGATGAACCGCGCCAGGCCGGCCTGGCCGGGCACCGCGAACGCGACGCTGTCTCCCTTGAGCTCGTTGCGCTCGAGGAACTCGGTCAGGGCGTCGCTGATGAGCTGCTCGCGGTCCGCGTCGGGCTGCGTTAGCAACTGCGGGTACTCGATGTAGTCGAACGCCTCGACCACGACTTTGCGGTCTTCGCTTTCGTGCGGGCGGCAACGCAACGCCTTGAGCGCGCAGTTGCCGATGTCGATGCCCCAGACCGCGGCGTTCTTCGCCATGTTGGTTCCGTGATTTGGCTCGAAACGTTGAGCGAATCGGCCACGCCGCGTGCCGGCGTAGCGCTGCAGCGGCCCTAGGGCGCCCGCTCCGGGGGCGTCTGTCGGTATCGCTGGCCTCCGCCCGTATTCTAATCGCTGCCGCGAGGTTGTGTACCAAAGCCGTAAGCGGGGCCGGCGAGCCCGAGGGTCCGGAGAATCCGCAAAATCGGCCGCTCACCGAGCGGGGGCGGTTGCCCGGCCTCTAGCGGGTGGTTTCGCCGGGGGCACTCGTGATACGCTTACCGACCGGACGCCCGCCAGCAGAGTCGGACAGCGCTTGCCCGCATGATCGTGACCATCGACGGCCCCGCGGGGGCCGGGAAAAGCAGCGCTGCTCGTGCGCTCGCCGACCGGCTCGGGTTCCGTTTCTTGGACACCGGGGCGATGTACCGGGCCGTGACCTTTGCCGCCCAGCGGCGAGGCGTGGATCTGACCGACGAGTCGGCGTTGGCCCAGATGACCGCTCAGATTGATCTGCACCTGGGGCCGGGGCAGGTGCTCCTCGACGGCGAAGACGTCACCAAGGCTATCCGCACCTTCGACGTCACCACGGCCACGCGGCACGCCGCGGACAACCCGGCGGTTCGCGAACGGCTCGTCGAGTGGCAGCGAGACTGGGCCAACAGCCAAGACGTCGTTACGGAGGGGCGTGACCAGTCGACCGTGGTGTTCCCTCACGCGGAGTGCAAAGTCTTCCTGACCGCCAGCGAGTCGGTACGAGCCGAGCGGCGCTACCTCGATCTGGTGCGTCGCGGCGAGCACGTCACCCGCTCGGAAGTGCTTGAGAAGCAGCAGCAACGCGACGCGGGCGACTGCTCGCGAGCCGTTGGAGCGCTGAAGAAAGCCGACGACGCCGTCGAGCTTTCAACCGACGGGCTGACGCAAGACGAGGTGGTCGATCGCCTGATGGAGATCGTCGCCAGTCGGTTGCCCGAGGGGCATCGAGCGCGTGAGGCGTTTGTGGGGGCAGAGGCGGATGGCCCAGCCGACGACCGCTGACTTACGGGCTGAGCGATCTGCCGCCGAGGCCGTGCCGACTTACCGCCGCGGCGCCGCTAAGGCGTTGTGGTACTGGTTCACCAGCACCGCCATCTGGTGCGTGGCCAAGACGCTGTACGGGCTCCGCACCCACCGTCCCGATCGGGTCCCGATGACGGGCCCGGTGGTGATCGTCGCCAACCACCAGAGCCACCTTGATCCGCCGCTCGTGGGCGGGGCGACCAAACGGCAGCTCAGCTACCTGGCGCGAGATACCCTCTTCAAGGGACGGTTCGGGGTGCTCATACGCAGCTACGACGCGGTGCCCGTCGATCGCGATGGCTCGGGCCTGGCAGGAATTCGCGCGACGCTTAAGCGGCTCAAGCAGGGGGGCGCCGTCGTCGTTTTCCCCGAGGGGACCCGCTCGCCCGACGGTGAGCTCCAACCGCTCAAGCCGGGATTCCTGACCCTGGTGCGCCGAAGCAAGGCGGTGCTCGTGCCGCTGGGGTTGGACGGGCCGCACCGCGTTTGGCCCCGGGGCGCCAAACGGCCCCGGCTTTTCGGCCGCATCGCGATGCACTACGGCGAGCCGCTCACGCCGGACGAGGTCGCCGCGGCCGACGACGAAGGGCTGCTGGCCACGGTCACACGGCGGCTGACCGAAGCGATCGCCGGCGCGCGAGAGATGAACGGCCAGAAGGCGGACGATTAAACCCGCCCGCGATCGCTCCCGGCGTGGCCCAGACGCCATTGCTTGCAACGTCGCGGACACGTACGATGCGGTGCTTGGCCGCGGCCGCCGGTGGTGTTCACCGGGCGAAGGTGTCGTGGTTTGTTGCCCCTAACCCTTGCGGATCGCCCCCGCGCCGCCCTCGCAGGCGAGCGCCTCACGCCGACTCTCGGCCGCGATCCCCACCCCCCCAAGCTGCTCACTCCCCAGCAGCGAAGTGCAAATTAATGGTCAATCGCAACCTGATGCGAGAGTTCGACGTCGATGAAGACGAGCTGATCGCCGTCATCGGCGAGGAGGCGCCGGACGAGGCGTCTTGGCTCGCTGGCGAAGACGTCTCGATCAACCAGATCGTCGAGGGCAAGATTGTCCGCGTCGACGAAGAGTTCGCCGTGGTCGACGTCGGCTACAAGTGCGAGGGCATGGTGCCGCTGTCCGAGTGGCAGCCCGAGCCGCCCGAAGAAGACTTCTACAACGAAGACGCGCCCACGCCGGAAGAGCCGCCCGAGCCGCCGGTCGAAGAGCCGCCGCCGGAAGTCGGCGACATGGTCCGCGTGCTGGTGGAGAACGTCGAAGACGTCGCCGGCCGCCACGACGACCGCGGCATGCTCGTGCTCAGCAAGCGTAAGGCTGAGAAGATCGAGCAGTGGATGTCCGTCATGGAGAAGGTCCATGAGGGCGACGTCGTTACCGGTATCGTCAAGCGGAAGATCAAGGGCGGCCTGCTGGTCGACATCGGCGTCAACGTCTTCCTGCCGGCCAGCCAGGTCGATATCCGCCGCCCGCACGACATCGGCGAGTACCTGGACAAGGAGATCAGCTGCAAGGTCCTCAAGATCGACGAGGAGCGACGCAACATCGTCGTCAGCCGTCGTGCTCTGATCGAGGAAGAGCGTGCCGCCAAGAAGGCCGAGCTGCTCAAGGTGCTCCAGGTGGGCGACCTGCGAAAGGGCGTGGTCAAGAACATCGCCGACTTCGGCGCGTTCGTGGACCTCGGCGGCATCGACGGCCTGCTGCACATCACCGACATGAGCTGGGGCCGCATCAGCCACCCCAGCGAGATGGTCAAGATCGAGGACGAGCTGGAGGTCATGGTCCTCCACATCGATTACGACCGCGAGAAGATCGCCCTGGGCCTCAAGCAGAAGACCGCCAGCCCGTGGGAGAAGGTGCCCAGCACCTACCCGGTAAACACCCGGGTGAAGGGCGAGGTGGTCAACGTGATGTCCTACGGCGCCTTCGTGAAGCTCGAGGACGGCATCGAGGGCCTGGTGCACATCTCCGAGATGAGCTGGACCAAGCGGATCAGCCACCCCAGCGAGCTCGTGCAGGTCGGTGACGAGGTCGAGGTCGTGGTCCTGGGCATCAACCAGGAGAAGCAAGAGATCTCGCTCGGCATGAAGCAGACGCAGAGCAACCCGTGGGACAAGGTGGCCGAGCGCTACCCGCCCGGCGAGGAGGTCGAGGGCCGCGTGCGGAACCTCACCAACTACGGCGCCTTCATCGAGATCGAAGAGGGCATCGACGGTCTACTTCACGTCTCTGACATGAGCTGGACCCGCAAGGTGAGCCACCCGAGCGAGGCGGTCGAGAAGGGCCAGGTGCTCAAGTGCAAGGTGCTGTCGGTCGACACGGAGCGTCGCCGCATCGCCCTGGGCCTCAAGCAGCTGGAAGAGGACCCGTGGGTCAACGACATCCCGAACCGCTACCAGCCGGGCGAGCTCGTAAAGGGCAAGGTGACGAAGATCACCAACTTCGGCGTCTTCGTCGGCCTGGAAGACGGCCTCGAGGGGCTGCTGCACATCTCGGAGCTCTCGGACGACAAGATCGAGAACCCCGAAGACCTGTGCAAAGTCGGCGACGACATGGAGGTAAAGGTCCTCCGCGTCGACATCAACGATCGCAAGATCGGCCTCAGCCGCAAGCGCGTCGATTGGGCCGAGGAAGCCGCGGGCGACTCGGGCGAGGCCCCGGTCATGGAGGCCCCGGCGCCGACCGCCAGCGGCGGACCCTCGAACCTGAAGGGCGGCATCGGCGACGGCGAAGGCCCGCTCTTCAAGTCGCCCGCCAGCGAGCCGAAAGCGGAAGACGCCGAGTAGCCGACGCGGCTCGATCGGCCTTTGGGCCCCCACCGAGCCGCACAAACGCACCGACCCGATCGACGCCGCGGGCCCAGCCCGCGGCGTCGTTTTCATTGGCGCGGCCGGCGCAGCACGCACAAGCCGCGCACGGGGTCGGGTTTGCCAACGCCGTAAGGTTCGCGCTATGGGGCGTCGATAGACCTCGCTAGCACGCGGTTCGCTCTGCGCCCGCGTGCCGCCCTCCCCCCGTCGAACCGAGCGCCGCCCGTCATGCCCGCCACCAAAAAACGCGCCGCCGCCGGCTCGAACGTCCAGTCGCCGCTGGAGACCTACCTCCGCGAGATCAACGAGACGGCCCTGCTGACCGCGCAGGACGAGCGTGAGCTGGCGGTCCGCATCGGCGAGGGCGACCTTGCGGCCCGCGACCGCATGGTCCGCGCCAACCTCCGCCTGGTGGTCAACATCGCCCGCGGCTACACAGGCAAGGGCCTCGGCCTGCAGGACCTCATCGAAGAGGGCAACCTCGGCCTGCTCCGCGCGGTGGAGGGCTTCGACCCGGCCGTCGGCACCCGGTTCAGCACGTACGCCAGCTACTGGATCAAGCAGTCGATCAAGCGGGCGTTGATCAACACGGGCAAGACGATCCGTATCCCGGCGTACATGGTCGAGCTGCTGAGCAAGTGGCGCCGCGCGTCGGCCCGACTGACCGAGGAGCTCGACCGCACGCCGACGCCCGAGGAGATCGCCCGCGTCCTGGGGCTGCCGAAGAAGAAGCTGCCGATCATCAAGAAGGCGATCAAGATCTACAACGCCACGCCGCAGACCGACCAGACCGAGGCGGGCTGGACGCTGGGCGACATGGTGATGGACGAGGGGCAGCTCGCCCCGGACGAGCGGATGCTGGAGAGCGACTCGCTGCGGCACGTCTTGGAGATGCTCAAGACGATGGACGAGCGCGAGTCGACGATCCTGAAGCTGCGATTCGGCCTCGGCGGCGGCGAGCCGCGGACGCTCAAAGAGATCGGCGAGCAGCTCGGCCTCACGCGTGAACGCGTGCGGCAGATCGAGACCGAGGCGTTGGCAAAGATGGCCGCGAGCCTGGATGACCCGGCCGACGCGGCCCGGCTGCTGCGGGGGTGAGGGCGGCCGCGAGGCGCGTTGACTAGTGGAACTGCTCAATCGCGGCTGCGATGTCATCGCCCCACCGGGATGGGTCGACGACAACGCCTTGGCCTTCAGGCACGGGGAACAAAGCTATTGAGCGATTGTCTTCCGCAAGTCCCGGCAGCCGAGCCGTAAATCAAGCCGATAGCTCAATTGACTCGGGCGTGCGTTCGCTCCCATCGCCGCTGCAGCACTCTTTAGCGAACGCTTCGGCAGGCCAGTTCGGCACGAGTTCAGCGCCATTGTCGTCGGCGAGTAGCGCACAGCCAGAGCCATCACGAACCGACCACACTTCTTCCCAACCAGCTACTTTGCGAACGAGGTAGCCGTATCTTTCTGATGGCGGGAGCGACAGCACGGCGGATACATCGTGACGTTCGCTGCGTACCCCATTCGTGTTCCTCATGTTGGCGTGGGGTCGGTTGGCTCGAGTCTGAGCCAAAGGCGTAGACCCCAGCGTTTAGTTGGTAAACGCTATTGAAAGTTATCTGCTGGGGGCTTCGCTTCGCTGCGACCCCAGCCACCTTGGGTGCTGCTCGCTGGCTAGACTGGACGGCCTCAGCCGGTGCAGCCAGTTCACGTCGCCCTTGAATACCAATTTACGCACACCACGCGTCGTCCTCATCAGCGGTTGCTCGTCGGGCATCGGCCGTGCGATCGCTGTCGATCTGGTCGAGCACGGCTATCGCGTGCTTGCGGGCGTGCGGTTGGATGCCGATGCCGAGTCTCTCGACGCGTTGGGGTACGCCGAACTCCGGCCGGTGCGGCTCGACGTGACGTCGGACGACTCCGTCAATCGGCTACTCGGCGAGGTTGATGCATGGCATCCGCAGGGCATCGACGCTCTCGTCAATAACGCCGGCGTCGGCCTGCCGTCGGCGGTTGAGTTGACCACGCCCGAAGAGTTCCGCGACCTGCTTGAGGTCAACACGGTGGGGCCGCTGCGGCTGATCCGTTCATGCCTGCCCCGCCTGCGGAAGCGTGAGGGGCGGATCGTGAACATCACGTCGCTCAACGGAACGGTCGCGCTGCCGATGATCGGCGCCTACTCGGCCACCAAGCACGCGCTCGAGGCGATGTCCGACACGCTGCGCGTCGAGCTCCGGCCCTGGGGGGTGATTGTCGTGTCGGTCGCCCCCGGGCAGGTGCTGACGCCGGTCTTCGACAAGGCTCGCGTGGCAATCAATGACCGGCGAAAAGCAATCCCCGCAACGCTGCGACCCGGTTACGGATCGCTGTACCGCCGTGCCCTGAAATATAACGAACGGGGCGCCCGGGCATCGACGTCCGCAGAGGACGTAGCGAAGGTGGTGCGTATAGCGCTGACAGCCAAGCGACCGCGCCCACGGTATCACGTTGGCGCCGATTCGTTCGGCGTGCGCCTCCTGAAGAAGGTGGCCCCGACTTTTCTATTCGATCGCGTCATTGCACGACTCGCGGGAGTGTTCCACCGGATCAAGTCTCATACTGAGTGACCGTGCCCGACGGACCTAGTCATCCAAGTGAACGCCGGCGATCTCCGCCACGCGGTCGTCGTCGTTCCCGATCGAGACCCGCACCTCCACGCACCCCTCCGGCAGCAGGTGCGACACCCGGTCGCCCCACTCCACGAGGCAGATGCCCAGGCCGGCTGAGCCGCCCACGGTGAAATACTCCTCGGCGCCGAGTTCCAGAAACTCGTCGTCGTCGGCGATGCGGTAGGCGTCGAAGTGGTACACGGGCACGCGGCCGTCCGTGTACTCGTTCACCAGCACGTACGTGGGACTGGTGACCTCGGCCCGGGAGCCGAGGGCAGCGGTGATTGCCTGCACCAGCCGCGTCTTGCCGGCGCCGAGCGGGCCGATGAGCGACACCACCGAGCCGGCAGGCAGGGCGTCGGCGAGCCGGGCGCCCAAGGCGTCGGTCGCCGCGAGGTCGGGCAGTTCGATGCGTTGCGTTGTCATCGGCGGGCGCCGTTAGCGGTGCTCGAAGCCGCGCGGTTCGAGCCGGGTCCGCTCGCCGGACTCGTCAACCAGTTCGACGCCCATCGGCGGCACGACGGCGCCGATCCGCACCGGCGGGCCGCTGGGCAACGCCAGCCGCGAAACCGCCGCGGCGTCCTCCTCGGCCACAGCGAACAGCAGCTCGAAGTCCTCACCGTCGTCCAGCGCGTGGTCGAGCGCCGAGCGGCCCGAGGTCATCGCCCGACCGTGTGCGGCGGCGGTGATCGGCACCCAGGCGGCGTCGATCTCGGCGCCCACGTCGCTGTCGCTCATCATGCGATGCAGGTCGAGGGACAGGCCGTCGCTGAGGTCCATCATCGCGTGGATGTCGAACCGTCGGGCGAGCTCGAGCGCCTCGGCGACGCGGGGCTCGAAGTCGAGGTGCTTGCCGGAAAGGCTGCCGCCGAGCGGGCCTGTGACGAACAACGCGTCGCCCGCTCGGGCGCCGTCGCGGCGGACCACGCCCCGGTCGGTCGGCTCGCCGAGCGCCGCCACGGACACGATCAACGCGTTGTCCGCGACGTTGGTGTCGCCGCCGGCGATGGGGCAGTCGTGCCGATCGGCCAACGGCAGCATGCCTTGGATAAGCCGCTCGGCGAGCGCCGGGTCGCTGCCGCGAGGCAGGACGAGGCTAACGAGCGCTGCGCGGGGCTCGGCCGCCATGGCCGCCAGGTCGCTTAGGTTCACCGCGAGCGCCTTATGCCCGATCCGCTCCGGGGTGTGCTCGGCCGAGTGGAAATGGACGCCGTCGATCAGCAGGTCGGCGGTCGCCACCGTCTCGGCGCGGCCGAGGTGTACGACGGCGGCGTCGTCACCGATGCCGGGACGCAGTCGGGCGGCCGTGGGGACGTGGCCGCGGAGCCAGCGGACGAAGTCGACTTCCATCCGCACCAGCCTAACGCCGCGGGCCGCTGCTGTCCCAGCGGGGCCGCCCTCTCCCCCTGCGGGCCGCGGGCGTCGGTCGGGCGGCGTGCGGGTCAGCGACGCACGGTCTTGCCGGCGGCGGCAACGGCCATCTCGCCGTAGAGTGTGTCGCCGTCGCGGAGCACGTAGAACTTCACGGCCGGCATCTTGGCGAGCGAGTTGTTCGCGATGATGTACTCGATGTCGCTCTGCGACGCCGTCTCCCAGCGGTGCATACCGACGAGGATGTCGCCGGAGCGAATTCCCTTGCGGGCCGCGGCGCTGTTAGTCCGCACGTCGACCACCCGCATCCCGCCGCGGTACTTGGTGTTGAGGCTATTGAACGTCTTACGCGGCTCGGTCTCGAGCTCCAGGCCCAGCACCTGCCAGGTCGCCTCGTCGCGCTCCGATCCGGCGACGGCTCCCGCCGCTTGGACCGGCGCCACGCCGCGGCCGCGGCGAGCCAGCGCCAACCGCAGGTCCACCCGACGCCCGCCGCGAGAGACGGTAACCGGCGTCGCGTCGCCGACGCGGCGGCCGAGCAGGCCGCGTTCGAGGTCGAGGGCGCGCTCGACCCGCATCTCTCCGACGCGTTCCAGCTTGTCGCCGACCTTCACTCCCGACCGAGCGGCGGGGCTGCCGGAGGCGACCGACTTGACGGCGACGTCGCCGTCGCGGTCGAACCCGGCCCGAACGCCGTGCCACTTGCTCTCGAGCCGTTCGACGCTCATGAGCCGGGCGGCGATGTCCAGCGCGTCGTCGACGGGGATTGCGAAGCCGATGCCCTGGGCGCCGGCCCGCACGGCGACGTTCACGCCGATCATCCGACCCTCGATGTTCAGCAGCGGGCCACCGGAGTTGCCCGGATTGATGCTGGCGTCGGTCTGGATGAGGTCGTCGTACGCCTGGGTGTCGCTCACCTGCACGTCGCGGCCGAGGGCCGAGACGATGCCCCGTGTGACGGTGTGTTCGTAGCCGTAGGCGTTGCCGACGGCGATCACGGTCTCGCCGGCGAGCAGGTCGCTGGACGATCCCAGGTCGATCGTCGGCAGCGAGCGATCGGCGTCGATCTTGATGACCGCGAGGTCGGTCTTCCGATCGTTCGCAACGAGGCGGGCGATCCGCACGGCGCCGCTGTCGAGCGTGACGCGGATCTGGCGGACGCCGTCCACCACGTGGAAGTTGGTGAGGATGTAGCCGCGGCCGTCGATCACGACGCCCGTGCCCATGCCGTTCACCTGGCGGGTGCTAGCGGCGGCGCCGGGCTTGGTTTCTGAGACGGTCTTGCGTCCTTGGATGTTCACCACCGACGGGCGTGCGTTCTGCACCGCGCGGACGATGGGGCTGCGGCGCAGCTCGGAGATTTCCGCGGTCGCTAGCGACGAGGCAAGGAGCACCACTAAGGCGGCTCCGGCTCGCGTCAGCCCGGACAGAAGAGAGCAATAAGTCGGGGCGTGGCGCATCGGCGTCGGCGGGCTGTCGGCGGGGGCGATCCACGACCGCGTGCTGGCGCCGATCGCTCGGCGGGCAGCAGGGTCGGTCCGAACCAGAGCGTTCGGCACGGGTGTCAGATCGGCCCCCCTCACATCCGGCTCCAGCGTCAGAACCCGAAGCCCTCACAGATGTCCCAGGTTGACAGCGGCAATTCGCAAGCGTTCAGCAAGCGGCTCATGCGGAGTCACAGCGTCGCCGGGACGCGTGGCGTCGAGACGAACGGCGCCAGCCCAGCGGCCGGGCCCGAAGGCCCGGCCGACTGGAACGGCGGCGTCGTCGGCGCAGGAAAGAAACGCCCCGGCGGGCCCCCCGATTCATAAACCGCCGGTTCGCGTCTCATCAGCGGCGCGTGGTCGTCGGTCGCACCGACGACGAGCGGCGTCGCTCCCTGCCCGAGACCCTGCTCGCAACTGTGCTCGAAACTGTGCCCCGCACCGTTGTGGTGCGGCGCCATCGCTGGACCCGTCGGGCACGTCGCATACTCGCCACTCTGGCCCATACCGCCGGACTGCCCCCGTAGCGGCCACTCCCGCGCCAGATAGCCCATCGTGTCTTCCATAACGGTGCCGCCGGTTGGTCCGGCGTGCGGCGCCAGGGCGCAACCCGAGCAGGCGCCGCCGCAGCAGAGAGTCGCCAGTGCGAGTTTCGCCACGCTTCGTGTCACGCCGTTGGTGTCCCACGCGGTGTCCCCGGCTGGCACGCCCTTCGTGCCTTGGCCGTAGAGAGCGTGATCGGCCACTCGCGACCGCTATCTCCGGCAAAATCTGCGCGACCGGCAGAAACCGCCTAGCTTGCGGAGGGGGACAGCTTGCGAAGTTCTGCTAGCGGGCGGGTGTTGGCGACATCGGCCGCCGTGAGCCCCGCGCGGCGCGCCTGCAGCACGCCGTACCGAAGCACGTCGAAACCCTTGGTGCTGTGCGCGTCGGAGCTGATGACGATCGGCACGCCGCGCGCCTTGGCCGCCGCGCAGTGGGCGTCGTCCAGGTCGAGCCGCATGGGGTTGGCGTTGAGCTCCAGCAGCTTGCTGTTCTCGGCGGCCGCGGCGATCAGCTCGTCCACGTCCAGGTCGTAGGGCGGGCGGCGGTTGATGAGACGCCCGGTAGGGTGCGCGACGATCGTCACCGACGGATGCTCCACGGCCCCCAGCAGCCGCTCCATGATCTTCGCCCGCGGCTGGTTCTGCCCGTAGTGCAGGCTGGCGATGACCCAGTTGGCCTCGGCGAGCACGTCGTCCGGCAGGTCCATGCCGCCCGCCTCGAGGATGTCGCACTCGATGCCGCGGAGCACACGGAAGTCGGTCCCTTCGTTGGCGAGCCGCTCGTTCACGCGGTCCACGTCTTCCCACTGCGTACGCAACCGAGCCGGATCGAGCCCGCCGGCCATGGTGACGCGTTGCGAGTGATCGGTGATGGCGATGTAGCCCAGCCCACGCTGCCGGGCGGCGGCGACCATCTCGTCGAGCGTGCCGGAGCCGTCGGTCGCGGTGGTGTGCATGTGCAGGTCGCCCCGCAGGTCGGCGAGCTCCAGCAGCCGGGGCAGCTCGCCTGCTTCGGCGGCGAGGAACTCGCCGCGCGCTTCGCGTAGCTCCGGCGGGAATAGCGGCAGGCCGAGCGTGGCGTACACGTCGGTCTCGCTAGCGCCGGCGACGGCGTTCGCCGGGTCGTTCGACTCGTCGTCGGCGGGGAATACGCCCCACTCGTTCACGCGGAGCCCCTTCGCTTTGGCGATGCCACGCACCTCGACGTTGTGCTCCTTCGAGCCCGTGAAGTACTGCAAAGCCGCTCCGAACGACGCCTCGGGGACGACGCGCAGATCAATCTGCAGTCCGCTGTCGAGGCGGACGCTCATCTTGGTGTCGCCGCGGGCGATCGTCTCCTCGACACCGTCAAACTCACCGAAGTGGTCCATGACCGCCGCCACGGCGTCGGGGTCCATCCGCTCGCCGATGTCGACCAACAGATCAAGGTCGCCGACCGTGTCCTTGCCGCGGCGGTAGCTGCCGGCGGCCTCGCGCTGGCGGATGGCGCTTGCGGCGTCCATGTGGGCGAGCAACCGCTCGACGATCTGATCCGCGTCGGCCCACCGGGTCCGCTCGCCCGCGGCCGCGGCGTGGGCGATGCCGCCGAGGATCGTCTCCTCTGTCTTTTTGCCGAACCCCTTCAGGCCACGCACCTGCTCGGCCTCGCACGCCGACTTGAGCTGATCGAGCGACGCGACGCCCAGCTCCTTGTGCAGCGTCGCTGCCTTCTTCGGCCCGAGGCCCGGCACCCGCAGCAGCGCGAGCACCCCCGGCTCGATCTGGCCGCGTAGCTCGTCGAGCATCTCGAGCTTGCCGGTGGTGGCGAGCTCGGCGATCTTCGTGGCGAGGTCCTTGCCGATGCCGTCGATCTCGGTGAGCGCGGTCGGGCCGTCGTCTTTGGCGATTGCGGCGAGGCTGCCGGTGGCGTCCTTCACTTTGCGGGCGCCGTTGCGGTACGCCCGAACGCGGAAGGGGTTGGCGCCCTGGAACTCCAGCAGGTCGGCTGTCTCTTCGAAAACAGCGGCGATCTCGCGATTGGTCATCGGCGATCGGTGGCGAGGGGGCGGTGATTGGGGGGCGGGAAAGTTGGACTTCTGGCGACCGCATCCGGTACGCTGGAAACGTTAGGCGAATCCCGGGAACGAGACCATGCGCCACGGCTATCGACGTCTTCGCGGGCTTCGCGTTGCGTGTGCGACGATCCTTGGCTGCTGCCTCGCGCCGGCCGGCGTTTCCCTCGCCGAAGAGTCGAACGTTCCGATGCAACTCGCGTCGGCGAAGCTGGCGATCGACGACGCGTCGGCCCCGTCGCTCCCGGACCGCATCGACGCGTACCTCGATCGGGTCGCCGCGGAGCGCGGCGTGGAGCCGGCGCCGGCGGTTGCGGACGGTCGGTTCTTGCGGCGGCTGTCGCTCGACCTTGCCGGCGCCATCCCGCGTTACGCGGACATGCGGTCGTTCGTCGAGTCTGACGACGCGGAGAAGCGCCCGCAAGCGATCGCTCGCTTGCTCGCCTCGCCGCGGCACGCCACGCATCTGGCCACCGTGTGGCGCGATCTGCTGATCCCCGCCGAGCGGGGCGACTTCGAGCAGCGGCTCAACGCGGTTGGCCTGCACAACTGGCTGCGAGATCGTTTCGCGCGAAACGTCCGCTACGACAACGTGGTCTACGACCTGCTAGTGGCGACCGACGCCGGCGAGCTCGGCCCCGCGTCTTACTTCAGCGCGCACGAGCTCAAGCCCGAACGGCTGGCGTCGAACTCCGCGCGGCTGATGCTCGGCGTGAGTCTCGACTGCGCTCAGTGCCACGACCATCCGTTCGCCGACTGGAAGCAGACCGACTTCTGGGGTTACGCCGCGTTCTTCGCCCGGGTGCGGGCAGAGGACGACATGATGATGCAACGCGGCGCCGTGTCGCGCCTGATCGACGCCGACCGCGGCGAAGTCCGGTTGCCGGGCGACGAGTCGGGCGATCCGATCCCGCCCCGCCCGCTGTTGGGCGAGGCCTTGGAAGACGTGCCGTTCGAGACGCGGCGCGAGCAGCTGGCCCTGTGGATCGCCGAGCGCGACAACCCGTTCGTCGCCCGCGCGGCGGTCAACGCCGTGTGGACACGCCTGTTCGGCCGCGGTCTGGTCGAAGAGATCAACGCCGCCGGCGCCCACTACCCGGCCGCCTACGCCCCGCTGCTCGACGAGATCGCTGCCGAGTTTGTCGCCAGCGGGTTCGACCTGCGTGAGCTGCACGGCTGGATCGTCAGTACCCACGCTTACGAGCGGGCGGCGGCCGAGAGTGCGTCTTCGCGGCAGGCGCAGGCGTTCGTTGCGATGGCCCCGCGGCGGCTCGCCGCTGAGCAGCTCTACGACTCGCTCGCCCGGCTGGCCCCGGTCTCCGCCACCGACGATCCGTTCCAAGGCAACCCGGCACGCGACGCCTTCGTGCGCCGCATGCGGGCGGGCGACGCCGATCAGCTCGCGTTCACCGGCAGCACGCTGCAGTCGCTGGTGATGCTCAACGGAGACGCCGTGCAGAACGCCACCAACGCCCCACGCGGCGGCTTGGTAGCGGCACTGGCGGCGCCGTTCCTGTCGGACACCGACCGTGTGAACGCGATCACGCTGGCGCTGCTCGGCCGCGAGGCGACCACCGCCGAGAACGCCGAGATGAGCGGCTTCTTGCAGGGCGCCACCGACGGCGAGCGGCCGCAGCTGATCGCCGACATCGTTTGGGCTATGGCCAACTCGACCGAGATGGCGTTCAACCACTAGCCGACCCCTCTCGTAGCCGACCCCTCACGGTCCACCAGCAGCGCTCACGGAGCGGAGCCCGTCATGCACGATCACGCTTGGCTATCGCGACGCGACCTGATGCGTCACAGCGGGCTCGGGCTGGTGGGCGCCAGCCTGAGCGGTTGGTTCCCCCGGCTGGCCAACGCGGCGCTGGCCGAGGCCGCCTCGAGCCGCGCGCCGCGTCGCCAGGCGGTGCTGCTGTGGATGGCCGGCGGGCCGACGCAGACCGACACCTTCGACATGAAGCCCGGTCACGCCAACGGCGGCGTCTTCGACGAGGTCGCCACCAGCGTGCCGGGGCTGCGGTTCAGCGAGCACCTGCCGAAGCTCGCCGAGCAGGCGGACCAGCTCGCGGTGATCCGATCGATCTCGAGCAAGGAGGGCGATCACGCCCGCGCCACGCAGCTGGCGCGCACCGGCCAATCGCCCGGCGGCGACCTGGAGTACCCGTCGATCGCGTGCTCGCTGGCCGGCGAGCTGCCCGCCCCCGGCGGCGGTCTGCCTGGCCACGTGTCGATCGCCACGCCCACGCTGCTGCCCGCGGCGTTCGGCCCCGGCTTCCTCGGCCCGCACCGCACGCCGGCGTCGGTCGAGGCCACGCCGCCCGCTGGCGATGGCTACGCCTCGCTGCGGGTGGAGAACCTCGACCTGGCGAGCGGCGTCTCCAAGGAGCGGTTCGCCCGCCGCAAGCGGCTGTGGCGTTCGCTCCAGGGCGAGTTCCTCGCCAACCGCACGGACGCGTCGCTGATCGCCCACGACGGGCTGCACCGCAAGGCGATCGAGTTGATGGAGGGCTCCGCCCGCGAGGCGTTCGACCTCGGCGGCGAGCCCGAGACCATCCGCGACGCCTACGGCCGCGGCCGGTTCGGGCAGGGCTGCTTGCTCGCACGCCGGCTGCTGCAGCGCGGCGTGCCGTTCGTGGAGGTTTCGCTCGGCGGCGACGACCTCGGCTGGGACACTCACATCGACGGCTTCCGCCGCGTGCAGGAACTCTCGACCGAGCTAGACAACGGCTGGGGCACGCTGATGCAGGACCTCCGCACCCTCGGGCTGCTGGAGACGACCACCGTCTTCTGCATCGGCGAGTTTGGTCGCACGCCGAGCATCAACGGGGCCGGCGGCCGCGATCACTTCCCCGACGCGTGGAGCTGCGTGCTGTCCGGCGGCGGCGTCGCGGGCGGCCAAGCCTACGGCAAGACAAGCGACGACGGCACGACCGTCGTCGACGGCAAGGTGGGCATCGGCGACGTGCTGGCCACGTTCGCCGCGGCGCTCGGCGTCGACCCGCACACGGAGAACGTGGCCGGCGGCGATCGGCCGATCAAGATCGCCGAGGGCGAGCCGATCGCGGAGCTGCTGGCATGACGAGAGCGTTGCTCACGCTCATCGTCGCCGCGGTGATCGGCTGCGGCGAGAAAGCAGCGCCGACGCCCCCCGAGCAAGCCGAGCCGGTCGCCGCCGAACCAACGGCGGCCCAACCGATTGACGAAGCCCCGGGCGACGAGCCGCCGAGTGAGGAACTGTCAGGGGGCACGCCGGCGAGTGACGAGCCGTTGCTTCAGGCTCCAGCGACGCCGCCGTCGCGTCTCGCGATCTTCACGCCCGACGGCCCGATGCTCGTCGACCTGAGCGTGCTGATCGACGGTGTGCCCGCCGCTCGGCTGGCGGAAGCGTACGCAGAGCGTCTGGTCCAACTGTTCGACGCCGATGCCGACGGCGAGTCCCGCTGGCGAGAGCTGACCGACGAAGCGACACGCCGGCGGATCGAGGCGTTGACGGGCAGCCGGCTCGAAGCGGCGGACGTGGACGACTCTCGCCGGCTGTACGACGCGGACGGCGACGGCCGTGTCGACGCGGCCGAGGCGGTCGCCTGGCTCGAGCGATCGTCGAACGCCGACACGCCGCGGCTCGCGCTGTCGGTGCTCGGACGGCGGGCGTTCGAGCCCGACCCGCGGTCGGCCCCGACGTGGCGTGTGATCGACGGCGACCGCGATGGGGCGTTGTCTTCCGATGAGATCGAACGCACCGCGGGACGCCTGCTCGGCCGCGACAGCAACGACGACCTGGCGATCAGCCCGGCCGAGCTGCTGAATCTCGACGACCTACTGCTGCGACGCGACCGGCTGATCGGCCTCGATCGCGGCCGTCGCTCGTCGAACGAGTACCTGGCCGGGTACGTGCTCCGCACGCCGCGAGACACGCTCGACGTGCGTGACGCCGTCGCGTTGCTGCGGGTCGGCCAGGACTACGTCGACCGCGGGGCGTTCGCCTCCGCCGGGCCGCTGTTCGACCGGCTCGACACGGACGGCAGCGGCTTCTTGCTGGACACGGAATGGCACGCTCTCGCCTCACTGCCGCCCACCCTTATGATCGCCGCCCGCTTCGCGGCGCCGACACCGCCGGAGGTAGAGGTCGAAATCACCGAGGCGGGCGACTTCTCGCCGATTATCGAGCGGCGTAGCGGCGGTGTCGTGAATCTGCCACGCGGGGCGGTGGTGATCTCGGTCGCTGACGCGGGCCGCCAATCCCCCGACCGCTTCGATGACGTTGCGAAAGCGGTCAGTGCGGAGCCGATCGACGCCGACGCCTTCGCAACGCTCACCGATACACCGGACGGTGTGTCGTTCGAAGACCTCGATCTGAACGCGGATGGCCGGCTGGCTAGTGATGAGGTCGAGGTGGCGCGCGTGGTGATGGGCGGGCTTGAACGCCTCTCGTTCGGCGCCACGGTCGCGGCCGGCGACGACCCGATGTTCGCGTTGCTCGACACGAGCGGAGACGGCCGGCTCGGCGAACGCGAGATCCGCCGGGCCGGCGACCTGCTGGCCACCCTGGCCGGCGATGACGGCACGCTGCAGCCGATCGAGGCCCCGTGGCGGATGCGGGTGACGATTCACCGGGGCCCGCTCGCCGTGGCGACCGGCGGATCGATGACACGCGTCGACCCCGCCGCGGGCGCTACGCCCCCGCGATGGTTCCTCGGCGCCGACTACAACGCCGACGGCGTGGTGAGCCGAGCCGAGCACATCGGCCCGCTTGAGGCATTCGACCGCCTGGACGCGGACGGAGACGGGTTCCTCGACGCGGCCGAGGCTACAGCAGGGTCGCCGCCAGCGTCAGGTAAGTGACCAGCGTCGCGAGGTCGGTGGTCGTGAGCACGATCGGCCCGGCGGCGATCCGCGGGTCGGTCCGCAGGGCGTGCATGGTGAGCGGCACGAGCACGCCCAACGCCGTGCCCAGGGTCACCGTCGCCGCGATGGCGATCAGCAGGCAGACGGCGAGCGCCGTGTCTCCCTTCCAAACGACCGCTGCGCCGGCGATCGTCGCGGCGCAGCCGACGCCCAGCAGCAGGCCGACGGGCAGCTCGTGCGCGAGCGCCGACCCCACTCGGCCGAACGTCATGCGGCTGCGGCTGTGGTAGGCCTGCAGCGTGAGCGTGAGCGACTGGATGCTGACGCTCTCCGCGAGGGCGAGCACCACGGGGATGAACGCCGCCACCGTCACCGCGCGGGCCATTACCCCCTCGAACAATCCGGCGACCACCGCCGCCGCGAGGCCGCCCGCGGCGTTGCACATCAGCCACGGCAGCCGCGCTCGCACCGCGGCGCCAGGGGTGGCCCGGCGGACCTCGCCGAGTCGCACGCCGATGATCTGGAAGAAGTCGTGGGCCTCCTCCTGCGCGGCGTCCTGCTGCGCGAGCTCGGTCATCTCGTCGGCGTAGACGTGCACGTCCACCACGCCGATCAGCCGCCGGTCCTCGTCCACCACCGGCAGGGCGAGCAGGCGGTGCAGCAGGAAGAACTCGCACGCGTCGGCCAGCGTCGCCGCCGACGGGACGCTAACGACGCTCGTCAGCATGATGTCGGCCACACGCTCGGTCGGCTCGCTCAGTAGCAGCGTGCGGGTTGGCAGGATGCCGACTAGCCGTTCCTCGGCGTCGACGCAGTAGAAGTACAGGGCGCGCGAGCTGGCGGTGGAGCGGCGGGCCTCGACCAACGCTTGCTCGACCGTAACGCCCGACGGCACACGCATCACCTCGCGGCGGGTGTGGTCGAGAACGCTGTCCTCTAGATGGGCCTTCGCCACAAAGCGGCTCCTCCGCACGGGCTGGCGCGGCTGCGGTCTTTCCCGGGGCCGACCGCGCCCGTGCCGGTTCAGTCTTCGTCCGACGCGGGGGGGCGGAAGCCGCGGTGCGTGGCCACGTTGATCTGGTTGCCCCGCTCGTTGAACGACACGTCTTCCATGTAGGCCTGGATCAGCAGCATGCCCCGGCCGCCGGTGGCCATGAGATTCTCGTCGGCGGTGCAGTCGGGCACCTGCGTCGGCGTGAAGCCCTCACCCTCGTCGGCGACCGACATCCAGAACCGTTCGCCGCTGAGCCGGCACGTCACCGAGACCGTCTTCGACGGGTCGTTGCCGTTCCCGTGCCGGATAGCGTTGGTCAGGGTCTCCTCGAGCGTCATCTGGACGCCGAAGTAGTCGCGGCCGTCCCACCCGCGGCTCTCCAGTTCGCCGAGGATCTCCTCCAGCAAGGGCAGGTGCGCGCCGAGCTTGCTGGGGAACGTCGCTTCCTTCGTCCACTCCCAGCCACCGCTCATGGCGCCGCTTCTCGGGGAGGAGGTTCAGGAACGGGCGAAAACGCGTCGCGACGTAGTGGTCGGGGCCTAGCGGCCCGTGGACCCGCGTCCGGGGTTCAGTGGCACGCGGCCACGCGGCCGACGACAGCCACGACGCTCACAGCACGGCCAGCGCATCGGCCTCGTCGTCCTTGATCTTGAACAGCTTGGTGAGCTTCGTGATCGCGAAGACCTCGTAGATCTCCGGGCGGATGTTGGTCAGCACCAGCTTCGTCTTCTTGGTGCGGGCCTTCTTCTCGAAGCTGATCAGCTTGCCGAGCGCCGCGCTGGACAGGAACTCCACATCGCCGAAGTTGAGCAGGACCTTCGCGCGGTTGTCCCGCTCGACGAGGTCGTAGAGCTCCTGGCCGAGCTCCTGGATCTCTTGCTCGTCGATGATCTTCGAGTCGTTGAAGGTGACGACCGACACGTCGCCGGACTCGGTGATGCTGATTCGGCGCGGGGCGCTCATCGGATGCCGCTGTGGTTGCGGGGCGGTGGCTAGGCCGAGCGTAAAACCCACTCGGGCAAGGCCCTCGATCGTATCGCCGCGGCGGGGAGTGTCAACGCGGCAGGCGCCGCGACCCAGCCCGGCCAACCGCGCGCGCGAAACCCAACCCGCGCGACCTAGTCCGGGCGCTTCATCACCAGGCTGTGGAAGAACAGCACGGCGCCCACCGAGATGAGCGACCATCCGAGCCAGTCCGGCGGCTGAACGACCTTCGGCGGCAGGTTCGCGGGCAGCTGCGGCGTGGCCCCCGCCATGGCGGCCAGGGGGTCGGCCCCCGCTTGCGCACGCTGGGCGAGAAACCGCGTGGCCTCCGAGGTCAGCTCGTACGCCTGCACCATCCGGAACTGCATGCCCAGCAGCACCAGGAATACCGCCAGGAAGAAGAACTGGTTGCGGTTGAACTCCACGACAGACGCCTCCGCTGCGAATCCGATCAACGCCGGGCCGGGTCGGCTGGTGGTCCAGCCGGCCCGCATCGAGGTTGATCGGCTTCCGCGACGGTGGCGGCTTGGCCGTCTTCAGTTGTGACAACCTTTGCCGGTTATCGGCGTCGTGTCGCCTAGCCGCGCCGCGACGCTCTCCGCTGGGCCCGCCGCTCGGCCAGGCGGTCCTGGACCGTGTCGCGACGCGAGCGTGGCTCGTCCTCCTCGGCGTTGTCTTCCTCCACGGTCTCGACGACCGCCGGCGTGGTCGTTGCGGCGGGGTCTGTCGTCAGCAACAGGAGCGCTTCGTCGTTCGCCGCCGGGTCGACGAGGTCCGCTTCCACCATCGGCGGCGAGGGGAACGACTCGGCCGAGGTCGGCAGGGCGAACACCACGTCGAGTGTCTCCGCCGCGGTGGGCTCCTCTTCCAGGAAGCCGGGCTGGCTGAGCGGCGGCGGCGCCGTGGCCAGTGAGAACGCCGCCGGTGGGTTCTCTGGCATCGATCCGCCGACCGGCATGGTCTGCTGACTCGAGTTGAAGCCGTCGGCCCAGACGGTGTAGTCCCGCAGATCGACGATCTGGTCGCCGTTGCCGTCCGCGGACAGCAGCGGCCCGGTGAGGCCGAACGACTGCACCCAAAGGTCGTAGTCCAACTCGTTGACCACGCCGTTGCCATCGAAGTCCGCGGCGTCCATCGCAGCGAGCGCCGACGCCGCTGCCGGAGCCGTGGGGTCGCGGTAGATGAGGTAGTCCTCAACCTCGCCCGAGATCGCCAAGCCCGACGGCCCGACACCGGTCGGCCCCCAGCGGAACCGCGCGGCGAGCTGCTCGACCTCGAGGTCGAGGTCGGCGTTGATGGAGGCGGTCACAAGCACGGGCTCTTCCGCCTCGGTGTCGAGACCGAGGTTGGTGAAGATCTGCTCGTCCGCGTCGAACACGCCGTTGTTGTCGAAGTCGATCCAGGCGTTCAACGAGGCGCCGGTGAAGTTGCCATCCACCAGGAAGCCGACCGTCCCGCCCGGGGTCATGGTCTGCGGCACCATGGTGACGCCGTCATCGAAGGTGTCGAGGTTTCCGGCGATCTGTTCGAGCTCGGCGCTCACGTTGGCGCCGAGACGGACCTGCTGGATCACCACGTGCGACGCCGAGGCGTACCCGTCGAGGTCGCCGAAGTCGATCGAGGCGCCCCGCAGCCCAAACAAGAGCTCCGACTGCGTCTCGCCGCTGATCGCTGCCACCATGATTGGCGTGCTGAAGTTCGGGCCGATCGCCGTACCGTCGAGCGGCGTTGTCTGCTGCGTCGCCGCGGCGGCGCCGGTCTCAAAGTCGATCCTCAGTTCGTACGTATCGCCGGTATTGAATGCGAGCGTAAAGGCGCCGTTAGAGCTGGTCGTAGCGAAGACCTCACCGGGGTCGTAGGCGTCGTTGTCGGCGCCGCCGCCCGTGCCGTCTGCGTAGACACGCACTCCCGACAGCGGGCCTTCGCCCGGGCCCTGCACACCGTCGCCGTCGGCATCGTCGAACACGATGCCGGTCACCAACGCCGCCTGACCGGGGAGGGCGCCGTCGAGGTTGAGGGTGAAGTCGGCGGTCACGCTGCCGCCACGCGCCAAGGCGACCGACTGATCGCCATCGGACGGGTTAAGGGCGGAAAAGCCCTCGGGAAGGTTGCTGATCGCGACATCGACCAGCTCGCCCTCGCCCGCGTTGGGTCGGGCGAGTGAGTAGTTGCCCGTCTCGTTGGTAAAGGTCTGGCGTGTCTGCTCGACCCCGTTATCCACGTAGGTCAGTGTCACGGCGACACCGCTGGCGGCGACGTCGTCGCCGTCGAACACGCCATTGTTGTCGTAGTCCACGTAGATCTGCCCGCCGACCACTCCGTCGGTCAGGGCCGGATCGACCTGCAGCAGGAAGTTGACGTCCTTGATGACCGACGTCCCGCCGAGACCAACAAGCGGCGACGACGCAATCTCGACCTGGTATGAACCGTTGTTTCCGAACGAGAAGAAAGCATCGCCGAACCCGTCCTCTTGCAAAGAGGTGTAGGGCCGCTGGATGATCCGCTCTTGCGTCGCGGCGCCCTCGAGCGAGATCTCGTAGGAGAACGTTTCGCCGAACTCCGCCAGCCACTCAGCGTACCAGACGGGGTCGCCTGAGAAGCTCGGCGCATCCGGCGTCGTCTCAACGTCGAAGTAGTAGTTGCCGTCGGCTCCCGTGATGAACTTCTGCACCACGCCCGTAGGTTGCGGCGCAGAGATGTTGCCGGCCGCGTCGTAGGCCGTGCGATACTGCGTCGCCACTACCGTAACCCCCGCCGCAAAGCTCTCTTGGCTGAAGTCGTGGTTTTGGAAGCTCACGATTCGGCCGTCGGTCTCGCCGGCGGTTAACGCGCCCGAAACGCTGGCGGCGACCGCGTCCGGTGCTTTGCCCTGTTGGACCAACAGGTTATTGATGACGACCAAGAATGCGGCCTCGTCCTCTTCGAAATAAGACGCCGCATTGATGACCGGCATGAAGACGTCGTCGCCGGTGATTGGGTCCCGGGTGCGATAGATGTTGTTCGTGACCGGATCGCTGGTGGAGTGTCCAACCGAGTCGTCAGGATTGTCGAGCACCACCTGGACCGAGAACACGTCGCCAAACGCGTTCTCGTACTCGATCAAGCCGAATTGGAGGTTCCGGTTGAAGTTGAAATTCTCGTCGGCGTCGTAGCCCGGGATCCCTTGGGCGTTGTCGTCGATGCCGATCTTGCCCTGGATCCTTGAGCCGGTTGCTTCCGCCCCGTTTACGGTGAAAGCCAGCTCATCCGCGAACAGAATCTCGGACGTCCCCCAGTTCTCGATGATCAGGGTCCAGCCGTTGGTCGAGAGCCCACCGGGCGCGTTCGCGTCGACCGCGAACAACTCGCCCCAGTGGCGGTTGGTTGTCCACGTCCACGGGGTGTCGACCGGCAAGGCGTCGACCAGCGACACGCCAGCGATCTCCCCCGAGGGTGCACTCGTGGGCAGGAAGTCGTCGCTGCCCACCTGGGAGCCCTGCTGACCAAACGGCGACTGAATCACGCCCGCTTCACCGCTCTGCTCGCGGAACGGGTTCAGCTCGGTCTGCGTTCCGTCTGGCGATCGTAGGGCGACGCGAAGCTGATCGATGTCGCCCGCCCGTATGGTCGTGCGTAGTTCCAGCGACTCGACGCTGATGAAGTCGGTGAAGATCTCGGGGTCGAAGTCGAAATCGAACTCGACGATGCCACGCTGCGGGCCGTCGAGGTCCAGATCGCCCTCGGGGTTGTAGAACGGCCCGCCCGTGATCACGTCGCCGATCTCGTTGTCGTCGACATCGGTAATCGTCGTCGTCTCGTAATCGACGTAGAACTGCTCGTAGAAAGCCGTGTTGATATCAATTCCGGGAAGCGCGTTGCCACCCGAGACCTTCAAGGGAACGAACGTCGTTCCCGAGTCGTCCTCGACGATTGGCACGAGCGCTGCCGGCTGGAACCGCAGCGGGTTGCCGCCGGCGCCGGAAACAAACGTTGTGATCGTGACCTCTTCGCCCAGGCCGACATCGTCCTGGGCCCAGGCCTCCGCGATCTCGACCGCCAGGCCGGCGTCCAGCACGCCGTGGGCGTATCCGATCTCCTCGAGGAAGTCGCCCCATCCCTGGCTAACGGTGTAGCCGGCGCCATTCTCAAACCGCAGTGTGGTCTGCTCGTTGCCGCTGAGCTGCGGCGAAGTCAGGAAGTCGACTCCCGTGAAGAAGTTCTCGATCTCGTTGTTCCCCTGCACCGGGAAGATCTCGATCGGGTCGGGATTGTTGATGCCATCGTCGCCTTCGGGGACTCCCGAATCAACGATCGTGATGAAGACCGGCGGGGGGTCTCCTTCGCCCTCGGCTTCTCCTTCGCCGGTTTGGATGCCGGTGGTGTCAACCAGGTTGCCGAGCAGGCCCGCGGGCAGCGCGAGGTTCGGTTCGTTCAGATAGATCGCGCGGATGACGTCGAGGTCGACCGAGTTCGGCAGGATCACGTTCTCTTCTTCCGGTTCATCATCGCCGTCGAGTTGCACGTCGTAGTACACGTACTGCGGAACAACGTATCCGGTGTTGTCGAACGACTGGATCGGGTTGGTGACCCACGTCTCGCTGAACTGGTCGTTCTGGCGGGCCGACATCATCAGGATCTGTTGCACCTCACGCCAGTTGAGGTTGGGGTTTGCCTCGAGCATCAGGGCCACGGTCGCGGAGACCTGCGGCGCAGCGGCCGAGGTGCCGTTGAAGGTCGACGTGTAGTTGGTGTCCGCGAGGAAGTCGCCGTCGACCTCGATGCCAACGCCGGGAAGGATCTCGGTCGGCGCTTGGTTGAAACCGTCTTCGCCCGTGTTGTCGGACGTGCGGATGCCACCGCCGCTGAAGACGATCGACCCGTTGTCCAGTTGCACAACGCCCGACGGGGCGACGATCAGCACGTTGGACCCCGTCTGCGCCCAACCGGTCACCGAGCCGCTCGACGGGTTCTTGTACCGGCCGTCGAAGTCGACGGCGCCCACCGCGATCGTGTAACGCGAGTTCGCTAACTCCTCGTACTGCGCGGACGTGTAGCCGCCGACGCTGTCGAAGATATTTGAGAAGCTGTTGCCCGCCTCGTTGCCCGCGGAGACGACGTGGATCGTGCCGAGTGATTCGAACTCCTCGGCGTCCCGGATGCCGTCCCCGTCGGCGTCGCCCAGGTACGTGGCGCGGCCGGTCAGGACCGACTCCTGGATGGCGTCGCGAATCACCTGCGATTCTTCCTCGGTCGCGTTGGGACCCCCGAGCTGCGTCGCACTACGATCGATGTTTGAGTACCCCCAGCTGTGGTTGAACACATCGATGATGTTCTCCGGGGCGATGTCGGCCGATTGCTGCTGGGCGATGGTGCCCGCGTTCAGGAGGAAGGCGCCCGGGTCACGAGAAAGCGGAGCACCTTGAGTGTCGAACTGTCCCGGGATTAATCGGATCGGGACGATGTCCGCTTCGTGAGCGAGGCCCACGCCGCCGACCGTGTTGTCACGCGCACCGATGATGCCCGCCACGGCGGTGCCGTGCGCGTCCGTGAGGTCCCCGTACTGCGTGTCCGCGTCGTTGCCGATCAGGTCGAAGCCCAGGTCGGTGCGGAAGACCAGGTCTTCGTGACTCAGGTCGAAGCCGCCATCGACCACGCCCACCTGCACGCCCGCGCCGGTGTAGCCGAGCGCCCACGCGGCCAACGCGTTGATGTCTTCCCCTTCCACCGCGAACGACTGGTTGAAGAAGGGCGAGTCCGGCTGCTCGACGAACTGTCCGTTCGCGAACAGATGCCACTGGTCCGCGAACAGCGGGTTCGTCTCCGGCGAGGCGGTCATCAGGTGCCGCGGCTCGAGCTGTTCGAGCGTGCGGCGACGCGGCGCCTTGCGCAGCGGCGCGGAGCGACGCGGTGCGAACCAATCGATCAAAGACTTCTTACGCGGGCGACCAGAGTGACGCACGGCTCGTTCCTAAAGACGACGAAGGGGTCTGTTCCGTTGCGACGCGGTAATTCGACAAGCCGCCGACCGACGACCCAAAGGTCGCCGTATCGGCAGACAGGTTTCCGCGTCTAGCGGGGCGTGCTTGCGGGGGGCGCCGGCCGCGATGGGCCGGGGCGCACCTCACGAGTCGCCCGCCTCGTTCCGGGATTCAGTTTAATGGGTTCGGTGACGGTTGGCGCGTTATTGCCAGCTGCGCAACGACGCGTCATCAGGAAGGCCGGAGGGCTCCGGCGGCGTCACGCCCCGATGGGCGTAAATTGCGCAG
The DNA here is from genome assembly GCA_039820945.1 of Planctomycetota bacterium. Taxonomy (GTDB): domain Bacteria; phylum Planctomycetota; class Planctomycetia; order Pirellulales; family Lacipirellulaceae; genus Botrimarina. The sequence goes on from JBCBPC010000001.1 coordinate 137,193, forward strand.
AAACCCCAACCTCACAAGCACTTGCAGGCTAACCAGCCGGGGTGGTGGCGTCAATTTTTGGGGTCGCTGTGGCGCGCCGCGGGGGCGTACGGAGCAAAACTTTGACGGCTGTGACGAAACGACTGGCTGTGCCGTTTGAGCCGCTCCGATAGAAGACTCCGAACGACCGGCTTAGACGGGCGCGGCAGTGCTCGCGTTGCCGGCGGTCAAACCAAGCCAAAAGCCGCCGCGGCGACCGACGCCGGACGGCCCAAAAAACGCCAGTCAGGCGAACCCCTGCCCAGGGGCTTCGCCCGAGTTCGGGGGAGCACGATGAAACTGCGTTCGACAGCGACCTTGCTAACGCTCGCGGCGGTGGCCGCCCTCTCGGCGGGCCAACAGGCCCGTGCCCAGGGACCCGTTGGCCCCCAGCCCGGCGGCCCGCAGGGCGTGCTTCCGGCCTACGCGACCGACGGTCCGATGGTGGACGCCCACGGCGATCGGGCGGTCCTGCCCGCGAGCCACGGCGCCCCGTGCCCTCCCGGCGGCTACGGCCCGGGCGGCGGCATGATGGGCGGCGGACCGGCGAGCCTCGGCGCCTTTGGCGGCGGGGCGGCGATGAACACCGAGCAGTGCGGCCCGCACTACTTCGACTTCTCCGCCGAGTACGTCCGCTACGAGTTGGACGACGACCCGATCGGCGGCGTAATCAGCACCGAGGGCTTCCCGAACGACATCTCGAACATCGAGCCCGTCATCTCCGGCGGCGACCTCGACGCGGGCGATGCGAACGGCTACCGCCTGATCGGGCGTCTGGACGTCGGGGCCCTGTCCGTGTTCGAGATTGGCTACACCGGTCTCTACGACACGAACAACGATGAGGTCACCGCCCTAGGTGGGTCGGCGAACCCCAACTCGACGGAGACGCTGTACTCGGTCTTCAGCAACTTCGGCTTCAACGACGGCATCACCGGCGGCACGGTGACCGGCCCGGCCTTCCGAGAGACGGACAACGCGCTGGAGCATCGTGTCGGCTTCGAGTCGGAGCTGCACAGCGTCGAGGCGAGCTACCGTCGCTACTGGGTCGGCTACAGCCCCCGAGTGAGCGGCACGCTGCTCATCGGCTTCCGCTACACGTCGCTCGAGGAGGCGTTGTCGTTCTTCTCGCGGTCGGACCTGGGGACGGCGGACATCCGTGTGGAAGCGGCCAATCATCTGGCGGGTTGCCAGGTCGGCGGCGACGCCTGGATGACCCTGTTCCAGGGCTTCCGCATCGGCGTCGAGAACAAGCTGGGTCTGTACAACAACAGCTTCGACGGGGCGGTGAGCACCGCGTTCGGCGGCAGCAGCACTAACACCGACAGCGCCGCCGCCCAGTCGGGCGACACCGCGGCGTTTATCAGCGAGCTCAAAGTGATGGCCGTGGCGAATCTCACCCCCAGCCTGTCGCTCCGCGGAGGCTACGAGCTGCTCTACATCAGCGACGTGTTCCGGGCGGGCGACAACCTGCTGGCGAACCCACCCTACGGTGGGGCCGGATCGAGCCTCAGCAAGGGCGAGGCCCTCTACAACGGTTGGTCGATCGGTGGCGAGTACGTCTACTGAGAATCGAGCCGTAATGATGCGAACCAACCGCATCCGATCACCGTCTAACGCCACGCCCGCGGGGGATTCTCCGCGGGCGTTGCTTGTTTTGAGCAACGGACAACGCTGCTGTAGGCGGGGCCCACGGCTGGCTTATACTTGTGGTAGCCAGACGACACCCTGAGGAGAGACAAACCCCTGCATGGAAATCGATCGTAAGCAAGGCGTCGCGAGCGAATCGGCGGTGCTGGTCGGCGTGCTGCTGGCCGATACGCCACCGCTGGCCGAGGAGCCGCTCGACGAGCTCGTCGGACTGGTCGAGTCCGCCGGCGCCGAGGTCCGGGGTCGCTTGATCCAGCGACGCGAGGCGCCCGACAAGACCGCCTACATCGGCAAGGGCAAGCTGAACGAGCTCAAGCAGCTCGTCGGCGCCACCGAGGCGGACGTCGTGGTGTTCGACAACGACCTCTCCCCGGCGCAGATCCGCAACCTGGAGCAGGCGGTCGGCGTGAAGGTGCTCGACCGCACCGAGCTGATCCTCGACATCTTCAGCACCCGGGCCCAAACGCACGAAGCCCGACTGGCGGTGGAGCTGGCGCAGCTCGAGTACTCGCTGCCGCGGCTCAAGCGGATGTGGACGCACCTGTCGCGATTGAAGATGGGCGTGGGCATGCGGGGCCCGGGTGAAAAGCAGCTAGAGACCGACCGTCGGCTCGTCGAGAAACGGATCTCCGAGCTGAAACGCGACCTGGACAAGGTGCTGCACCGCAAGGAGCGAGAGGTCGCCGCGCGGAGCGACCGCATGACGGTGTCGCTCGTCGGCTACACCAACGCCGGCAAGAGCACGCTGCTGAACGTGCTGACCGAGGCGGACGTGTACGCCCAGGATCAGCTGTTCGCGACGCTCGATACCCGCACCCGGCGTTGGCAGCTTCCCGACTGGGGCCCCGTGCTGCTGAGCGACACGGTCGGCTTCATCCGCGACCTGCCACACCGATTGATCGCGAGCTTCAAGGCGACGCTCGAGGAGGCCCGCCAGGCCGACCTGCTGATGCACGTGGCCGACGCGAGCAACCCCTCTGCAATCGATCAGATCCACGCCGTGTACGACGTGCTGGCCGAGATCGGCATTGAGCAGAAAGACACTCTGCTGGTGCTCAACAAAGCGGACGCGGCCGACGACGCGACGCTCACCGTGCTCGAGGACCGCTACCCGGGGGCCGTGCACGTGAGCGCGAAGACCGGCGACGGGCTCGATCGTCTGTGCGTCGCCGTCAGCGACGCTTTGTCCGCCGGGTTTATCGAGGCGGACGTCGAGACCTCGATCAGCAACGGCCGGCTGCTGGCTTACCTCGCCAAGCACGGGGAGATCCTCAGCCGAACCTTCACAGACGACCGCGTCGTGGTGCACTGCCGCGTGCCGCAGAAGTACCTGGGCCGCGTGTCGCGCGACGAGGCCGAGATCCGCCCGCGTGGCGAAGACGCCGAGGCTGCTCGCCGGTTCCCGGGCGAAGACGACCCGCTCGGGGACGTCGCCTGATGCGCCGCTCGGCGGAGCACTACGCGGGCAAGCGGGCGTTGGTGACAGGCGCGTCGAGCGGCATCGGCCGGTCGATCGCGGTCGAACTCGCCCGCCGGGGCGCGAGTGTCGTGATGCTTGCGCGGCGGGTCGAGGAGCTCGACCGAACGGCGTCGCTCGTGGAGAACGAAGGGGCGACCGCGGTGCCGGTCGTCGGCGACGTGACCGACGCCGCGTTCCGCGCCGCCGCGCTCGCGGCGGCGAAGAGCCGTCTCGGCGGTCTCGACCTGCTGGTGAACAACGCCGGCGTCAGCGCGCACGGCCGCTTTCATGAGTCGGCGCCCACGCGGCTCCGCCAGATAATCGAGGTGAATCTGTTCGCCGTCGCGGAACTGACCCACTCGGCCGTGCCGATGCTGACCGCCGGTTCCGATCCGGCCGTGATCAACGTCGGCTCGGTCCTTGGCTGGCGCGGCGTGCCATACAACGCGGAGTACTGCGCGAGCAAGTTCGCCGTACGCGGCTTCAGCGAGGCGGTCCGGCCGGAGCTGAGTCGTCTGGGTGTGCACGTGCTGCACGTGTCGCCCGGGACGGTGGCGACACCATTCTTCGAGCACCTGATCGACAAGTCGGGCGAGCCCCCCTGGGGCAAGCGAGAGGGCGTCTCGCCGCGGCGCGTCGCGCAGGTCTCACTCGACGCCGCGGCGCGGCGCCGCAACGAGGTGACGGTCGGTGTCGGGGCGTGGTGGCTCGTGCGGCTCGCGCGGTACACCCCATGGCTGCTCGACCGGGTTCTGCGCAAGTACGGCTGAGGCAAGCAACGCGTGCCACTCGACATCCTCTACGAAGATGGCCCCGTGCTTGTGGTCAACAAGCCTTCGGGACTGCTCACGCAGGCGCCGCGGGGCATCGATAGCCTTGAGCTGTGGGTCCGCGACTACTGGCGCACGAAGGAGCAGCTCGAGGGCAAGTTCTACTGCGGCATCGTCCATCGGATCGATCGACCGGTGACCGGTGCGATTGTGTTCGGCCGACACGTCCGCGCGACTCAGCGGCTCGCGAAGCAGTTTCAGGAGCGCACCGTTGGCAAGACCTACTGGGCGCTCGTCGAGGGCGAGGTAGCGCCCGACGAGGGGACGTGGATCGACTGGCTGCACAAGCGGCACGGCATGGCGCAAGCGATCGTCGTGCCGCCCGACGATCCCCGCGGCAAGCAGGCGATCCTGCACTACCGGGTACGGCGTCCGCTCGACGACGGCGCCGGCAAGCGGACGTGGCTGGAGATCACGCTCGAGACGGGACGCACACATCAGATCCGCGTCCAGGCGGCCAGCCGTGGCCACGCGATTCTGGGCGACAGCCAATACGGCGCCGCGACGCCGTTCGGCCCGCCGGTCGAAGAGCCGCGGGAGCAGCAGATCGCCCTGCACGCGCGATCATTGTCGTTCCGTCATCCGATGCGGGACGAAGGGGTCGAAGTTGTCGCCCCTCTGGGCGAGGCATGGCCGGCCGAACTCGCGGCTGAGTGACTCCCGAGTGTTTGTCGCCCCAAGGCCGGGCGGTAGCCACTGCGGCGCCCTGAATCGCTGGCTGGGAACAGTTTCCTATTCTGGCGGCTGGCCTAGCTATCGCGAGCGATAATCGGCTCACCGGGACGATCGAGGCGCCAGCAGTGACACCCCAGTAGGACACAGGATCGGCAGAAAATAGTTGACATCCGCAGCTGAGGGGCGTTACTGTTGGTTTCGTAACAGAAGCAAATTAGTTTCTGTCGCGTTTCTCTTCGCTTCTCATCACGCGGCGTTCGGTATGCAGCTAGAACAACGAGCCGAGTTCGGGGCGGCGGACGAAGGTCCTCAGATCAATGTCGAGCCGGTTGGTTCCCGAGCGCTCTGGAAGGTGATCATTCCCGCAATCCGTTGCCCGGTTTGTTCATCAACGCGGACGCGCGCCCTCACCGGCAAGCGTGAGAGCGGCGAAGGGCTGAACGAGCACTACCGCACGTGCCTCGCCTGCGAGCTGCGGTTCCGCGTGGTTCACGAGTGAAGGTGTTCCACTCGGTTCACAATCACAAGCGGACGTGAGGCAAGGCCGCAGGCGTTGCCTGATCGGCTTGTTGTACGCATAGCGAACAATCGCGGCCTGCCGATTACTATCGTATCTCTCGAAAGCTTATCGTCCGCGGTCGCTCAAGGCCCGGAGCATCCCCCACTTCTCGCGTTGCTGTCCCGTCCGTCCGAGGCTCGTCGCGTGTTGCGACGTGTGCCGGATTACGGGGAGTCCCCTCACCATGGAGTTGATACTCATGCGATCTACTGTTCTTTCGCGTTCGCTCGCCGTTCTGGCCGCGGTTTGCTTCTGCTCGGCCGCGTTGGCCAACTTTGACCTGGAACTCACCAGCAACGGCGGTTTCGAGACCGGCGACACCAGCGACTGGGTTAGCTTCCCCACGGCCAACTCAACGTTCAACATCACGAGCGACGCCAACACCGGCGCCTGGGCGGCGGAAGTCTTCAACAACGACCCCGCCTCAAGCGCGGTGATCAAGCAGGCCAACCTGGGCGTCGGCATCGTGCAGCCGGGCGACACGATCGACATCTCGTTCGCCGCGAAGGGCGAGGGCGTCGTCGGCGGCGTCGTGTTCGCCGAGTTCTTCACCGAGCTCGACGGCGGCGGCACCTCGTCGAACGAGATCCTTGGTGGCGGGCCGCTGATGCTCACCAACGACTACCAGACGTTCAACTTCTCGACGGTCGCGGGCCCGAACACGAGCGGCGGCGTCACGCTGCAATTCGCCACGGTCACCGGCGGCGCCACGGGCAGCGTTTCGGTGCTGTTCGTCGACGACGCTTCGGTGACGGTCAACATTCCCGAGCCCGCCTCGGCCCTGATGGCGTCGGTGCTCGGCCTCGGCGTGTTCGCCGGCCGCCGTCGCTGAACGGGATCGTCGCGGAATCGGATTTTCGCGGTGATCGAAGCTCCGAGCTGGCCGCTCGTCGTTGGCCGGTTCGAAGAAGGATCGCCGTGACAACACAACGCACGGGGCGTGATGGCGATTGCTGTCACGCCCCGTTCTTGTTGGCGAACGGTTAGACGCGGGTGTGCCGGCGTCCGGCGAGGCCCGACAATAGGACGGCGGCAAGCCACGCGGTGGCCGGCTCAGGCATCACCCGCACCGCGGTCGCCTCGAACTCTGCGGCGAAGCCGGGCAGCGCGAGGTTCACACGGTTCGGGTCCCACCACACGACGCTGATAGTGAGCCGTTCGTGACCCACGGGAGAACTCAGGATACGGAAGTCGCCCTCCGGCGGCGTGGGGCTCGTGTGCAACACCTGCACGGCCCAGTGGCCAAGAACCAGCTGCTGCGTCGCCTCGTCGAGAGCCGGCAGGATGTTGGTTAGCACCCTCTCGTCGATCGGCGCGATCGCGTCGAAGAACGAGTCGCCCAGGGTGTTTGTGTAGCCGAGCGTGGCCGAGTTGAATCGCAATGCTACGACGCCCGGTAGACTGCTTGGCAGCAGCGCGAGGTCGAGCTGGAGCTCGACGCCCTCGGTGAGAATCGCCGACGTACCGGGCGATAGCGCGCTGAGGGTCGTCGGCGACGAAGTCTCGAACGCGTAGAAACCCTGGGCGGTCGCCTGCTGCGTGAGCTGCACGTAGTCGCCCGCGGCGTCCTGATACCACACGGAGTCGGCGACGCCCTGCAGGCGCACCTCGACCCGCTCGGCATGCGCGCCGGCAGCGCAGCTAAGCAGCACCGCGATCGTCGCCAAGTTTTTGAGCATAGAGAGGGTCACGCCGCCGCGTGGAGTTGGAGGGGGGGCGAATCGCCCAGCTCGCCCAGGAGGGCGCGGATCTGTTCGCGGTAGTCGTCTCGTTCGGCGGACCAGGCCGCCTCGCGGCGTTCGAACTCTTCCTGCTGCCGATTGAGCTCCGCCTCGCGACCCTCGAGCCGCTGGGCGACGACGCCCAGCTCGTCGTACCGGCGGTTGGCCCACTCTTCGAGCGCGAGCCGCCGCTCGCTGAGTTCTTGGAACTCGGCGGCCAGCTTCTCCGCGGAGTCGCGGAGCTCGCCTCGGCTGTCCGCGATCTCCGTGATCGTGCGGCCGTAGTGGTCGGCGAGCTCGCCGCGGACCTTGGCGATCGACTTGGTAAGCGCCGCCGGCGCGAGCAGGCCGGTGAGCTGGGCCCAGGTCTCCTCGGTCGCGAGTCGCATCTCGAGCACCTCGCGCTGGGCGTGCTGCATCTCGGTCTGCATGCGGCGGAGGGCTTCCTCGCGGCGGTCGAGGTCGGCCTCGCGCGCTTCGGCCGCCTTGGCGAGCGAGCTCGCCTCGGCCTGCCACGCGGCACGCTCAGCGCCGAGGGCGACGCGTTGCGCTTCCAGTGCCTCGGTCGCTTTGGCGTGGCGAGCGTCGAGTTCGCTGCGGCGTCGGGCGGTGTCGGCGCGTTGGTCGTTGAGCAGCGTGGCGGCCTCGGCCAGGCGGCGTTCGCGCTCGGCGTGGTGGGCGGCTTGCTCTTCGAGTTCGGCGACACGCCGCTGCGTGACGCCGAGTCGCTCGTAGCGCTCCAGCGCCGTGGCGATCTCTCGCTGGCGTACCGCGAGCCGCTTCTCTCGATCCGCCAGCGACGCCTCGTGGGCGGCTCGGCGTTCTTCGAGCTGCACGAGCTCTGCGTGGCGGACCTCTTGCTCATGCGTCGCGGCGTCGCTCCGTTCGGCTGCGGCCTTGGCGGCGGCGAGCTGCTGGTTCGCTTGCCCGAGCTGTTGCTGGGCGGCCTGACGCTCGGCGTCGATCTGCGCGACGCGTTCGCCGAGCTTCGCCCGCTCGGTGGCGAGCGACTCGGTCGCCTCGTCGAGCGACGCTTGCCGGGTGTCGAGCTCCTGCTGGCGCCGGGCGATGCCGTCGAGCGCCTCGGCGGCCGCGTAGTCGGGCGAGGCGGCGTCGCGTGCGTCGAGCGTCTGCTCACGTCGATCCAGCTCCGCCTCGCGCTGGGCGATCCAGTGCTTGGCCGCCGTGACGCGAGCGTCGATCTCCTGTTCGGCGCCCTCAATCGCTTCCCCACGCTGGGCCAGGTCTTCGTGCTGTGTGCGGAGCCACTCGCCCAACTGCTCAGCCTGGCCGCTCATCGGCTCGGCGTCGGCCAGCGGCAGCGGACCCGCTTCGCCAATCGCGTGCGTCGCAACCGGGGCGCCTGCTGGCGCGGAGGCCGGCCGCACCGCGTGCGGCGGGTCGATGCGTTGCTCGCGCGGCTCGCTCGGCGTCGGGTGATTCTGGGGTGACGTCATAACGTCCGGCGACTCCGACACGCTCGGCGAGGGACTGCGGCGGCGTGCAGCCCCGGCCGCGCGGCACGATCCCCCTGATCGTTATTGTCGGAACACACCGGCCGCCGGCTTGAAGGCAACCGGACGCGGGACGGGAGGAGGTGGTTGGGCGTGCAGCCCGAGGCGTGGAGCTTTCGATCGGGCGTTTACGGCGCTAGGCCCCCCGATTCCCCCTGCTTGCCTAATTCCCGCGCCGCCCGGTCACTTAACCCGTCATCCGTCAAGCCAATGAAAACGGGCGACGAGACCCCCGTGGCCTCGCCGCCCGTAAGCGGTTGCAAGTTGTCGTCTGCGTTACACCTTGGCCGAGTCGATCGCCTCTTGGAGGCGGGCCTTCGGCTGCGGTCCGACGAAACGATCGACCACCTCGCCGTTCTTAAAGACCATTAGCGTGGGGATGCTGCTCACCCCGTAGTTGGTGGCGGTGGCCTGAGCGTCGTCCGTGTTGATCTTGGCGATCTTGGCCGAGCCGACGTTGTCTCCGGCGAGCTCCTCCACGAGCGGGGCGATCTGGCGGCAGGGGCCGCACCACGGAGCCCAGAAGTCCACCAGCACGGGCTGGTCGCTCTGGAGCACTTCTTCGTCGAACGTCGCGTCGGTGATTTCGAGGGCGCCCATGACGAACCTCCTTAGGGGTCAAACGGTAAAGGGCAGGGGCGGCTGCGGCGCAAAGAAGAGCCGGGGCGCCGCGGAGTGACTTGGATGGTTGGAGGACGCCAGTTCGGGCCGGCCGGTTCGTCCGACCGCGTCCGGCGGCCAAGTGCGGCGACCGGGCACGGCTACGGGGAGGGCTGCGTGGCGTAACCCAAAGCTGGGCGTGATTTTAGGGCGGGTGCCGCGTACGTCAACGCGTGCCCAAGAGCGTTTGGGCCGACCGTTGCGGCGGATCGGGCGGGGCGGGATATTCGGGGACGGTCGCGGTGCTCGCGATGACGCTCGAATAACGCCGTCACCCCTTCAACGCAGGAAACCTGCTGATGGTTCGTACACCCAGCACGATGCAGCCGCTCGGCTCGCCCGCCTCCGAGTTTTCGCTGCCCAACGTCGATGGCTCGACGGTCTCGCTGGCCGACTTCGCCGGCAAACCGCTGCTGGTGATGTTTATGTGTAATCACTGCCCGTTCGTCATCCATCTGGCCGACGCGTTGGCCGCGTTTGCCGCTGAGTATCAAGCGAAGGGCCTGGCGGTTGTCGGCATCAGCTCGAACGACGTGGGCGGCTACCCGGCCGACTCGCCCGAGCAGATGGTCGCGGAGGCCGAAGCCCGCGGCTACGTGTTCCCCTACCTATACGACGAGACGCAGGGGGTAGCCAAGGCGTACCAGGCGGCGTGCACGCCCGACTTTTTCCTGTACGACAACGAGCACAAGCTCGCGTACCGCGGGCAGTTCGACGCGACCCGCCCCGACAGCGGCCAGGCGCCCACCGGCGTCGATCTCCGGGCGGCCTGCGACGCGGTGCTGGCGGGCCAGCCGACGCCGGCCGAGCAGCTGCCGAGCATCGGCTGCAACATCAAGTGGAAGGCGGGCAACGAGCCGGCGTACTTTGGGTGAGGCAGTGGGAAGGAGCTAGTAAGGATAGGTGTTTTTGGGGGGGTAGGTCTTTTAGGGGCTAGTAGGGAGTTGTAGGAAAGCGGGAGGCGGAAGGCAGTGGGTCGAAGGTCGGGAAAAGGCCTGTGTGGCAGACGCGAGCGGTGGCCCCTCGCACTAACCTGCTACCCAACCCCTAACTACCTAATCCCTAACCACTTCCCCCACATTGCTGTTTCCGGCTCCAAGGGGGGCTGCTACGGTCCGCCCGGTCTGTCGCCCTCTCCGGACGCCCTCGATGCGCACGCTGCTCGTTTTGATGCTGTTCGCCTGCTGCCCGCTTTCTGCCGGGGCGGCCGAGTTCCGCATCGAGACACGCGTTTATGCCCAGGGCGAAGAGGCGCCGGCCAGCCAGAGCATCACGCTGTTCGCCGACGGCGTGGCCTACGACTTTCGCGACCGCGACTACCGGGTGACCATTTTCCGCCGCGGAGTCGGCTCCAAGCCGGGCCGCTTCGTGCTGCTCGACACCGACGGAGAACGCCGCACCGAGATCGGCGCCGACCGGGTGGCCGTCGTCATGACCAAGCTGCGGCGTTGGGCCGCTCTGCAGGAAGACCCGTTCCTCCGGTTCGTCGGCGACCCCGAGCTGAAGGAGTCGTTCGACCCCAGCACGGGCGAACTGCGGCTGGAGAGCGATCAGCTCTCCTACCGCCTCGTGACGATGCCGGTGGCGGACGACGAGGCGTTGAAAGAGCTGCGGTCGTTCCTCGACGCGTTCGCGCAGCTGCACACGCTGCTCGAGGCGGGTCTGCCGCCGGGGCCGAGGCTAAGGGTCAACGAGGCCCTCTCGCGCCGCGGCGTCGCTCCCGTGGAGGTCGAGCTGTACGCGGGCCCGATCGACGGCGAGCCGAGCCTGCGGGCCGACCATCTCATCACCTGGATCCTGTCCAAGCGGGACCGGGCGCGGATCGACCTCGCGAGCGCCCAGCTGGCGGAGTTCGAAGAGGTCGACAACGCGGCGTTCCAACGCGGCCCGGGCGAGCTGGCGATGTCGCGGGAATGACCCGCTGGGCCAGTGTGTCGTGTCTGTGCCACTGGCGTCTCGCAAGCGATGAACGCCGATCCAGAGCCGCACCGGCGTCTCGCTAGTGTGATGTTCACGCGGACCCCAATGCAAAGAGCCCCACCGGCGGCGTGCCAGTGGGGCCCGGAGTAACTCGAAGGCAGATCATCGGTCGGCCGGGTCTGAGTCGCTCATGCGTGGCTACTGAGTGCGTCCCGACCGAGTGCGGGCCGCTGCCTAGCCGGCGAGGCCACGTCGGCGACGCGTCGCCGCCAGGGCCCCGGCGCCAACGATTGCGGTGGCCAGGCTCGCGGGCTCGGGCACCACCTGCAGGTTGTCCACACGCAGCACCGACGTGCCGGTCGTGTCGCCGGCCTGGAGGATGAACTGCACCTGATCGACGATGAACCCGGGGGTCGGGGCGCCGGCGATGAGCGTGCCGGTCCACAGGCCCGTGACGGCCGCGACGCCGTCTCCCGGATCGACGCCGCTCGTGTCGTCCGCTTGGTTGATGAACGAGTACTCAAGACCGGGGCCGCTGGGCGGCAGCAGCACGATCTTGAAATCGAACAGGTTGTTCTCGGCGTCGAACGTCGAGCCGCCCCCGTTCCGTGTGAGCGATCCCTCGAACAGCAGCGGCTCGGTGAGCAGCTGCGTGGGCAACGCTTCGCCGACGAATGAGCCGACGCCCGAGAAGTCGCCGCCGATGCCGGTGCCGCTGACGTCGAACGTGTTGTTGTAGGTCGAGTCGATGATCAGGTTGTCCGCGTCGTAGCTGCGGGCGGTTCCGGCCGGGCCGAACGAGTAGTCGAACGTGTTGGTGAGGTCTTGCTGCGGCGCTTGCCCGAAGTCCATAAGTACCAAGCCCGCGTGGGCGGTCGAGCCTGCGAGCGACAGGCAAAGCATCAACGCGAAGTTTCTCATGAGGTCATCTCCTTGAGTCGGTCGCCGGTTCGCGTGGCGCTGTCGCTGCGGACGAGGGGCGCCAGAGGCCGGCCGGCAGGAAAAGAAGCTTTGGCGGAGAACGAGATGCCGGAAGACACTTCCGGACACAGACGAGGGGAGCCGCACCACGCTTAGACCACTGGCGGGATCTACCCGCGCGAGCCGTATCAACGTTTATGCAGCTTGGTGTAGTGTTCTCGATGGCGCCTAATCGTTCAAGCTAGTTTTGCGGATTTCCCGAGATTCGCGGCTCAGCGGGGCTCCGCGAACGTGGGCTCGCTCCCGAGCCTGTGCCAGCTTGGCTCCCGCATCGGTTCGGCTGCGGGCCAATTGGCGGGCTTTGAAGGGGACGACAATGAGGCGTCCCCACAACGCTCAGGCGAGCCGCCCATGTCGCGAGAATAATCGCTCGATGTCGGTCTCCGCCTCTAAACGGACCCCATGAATTCGGCGTTAGAAGGGGTGGCGGAGACACCGGCCGATGTCGGCGGCGTTGAGTGTGTATTTCGGCGGTTGCTCACTTGGCCTCCGGGGCTGGGGAGCCTGGCAGGCGGATCGAACGTGCCTCCGCGTCTGCCGGTGGTTGGCTTGCAAAGACGATGCGGAGTTCAGAAGTGCCCGAGTGCCTCACTTCGAATCAGGTTAGCGGCGGCGCTTCTTACCGAGGTGAAGTCCAACGCCGGCTGTCGGGCCGTTGCCGGACCTGCCGCCATTGAGGCAACCTCAGCACGTTTCAGCGAAGCCAGACAGCGGCCTCGGACGGCGATCAGCGGCGTCGGAATCCCGTCGAGACGCCGGCCATCATCAGCAGCAGCGCCGCAGCGACGGGCTCGGGGACCACGACGGGAACGGTTGGCAGCATCAAGCCGTAGTTGTCTCGCCACACGTCGTACTGTGCGAGCCCGATCACGCCGCCGGCGGTGTCGTTCGCCAGCGTGCCGGCCGGCGCGCCCACGTTGTCGCGCCACAGGGTGTAGTCAGCCGCGTCAACGACCCCGTCGGCGTTGTAGTCGCCTGCCAAGAAGGTGGGGTCGATGAAGAACGCGAAGTCATTCACTCCTTCATCGCCACCCAACAGCGAGCCGGTCGAAATGAAACCGTCCACCCCTAGGGCGAAGGGCATGGGCTGACTGAAAGATCGCACTTCCGGAACGAGCGTTGCGAACACAGCGCTCGGAGCCAGCGACAGCAGAGGGTCGGGCCCGTCTCCGCCGAAGGCCGGGTTCTCGGCGAAGCCACGCGTCAGTAGCGGTGCGGCAGCCGGCGTAGTGGCGCCCGAGGCCCCGACTCCGAGCTCGGGGGCGGCGAGCGGCGTGTCCGTGAGATTGACCAAGAGGACGGCGTCTTGGGCAACGAAGCCGCCGACGCCCGGCAATTCGTTAGCCAACACGATTGCGGCCAGGGCGCCGGCCGGCGCCGCCGCGCGGACGGCGTCGAACACCTCGTCGGAGGCGTCGAGCCCGTCGACGATGCCGTAGACGTCGGCGCCGCCTACCAGGCCCGGGAGATGACTCGTCACGGACGTCCCGCCATCGATGAACGGGTTGATCCCGCCGCCGCCGGCGTTGTTCTGAAAGAAAGTCTCGATCTGGGCGCCGACCGGGAACCCGATGTTGATCGGGGAGTCGCCGTTGTCGGCGACCACGTAGCGCCCATTCCCCCCAGCGATGCCGCCGCTGCCGCCTTGGGTGTTGACGGCGGCGCCCGTGCCATCGAACAGCGAGGCTTGGAATCGGATGGTGCCTCCGGCTCCGCCGGCGCCGTCGCCGCCGGCCCCGCCGAGGCCACCGGCGCCGCCCGCTCCCCCATCGCCGCCATCGCCGCCATCGCCGCCGCCGAAGCTGATGATCTGGCCGAAGAAGAAATCGCAGCAGACGGTCGGAGCGCCGTCGGCGCCGGGGTTGCCGGCCGCCCCCGAGTTGGGTGCGCCCGGCGTCTGGGGCGCCTCTCCGGCTCGCCCGGGAGCGCCCTTGGCCGAGATGCTGCCGGCGAACTCGATCCGACCCATCGCCACGAGTTCGACGGCGCCGCCTCCCGGTCCCCCGACGCCTCCCCTTCCCGAAGCTCCGCCGGAGGCCCCTACGCCGCCGACCCCGCCGGCGCCACCACCTCCTCCGTTGCCGCCTCCTGCAAGGGATGCACCGGCCCCGCCGCCGCCGCCGCCGCCACCGCCCCCGCTACCGCCGCCGCCGCCGCCTCCTCCGCCGCCTCCTCCGCCGCCGGCGCCACCGCCACCGCCGCCGCTGAGGAAGTTGCCTGCAACCGCGTTGCTACCCGGCGTTGCGGGTAGGCCCGGTACGCCATTTCCCCCGTCAACGCCGACACCACCGTCGGTGCCGTCGGATCCCATGCTGCCTAGGTTTTGAAACGAGCCACCTTCTCCGAAGGCGCCACTCGTGCCGGGGGCGCCGCCCGCGCCGGCGATGCCTCGGGCGCCGCCCGCGCCCCCGCGCCCGCCGCCCAGTTGGTTCTGAAAACCTCGCACGCCATCGGCCCCTGTGGCGCCGTCGCCCGCTGGGCTGGCTTGGACCCCCTCGAAGCCGCCGACACCGTTCTGGCCGTTCTCGCCGCCATTGAACAACGTCGCCCCGCCGTTGCCCGGTGCTCCGCCAACGCCGCCGAGCGAAGCCCCCGCGCCGCCACCTCCGCCGGGCGAAGGACTCCCCCCGATGCCGCCGCCGTTCCCCCCGCCCAGCCGAGCGCCGTCCGGCATGTTCGACGCACTGAAATTGAGGACGGCGCCCGATTCGACGAAGAGGTCGTCGCCCGCAAAGAGCGATAACGGCCGCGTCCCATCGGCTGTCACCGTGTCGGCGTTGGTCAGGATCAGGTCACCGAGGAACTGAAACTCGGTTACGCCGTCGTCGCGGAACACGACATTCCCAAGCGGCGTCCCGTTGATCGCATTGAGCGGCGCCGTGCCGCCCTGGGTGAGCGCGCCGGTATCCGTGTTGAAGCGGATATCCAGAGCCGTCGCCCCGCAGGGCAACAAGGCGAGCGCCGAGCAGACACCCAAGACGACGCACTTGCTCACTGATCTGATCATTGGATTTCTCTCACAGCGGTCGTTCGGAAGTGAGTAACGACTGCGCGGCAGTCGAGACTTGGTTCGCCCAGCAGCGAGTGCGGGACCACAGTGTAAACGCGTAGCAGGAGAGCTGACGTTTCAAAGGCGGAGTATTTGCCCCTCCGGCAGATTCTCTGGAGCACGGGCTCGATGCCCCGCAACGACTTTTTTCTTGTAAGCGTTGCCAGAAAAGCGGTCGGCTGGACCAACCACCGAGCATCGCCAATCGCTCGAAGTCCCAGCTGTGGAACACCCCGGTAGTTCCAAGCGAAGCGATGTAGGCGCCGGCTTCATCGTTCGACGCAGCGAACACCCGCCGGGCCGTTGACGCGGAGCGACCGTCAACGCACTTCGACGTCGACACGACCGGTAGCGAGTCCCGCCCTCTACGAGGTCTCGTCGGTTTGGAGAACGCACATCGACGGCGCCCGCCGCTCAGTCGTGATGGTACTCGTGCGCGTGGTCGTTCCGGTGCGGGATCGTCGCCGCGATTGCCTTGCCGCCGGCCGTGTACGAGAGCTTGAGTTCGAACTCGTTCGACAGCAGCAGCTGCTGCGGGAGCTTGTCCAGCTCGATCGCGAAGCGCGACGCGTGGTCTTCTGGATCGTCCGGCCGTGGGTCCGGCACGAACGTGACCTCGACGCTCTGTCCGGCGATCTCGAACGCGCCGTCGAGCGCGTCGATCCGCAGCGGATAGGGCTCGGCGGTGGTCGCATCGAGAACGTAGAGAACGATCCGCCGGCGCTTCTCGTCGGCGGTCAGCTCGATCTCGAAGCCGGCGCCGGCCGACACCTGGGCCATGTGGCCACCGTGCGGGCCGTGGGCGCCGATCGATGCGAGCGTGTCTTCGCCGCGCGTGCACCCGACCGTCCCGCCTGCGATCGCTCCGATGACCAGCAGGGCGAGGCGCGCGTCGCGTCGCGTCTTTGCGTGGTTGGTCGCTGCTTGGTTAGAAGCCACTCGGGTTCTCTCCGTCGTCGCGACTCGCCATCTGGTGGAAAGCGGGCGTGTCGATCTGCTGCGAAAGGAAACGCACCGAACCGTCGCCAAACAAGAAGTTGGCGCCGCCGGGGTGGTAGCTGCTGAAGTTGGCGGATCCTTGGCCGTTGCACCCCATGTTGATCGGGATGGGCGGGTCATTGATCGGGTAGAACGCGGTTCCGAGCACCATCTGATTGTCGATGAACCCGCACCGCTGCCACGAGTTACTGCCGGCCCACACCGCGGCGTAGTTGCGATAGCTCCGTTCACCAATGGCGATCGTCTTGCTCGCCCCGTCGGTGATCTCCGAGTACCGGGTCGCCGAGTTCCTGCCGAAGAGGCCGTCGCCCTCGAAGTCGGTGGCGTTCCACTCTTCCCACTGCGCTTTCCACCCGCTGCCGATGGAGGCGGCGTAGTTCGACTTCGCCATCCGGACGCCCACGGTGTAGTCTTCCTCCCAAGGGGCGTCGGGCGACGGAGGCGTGAGCGGCGGAGACGCGTGCCGCGGGGCCGCCGGGCCCGGGCTGGAGCTCAAAGGGCCGGCGGACCCTCGGCCGCTCGCCAACTGCTGACCCACCGTGAACGGCAGGAACATCAGACGCAGGTAGTGCGCTTGATACACCTCTTCGTCCGAGGGGCATCGATACGCGCTGATGTTCGCTAGCAGAGACTCTGCCCGCTCGACCTCCCAAGTGGCCTCGCTGAATGAACGCCGGTTTGGTTCCAGCTGGTCGGACAGTTGCCGCTCTTCGATGAACGGCAGCAGCAGAGCGCCCCACCCCCAGCTCTTGCTGTCGAAACCGCGCTCCACGTCCGCGACGAGACCCGAAGGGAGCGACGAGTAAGCCGCGTGGTAAGCGTGCAGCCCAACGCCGACCTGCTTCAATCGGCTAACGCATTGCGTGCGGCGGGCGGTCTCACGCTGAGCGGCGACCGCCGGCAGCAGCAAGCCGACGAGCGTCCCGGTGATCGCGATCACAACGAGCAGCTCGACGAGCGTGAAACCTGCTCGCCAGCCGAATGGACGATCGAGCCGCCGCTCGCGCACGCTCGTCGGCAGCGTCGGGCGTTGATCGGGGACCGTTCGGGGCATCGTCGGCGGCGTTCGCACGGGAGGCGTCGAAGGGGGCGTCGCACCCCGAGTATAGCCGCGCCCGCGTCGATTCGCGCATCTCGACCGCATCGGTTGCTAGTTCGCCGCGATGAACGCCGGCAGAGACGGCAGCGTCGGTCAGTCCGCTAAGCCACCACCTGGAAGCTAGAGCACCGGCCAACCAACCCTTACGCAGGCTGCTCTCAGGCTCGCACTGCGGCGGTGAACGCCTCTTCGAGCCGCTTGGTCACGGGGCCCGGCTTGCCCGTCCCGATCACGCGGGAATCGACCCTCACCACCGGGATCACCTCCGCAGCGCTGCCGGTCAGGAAGCACTCGTCGGCCACGTACACGTCGTGCTTGGTGAGGGCCACCTCGAGCGCGCGGACGCCCGCGTCCGCCGCCAGTTCTAGCACCACCTGCCTGGTGATGCCGCCCAGGATGCCGGCGTCCAGCGGCGGGGTGAGCAGCTGGCCGTTCTTCACCAGGAAGATGTTGTCGCCCGTGCACTCGGCGACCTCACCCTTGTGGTTGAGCATCAGGGCTTCGACGCACCCGGCGTGCAGACCCTCGATCTTCGCCAAGATGTTGTTCAGATAGTTGAGCGACTTGATTCGCGGGCTCAGCGCCGCCGGATGATTGCGGATGACGCTCGACGTGATGATCTCCAGGCCGTTCTCGTAGAACTCGGCCGGGTAGAGGGTGATCTTGTCCGCAATAATGATCACCTGCGGGTCGCTGCACCGGTTGGGGTCGAGGCCCAGCGTGCCGGCGCCGCGGGTCAGGATCAGCCGGACGTACCCCTCGGTTAGGTCGTTGGCGGCGACGCAGTCTTTCGTGGCGCGGGCCATCTGCTCGAGCGAGATCGGCGGCTCCAGCACGATAGCGCGGGCCGACTCGTAGAGCCGCTCAAGATGCTCCTGCAGGCGGAAGACCTTGCCGCCGTAGATCCGCATGCCCTCGAAGACGCCGTCGCCGTACAGCAGTCCGTGGTCGAAGACGCTGACGGACGCCTCCGCGGCGGGGACGAGCTTGCCGTTGATCGAGACGAGCGACACGGGGCGAGACCGGAGGCTTGAGGCCGTGGGCTTGAGGGCGGTGCTCATAAGCTTACCGAGGGCGATCCGTTGCTGTTAGCCGGGGGCGAGTAGCCACAAAGGCGGTCGAGGCGTTGGAGAACCACCACCGAACGAAGCAGCGGAGAGCCGATCCGCGGCCCTTCGGTCCTTCGTTCCTGCGTGGTTCGACCCGGGACTAAGCCTGCAGACGCAGCCCGCCCTCGGTGTCTTCCACGCGGCCCTCGACGAGCGTCACCGTGCGGTCGGCAGCTCGGGCGATCGCCGCGTCGTGCGTCACCATGACGACCGTCAGGCCGGTCTCAAGGTTCAGCTCGCGGAGCAGTTCGAGCACGCCCTCGCCGGTGGCCCGATCGAGGTTGCCCGTCGGCTCGTCGGCCAGCAGCAGCCGGGGCTCGTTCATCAACGCCCGGGCGATCGCCGTGCGTTGCATCTCTCCGCCGGAGAGCTCTCGCGGCTTGTGCCGCAACCGCTCACCCAGGCCGACGCGGTCCAGCAGCTCGGTCGCCTGGCGGCGTAGCTCGGCGCGTTTCCGCCAGTAGCTGAGCACGCCGTAGCGGACCATGGCGGGGGCCAGCACGTTCTCTAGGGCCGTCAGCTCCGGCAGCAGATGGTACGCCTGGAAGATCATGCCAAGGTCGCCGTTGCGGAGTCGATCGCGTTGGCGGCGCGTGGCGTTGTCGATCCGCTGGCCGTCGTAGGTGATCTCGCCCGCGTCGGCGGCGTCCAGCGTGGCCAGCAGGTGCAGCAGCGTGCTCTTGCCGCTGCCGGACTGGCCGACGATCGACAGCAGCTCACCACGCTGGACCTCCAGGTCGACGCCCCGCAGCACGGGCAGCTCGATGGCGCCTTTGCGGTACGTCTTGGTGACGCCGCGCGCCGTCAGCAGCGGCGTGTCTGACGGCGGCATGGGCAGCGTGGGATTGGTGGGGGGCTCGGGGATCGGCATCACTCGCTCCGCAACGCGACGACGGGGTGCAGCCGTCCGGCGCGGATGGCCGGGGCGACGCTCGCCATGACGGCGATCAACAACGCGCCGACCGCCACCAGCGCCGGCGTCCACGGATCAACGATCGTCGGGATCTTCTGGAAGAAGTACACGTCCGGCGGGAACACCTCTTGGCCCTGCGCCCAGCTGATGAAGTCGGCGATCTGGTTGATGTACCGCACGAACAGCAGCCCGCCCGCGACGCCTGCGCCGGAGCCCACCACGCCGAGCGTCAGCCCGTAGCCGAGGAAGACGCCCGCCACGCCCGAGCCGCTGGCGCCCAGGCTCTTGAGGATGCCGATGTCGCGCGTCTTCTCCACGACGATCATGTAGAAGATCGCAAGGATGCCGAATCCCGCCACGGCGATGATCAGGAATAGCAGCACGTTGAGCACCATGGTCTCCATCTGCACGGCCGCCAGCAGCGGGCCCTGCTTGTCGCGCCACGTGCTGATGGCGTACAGCCGCGGGTCGAACGCCGTGCGGAGGCGGTCGCGGACCTCGTCGAGCTCCACGCCCGGCTTGCAGCGGATCTGGATCGAGTTGAACCGGCCGACACCGGTGAGCGGGTCGCGCATGCCCCGTAAGAACTGCAACCGCTGAAGCGGAACGAACGCGAAAGACGAGTCGTACTCGCTCATCTTGCTCTCGTAGAGGTCCACCACCGTGAAGAACGCGGAGCCCGCCTCGGGCCGTTTGCCGGTCTTGGGGTAGACCACCTCGACGTCGTCGCCCGGCGTGAGCCAGAAGTGATCGGCGCCCTCCTTGTCGCGGAAGGCGGCCAGCGCCATGCCGAGCACCAGCCCGTCGTGCGTCTCGGCGGTCGGGTCGAACGTGGCGCCCTGCGGTGCGTCGCCCGCGGCGGCGAAGGGATCGGCTACCCGGTTCTCTCGCGGCCCAGTGGCAGCGCGGAGTTCGGCCAGCCGCTCGGCCTCACGCTCCGCCATGCGGTTGGCCATCTGGCCCCATCGCTTGCGGTGCTCCCAGCCGGCGTACTCCATCTGCGTTCGGGCCTTGGCCTTGGCGGGGTTCTCGGCCTGATGGTCGAGGGTGTCGTACCCGCCCGCGCGGAGGTCGAATGACAGCGACTCGCGGTTTTCTGGATGCTGCAGGTAGCGGCCGACGTCGCTCACGCGGCTGTAGCTCTCAGCGTCGATGCCGATGAGCATTATCTGCCGGGTGATCCGCTGGCTGCCGCTCTTGAAGGTGAGCATCGCCGGGGCCTGGGCCATGGGGCTCATGCCGGCGATCAGGTCGCCCGCGGCCTCGCTGATGCGGGCCATGTGCGCGTCCGGGTCCGCGGCGCCGTCGAGCGATTGGCTCTCGAAGACGATGTCGCTCAGCACGCCGTGGATCCGGTCCTGCATCTCGTGCTGAAAGCCCGCCATGACGGCGTTCACGACGACCAGCGTCGCCACGCCTAGCGTGACGCTGATGATCGAGGCGAGCGCTATCCAGCGGGTCCGCAGGTACCGCAGGCAGAGAACGAGTTGATACATGCGCGGACCGTAGCGGAGGCCGCCGCGGGGTAGCTAGGGCAAAAGGAGTGGGCAGTAGGTCGCGGGCAGGCGGGGGGCAGAACTGAGGCGTGAGGCTTGCGCTCTTGAGGGACCCCACCGCGGGGCGCGACGTGTTTCGCATCAGCGATTCTCGTTCCGCTTTCCCTTTCCCCTTTTCCGCCCTCGCGCTCAGTCGTCGCTAGCAGCCGCCTTGCCCGATTTCGCCGCGTCGACCGACCAGTGGCCGGCGCCCAGGAGGGCGATACTCGCGGCGCCGAACAGATACAGCGCCTGCAACTCGACGGCCCAGCCGCCGTACTCGTTGAGCTTCAGCAGATCGCCCGGGTGGGCCAGCAGCGTGGCCACAACCATGTTGAAAGCCATCACCGCGGCCGAAAGCCGCGTGAACAGGCCGATCACCACCAGCAGCGGCGCCAGCACCTCGCCAACGTAGACGCCGTAGGCAACGGCGGGCGGCATGCCCTGGGCGGTCACCATGGCGGTGACGCCCTCGATCCCGCTGGTGAGCTTGTTGACGCCGTGAAACAGCATCAGCCCGCCGATGGTGAGCCGCAGCAAGAGCTTGCCGGCGTCGCCGGAGAGGCAGCAGTTGGATCCGATCATGTCGCTTCTTCTCGGGTGGGGGGAGTAGCTCGTTGATTTGCCCGCTAGGGGCGTTGGTGGGGCGGGATTTAGGAAGGGAGATGGGGTGATGAAACGGGATAAGGGGATAGCGTTTCCGTCGGGGGGCGATGTGCGGCTATGAGGGGCCCGTGGTGTGGGCGTGCTTGAAGAAGAAAGGGGGCGATCGCCTACGTTGATTCACTTCCACCTGCCTTTCACTCCACCCATTTCCCTTCCTGACGCCGGCGTCTGAGGGAGGATCGCCCACGCAGTAATGCGTTTACTTCTCCGGCCGCAGCAGCGGGAAGAGGATCACGTCGCGGATCGTCTGGCTGTTGGTTAGCAGCATCACCAGCCGGTCGATGCCGATGCCCAACCCGCCCGCCGGGGGCATGGCGTGCCGCAACGCTCGGACGAAGTCGTCGTCCATCTTGGCCATCGAGTCCTCGTCGCTGAGGCCCGAGAGCTGCTTCTTGAACAGCTCTTCCTGCAGGTCCGGATTGTTGAGCTCCGTGTACGCGTTGGCGATCTCCATGCCGCGGATGAACAGCTCGAACCGCTCAGCCACGGCCGGGTTGTCTCGCTTCCGCTTCGTGAGTGGGCAGATGCTGGCCGGGTAGTCGATCACGAAGATCGGCCCGACCAAAGCGTCCTCGACCTTCTCCTCGAAGACCTCGTTCTTGATGACGTCCGGGTGCCGCTCGGCGCCCGTGTCGTCCGTCAGCTCGAAGCCGATCTTCTTGGCCAGGTCCGCAACCGCGCCCGCGTCGGCTGGGTCCACGCCGGCGTGCTCAGCGAACAGCTCGTCGTACGTCTTGCGGGCAAACGGCGGCGTAAAGTCGATCGTCGCGTCGCCCCAAGGCAACACGTAATTGACCTCGCCGCCCTCTGCTTGCTGCCCGCTGCCCGCTGCAGCAATCGCATCGACGACGATCGACTCGGTGAGCTCCATCATCGTCTCGTAGTTGCCGTACGCCTGGTACACCTCCAGCATGGTGAACTCGGGGTTGTGCCGCGGGCTGATGCCCTCGTTGCGGTACACCCGGCCGAGCTCGTACACACGCTCCACACCGCCCACCAGCAATCGTTTGAGGTGCAGCTCCAGCGCGATGCGGAGGAACAGGTCGATGTCCAGCGCGTTGTGGTGCGTGGTGAACGGCCGGGCCGCGGCGCCGCCGGCGATGCTGTGCAGCGTGGGGCCCTCGACCTCGACGAAGCCGCGCTCGTCGAGCGTGCTGCGGACGCTCTTCACGATCGCGCTGCGGGCCAGCATCCGCGGCATGACGCCCTCGTTGTACGCCAGGTCGACGTACCGCATCCGCTGCCGCTGCTCGGGGTCGGTCAGCCCGTGGTGCTTCTCCGGAGGCGGCTCGAGGCTCTTGGCCAAGAAGTGGATCTTCTCCGCCGCGATCGTGAGCTCGCCCGTGTTGGTGTAGACCAGCATGCCGTCGCACGCGATCAGGTCGCCCAGGTCGAGCTGCTCGACGATCGCCCACGAGTCGCCCACCTGCTTCTTGCCGACCATCAGCTGCAGGTCGCCGGTCATGTCGCGGAGGCTGATGAACACCAGCTTGCCGGCCGAGCGGCTGAGCACCACGCGTCCGCAGACGCGGAACTTCGGCCCGGCCACCTCGCCACGCTCGCCGCCGTGGGCCTCGTTCTGGTCGGTCTTCCATTGACGGAAGTTGAAGTCGTCCGATTGAGCCGCGAAGTCGGGCAGGTCGACCTCCGAGCCGTCGGCGAAGCGGTACTTCACCTCACCCGCGCGGGCCCGCACGGCAGCCACACGGGTGTGGTCGTCCAGTCGACCGCCCCACGGATCGACGCCGAGCGCGGCGATCGCCTCGAGCTTTTGCCGACGGGCGACGAGTGGGTTGGTGGCGTCCTGGACGTCCTGGGCCTGCGCGTCAGCGACGGGCTCATTGTCAGCGGCGGGCCGTTTATCAGCGGAGGGAGGCGTCTCGGCGGCCATGCGGCGTGTTTCTCGCGGATCGGTGGCGAACTCTCGGTCGGTGGCGCCGTATTGTCTGGCCGGCGGCCGCGACGGGTCAACGGCGGCCCCAGCCGGTATGCTCCCCCTGACGGCAGGCGCCCACGGCCGGCACGGCCCCATAGCTGGCTCGCCGCCGGATCGCCGTTCACCCCAGCGAGCCAAGACCGCCTTGCCCCGATTCGTCAAAATCCTGGCCGCCGCGTTCGGCGTCATTTCGCTCATCGCGATCGTCACGTTCCTGCTGATGCGGAGCATGGCGACCACGACGCCGCCGCAGTACGAGGCCGCGGTCGCCACCACCGAGTCGGCCGCCGCCGAGGAGCTCGACGAGCAGAAGCAGAACGTCGAGAGCCAAGCGGCCGCGTTCTACAGCGACTCGCAGTCGGCGGACGTGTGGGCGATCGACCTGCCGCTGGCCGACGTCAACGCGTGGCTGGCGACCCGGCTGGTGGAAGAGCTCGAGCGACGCGACCCGAACGTGTCGGTCGATCTGTACCAGCCGCGCGTGTGGACGAACGGCGACCTGCTGATGCTAAGCGCCCAGACCGTGGTCGGCCCGCTGGAGGGCGTGATGACGCTCGGCGTGCGTCCGACGGTGACGGAGCGGGGCGAGATCGCGATCGAGTTCGCCGACACTCGCGTCGGCACGCTCCCCGTGCCACCCAACGGCGTGGCCGAGCACCTGCGGCGTTCGTTCGTCGATAGCCTCGTCCCGATCCGCTGGGCGGGCAGCGAGACGCGGGCGCTCGCGATGCTCGACCCCGGCCGACTGCCGTTCGCCAAAGACCGCGTCTGGCGGTTCACGGCGCTGGAACTGACGGACGAGCGGTTACGCATCGCCTGCGAGGCGGAGACGCTTGCTGACGAATCGGTTGAGCAAGAGCAACCGGAACTGGATTTGGTAGAAGAAACCGCGAATGACGCGGATGAACGCGAATAGACTCGCGTCGTATCCGCCTTTACTCCGCGCGCTTACTCAAGTGGCTTAGCGATACCTACTCAGCGGTCTCGCAAGCGGCCAGCAGGGCGTCTTTGCCGACGCGGTCGCAGAAGTCGCCAAACGGTTCGCCCGACTCGCGGTTCGCCTTGAAGTGGGCAAACAGGCGGCCGAGCGTCGGCACGACGTCGTCGGAGGGCACCATGTCTCGGTAGATCCAGTTGAGCCGATGGCCCAGCCGGCTGCCGCCCAAGAACATCGTGTACTTGTTCTTGGCCCGGCCGACCAAGCCGATGTCCGAGTTGTACGGGCGGGCGCAGCCGTTGGGGCAGCCGGTCATGCGGAGCGTGAACGGCTCGTCGGTAAGGCCCTGCTTGGCCAGCTCGATGTCGAGCTCGTCCAGCATGCCGGGCAGGGCCCGCTCGCTTTCCGTGACGGCCAGGCCGCAGGTGGGCAGGGCGGGGCACGCCATCGACCAACGCCGGGCGATTGAGATGTCTTCGGTCAGCGGCACGCCGTGCGACCGCAGGATCGACTCCAGCCGCGTTTTGTCCTGCGGCTCGATGTCGCAGAAGATGAGCCCCTGGTGCGGCGTGATCCGCAGCGGCGGGGCCAGCGTGGTGCAGATCTCTCGCAACGCCGACTTGAGGCGGAAGTCGCCCTCGTCCTTCACGCGGCCGTTTTCCACGTTCAGGCCGTAGAACCAGCGGCCGTCGCCCTGCTCCTGCCAACCCATGCCGTCGTTGTGCTCGGTGACAGAGATCTCCTTGGCCGCCGCTAGGTCGCGGCCGGCGTACTCCTCGACCTTCGCCTTGAACTTTTCGATGCCCCAGCGGTGCACGAGGTACTTCAGCCGAGCGACCTTGCGGTCGGTTCGGTCGCCGAAGTCGCGCTGCACCTTCATGACCGCTTCGGCGGCGCTGATCTCTTCGCCCGCAGGGCAGTAGCACAGCGGCTGGGCGACCGCAGCGAACGTCTTGGCGGCGCTCGGCGTGCGGCCGAAACCACCGCCGACCAGCAGGTTGTAGCCAACGACCCGCGCGTCGGCGCCTTCGCCCTCGGTGATGGCCAAGAAGCCGATGTCTTGCGAGTAGATGTCCGCGGCGTTGTCGCCCGGCAGGCCGACGCCCATCTTGAACTTGCGCGGCAGGTAGGTCGGCCCGTAGATCGGCTCAACGCCGTCGCCGTCCTTGATGCCGCTCGAGCGTCGTCGGCCGTTGGCGCCGTGGCCGTTCGGCCCGCCGCCCGCCTTCTCCTTCTCGCCCGTCTCGCCGTTCTTGACCCACAGCTCGTGGTAGGCCCCGGTTAGCGGCTTGAAATACTCCTTAAGCTCGTCGGAGAGCTCCTGCATCGCGTCGTAGACGGCGTTCTTCTTGGGGATGGGCGAGCACATCATGTTCCGCGCCACGTCGCCGCACGCGGCGAGCGTCGTCAGCTGCACCTCGTTCACGGCGTGGATGTACCGTTTGAGGTCGCCCTTCAGGATGCCGTGCAGCTGGATGCCCTGTCGGGTGGTGAACCGCAGCGTGGTGTTGCCGACGCTGTCGCACAGGTCGAGCTCCGCCAGCATCTGCTCGCTGTTGAGCTTGCCGCCGGGGATCACCGTGCGGACCATCATCGAGTAGTACTTGCCGCCCGGCACGCCCTCCGCCTTGGCTTCTTTGCGGCGGTCGCGGTTGTCTTGCTCGTACGTGCCGTGGTGCTTGAGCAGCTGGATGCTCTCGCCGGTGAAGTTCGGCGCGTCGTTGGCCAGCTCCGTGGGGATAGGGCCCCGGAGGTACTCGCTGGCGGTCTTGAAGCCCTCGACGGGCGTGAGCTTAGGAGCGTCGTCGCTCATCGGCGTGCGGTGCGTGCGTGTGTGCGGGTTTCTGTGGCGATCGCGGGCGGCAAAGCGTTGCCTCTCAATACGTTACCGACATCGCTGCCAAGCCACCACACGGGCCGGCTGCTACCATGCGGCCAAACGGCACCTCCCGCCCGGCTACCTGGCGCCTGCACGTGAACGGCCTAAGACGCTTCCTGAGCGACACCTGGTGGATCTTTCTGCTGGCGTCCGGCTGCGCGTTTGGCCTCGGTTACGCCACGGACGTTTGGATCATGTACTTGTTCCCGATCGCCTGCGTGCCGGTCATCGCCTACATGTCCGCCGTTCGCTACGACAGCAGCGGCGCCATCCGAAACGCCTCCGACGACGAGGCGAAGCGGCGATGACCGACACGCCAGCATCCGACACCCGGCGCTGGACGCCCGCCATCTGGCTAGCCACGGGCCTCGGCGTCAGCCGCGACACGCCCGCCCCCGGCACCGTCGGCGCCATCTGGGGCGTGCCGCTGACACTCGCCATCGCCCAGCTGCCGGGCCTCGGCTGGCAGCTCGCGACGATCGCCGTGCTTGTCGTCTTGGGCGGACCGCTGTGCGGCCGCGCGGCCGCGGACTTGGTCCGCATCGGCGAAGCCGCCGACGCCAAGGACCCGCAGTCGATCACCTGGGACGAGTTCACCACGGTGCCCCTCGTGTACGCGTTCGCGCCCGGGTCTTGCTACTGCGGCACATGGCTTGCCGTCGGGTTCGCTTTGCACAGGTTGTTTGATATCACCAAGCCCTGGCCGTGCCGCCGGTTGGAACGCCTGCCGGGCGGATGGGGCATCATGGCCGACGACGTCGCCGCCGCTTGCTACGCCGGAGCGGTGTACGCCGTGCTGTGGCGGTTCTTCGGCGGTTAGCGAGCAACCGAGCGAACACGGACGACCCGATGGCGAAGCTCCTCGATGGCAAGGCCCTGGCTAAAGCGATCCGCGAGGAGATTGCCGAGGGCGTCGCGAAGCTCGTCGGCTCGGGCGCCCCGGCGCCGTGCCTGGCGGCCGTGCTTGTGGGTGACAACCCGGCCAGCGAGGTCTACGTCCGCAACAAGCAGAAGGCGTGCGAGAAAGCGGGCATCACCAGCCGCCTGACACGGCTGCCGCAAGCAACCTCGCACGACGAGCTGATGGCGGTGGTTCACGAGCTCAACGCGGACGCGGGCGTGCACGGCAT
This sequence comes from Planctomycetota bacterium, assembly GCA_039820945.1. GTDB lineage: Bacteria > Planctomycetota > Planctomycetia > Pirellulales > Lacipirellulaceae > Botrimarina. Next base: position 164,429 of record JBCBPC010000001.1, read on the forward strand.
CCTGGTGCAGCTGCCGCTGCCCGACGCGATCCGAGCGGACGCCGTATTGCGGGCGATCGATCCGGCGAAGGACGTCGACGCGTTCCATCCGGAGAACGTCGGCCTCATGGTGCACGGGCAGCCGCGTTATCTGCCGTGCACGCCGCACGGCGTGCTGCAGATGTTGCGCCGCGGCAGCGTGCCCACGGCCGGCAAACACGCGGTGGTGATCGGCCGCAGCGACATCGTCGGCAAGCCGATGGCGGTGCTGCTGGCGCAACGCGGCTGGGACGCCACGGTGACGCTCGCTCACAGCCGCACGCCCGACCTGCCGGCGGTCTGCCGCACGGCGGACATCGTCGTGGCCGCGGTCGGACGCCCCCAGATGGTCGCCGGAGACTGGATCAAGCCGGGCGCCGCGGTGATCGACGTCGGCATCAACCGCACCGACACGGGGTTGGTGGGCGACGTGGACTTCGCCGCGGCCGAGCCGGTCGCCGGGTGGATCACGCCCGTGCCGGGTGGCGTCGGGCCGATGACGATCGCCATGCTCCTGGCCAACACGCTCCGCGCCGCGGGCGGCGAGTTCGAGTGAATCGGCGTGTTTAGCCGGCGCTTCACGCCCTCTTAACACTTCGGCGGGGCCACGCGGCGAGTCGTTGCAACACCCTTAAGCGGTGGTATGTTACCACTCCCCGAGCACCGCGATCGGCAATCGCCCGGTCCGCCCAGCCTACCCCCGTCACCAGCAGCTATAGGTCCGCGATGAGCGATTCGCCCCAGGGCGCGATCTCGATCGGTCGTCTATTGAAGATCCTGATTCCGATCGGCCTCATCGCGGTGGCGATCAACGCGTTGCTGCCGTCCCTGGAAAAGCGGGCCCAGGCTGAGTTCGAGGCGGACATGCTCGACCGGCTGCTCGGCTCGCAGCTGACACGGGTCACCGAAGAGTTCGAATTTGTCGACGAGGACGGCGACCTGGTGGGCGACTCGCCCGCCGACGAGGACTGCCAGCAGCCCGAGACGCTCGTCTTCTCGTACATCGCCGGCGCCCCGCTGGACGACGGCGACGGTTCCGCAGACTGGGTCGATCTGATCGCGGCCCTGTCCGAGAGCACCGGGCTGCCCGTTGAGTACAAGGCGTACGAAGACCTGGGCGAGCAGCTAGACGCGGTCTTGCGTGGCGAGGTGCACGTGGTGGGCCTCGGCACGGGCGCTACGCCACTGGCCGTGGCCGAGGCGGGGGTCGTGCCGGTCTGCTCGCCGGGCAAGAGCGACGGCTCGTTCGGCTACACCATGAAGCTGCTCACGCCCGCCGAGAGCGGTGTCGCGGCGCCCGATGGTTTGAAGGGGAAGAAGGTCGGCTTTGTGGACCCCAACTCGAACTCGGGCTTCAAGGCCGCGCTCATCCTGTTGCTGAAAGAGCACGGCCTGCAGCCCGAACGCGACTACGAGTGGGGATTCACCGGCGGCCACGAGGTGTCGATCAACGACCTGGTGGAGGGCGTGCACGACGCGGCGCCGGTGGCCAGCGACTTGCTGGTGAAGATGATCGCCGAGGGCGCTATCGAAGAGTCGGCCGTCACGGAGATCTACGAGTCGGAGCAGTTCCCGCCGGCGGTCATCGGCTTCGCCCACAACCTGCCCGCCACGCTTCGCGAAGCGATCAGCGAGACGCTGCTCGGCTTCGAGTGGAACGACACGACCGTCGGCGCCGCGCTCGAGGGGACCGGGGCCGAGAAGTTCGTCCCCGTGTCGTACAAGGACGACTGGGCGAACGTCCGCCGGATCAACGAGGCCGTGGCCGAGGCCAAGACCTCCGTGCCGGCTAGCTGACCGTAGCGCCCGCCTAAGTTGGCGGGTTAGGCGTCTCGCTGCCGCCGCGCCTCGTAGCACAGCACCGCCGCGGTCGCGGATACGTTCAGGCTGTCGGCCACCCCGAGCATCGGCAGCGACACGGCGAGCGATTCGACGTCGTCCCACCGGGGATCGAGCCCGTCCGCCTCGCTGCCCAGCACGATCGCGACGCCACCCGTCAGCGCCGCGGACGTGTACGCCGCCGGCGCCTCGGGCCGGGTGACGAGCGCCCGCAGTTCGTGCCCCCGCAGCCACTCCAGTGTCTCTTCGAACGCAGCGACCGCCGTCCCGCGGCGGAATGCCGCGCCGATGCTCGCCCGGATGACGTTCGGGTTGTCGAAGTCCACCAGCGGATCGACCGCGATGACGGCGTCGACGCCGGCGCCGTCCGCCGTGCGGAGGATCGCGCCAAGGTTGCCCGGCTTCTCGACCGCCTCCAGCACCAGCACCAGCGGATCGGCGGGCAGCTCGACCCGGTTGAGCGAACGCTCGGGCCGCTCGGCGACCAGCACCACGCCGTCGGCCCGGTCGCCGAACGCGAGTTTGGTGAACGCCTCTCGCGCAACCCGGACGATCTCCACGCCGTGTTCTTCGAGCGCGTGGACTGCTTCATCGACGCGTGGCCCGGCCGCCGCGTCATCGACGAACGCCTCGACCGGCGTCACGCCCGCTTGCAGGGCGCGGAGCGTTTCGCGGGCGCCGTCCACCAGCAGCCGACCCGCTTCGCGCCGCCCGCGGCTATCGCGCAGCCGGGCAGCTTGCTTCAATCGGGGGTTGTGGCGGCTGGTGATCAGCATGCGTGACACAGGGACTCGGAGCAGGGACAGATGGCCGTCGAAGCGATGACCGCCGAGGAAGTGATCCGGTTGCTCGGCCTCGAGCCGCTGCCCGAAGAGGGCGGCTACTACCGTGAGATGTTCCGCTCGGCGCGACGGCTGGAGGCGGGCGGATTCGGCGCCGAGTACGCCGGCCCCCGCGAAGCCCTCACGGCAATCTACTTCCTGGTGACGCCGGAGTCGCCCTCCGCGTGGCACGTGCTGCCGAGCGACGAGGTCTTCCTGTGGCACGCGGGGGCGCCGGTCGCCATGCTCCGGCTGCCGCCCGAAGGCGCCGCGGACCCGATCCTGCTAGGCGCCGACCTGCTCGCGGGCCAGCGTCCGCAAGCGGTCGTGCCGGGGGGCGTTTGGCAGGGGTGCCGTCTGGCGGACCCCGGCGCGGCGCCCGGCTGGGCGTTGCTCAGCTGCTTGGTGGCGCCGGGATTCGACTTCGCCGACTTCCACGTGGCGAAACCGACCGAAGTTGCGGAGCTCACCGCGCGGTTCCCCGACCAAGCCGACGAGATCGCCCGCCTCGCGCCTCGCTAATTGACGCCGCGGACAAACGCGATCACGGCCTCGCCGTAGAGTCGCCACAGCTCAGCGCCGCCGTCGGCGTCGCTGCCCGCCTCGGCGCCCTTGGGCAGCTCGAGCGTGATGATCGGCCGGCCGAGTTCTTGGCCGACGTACGAGCCGAGCGAGCCGGGCCGCCCGCCGAGCTTCTTCACCGGCAGCCGATCGTCGATCGCGCGGGCCATCGCCTCGGCGAGCGCTTCGCCGGGACCGTCGTAGTCGATGCACTCGATCGGCTGGTGCAGGCTCAGCACACGCGACGGAGCGAACCGGGTCAGCACCCGCATGAGCGCCGCCGACTCAGGCTCCGAGAGGGCCGCCTCGCCGTGCTTGGCTTTCTCGGTTCGATTGCCGGCCGGGAAGTTGCGGTTGAGGTCAACGCCGTTCGAGTTGAACCGCTCGCGGCGTGCGTACCCGTCGGGGTTGGCGATCGGCACAATGACGATCGTCGCGGGGAGCGTTGCGGCGTCCTGCTCAGCCAGCCACGCCTCGAACCTGCCAACGAGCGGCGTCCCGGCGGGCTCGCTGCCGTGGATGCTCGCGAGGATCAGCACGCACTCGTCAACGCCCTCGGCCAGCGACCAGACGCGGGCCTCGATCGTCCGCCCGTCGACACTGCGGCCGACGTTGATCGTCTCGTCGAGCGTGTGCCCGCTAACCCAAGCGGGCCAAGCGACCGCGAGCAACAGGCACAGGAGGCGGACCATTCGCTGGCTCGGTGGAGCGGAGCAAGGAGCAGAGCAAAGAGAGCGGAGGGCACGGGACTCGAACCCGCAACCGGTTAAACCGGCGCCTGAATTCCAATCAGGGTGCTAGCCAATTCGCTTACCCTCCGGTTTTTGGGGCGGTCTCGGCGTGGCTTTGCCGCGACCTCGCCACGCGTTCTGTAAGCTTCCACTCACAGTTCGCAAGCTTACCCAGTCCACGAGGCGACGTCTTGGCGGCAGCCAAGCGGAGACCGCCGTAAACGCAGCCGGGCGGTCTCGGTTTGCCTATGGCAAGACCTCGCCACGCCTGGGCGAGCTAACGCCCGCTTGGCCGCAAGCATACCTTGCCCTCAGGGCGACGTCTTGGCGGCAGCCAAGCGGCGACCATCGGAAACGCAGCCGGTCACTCTAGGCTTGGCTGCCAAGTCTCGGCTTCGATGATTCGGCCTTCCACCTTCCGCCTTCGCCCCTCCGCGTCCGATTCAGCTCATCGCGCCCGCGCCCTGGATCAGGCCGATGAACTCTTCGTTGGTCTTGAACTTGCCGAGCTTGGTGGTGAGCTGCTCCATCGCGTCGATGTGGTGCATGCTGCTCAGCGTGCGGCGGAGCATCGTCGCGGCGTGCAGCGTCTCGGGCGTGAGGAGCTTCTCTTCGCGGCGGGTGCCGGACTGCTCCAGGTCGATCGCCGGCCAGATGCGGCGGTCGGACAGCTTGCGATCGAGCACCAGCTCCATGTTGCCCGTGCCCTTGAACTCCTGAAAGATCAGCTCGTCCATCCGGCTGCCGGTGTCGATCAGCGCGGTGCCGACGATCGTCAGCGAGCCGCCCTCTTCGAACGCCCGCGCGGTGGCGAACAGCTTCTTCGGGATGTCCATCGCCTTGATGTCCACGCCGCCCGACATCGTGCGGCCCGTGTTGCCGACCCACTTGTTAAACGCTCGGGCTAGGCGGGTGATGGAGTCCATCATCAGGAACACGTCCTTGCCCATCTCCGCGAGGCGCTTGCAACGCTCGATCGTGAGCTGTGCGAGGCGGACGTGCGACTCCACGTCGCAGTCGAGGCTAGAGGCCAATACCTCGCCGTCCACGCTGCGGCGCATGTCGGTCACCTCTTCGGGCCGCTCGTCGATGAGCAGCACCATGAGGTTGATGTACGGGTAGTTCTGGCTGATCGCGTGGCTGATGTGCTGCGTGAGCACCGTCTTGCCGGTCCGCGGCGGCGCCACGAGCAACGCCCGCTGCCCCTTGCCGAGCGGCGTCAGCAGGTCCATGACACGCGTGCTGAGCGGCTCGGGGCCGGTCTCTAGGCGGAGCCACTCTTCGGGCGTGATCGGCGTGAGGTCTTCGAACGACTTCACGTCGACGTACTCTTCTGGCTTGCTGCCCTCCACGTCGAGCAGCTCGCGCATCCGCGGGCCCTGATCGCGACGCTGTTGCTGCACGAGGCCGCTGATCATCAGCCCCTCGCGCAGGCGGTACTTCTCGATCATCGTCCCCGGAACGAACGGGTCGGTTCGCTCGCGGACGAAGTTGGTGTTCGGGTCGCGAAGGAAGCCGTAGCCGTTGGGGTGCATCTCGAGCACGCCCGCGGCCGGCTTCAACTCGCCGGTTGGTGCGGCGTCGAGCTCGGCCTCGCGGCGGGCGTCGTATCCTCCGCCACCTCCGCCACCGCCGTTGTAGCCGCCGCCGCCGCCGCCGCCGCCGCCACGACGTCGGCCACCGCGGTAGCCACCGCCGCCGCCGCCACCGCCGCCGCCGCCTCCGCCACCGCCTTGTCCGTTGTTGCGTCCGCGGTAGCGACCGCCGGATCGGTTCTTTTTACCCATGATCTATCTGCGTGAATCGGTACTGCGTAGAGAACGCGTTGCGTCGGGATAGCCGCCATCGTGAGCGGTCGCCAGCGCTGCGCGGTGCGTTAAGGGTTTGTGTCCAACGCCCTTGCCGGGCGCCCACTCAACGCGTGAAAGCAATGTGAAAGGTTGGTGAAGCTTGGTGACGGGGGGAGCGTGTCTGGGAAGGCCGACGCGGCCAAGGAGCGGCCCGCGCGTTGCGCTGGAATCGAGAGGGACTCGCAATGAAGAAAGACTGAGACGCCGCGCCGGAACTCGGCGAGCCGCGATGGTCACCTACCAGCCGACCTACCACGCTCGGTTTTGCCGCGTTGTTGCTGACCTCCTGTCGTCTCGCCCGGCTCGGCGAGTTACGCACGAAAACAAAGGGTTAGGACGCCACCGAACTTCCTGTCGGATGGTTGTTCGCCGGTCGGCCGCTCCTCAGATGAGGGGCACAGCATCGACCAGCACGCGGAATCGGGGAATCTCCCAGCTTCCGGCTGATCCGGCACCCGCTGCGGGCGGGCCGGATCGATTGACTCGCAATCGTGTTCCCTGCGACACGCTTCCCCGCCCACGTCGCCGACGGTGTTGCCGCGCCGCGGAAGATTCGGCGTTCCCGACGCACATCAGCAGACGCCGACGAGGGAACCCTGTGTAGGAGCCGGCGTGGAAGCCGGCGAGCCGGGGCGAATCCCTTCGGATCGCACCCGGAAACTTCGATGGAGTCTGGGAGCATCGGCCGACAGGCCCGAAAACTCAACCACTCCGGCGCGAAGTATTGCCCGCCCTACGCGGCCTGTCAAGCTAGGCGCGACGGGAAAACCGCGTTGCCGCTAGCAGAAACACGGACCCGCCCGCCTCGATCGTGGCGTCAACTTGCCCTCATAGCTGTCATCGGTACGCATCGAGTCTCGCGGCGGTTCGCCGCACCGCCAGCGTCGCAATCCACAGAACCGTCAGAGTTTGCCAACAGTCCTCGACGGCTTCGCGTCGATACCTGATGGCGAGTGCCCGCTGTAAGGGCTCTCGACTCGGATGCCATTTGCCGCCCATGGAAGGCTCGCCTGTCATGCGTCGCTCGCTCTGCTTGCTCGCCGCTCTCGCCGCTCTCGCTTCGCCCCAGTCCATGTTCGCGGACGAAGGCGGCGTGCCCTGGCGCACCGACGCTCGCGCCGCCATGGCCGAAGCGCAGCAGTCCGGCAAGCTCGTGCTGATGCACTTCTGGACGGAGAGCTGCGGCCCATGCCGCGTGCTGGACAAGCGTGTGTTCGCCCAGCCGGGCGTCGCCGGAGCGATCGTGGCCAATTACGTCCCAGTGAAGGTGAACGCGGCCGATGCCCCGGATCTCGCCCGTGCGTACAACGTGACCCGGGTGCCGACCGACGTGGTGACCGATAGCAACGGACAAGTGATCCGGTCGTTCGTTAGCCCCGCGACGCCGATGGCCTACGTCGGCCTGATGACCGAGCTGGCCGCGCAGCGGCGGACCCAGTCGTCGCCCTACGGCGAACTCGCCGCGAACGCGCCTTACACGGTCAACGACCGCGGCACGACACCTGTCGATCCGACGCCGTTTCAGTTCAAAGCGGAACCGCCGGCGGAGCCGCAGCCCGTGGCGCCCCGCGTCACCATGAACCCGAACTACCAGCCTGTCGCGCCGCAAGTTGCTCAACGCGGGCCCGGTGTTGCCGATGAGCCGCCGGTGGCGCCCGCTCAGCCGAACTTCGCCGAGCCTCGTGTCGCTCAACGCAGCGCCGTTGAACCCGGCGTCGCCCAGCCCGGTATGGCTCAGCCCGTTGTCGCCCAGCCCCGTATCGCTCAGCCCGCGACGCCGGCTCCCGCCGCAGCGGATCGCGCCGTCGCCGCTCCGCAGCAGCGTGCCGCCGCGAGCCCGCAGCTGCCGCCGGGCAGCCCTCCGCTCGCTTTCGACGGTTACTGCCCGGTCACGATGAAGAAGAATTGGGAGTGGCGTAAGGGCGACGTGCGGTTCGGGGCCATCCACCGCGGCCGGACCTACCTGTTCCTGTCCGGTGAGGCCCGCGACGAGTTCCTCAATTCGCCGGACGACTACGCCCCGGCCCTGTCTGGCGCCGACCCCGTGCTGGCGGTCGATAACCGCCGAAACGTGCCCGGCACACGGCAGCACGCCGTCGAATACCGCGGCCGGTTCTACTTCTTCGCCAGCGAAGAAACGCTGAGCCGCTTCTGGACCAACGCCCAGGGCTACGCCAGCGGCGCCGAGCGTGTCGCTCTGGCGGCGCCGGACACGATCGTCCGCTGAGCCGCGTTGCCCGCTCGCCAGCCGGGCATCAGTCGTCTTGCATCGACCGCTGCAGCTGAATCACCTGTGCTCGCACCTCTTCGAGCCCTGGGTTCAGCCGAAGGGCGCGGCGGAACGACTCGAGCGCCGCCATCGGGTTCTCTTGCATGAGGTAGCACTGCCCCATGCCGACAGCCGCCGTGAAGTGGTACGGGTTAATCTCGAGCGCCTGGTGGCAGTTCCGCACCGACGCTTCGTACTGCGACAGGTGATAGTACGCCGTGCCGCGTTGGCACCACGCCTCGGCGATCCAGGGCGACTCGTGGATCAGTTCGGCCGCCAGCTCGATCGCGTCGTCGTAACGCCGTGCGTTGTTGAGCCGCACAATGTTCCGCAGCGAGAGCCGCTGCTCACGGCTGCCGACGCGTTGCCACAGCTCACGGATGCCGTTCTCGGCGAGGGTCCGCACGGCGCGATCGCGATCGGTCAACGCTCGGCCGAGCACCGCGTTCGACGCGTAGTCGCCCACAAAGCCGAGCGCGAGCACGGCTCCGCGCCGCGCTGCTCGATCGCCCGACTGTGCCACACGCTCGAGCGTTGCGGTCGTGTACCGCTTGGCGACCGTCTGCACGAACTCGGCGGAGTCCTGGTTCGCTAGGTAGTGTTCGTAGGAACCGACGATCAGCGGCTGGCGGAGCGAGCGTTCGTCCACGGCGGCGTTCTCACGTAGAGCGTGCCAACGCGCAATCCGTGGCGTCGCTGTCGCTTTGGAGGGGGATTTCCGGGTGGCGCCTCTGGGCGTCTTGCCGCAGACTCTTTCGCAGCGGGCGGAGCGATCATCGCACAGGCGACGACGGCTCGAGCGACGATGCGAACGCCGCGTGCAACGGTCGAAGCGGTGGTGCGCCGCGTCAATTTGTCGCACTCCGTCGAGTGTAATCTCGACCCCCGCGCGGACAATCAAAAAACAGCGTGTTGATAGCGAGTGCATCGGGACGCCGGTTTATGCGCAGTTGTGTCTTGACACCACGCCCGACCCGAACCTCGCACGCCGCGCTCGTGGTCGCATTGGCGTTGCTTGCCCCCAGCGGCGTCGGGCAAGCGATCGCGGGCGACGCAGGAGACAAGAATCTCGCACGCGCGGTCGATATCGTCTGGCGCGACGTGCCGCTACGTGAAGCGGTCGATCGGCTTGGCGCCGTCGCCGACACGCGGGTGTGGCTCGATCGACGCGTCGACCCGACCCAACCGTTGGACCTGAACGCGAGCGGGGTGTCGGTGCTTGGCGCGTTGCAGCGGCTCGCTGAAGCCAACGGCTTGTCAGTGGTGACCGTCGAAGGTGTCGCCTACGTCGGCCCGCTGCATGGCGTAGCGCAGCTCTCGCGAACAAGATCGCTCGCCGCCGCCAACCCCGCGCTGCGTCGGCGCCTGAAGCGTTCCACAACGGTCCGATGGCCGCGGTTGGCGACGCCGCGCGACGTGGTACAGCAAGCGGCGAGCGACGCACGCGTACGCATCACCAGCCTCGATAGAATTCCGCACGACCTGCTGCCAGCGGGCGCGTTGCCGGCTCGACCACTCGGCGATCAGTTGTCGCTGCTTCTCGTCGGCTTCGGTCTGGAGTGGCGAGTCGATCCCGAGCAACCGCTGACGCTAAGTCTGGCGCCTTACGAACCGCGGGCCTCGAACCGTGGAGTATCGGAACGCCGCAGCGATGCGGAGACGCCGCGGCCGCAGCCGAGCGATCTTCGTTTCACGCTCCGCGTACGCGATCAACCGCTCTCCGCGGTGCTCGAACAGGTCGCGCAACGAGCGGGTGTGGCACTCGATGCGTCGCGCGTCGCGCCACGCGGTGCGGCCCGCCGAGTAACGTTCTCCGTGGAGAACGCGACGCTTCGGGCGTTAGTCGCCGAAGCCGCGGGCGCCGCGGGCCTTCGCGGGCGTCTGGAAGACGGCCGGATCGTGCTCGAGCCCGCAACACCATGAGCCGTCTCGGTCGTCAGACCGAGACGGCTCATGGCGTTGTTGGATGGTTCGGCAGCGAGTTCAGCAGCCGTGCTTCTCGAGCTTCTCGCGGAGCGTGTCGGCCGTGAAGGGCTTCACCAAGTAGTCGGAGACACCCGCCTGAATCGCTTCGAGCACGCGCGACTTTTCGGCCTCGGTCGTCACCATGATGATGGTCACGTCTTTGTCCTGCGTGCGGACCTCTTTGATGACGTCCAGGCCGGTCTTACGTGGCATGTTCCAGTCGGTCAGCACGAGGTCGAACTTGCCCGGCTCGAAGAGGTTGATGGCCTCTTCGCCGTCGGCGGCCTCGACAGCGCTAGGAACGCCGACGGCGCTCAGCGAGCGGAGGATGATCTTCCGCATGGTGCTCGAGTCGTCGGCGACGAGGACACGTGCGCTCATCTTTGTGGCTCTCTTCTAAGGCGGCGTGGTTTCTGTACTTGGATAGCCGCCGGCGATACGGCGAACGCCAAACCCTACGTTGCGCTATCGGCGCGTCAAACCTACGGAAAGCGGATTTCCCCGCGGTTACCCGCCCGGCTTACGCGGCTAGCCGAGCAGCCGCGTAAGCTGCTCTTGGATCGCGCCGACGATCTTGCCTTTGAACATGGCGGCCGTGAACGGCAGATCGCCGGACACCTCGATCGACTCGTCGCGCACTTCAAGGGTGCCGCTGACGCCTATGCCGAACGTGCTGAATGAGAAGGCAAGCGCGTCGCCTTCCCAACTCTGCTCCAGGCCCGAGAGCTGGTCGGCGTACTTCTGCTGGAGTTTCTCGGAGAACCCGTGCAATCGTTCACGAGCGGCCTGCTGGCCGAGCGTGTGCGGAACGGACACATCAAACTTGGGCATAGGGTTGACCTCGCTTAGAAAACGACCGCCCTAGGAGTGTTGCGTAGGGCAGCCACCAAGCGTTCGACTCTCGAACGCAGGATGCGGCCGTTACGGCCGCCGTCGCACGCCGCGCCACGGACGCCGGCGATCGCAGGAACGTCCCGCCGAGCGGCGATTCGGCGAATCAGGGTTAGATCCGCTTCGTCGAGCCTGCCGGCAAGCATCGGCACGAGGCCGTTGGACCGCGCTTCGTCGAGCAGCCCGGCCAGTTCCTCGCGACCGGTCGCGGTGACGAGGCTCGGGGCCGGGGGATGCTTCTGCCAGGTGTCGATTACGATCGCGCCGCAGCCGGTTGCAGCGGCCGATTGGAACACGGTCTTCGGCCGGGGACTTCTTGCTGCCGCGTGATCGGCGTAAGCGACCGGGACAAACCGGTCCGTTGCGGATTCCGGTACACGGTCTGCCCACAATGCCGGCCACCGATCGCTCTGGTTCGCCAGGCCGAGCTTGATCGCCGAGAGCGGCAGCTCACTTAACTGAGATAGTAACGGTCGGTCCGCATCGACGAGCTCGCCCGCTGCGGCGGTGACGGGGCGGCGTCCGGCGACCGCTTCGATCACCGTAGAGATGGTGTCGGGCGTTGCGGCGCCCATCGGACCGCGGCCCGGTTCTTTCACGTCGATGATGGCGGCGCCGCCCGCGATCGCGGCTTCGACTTCATCGGCATTCCGAACGCTCACGAGCAGTCCGCGAGCCGGCAATGGCGGGGCTGGGCAGGCTGGAGCGGTCATGCGGTTGCGGGGCATTCGTGGGTCGTGTCCGGCAAACCGCAGACGCGATAGGCGCATGCCGATTGCGGGGCTACCTTTTCACCTCGCTTCGCGGTCGGCAAGGCGCCGGGCGTGAAGCCTTCCAAGCTCGCAAGCCCTCTCACTGTTCGGCGCTCAGGCTCGGCGTGTTGCCAAACGCCCCGAGGTCGGCGCCCGCCGATTCATGTCCGAACACGCCGATCCTCACGACGCCGACTCCCAAGACGGCCACGCCAGCGAGGCGCACGGCACCCCGTCGCCCACGCCGGTCGTCGGAGCGATAGCGCTCGTCGTCGCGCTGTACGTCGGCTCTTTGGGCCTCGGCCTGCCGCAGGCGGGAACCGAGACCATCGTCGAAGCGGCTCATCACGGGGGGTCGCACGCGGACGAGCATCACGACGAATCCCACGGCGAAGCGGCCCACGGCGAAGAGTCGCACAGCGAAGAGGCCGATCACACGGAAGATCATTCAGACGATCACGCGGACGACGACCACGCGGACGACCACGCCTCCGGGGACCACGGTGGGCACGGCGCCCACGAGCCGTTGAAGGCGCCGCCGCTGTGGACGGTTACGCCGTTCGTGCTGTTATTGCTCTCCATCGCGGTGCTGCCGCTGATCCCCGCGACCGAGCACTGGTGGGAGTCGAACGCGAGCCGCTTCAAGGTGGCTGCCGGCTTGGGGCTGCTGACGCTGCTCTACTATGGCTTTCTGCACGAGACGCCGATCGATGGCCACTGGCCCGCGCACTACGTGTCGGAGCCGTCGGCCGGCTTCAACGTGGGTGAGGTGCAGACGATCCTCGAGAACGCGGTGCTGCAAGAGTTCATCCCGTTCATCGTGTTGCTGTTCAGCCTCTACACGATCTCGGGCGGCGTTCGCATCTCGGGCGACCTGCAAGCCAACCCGATGACCAACGCCATCTTCATGGCGGTCGGCGGCTTGCTCGCCAGCTTTATCGGCACCACCGGCGCCGCGATGCTGCTCATCCGGCCGCTGCTAGAGACCAATCAGGAACGTAAGCACGTCGTCCACACGGTGGTGTTCTTCATCTTCATCGTGTGCAACTGCGGCGGCTGCCTGCTGCCGATCGGCGACCCGCCGCTGTTCCTCGGCTACCTGCGGGGCGTCGACTTCTTCTGGACGCTGGCTCTGTGGAAGCCGTGGCTCATGTGCAACGGCTTGCTTCTGGTGGTGTACCTGTTGCTCGACGAGCTGGTTTATTACCGCCGGGAGACCGAGGCGGACATCACGCGAGACATCCGCCAGATCCGCGCCTTGAAGTTCCAGGGCCTCTCGGTCAACGGCCCGCTGCTGCTTGGCGTGGTGGCCGCGGTGGCGTTGCTCGACCCCTCGAAGACGATCCCCGGCACGGACTGGCACCCGTGGATGTACCTGCGTGAGATCGTCCAGCTGTCGCTTGTCGGGCTGTCGCTTTACCTGGGTAGCCACAAGGTGCGTGTGGAAAACAGCTTCAACTACCACGCGATTCTCGAGGTCGCCGCGTTGTTCAGCGGCATCTTCATCTGCATGCAGCCGGCCCTCCAGATCCTGGGCGTGCAGGGCTCGCAACTGGGCATCGACACGCCCATGGAGTTCTTCTGGATCACCGGCGGCCTGTCGAGCGTGCTCGACAACGCGCCGACGTACGTGGTGTTCTTCGAGACCGCACGCACGCTCGCCTCGCCGGAAGGATCGACGCTCGTCGCGGGCGTGGAGGAAACCCGTCTGGTAGCCATCAGCCTCGGCGCCGTGTTCCTGGGCGCGATGACCTACATCGGCAACGGCCCCAACTTTATGGTCAAGGCGATCGCCGAGAAGTCGGGCGTGAAGATGCCGAGCTTCTTCGGGTACATGCTCTACAGCTTCGTGTTGCTGCTGCCGGTGCTGGGCTTTGTGGCTTGGCGGACGTTCGCACAGGGCGGCTGATCGGAGCCGTCGCGGAAGCCAATCCGGCCTGTTGCCGATCGGCCGGGCGGCCTAAGCTAGCGTGGCCTCAGAGAAGCCGGAAGCTTCGCTCGCTCATCCCGCCGCGTGTTGTGTCGTACGAAACCGTCCTTACAGACGCCGATCTAGCCGCCCTGTGCGAGCGGCTCTCGGGATCGCGTCGGATCGGTTTTGACACCGAGTTTGTCTCCGAGGACACGTTTAGGCCCGAGCTTTGCCTGATCCAGGTGATCGGCGACGACGGCCTGCCAGCGGTGATCGACCCGCAGGGGATCGACGACCTGACGCCGTTCTGGCGGCTCCTGGCGGACGGCGACCACGTGACGATCGTCCACGCGGCTCGCGAGGAGCTCAACTTCTGCCACCAGGCGATCGGCGAGAACCCCGCGGGGCTCTTCGACACACAACTCGCAGCAGGCCTGTGCAGCGCGGAGTACCCGGCGGCTTACAGCTCGGTGGTGCAGCGGTTCCTCGGCAAGCGGCCGGCGAAGGGCGAGCAACGCACCGACTGGCGGCGCCGCCCGCTGACCGACGCCCAGATCGACTACGCGCTGGAAGACGTGCGTTATCTGTTCGCGTTGCACGACAAGATCATCTCGCGCCTCGAGAAGCACAATCGGATGGAGTGGCTCGCCGAGGAGACGTCGGCGTTCCTCTTCGAGATCCAAGAGAGCCGCACCCGCCAGCGTTGGCGCAAGGTCTCGGGTATCGGCAATCTGCCGCTACGCGGGCTCGCGGTCGTGCGCGAGGTGTGGCAGTGGCGTCAGGCCGAGGCCGAGCGTCGCGACCTTCCGCCTCGCCGGGTGCTGCGTGACGATCTGATCGTTGAGCTGGCGAAGAAGAAGACAGCCCGCGAAGACAAGATCCGCTCGATCCGCGGCATGCTGCACGGGCAGCTCAAGAAGGCGATCCCCGACATCGCCGCCGCCGTGCAACGCGGTCTCGACGCGCCGACCGACGACCTGCAGGGCGCCCGGCGGAAGCCGCCACCGCCGCAGCTCAACCTGCTCGGGCAGTTTCTGGCGCCCGCGATCACCAGCCTGTGCAATCGGGCGGAGGTCGCCGCGAGCCTGGCATGCACGGCGACCGACATCCGCGCGCTGATCAGCTATCGCCTGGGTTTCGCCGGGGCCGACGAAGAGGCGCCGGCGCTCGCGGCCGGCTGGCGTGCGGAGCTGATCGGCAACCTGATCGACGAGTTGCTCGCCGGTAAGAAGTCGATCCGCATAGGCGACCCGAACAGTCCGCAGCCGCTCGAGTTCTCCTGAAGCTTCGCTCCCACTGCGGCGCACCGTTATCGGCAGTTCGCCAGCCGATCGAGCGCGGCGGCGACCCACGCGTCGTTCTCCAGCCGCCAGGCGACGGTCGAGGCCAAGCCTTCCTCGAACGCCACTCGCGGCCGCCAGCCGAGAGAGCCGCGTAGCTTGTCGGCGTTCAGCGCGTAGCGACGGTCGTGCCCGGGGCGGTCTTCCACCCGGACGATCAGCTCGCGGCGCGGCCGGCCATCGGCCGTTGGCGTGGCCTCGTCGATCAAATCGCAGAGCAGTCCGACGACCTCGGCGTTCGTCCGACGCTCGCTGGCCCCGATGTGGTACGACTCGCCCGTCGCGCCCCGCTCCGCGATCGCCACGAGCGCGTCGCAGTGGTCGTCCACGTGCAGCCAATCGCGCACTTGCTGGCCGTCTCCATAGAGCGGCAGGGGCTGCTCGGCGAGGCCGCGTTCGATCACGAGCGGGATGAGCTTCTCAGGGCATTGCCGAGGCCCGTAGTTGTTCGTGCTATGCGCGATGACGACCGGCGTGCCGTAGGTGGTGCGGTAAGCGCGAACGAGGTGGTCGGCCGCCGCCTTGGTGGCAGAGTACGGCGAGCTGGGCGCGTACGGATCGCCCTCGAGCGACGCATGCGGCGCGGCGACGGGGCCGTACACCTCGTCCGTCGAAACGTGCACCATCAGCGCGTTCGCGGCAGCCTCGGACGGGAGCGAGCCGACGTAGTCCCGCCACGTGGCGAGCACCGCGGCCGTGCCCTGGACGTTGGTCCGGACGAACGTCTGTGGCGCCGCGATCGACCGATCGACGTGCGACTCGGCCGCCAGATGGAACAGCGTGTCCGGCCGGAGCTGTTGGATCGCGTTGGTGAGCGCTCCGGCGTCGGCGACGTCGCCTTGGACGAACGCATGGCGGGGGTCGGTCGCCAGGTCCTCGACCGACTCCGGCAGGCCGGCGTAAGTGAGGGCGTCGTAGTTCAGCACCGACCGATCGCTTGTTGCGGCGTTCGCCAGCAGCCGATGCACCAGGGCGCTGCCGATGAACCCGCACCCGCCGGTGACCAGCACGCGGCCGAGCGGTCGTGGGAACTCGGGCTGCACGGCAAGGGCCGGTTAGAGGGGACGGGGTGGCGGTGCGGCGGGGCCGGCTCAAGCCCCGGGGCCTTGATCGCCGATGTCGGACAGATATACTTCACAACGTAGTTGCCGGCGTGCCCGGCGCGTGCGGCTGTAGCTCAGTTGGTAGAGCATCACGTTGCCAACGTGATTGTCGTCGGTTCGAATCCGATCAGCCGCTCTCGATTTTTTGGCCGGCTCAGTTTTTTGGCCGGATTGGCTTGCCTGGCGGCAAGACCTCGCTCGGCGGTTCTTGGTGCTTCTACCGGAGCCCGCATTTCAGTCGGCCCTTTGCTCTCGTCAGCTGTGGGGTCTGGTCACGTCAATGGCGTGACTTGGCCGGGCAGCAGCGGCCCGCCTAGGTTGCCCGACCGCACGATCTTGCCGGGTCTCAGCGGGCGTCCCAGGCGGACGCCGGCTTCGCTTGGCCGAAGCTGTGATGCCGCCCGGCGTTGGGTTCTCGGCCCATCTCGGTTGTGCCCCTTCTCGTGGCGGCCTGTAACGCGGTAAGCTCTGCGGTTTCCGGTCGAGCCGATGCTCCCGGAGAAGAGGCCTAGGCGCCGCCAAGGGGCGGCCGAGCCCAGCAAGAATCAGGCTAGGTAGTAACGAACGATGGCAGCGGAAGACGATCTCGCGGGCGATGTGGCCGTTGAAGAGGAAGAGCAGCAGTCGCTGCAGCTCGAGGTGGAGGTGCAAACGCCGAGCCCCTGCGAGCGACGGATTGCCGTTACGGTGTCGCGTAACGACATCGATCGCTACATGGACGACGCCTTCAGCGACCTGATGCCCGAGGCGTCGGTCCCCGGGTTTCGCCAGGGTAAGGCGCCCCGAAAGCTGGTTGAGCAAAAGTTCCGCGAGGACGTTGCCGATCGGGTGAAGGGCTCGCTGCTGATGGACAGCCTTTCGCAGGTCAGCGAAGAGCAAGAGTTCGCCGCGATCAGTGAGCCGGACCTCGATCTGGAGGCGGTGGAGATCCCCGAAGACGGGCCGCTCACGTTCGAGTTCAACATCGAGGTCCGCCCGGAGTTCGACCTTCCCAAGTGGAAGGGACTGGCGATCGATCGGCCGACGCACGAGTTCACGGACGCCGAGATCGACGAGCAGATCGAGAAGATGCTCGCTCGCTACGGCCAACTCGTGCCGCACGACGCCCCGGCGGAGAGCGGCGATTACCTGGTGGTCAATATCGTTGCTACCGCCGATGGCTCCGAAGTGGCTCGCGACGAGGAGCGTGTCTTCCGCATCCGTGAGACGCTGAGCTTTGTCGACAGCAAGGTCGAGGGCTTCGAGAAGCTCGCGGTCGGCAAGAACGAAGGCGACCACATCGAGGCATCCGTGACGCTCACGCAGGACGCACCCAACGAAGAACTCCGCGGCAAGGAGGTTTCGCTCGACATCGAGGTGCTCGAGGTCAAGCGGCTGCAGCTGCCGGAGCTGACCGAGGACTTCCTGGACGAGCTAGGGCAGTTCGAGTCGGCCGACGCGTACCGCGAGGCGGTGAAGAAAGACCTAGAGCGGCAGCTGGACTACGCGCAGCAGCAAGAAGCCCGCAAGCAGATCAGCGCGACGCTCACCGAGGCCGCCGACTGGGAGCTGCCGCCGGGATTGCTCAAGCGGCAGAGCGTCCGCGAGCTAGAGCGGGCCGTGATGGAACTCCGCCGCAGCGGCTTCTCCGAGGCCGAGATCCGTGCCCGCGAGAACGCCCTCCGGCAGAACAGCGGCGCCTCGACCGCCGCGTCGCTCAAGGAGCACTTCATCCTTGAGCGGATCGCCGAGGACGAGAGCCTCGACGTAGAAGACGGCGACTACGATCGCGAGATCTTCCTTATGTCGATGCAGAGCGGCGAGTCGCCCCGCCGCGTGCGTGCCCAGCTAGAGAAGCGGGGCTTGATGGACGTGCTCCGCAACCAAATCATCGAGCGCAAGGTGATGGAGCTCGTGCAGTCGGAAGCGAAGTTCAACGAGACGAAGTACGAGGCGCCCAAGCAAGACGTGGAGGGCGTGCCCTTCGCGGCCGGCGGCGCCGAGGGTGACATCCCCGACGCCGAGACCGACGCCCCGGCCGACAACGAGTAACCGCCGACGACGAGTAGGCAAGGCGCCACAGGGCAGGGCACTGCCGCATTTAGGACGTCGCCCCGCCCCGGCATAATCTAGACGATGAAGGAGCACATATGAGCGACTGGTTCGCTCCCACGGAGGGTCCGATCGCGGGCCGATTGCCCGTTGATCCTCGCGCCGCTCGCGAGTATCTAGAGCCCCGCGCCGCGCGGGACTATCAGCGGCAGCGGCAGATGACTCTCGGCGACCTCCTGCTGGAGAACCGCGTGATCTTCCTCCAGGGGGAGATCTACGACGGCAACGCCAACGAGCTGGTGATGAAGCTGCTGTACTTGCAGAGCGAGAACCGCCGCAAGGACATCCACTTCTACATCAACTCGCCCGGCGGCAGCGTCTCGGCGACACTCGCCATCTACGACACCATGCAGATGATCACCTGCCCGGTGGCCACCTACTGCGTGGGGCTGGCAGCCAGCGGCGGCTCGGTCCTGCTGGCCGGCGGCGAGCAGGGCAAGCGGTTCGCCCTGAAGCACTCGAAGGTGATGATCCACCAGCCGCACGGCGGCGTCGGCGGCCAGGTCTCGGACATCGAGATCCAGGCAAACGAGATCATCAAGACCCGAGAGACGCTCAACGAGATCCTCGCCGGTCACACCGGCAAGACGGCCGAAGACATCCTCGCGGCCTGCGACCGGGACCACTACCTGACCGCCCAAGAGGCGATGGACTTCGGCCTGGTCGACGACATCCTCACCAAGCCGCCCGGCGCGGAGAACGACGAGGACGACGACTGAGCTCGAATGCGGGGGTCCGATCGCGGATTGTGGAGGGTCACGTTGCTGACCCCGCGCTCCGCATTCGCCCTCCCGCATTGGTTTGACGCCGCCCCTCGCCGATCGGAAAACGAAAAACCCACGGACGACCCATGCCCCTCATCCCTTACGTCATCGAGAAGTCTGGCCGCGAAGAGCGGGCCATGGACATCTACAGCCGCCTGCTGGCGGACCGCATCGTGATGCTCGGCTCGGGCATCAACGACGAGGTCGCCAACAACGTGGTTGCCCAGATGCTGTTCCTGCAGTCGGACGACTCGAAGAGCGACATCCACCTGTACATCAACTCGCCCGGTGGCAGCGTTACCGCCGGCATGGCGATCTACGACACCATGCAGTTCGTCACGTGCGACGTGGCCACCTACTGTATGGGCCAGTGCGCCAGCATGGGCGCCGTGCTGCTGGCGGCCGGCTGCGAGGGCAAGCGGCACGCCTTGCCCAACAGCCGCGTGATGATCCACCAGCCGCTGGCTGGCATGGAGGGTACCGCCGAGGACATCCTCATCCACGCGACCGAGTACAAGAAGACCAAGGACAAGCTCAACGCGATCCTCGCCAAGCACACCGGCAAAACGCTCGAGCAGCTGCAGGACGACACGGACCGCGACAACTTCATGTCCGCTGAAGAGGCGCTCGAGTACCACCTCGTCGATAAGATCATCGAGTCGATGGAGTAGGCGGGACGCCACCGAGAGTCGCCGTCGGCGCCAGCACCGCTCGCTGCCGGGCGGTCTGCTCGTCGGTCGCATTGACGCGCCCAGCGCGATTTTCTATTCCGCCCCGATGAGAGTCTCGCGGGCGAGATCGGCAGGCGTTTTGGCGGCGCGACCCTTGTTGGTCGTGGTGTCGGTTGTGTGCGTGCTGCCGCTCGGCTGCCGTGGCAACGGCGGCAAGCAGCTGCAGTCGGACTTGTACCAGCGGGAACTCCGCCTGCAGGAAGACGAGATCTATCGGCTCGAGGACTGCCTGTGCGAGTACCAGGATCTAGTCCGCGGCTACCGGGCGGAGGTCGCGGTCCTCAAGCGAGAATTAGAGTCGCCCTCGACTTCGGAAGAGTCGACGCCGGCGCCACCGAAGCGTCTGGAGCCCCTCGAGGAGCAGCCGGCGGCCGATCTGGAGTTCTCCGCGCCCGACCTCCCCGAGCAGCCGTCCATCGCGGAGCCGCCGATCGACGACGCGCCCGCGTTCGAGCCGAGCGAAGTGCTCGACGAGGCCCCCGCATTCGAGCCATCAGCGGCGCCGAGCGTTGAGGAACTGCCCGCCGGCGAGGCCCCGCCGTTCCTCCCGGGCGGAGCGAGCTCCGCGCCGCTCATTGAGATTCAGCCGTATCCCAACGCGGTGGCCGTGGCCGCGGAGACCCCCGCCGCGGCGAGCGTCGACACTGCGACGTCGATCATCGACGTCCCACCAGCCCCCTTCGCGCCTGCCCGGACAAAGCTGCGTCCGTTGCCCGCGCCGGGCGCCTTGGAGAACGTCCGACTGTCGGCGAGGCTTGAACGAGCGACGGATCAGAACACAACCATGGTCGTCACGATCGCCGTCGCGGGCGATATGCCGTTCGCCGGCCGAGCGTCGGTGATGCTGATCGACCCCCGCGTCGACGGGCCGCAGCGCTACGTCGCGCGATGGGACTTCACGCCGGAAGAGGTCGCGATCGCCGGGAGCGGCGGCGATATCGAACTGCCTGCCGTCATCCCGGAGGCCTTGGATCTGGCGCCGGAAGTGCAGCTATGGACACGCCTGGTCGATCTCGACGGCGTGAAGACGCTCTCAACCCTGCCGCTCACCGAAGCGTTGCGGCCGCAGCCGCTGATCGCCTCCACGGTGGCGGCGACCACGCGTCGCGAAGACTGGCGAGCGGCGCCGGACGCGGACGCTCAGCGTCGTGACACGTCGCTCCGACTGACGTCGGGCCTCGATGAGTAAGCGGCGTTGCCCCGTTGAGAAGCAGCGGCCGCCGGGGCGTCGAGCACCCGTGTGCGCAACGCCCCGACGCTTGCCCCTGCTCCGCTCGGGGGGGAGCCCCGCTTGTTGGCTCAGCCGCGCCGGCCCGCTCCCGCCAGACCGAGACCGGCAAGCGACAGCAGACCGAGGCCCGTGGGCTCGGGGATCTGCGTGATCGTGATCCGTGCGACAAGGTCGGCCGAGCTCGGGGCGGCGCCCAGAGCGACCGAACCCGCCGGGGTGCCGGTGCCCTCGAAGTCGGCGAGGCCCAGGTGCAGGGCGACCACGCCGTTCTCGTCGCTGCTCATGCCGCCGATCGTGGAGAAGGCGGCTCCCAGGGTGTCGTTCACCTCGGTGCCCGCATCCCAGATGTTCGAGCCGAACACGTCGATCGTGATCGGTCCGATGAAGTCGCCACCGGCGTTGAACACTTGGTAGGCGAGCGGGTTGCCGTTGCCGATGAAGGCGTCGTTCGACGGGATGACCATCGAGGCGAAGCTGAAGTACTGGTAGGCGGCCGGGTTCATGGTCGGCAGCAGCGTGGTGGCCGTCTCACCCGGATCGATGATCGGGGCGCCACCGAAGCCGTCGGCGTTGGCGACTACGCCCTGCACACGGCCCGGGGCCGCGAACTCCGCCTGCAGGTTGTCCAGCAGCCCGTCCTCGGCCAGCTCTTCCAGGCCGAGCGTGGCTGCCGAGCCCGGGTCGAACAGGTCGAAGGAACCGTCGTGCAGCCCGAACCAGACCGGCGTCAGGAAGAAACCGTCGGTGTCGGCGAGGTTCTCGACACTGATTGAGAGAGGTTGCGCAACCGCCGCGGCGGGCAGCAGCAGCGTTGCGATCGTGAGTAAATGGCGTTGCATCGGTCGTAGATCCTTGAGGGTGGCCTCTTCCCCCCGGCGCGTGCGCACCGCGGGTTGTCCGAAGAGTCGATAGGTTGCAAGGACCGTGATGACGCGTCGCTCGGTCGAAGGGTTAGTCGCGGCGACCGCGGACCGGCTACACGGATTCTTTGCCGTCGGCAAGAAAATCAGGGATCGCCGTCTTCGTCGTTCACCGCGTCCAGCAACGCCGCGTTGATCCGCTCGCGCGCCTCGGGGCTAAGGCCGTGGGACGGTGGCTTTGCCCGGGCGCGGCGCCTCATGGCCTCGTCGATCACGCGGAGCTGATCGCGGACCCGCCGACACCCGGGGCAGACGGCCTCGTGAAGCCGGGCGGCGATGCGGTCGGCTCTGTCAACCGGGCCGTCGAGCTCGTCGGAGGCGACACGGCTCGTGTGCTCGCACTTGGCGAACAGGATCAGCCGCAGCGCCGCGATCAGGCCTCGGACGAGAGACCTCATCATTCACTCGGCGCAGAACCAGCGCCGCTCGAGGCACTTACGGACCAGCAGCCGCGCGCGGTGCAGCCGCACGGAGAGGTTCTTGCGGCTGATGCCCTCCGCTTCGCACACGGAGTCGACCGGGGCCTCGGCCACGGCGCGTTGTTGAAACACACGCGCCAGGTGCGGTGGCATATCGCCCTGGCAGCGCTCCAGCACGTGCCAGAACTCGTCGGACTCGGCGATCGTGTCCGGCCCAGCGGCTTCGGCCGGCCACGCGTCGGGACGCGTCGACCACTCGCCCCGCTCGTTGAAGAGCGTGTATTCCTGGTTCGGTGCGTGCCCGTGACGCCCGCCGCTACGCCGCCAGTGATCCACTAGCCGACGCTTCAGGATACCGATGAGCCACGTCCGCTCGGCCGCTCGCGCGGCGTACTGCTCGCGGCCCCGCCACGCTGCTAGCAGCGTTTCTTGCACCAAGTCCTCGGCCGTGGCCGTGTCGCCCACGCGGCTCTCGGCGAACGCGAGTAACGTGTCGCCGTGCTCGTCGAGCCACCGCTTTGGATCGAGCTTGTGTTCGGCGGTCGTCGGAACGGAGTGCGACATGCGTCTCGACGCCATCCAACCAAAAAAACGCGGGAGCCCACCTAAAGGATGAACTCCCGCGTTTTGTTTGACTGTGCGTCAGCACACGGTACCGACCGAAATCGGAAGCCGCGGCCCAGAGCGGTCTCAGGCGTTGGCCGGCTCTTCTTCGGTGGGCTCGGCGGCGGCCTCTTCTCCTTCGCCCGACTCGTCGGCGGCTTCTTCCTCGCCGGTCGACTTGCCGACAGCGCCCTTGCCGAGCTCGTAAGCGACCAGCACCGAGGCGCCGAGGAACACGTAGTCGAGCGGATTGGCGCCCTTACTCGGCCTGGCGCCGATTGCGCCGACCGATGAGGCCGGGCCCACGGCGATGGCCTTGCGCTCTGGCATCTTCGCCATCGCGTCGAGATCGACGTCGTCGGCGACCTCTTCGCTGATAGGGGCCACCTTCACGTTGGTCGCCACCTTGTCCGGGCCTTTGCTCTGCACGATCGCTGCCGAGACCATCGGTCCAAGGGTCGCGGCCACGCCGGTCAGCAGGGCCGCGACGCCGCCACGCAGGTAGCTCGCATTGCCGGTCGACGCCAGCATTCGCATGCTCAGGCCGATCACAAGGCCCACGGGGATAAACGTCCACCAAGCGTCCAGACGCAGGTTGACGTTGAAGACGATCAGCAGGGCGATGCCCAGTGCTAGTCCGACGAGGGCCCCAATGAGGGTGCGTGTGGCTTGCATGTGAGGGACTCCGTTGGAAAGGCAGAGGAGCAAGGTTGGTGGGACCGACCTCGACGCCGAGCAACCGCGGCGCCGTGGAGCGGCGGGACGGGTCGGCCCACGCAAGCCCGGTCCTCGGGCCCCGATCGGGATTTCCTCATCCGCGTGAGTTCCATCGTAAGCATGTGCCGAGGCACACCGCAACTGTCGAGAGCGGTAACAGCCCCGGTTCTGGCGCCGCGGTCCGGCTCGTACCGAGGACTATGGCGTCTCGCCAAGCCAGGTAGTCTGCCTCGTCCGCGAGATGGGGGGTAACAGTTTCGTTGTTCAGTGGTCGGCCGTCTCGCCACGTTGTGTAGTCGGCCAGATCGACCCGGCCGTCGTTGTTGTAGTCGCCCGCGAGGGGCGGCGCGGCGGCGGCGTACAGCCCCGGGCTGCCAACATCCGCGCCGCTGTTGTCCGGCCGACCGAGGGGGTCGGGCGCCGCGGCGGCCTGATAGGCGTTCGGGTCAGCCGTCGAGCCGCCTGTCGCCCGCGACCAGGCGGCGCCGTTGGCGGGGTCGAAGGTCAGGTTGCGTAGGTAGATCGAATCCGTGCCGTTGTCGGTGGGCCACGGGGCCGAGTCGTCGTAGGTGAGCGACACTAAAGCGTTCGCCACGGCGCCGTTGATCTTGTCGAGCGAGTACGAAATCGATGAGTCCCAAACGCCGATGGTGTCGCCAGTGTTCGCCAGCGTCGGCCAAGCTGTCACTGGTAACAGCTTCGACGGCGGGGTCTGATCCCAAGCCGTTTGCATGTCGCTTGGCGTGGCGGCAGCCGCGTCGAACAGCACGGCCGCTTCACCCGGTGCGATGCTGCCCGCGACGAGGTTTGGGCCGTTCAGCGGACCGCCGTCGTCATCATCAAACCACAGCGGGGTCGCGGCGAAGTCGATCGTGCTGGCGCCGTGATTCACCACCTCGATCCATTCCCACTCGCGCGATCCGCTGGTGGAGTCGGGGTTGTACATGACTTCGCTAAACATCAGGGCGGGACCACTCTCCGTCGGCGCCGGAAGGCCCCCCGGCGGCAGCATCCCGGGGCTGCCGGCGTCGGCGCCGT
Source organism: Planctomycetota bacterium (assembly GCA_039820945.1). Lineage (GTDB taxonomy): Bacteria > Planctomycetota > Planctomycetia > Pirellulales > Lacipirellulaceae > Botrimarina. The sequence continues at coordinate 188,995 of JBCBPC010000001.1, forward strand.
TGAGCTGGCCATCGGGCAGGAATGTCGCCTGGCTCTCGTACGCCTCCGCGGCGCCGATGGCCGAAGGCCCCCAGCTGGTTCCCACGCTAACGCTGCCCGATCCTGAGTAAGCGATCGACGAGCCATCGGCGGTTGTCGGCCACCCGGCCTCATCGCTGTAGGCGAATGTGTACGCCGCGTTGCTGGTAGAGACGACCCGTTCGTCAGGGTCGGCTGCCGTCCCGAGGTTGGACGTGTCGGCTCGGTAGGCAGCCTCCGTTGGCCAGAATCCAAAGGTGAGCCCCGGCGGGGTCGGCGTGATCGACGGGGCCGACGGCGTGTTGGACAACGCGTTGCTAGACCAGCCATCGACTCCGACGAGCGAGACGGCCGCGGGAAGAAGCGGCCAGGCCGACCGGAAACGCGACGCGTCGTAGTCGAACGCCGCGCCGTTGTAGAGCACCGCGGTTCGGCCGGCGGTCACTCGGGTGGGGTTGAGCACGGCGACTCCCCCAACGTTGATCACGGGGCGAACGTTGGGGGTCGGATTGGACCCCCGCGCCGGATCGCCCACGCGGTCGATGAAGTACCCGGAGAGATCGACGGGCTCGGGACCGGCGTTGAACACCTCGATCCACTCCCACGCGGGCTCGGCCGAGGCGGGGTCGTACATGATCTCGGTGACAACGAGATCGCCGTTCGCGTGCGTCGCGGGGGGCGTAGCCGCCAGGGGGAGAGCCAGCAGGGGGGCCAGCAGCAGAGACTGTCGCATGATGAGGCTCGTCCGTCGGAGAGGTCCAAGGCGTTTGCGGTTGGCCTGACCCTATTCCGGCTGACGGGGCGATCAATCATCGGTGTGGTGGGCAGAGTGACACCTGCTGTCACCCCCCCGTTTGTGTGCGTGTAGGCGGTACGAAAAACGGCCGCGACGGGGGAGCCCGTCGCGGCCGTTTGGTAGTCGTGTCGCTGTGCTGTGTCGCCGGCTCAGAGCGCGGCGATCTTCGAGATCAGGTCGACGGTGCGGCAAGAGTAGCCCCACTCGTTGTCGTACCAGCTGACGACCTTCAGCATGTCGTCGCCGATCGACTGGGTGAACGGCCCTGCGAAGATCGAGCTGTGCGGGTCGCCGATGATGTCGCTCGAGACGATCGGGTCCTCGGTGTAGCAGAGGATACCCTTGAGCGGGCCTTCGGCGGCGGCTTTCATCGCCGCGTTGACCTCGGCCGGGCTCGCCTTCTTCTCGAGGTTGACCACCAGGTCGACGACCGAACCGGTCACGACGGGCACCCGCATCGCAATGCCGGTCAGCTTGCCCTGCAACTCGGGGATCACCAGGCCGACCGCCTTCGCTGCGCCGGTGGTCGTCGGGATGATGTTCATGGCCGCCGCGCGGGCCCGGTACGGGTCCTTGTGCGGCAGGTCCTGCACGTTCTGGTCGTTCGTGTAGGCGTGGATCGTCGTCATCAAGCCTTGCTTGATGCCGAAGGACTCCTGCAGCACCTTTGCGAACGGCGCGAGGCAGTTGGTCGTGCAGCTGGCGTTCGACACGCAGTTCATGTCGGCGGTCAGCTGACTGTCGTTGACGCCCATCACGCAGGTGAGGTCGGCGCCGTCCTTGGCCGGCTGGCTGATGACGACCTTCTTGGCGCCGGCGTCGAGGTGGGTGTCGTAGCCCGGCTTGCCGTCGGCGGCACGCGAGGCGAACACGCCCGTCGATTCGACCACCACGTCGACACCCAACTCGCCCCAGGGGCACTCGGCCGGGTTGCGGACCGCGGTCGCCTTGATCTTCTTGCCGTTGACGATGAGGTTCTCGTCGTCGAAGTCGACCGTGCCGGGGAAGCGGCGGTGCGTGCTGTCGTACTTCAGCAGCGTCGCCAGCATCTTGTTGTCCGTCAGGTCGTTGATCGCCACGACCTCGAAGTCGTCCGGACGCTCAACGAGTCCACGGAAGGTGAGACGGCCGATACGGCCGAAACCGTTGATCGCAACTTTGGTGGCCACGGCGGGTCGTTCTCCTAGTACGCGAAGCGGGAAAGCTGCGGGTTGGGCGACGCTCGGCCGCACTTCACGCAGGCTTGAATTACCGAGAAAGCCTGCTTGTTATAGTGCCGCTTTTTGGGGGTCACAACCGTCCCGCCCTTCGTCGCCGGGGGGACTCTCGCTCGTCTTCTTACGAGGCAAATCCGCCGTGCCTATCCGAACGCTGCTGCCGCTCGTCATCACTCTGCTGGCTTGGCTCCCCTGGGCCGACGCGCATCCCGGCCACCAACCGGAAGCGCCGCACTCGGTGGCGGATTCGGCCCCTGAGTCTTTGTCGGAAGCGCTCGTCACCGGCAGCGGCGACTTTCTGTTCCGGTACAACGCGGAGCTGAGCACACTACCACCAGAGATCGCCAGCAAGATCCTGCCTGCCCATGGCGGCTTCGCCAAGACGCCTTCCGGAGAGCTCTACTTTGGGCTGGAGAAGGCCGGCATCGTCCGTGTCTCGGCCGACCTCAAGACCAAGACGCTGCTCACGCCCACCGGCGCTCTCACAGACGGCGGCTTGCACAACACGACCTACGTCGATCGCGACGGCGATTCGGATGGCGGGGTGCTGGTGCTGCCCGACAACGTGCGGGGGGAGATCCACGTGGTGACCCTGGAAGGAGCCGAGCTGAAGACGATCGGCCGGCCGCAGCCAGAGCTCCATCCCTACTACGCCGACTCCAACAACAGCTACGCCCCGACCGACACGGAGGTCGCGCCCAACGGCACGCTGTACGTCACCGATGGCTACTCGGCGAGCAAGCTCGTGCTGGCCGCAGACCTCGACGCGGGCACTTATGAAGCACCGCTCTTCGGCGGGCCCGTCGGCGCTGCCCCGCAGACACCGGGCAAGTTCTCCACCAACCACGGCATCACGCTCGACCCCTCAGACGGCACGCTCGCCGTGGCCGATCGCGAGCGTCAGTGGGTCCAGAAGTTCACGCCGGCGGGCCGGTTCGTTTCTTCCATCGACACGGGCGGGGCCAACCCGTGCGACATCGACTTTCTGACGTGGAAGGGCGAGCCGATCGCCGTTGTCGGTTGCCTCCGCGGCCCGCAGAACACCAGCGGGGTCGTGCAGATTGTGCAAGACGGCGAGGTCGTTTCGACACTCAGGCCAAAGGCCGACCTCTCGCTAGACGCCTTCGAGCACATCCACAACGCCGTTGGCGTGGTCGTCGACGAGAAGCTGTTCGTCCTTTGCTACGGCTGGAATCCCGGCTGCTACGCTGTGCTGGAGCACGTCGCCCCGTAGGCGGGCGACCGGCCACACGCGGCGGTGGCCCGCAAGTTGCAGGGACGGTCGCTGGCTTCGGTCTGCGTCCGACGCCCTAACGGGCCGGAAAGTTGACCATTCTCCGGGGCGTTCGTAGAGTGGACGACGTTGTGGCGACGCCAACCGGGGATACCCGGCGCAAGTTCCATCAACCAAGGCGGATCGGCCGCCGGCAAACTCAGGGCGGCTTGGCCGCCGGTAAGGAGTATGGCATGTACGGCGAGCTCGTGCCCATCGGCGGCGGTGATCCCATCCCGCTGCTCAAGCAGAAGCTGCTCATCGGTCGTCGCGAGAAGTGCGACATCGTGCTGCGGTTCGCGAACGTCTCGGCCCACCACTGCGAGCTGTGGTTCGACGGCGGCTACCTGTACGCCCGCGACCTGCAGAGCAGCAACGGCATCAAGATCAACGGCGCCCGGACGCCCGAGGGCCGCGTCGATCCGGGCGACACGCTCACCGTCGCCAAGCACGCGTACCGCGTGGACTACTCGCCGGCCGACCTCGGCGCGGTCGGCCCGCCGCCGACGCCGGACCGCACACGCGAGGTGATGGGCGAGTCGCTGCTGGCCCGCGCGGGGCTGGAGGGCATGGGCGGCGGTGGCGGCAAGTCGAGCCGTTACGACGTGACCGACGACAGCGCCGGCCAGCTCAAGAGCAAGAGCCGCAAGTAGGCGGCGCCGATGGCCAAGAAACGACGCAAGTTTCGAGCGGCGTTTCGCAAGCACCACGAGTCGAACGCGCAGGGCCGCGCCGAGGGGCGCAAGCTCGAGGCCCGCGGCGACGGCGGCGAGGACCTCGACCGCGGTGAACGGGTCACCGGCAAAGGACGCCGTTCACGCCGGCGGACCGTCGCCGACGCCGACGTCGTCGAAGACGCCACCGGCGAGATCGTCCTGCCGGAGGTCGATCGCACCGTCTGCCGGCAGGGCGTCGTGCTGCGGACGCAGGGCCTGGTGAGCGTCGTGATCGACGACGCGGGCGACGAGTTCTCTTGCGCCACGCGGCAGCTCCTCAAACAGTTGGCGACCGACCTGCGGCACGTTGTCGCCGCGGGCGACCGCGTTTGGTTCCGGCCGCAGGAGGCGTCGGGCGATGTGGCCCACGAGGGGATGATCGAACGGGTGGAGCCGCGGCACGGCGTGCTCAGCCGCACCAGCCGCGGCCGGCAGCAGCTCATCGCCAGCAACGTCGACCAGATCGTCGTCGTCGCCAGCGCCGCCGAGCCCCGTCTCAAGCCAAACCTGATCGATCGGTACCTGATCACTGCCGAGAAGGCGGGCCTGCGCCCAATCGTCTGTGTGAACAAGGTCGACCTGATCGACCCGGCCGATCTCGTGCCGCTGGTGGGTGTGTACTCGCAGTTGGGGTACACGGTGCTGCCGGTGTCGGCGGAGACGGGCTTCGGCGTGGAGCGGCTACGCGCGGAGCTCGCCGGCAAGCAGTCGGCGTTCACCGGGCAGAGCGGCGTGGGCAAGTCGTCGCTGCTGAACGCGGTGGAGCCCGGCCTCGCGTTGCGTGTGCAGACGGTGAGCTCTGAGAGCGAGAAGGGCCGCCACACGACGACCACGTCGGAGCTGTACCCCATCCGCTGGCACGACGACGCCACGGACCGTTCGGCCGACGGCTTCTTGGTCGACACGCCCGGCATCCGCAGCTTCGCGTTGTGGGACGTCATCGCCGAGGAGGTGGCCGGCTTTATGCCGGAGCTGCGGCCGTACGTGAGCGCGTGCCGCTTCGCCGACTGCACGCACACGCACGAAGAGTTCTGCGCGGTGAAGGACGCCGTCGCCGACGGCTGGATCGACGCCCGGCGTTACGACAGCTACGTGCAGATTCAGTCGGGGGAGTGAGGCGGAGCGAACGCGGGCGTGACGTCCACTTGCAAGACGCTGGGGGCTACGCCTTCGGCTACGACCCCAACCCCCCGTCGCTACGTTGCCCCGGAAGCGGTACCCCGACGCGCCTGAAAGCCGCCGAGTTTTGAGCTGACCGACGCGTATTCGACAGATCGCTAAGTTGCGGGAGTTGGTCCTGTCTACTCGGCGTGGACCAGCGAATCGGGGGTGCCACTGCTGGCTTGCCAGCAGTGCGAAGCGGGTACCAGCCCACCATTCCGAGATGGCGAGCCCGAGAACTCGCATCGCCCCTGCGAAGCAGATACTCTGCCGAACATGCCCTCCCCTCATCGCAAGCGCGTCCGGCACTTCGATGCGACCCCCGAGCCACACGAGCTAACCTTCTCGTGCTACCGACGGTTCCCGCTGCTCGACGACGAAAGTCGTCGCCAACTCTTGTCGCGATCCCTCGACGCGGCGACGGAAGGGACCGGCTGGCGACTGGCGGCCTTTGTGTTCATGCCCGAACACATTCACCTGCTCGTGTTTCCCGTGACGCCCGCGGCGAGCGTGGCGCGGCTCCTGTTTGCGATCAAGCGGCCGTTCTCCTACCGCGTTAAGCAGAGTCTCGCGGCCGAACAGGATCCTCTGCTCGAACAGCTCACGGTGCATCAGCGACCGGGCGTGAAGACCTTTCGTTTCTGGCAGGAAGGTCCGGGCTACGATCGGAACTTGAGAAGCCAGCGAGCACTTCAGGCCTCGATCGAGTACGTGCACGCGAACCCCGTGCGACGCGGGCTGGTGGCGTCGGCGACCGATTGGAAGTGGTCGAGCGTCAGATGGTACACGTCGGACGCTCGGGTCGAGGAACCCGACCTGCCGCGGCTGACGCCGCTCCCAGCCGATTGCTGGCCGGGACAGGGAGACGTCTCGGGTTGAGTCACCTGGAGAATGGGTGGTGAACCGGTACCCGCTTCGCACTGCTGGACGAGCCAGCAGTGGCACCCGGCGAGCACCCATCCTACGGACTTCGTGCTGCTGAGCGAGTTTGCAGTGGCGCCTTGCACCCTGTCACCTAAGCCAAGACATGTCGACGTCTACGGCTGTGCGGTGAGCGTAGAACCAGCGTCACACCAAATGCGATCACTGCTGACGATGGTTCGGGGATGCCTATGCCTGACAATTCGAACAGCAGGTCGGTGTTCAAGCCGCCGAGGCGGTAGGTCAGGAAGCCCTGGTCGTAATAATCACCGCCAAGATAATTAGGCGTAGTAGAAGCGGCTAACGAAATAGTGTTGACGGGAAGATTTAGCGCATTGACCAAGAAGTAGTACGTCTCTTCGCCTGCAAGCGTTGTTGTCACCGGCAAAACCCACTCAGCGCCAACGCCATCGGTCTGAGTAATCTCGGTCGATGCGATGAACCCCGGGGTCGAATTGCTTAGGTCGGCAATCGGCCCTAGGTATTCCTCTGAAAGGACGAACAACTGGCCTTCAGCAAGAGCCGGTCCCACGCCTCCAGTCCATTCGTACAAATTGAATGTCAACTCGGTGAAGGGGCCGCCGGGAGGTAGAGTTATCGATTGCCCAAACCCAAAATTACCGAACCGGGCGGCGTTGGGTGTCGCGGGCACAAAAGCTTCGATGATTGTTGCGGCACGCAGTCCATTGACGCATGAGCACATCAAGAAGGTGGCGAGGATCGTGATCGCGTAGCGTTTCATGAGGTCGTCTCGTATGCGACTTTCAAAGCTGTTTCTCGGCGGCAGAATAGCGAAGACTCGGCGAGCGTTCAAGCGAAAAGTGTGAGGGGCGGCTCTTAGGTTCCAAGCCGTGTTGGAGCATAGCCGGCGTCACGCCTAGACGCGGAGCGGATGGGCATGCTTGCCGAGTGGGTTGATGGGATCGCGGGCGACCCAGGTTCGAGAACCTGGGCTACCCGTGCCAATGCCGTCGTTGTGGACTCGACGGGGCGGGACGCCATGCTCCAATACGCAGCGATGGATCGTGCTTGTCGTCGACAGCTAGCGCCGGGTGCCACTGCTGGCTTTGCCCAGCAGTGCGAAGCGGGTACCCGGTATCCACTGCCGGACAAGGCGGACAACAGCATCCGAAACTGCGCCGGTTGCCTCATCTGTGTCGGGTTCCAGCCTCGCCCAACTCGCGTCGGCGCCCGTCACCTCGGCAGGTTGGCGTCTGGGTGAATGGGACGGCTACGTAACGAAGTGCCGCAGTAAATCCGGAAGCCGCTAAGTACACCTAGGTGACCCCCTCAGGGTCGGACCCCCTAACTTGTGATCCCCTGCGTCAGTGTCATGAACGCGGTCTCGAGGTTGATCTCGTCTTCCTTGATCATCGCCAGGCCGTGGCCCGCGTCGATCAGCGCCCGGGCGATCTCCGCGGGGCCCTCTTCGGCGCCGCGGGCGAGGGTGACGATCAGCTCGCCGGCGTGAGCGGGGTCGATGTCCGCCTCGACGGACTCGACTGCCGAGAGGCCTTCCAGCAAACGGTGGGCGGCGTCGGTGTCGGCCGTCACGGCGACGCGGAGCACCGTCTGCTCACGCACCTGCCGCATGACGTCGGCCACGTCGGCGTTCACGATCAGCTCGCCCCGTTCGATGATGCCGATCTTGTTGCACACGTCCGCCAGCTCGGGCAGGATGTGGCTGGAGACCATAATCGTCTTGCCCATGTCACGCAGGCGCTTGAGCAACGCGCGGATCTCGATGCGGGCGCGGGGGTCCAGGCCGCTGGCCGGCTCGTCCAAGAGCAGCACCTGCGGGTCGTGCAGCAGCACCCGCGCCAGGCCGAGCCGCTGGGTCATGCCGCGGCTGAGGCTCGTGGCGAGCGCGTCTCGCTTGTACTCCAGGTCGACCAGCTGCAGCACCTCGTCGCACACCTTGCGGCGGGCCTCGCCGCGGATGCGGTACGCGGCCGCGAAGAACTCGAGGTACTCGATCACCCGCATGTCTTCGTACACGTTGAAGAAGTCGGGCATGTAGCCGATCGCGCGGCGGATCTCCTTCGGGTTGGTGTAGATCGACTGCCCGCCGACGTACGCCTCGCCCCACGTAGGCTGCAGCAGCGTGGCGAGGATCCGCATGGTGGTCGTCTTGCCGGCGCCGTTTGGGCCGATGAAGCCGAACACGTCGCCCGCCGAGAGCGACAGGTCGATCTCGCGAATGGCGAACAGCTCGCCGTACTTCTTGGTGAGGCCGCGGAGTTCGATCATAGGAGAGTGAGGAGTACGCAGTGGGCAGCGGGCAGTGGGCAGCGGGCCGGCGAGGTCTTGGCTCTAGCCTAACCGAGACGTTGGCAAGCGCTGCTAAGCCGAGACGCTGCACCGCCGCCACGCCAGCTTACTCGGCGACGTTGATCAGGTAGCGGACTAACACCTCGCGTTGTTGGAGGGCGCCTTCGAGGTGCGATTCAGACCGCAGGCTTGGGGCTGTGGCGGTGTCTGCGAGTCGGCCCACCAGCACCGCGCGGCCGACGTCGAGTTGATGCGTTAAGTCCCAGTGGCGTAGCAGATGGTTCGGCGGAGGATCGCGGCGCCGCCGCATCAGGTCGCCGAACGAGATGGCGGCGGCTAGCAGCTTGGGCGTCGCCTCCCGCTGGTCGAGCTGCTGGCCCAGCAAGGTCGTAACGCGGAGCAGGTTGCCCGCGTCGCTGATCGCCTTCGTCTGCCCTGCCCGAAAGTCGCCGAGCCGCCACGCCCAACCGTTGTGCCAGAGCTGAGCCTCTTCGAGATCCGTGCCGCTGGTGTTGGAGACGCTCCCTTCGATCAGCCCGCCCATGCCCGGCCGCAGATCGGCCTCGATCGTCGCTTCGGTTTGGCCGTAGGCGGACGTCGCGAGCGGCTTGGTCGAACCGCCGGCGATCGGCAGGCCCTCGACGCGGCCGTCGCCAGAAAGCGTGTACCCGCCGGCCGCCGCGTCGCCCAGGCCGGAGGCGCTCGCCAGCCCGCCGAGGCGCCCGTCGGTAGCGGCGAGCCAGGTCGTGTCGATCGTCGCGGCGTCGGTGAAGCCGGCGGGGGTGAGATCGAAGCGGTCGGGCCGCGGCGTATACATCTGCGAGAGGACAAGCTGCCGCGTCGCGCCGCTGCCGCACTCGACGTCGCGGATCTCGAACGACGCGACGACGGCGTTCGCGCCGCGGGTTGTCCACAACGCCGCCAGCACCACCGCGAGGCCGGCGAGGGCCATCAGCGGGAACGTGACCCAAGTCAGCTGCGGGCGCTCGGCGCAGCGGGTGACGATCAGCCAGTCCAGCGGCCCGATCGCCAACAAATACAGCACGGCGAGCCCGATGATCGCCAGCAGCGGCGTAGCGCCGACACCCGGCAACGCCGCGTCGAGCAACTTCACCAACGCCGTCGAGACCGACGCGCGATTGCCGCGTTGGCTACGCCGGCCGGTCGCGGCGGGGTCGAGTTTCTCGGTGGCGGTTGGCTCGATCAAACGGGCGAGCAACTGGTCTCGCCCGGGCCATTCGGCGATCGACGGCTGGTCCAGGTCGACCGCGAGGAAAACGACCTCGCCGAATCCCAGCGGCGTGCGGACGACGAGCGGCAGGGTCTCGCGCGTCGGTCCGTCGTAAGCGAGCACTTGGCCGCGCACGTTGGTCAAGCGGCAGGCGGCGATCGGGGCGTTGGGGTCGAGTCGGTCGTTGGCGCCGGCGAAGGCTTCGAGCGAAGCCGCCGACCGCAAAGCTACGGGCTCGACTGGCACGCCCGGAGCGAACGCCGCGAGCAGGCCGCCGGGCGCTAGCAGCGGCCCCGCTTCGCGCCCGGCACTGAGGATCAACCGACCGCCGCGGCGGACCCAGGTTTCTAGCGCGGCGAACGCGGGAGCCGCGTCTCCGGACGGCGCCGTGAGGTCGCTCCCGATGAGGAGCACCCGATCAACCGCAAGGTATCCACGCCAGTTGGTGGGCGCGTTGGCGAGGGCGACGTGGGAGGTCTTCGTGCCCGGGAGGGCGAGGCTACGTTCGCCGCCGATCGCCAGCGTGAGACGCTCGTCGGCCGCGGCCGGCTCGTTGATGATCGTGTCGCCAATCGCCGAACCGGCGCGCAGCCGCCGCTCGTCGACTGTCTTCCCCTCGTCAAGCAGCAGCAGACGAACCACGCCGCCGCGCTTGCCGAGCTTGCTGATGACAGACGCGGCCAAGCGGTTCTCGCCGCCAGCCGTCAGCTCGGCGTAGGTCGCAACGGGCAGGCCGTCGTTGTCGGGGGCGATCGCCACGAGCCGGAGCCGATCGGCGTTGTTCGCTTCCGCGACGGTGGCGGTGATGAGCGTTGGGGCGCCCAGCTTGTGAACGCCATCCAGCCCAAACCGGAGGTCCGCCAGCTGAGCCGCGTGCGACGCCGCGCTGACCAGGAGCAGGCCGACCGCCATCGCGCGCCGCGATCGCTGGCCATGGCCCGTCACGGCTTCACCGCGTCGTCGCACGTGCAGATGAACTGCGAGCAGCCGGGGCAGCCCTCGCCGTACTTCTCGCGGAGCGCCTCGGTGAGGTCGATCTCGGCGACGTTGGCGATCGTCGTCAGCCAGGCAACGACGTCGGCGAACTCGCCGCGTTGCTCCTCGGCCGTGCCTTCGCGGAGGGCGGAGGCGAGCTCACCGACTTCTTCGATGAGCCACATGAAGGTGGCGTCGACCCCGCGGGCGACGTCCTTCTCGTGGTACATCGTGCGGATGTGCTGCTGAAAATCGGCGAACGTCACGCGCGGGGTACTGCCACGGCACAGACGGCCAGCGACGCGTCCGAACTACCGAGCACCCGCCGAGTGAAAACACCCTGCAGGCGACTGGTCGTCGCAGTGCGACATGGACACGGCGAAGCGAAGTGTTGGCTTGAGCCAACCTAAGCCGCCTATAGGCAAGTACCCCGTAGGGGAGTCGAACCCCTGTCTCCGCCGTGAGAGGGCGGTGTCCTGGGCCACTAGACGAACGGGGCGTCGTGGGCGCTAGTCCCGTAGTATCGAGCGGACCGGCCCCCGCGGCAAGGGGTTCACCTCCACGGAAAACACCCACCGCCACCGCGCAAGCCTCACCCTTCAACCCGTAACGCCTAACCCACTAACCCCCTAACCCCTAACCCCTCCCACGTCACACCGGCGTAAAGTCGTCCGCCGGCGACAGCGACATCAGGAACCCGGCGATCAGGTCGGCGGCCGCGTCGATGTCGTCCAGCGAGATCACCTCGACGGCGCTGTGCATGTAGCGGTTGGGGATGCTTACCAGGCCCGTCGCCACGCCGGCGCGGGTCAGCTGCAGCGCGTTGGAGTCGTTCGAGGCCCCGCGACCGAGGGCGCCCCACTGCATCGCGATCTTGCCCTGCTCGCCGGCCGCCTTCAGCCGGTCGAAGACGATCGGGTTGATGTTCGGCCCGCGGTACATGACGGGGCCGCCCCCGAGCCGGATGTCGGAGTTCTGGTTCTTGTCGATCGTCGGGCAGTCGGTGGCGTGCGTGACGTCCACCGCGATGCCGACCTGCGGGTCGACGCCGTACGCGCTGGTGCGGGCGCCGCGGAGGCCGATCTCTTCCTGCACGGTGGCGACGGCGAAGACGCCGACTTTTAAGTCGCCGCTCTCGGCGGCGCGACGGGCGGCCTCAATGACGACCCACAGGCCCGTCTTGTTGTCCATTCCAGGCGAGTTGGCCAGGCCGTTGCGCATCTCTTGGTAGCCGAGGGCGAGGGTAACCGCGTCGCCGATCGAGACGAGCGACCGGGCCTCGTCCTGATCCTTCGCGCCGATGTCGAGCCACAGCTCTTTCTGCTTAACGACCTGCTTGCGCTCGTCTTGCTCGAGCAGGTGGATCGGCTTGCGGGCGATGACCGCCGGAATCGGGCCGTTTGCGGTGTGCACCGTCATCCGCTGGCCGACCAGCTGCTGCGGGTCCCAGCCGCCGATGGGCGCGCTGTACAGGAAGCCCTTGTCGTCGATGTGCGTGACGATCAGACCGATCTGATCGGCGTGGCCGGCGAGCATCACGCGGAGCTTGGAGTCCGGGTTGCAAGCGGCAATCACGTTGCCGTGCAGATCAGTCCGCACATCGTCGGCGAACTTGCCGGCGTAGTCGCGCACCAGCCGCTGCACCGGCTGCTCGTAGCCGCTGGGGCTGGGCGTCTCGAGGATCGAACGGAAGAAGGTCTTGGCGTCGGGAGTCATGCGGCTCGTTCGGACGGCGGCGGGATTGGCAGCGGGGGGATTGGCTGCGGGGGGATTGGCTGCGGACGGGGGACCGCACCAACGTAGCGGGCCGCGGAACCATGGCGAACCCTGCCTCGGGGCCGCCGCGGCTTTGCGGGTTGTGTCGGTTTTCCTGATTCTGCGGGCGTTTGGTCGCCGATAGGCACAGACGAGTCGGCCGCACGCGGTGCGCGACGCTCGGCTTGCGAAACTTCGCGAATCAACGGGAGCTGTGCCATGGTCCGTACGCAACTTGCCGCGTCGCTCGTCGTAGCGATGCTAGCGGTCTCCTCCGGATGCGCTGTGGTGGGCGGCGGAATGGGCTGCGGTGGAATGGGGTGTGGCATGGGCGTCGGCTGCGGCATGGAGCCAGGCTGCGACGTCGCTTGTGGCTGCGAACCCGCCTGCTCCGTCGAACCGGGTTGCGCCGTCGAACCGAGCTGCGGCTGCGGCGACTCCTGCGGGGCGGGATGCTCGGTGGCCGGCCAACGCTGGTGCGGCGATCGGTGCGGCATGCCCGAGATCAACGTCTGCGAGGGCCCCTGCGGTTGCGGCCCGGAAGCCAGCTGCGGCTGCGAGCCGGCGTGTGGCGTCGGCGTCGGTTGCGGCATGGAGCCCAGCTGCGGATGCGGCCCGGAAGCCAGCTGCGGATGCGGCGGAGGTGGTGGTTGCGGCTGCCGTGTTGGCCAGGGCGTCGGGTTCGGCGTCCGCTGCGTCGCGAGCGAGCTGCGGCGTCTCCTCAGCCCGCTCTCAATGCTGTGCGGCCCCTGCTACCAGGGAACCGGCGGCTGCGGCGACGCGTGCGGGACGGCCTGCGGCGCCGGCGCCTGTGGATGCGACTGCGAGCCGTACTGGCACGAGTGGCACAACGACCCGCCGCGTTGCCAAGACCCGTGCGACAAGTGCGCGAACTGGATCGGCCCGTCGCCGAGCTACCGCGAGCCCTACCAGGGCGAATTCGCTCCGCGTCGGACCGCCGCGCACGGCGCGATGGTTCGCTGACCGCCCGTTAGGCGTCGCTGCCAAGCCCGAACAACGCCCGCGCGTTCTGCGTGGTGGCGGCCGAGAGGTCGGCCGGCGTTTCGCCCCGGGCTTCCGCGAGGAGCTGGGCGGTGTGAGCCACGTAGGCCGGCTCGTTGCGTTTAGTCTTCCGGACCGGCTCCGGCGAGAGATACGGGCTGTCCGTCTCGACAAGCAGACGCTCCAGCGGCACGCCGCTGGCAACTTCGCGTAGCTCGTCCGACTTCTTGAACGTCACCATGCCCGCGAAGCTGACGTGCAGGCCCAGCTCCACCGCCTCGGCGGCGCCGGCGGCTGTGCCCGTGTAGCTGTGCATCACGCCGCTCAGGGGGCCACGCTCGCGGGCCTCGCGGAGCATGGCGAGCACGTCCGCCTCGCACTCGCGCATGTGCACGATAAACGGCAGGCCGGTCTGCTGCGACAATCGCAGGTGGCGGTCGAAGTAGTCCTGCTGCTGCTCGAACGGGGTGTGATCCCAGTACCGATCGAGGCCGGTCTCGCCGAGGGCGACGACCCGCGACCCGCCCGAGAGCTCGACGATGCGGTCCCAGTCGCCGGGTTGCGAGTCGACGACGTCGTTCGGCTGGATGCCCACCGCGGCGTAGACGCTCGCCTGATCGGCCGCGCGTGCGGCGTTCGCCAAGGCGACCGTGGCGGCGCTCGACGCGGCGTCCACGCCGATCGCGATGACCGCTTCGACTTCCGCCCGAGCGGCTCGGCGGAGGACGTCGTCCAGGTCGTCAGCAAACCTCGGCTGATCGAGGTGGGCGTGCGTGTCGATGAGCGGCATAGCCGCCGAGTATCGCGGCGTCGCCGCCGAGACGCGAGTGCCGCCCGGCGCCGACTCAGCGTGACCGCTGTCGACGCTAGGCCTTGGCCGGAGCAGGCGGCGACTCTAGTGCCAGCAGGATGCTGTCCGCGCGGCGCTCGGCCTCGCGGGCCGCTTTGGCGAGCAACGCGTCCGCCCGCGGAGCGAAGGCGAGTTCGGTGCGAAGTTGCTCGATGTCGGCCGCGACCCTGCGTTCGTCGGTCGCCGCTCGACGGAGGCCGTAGCCGACCTCGAGGTCGTGCACGTCGGTGTGTCGGGCGGGGAACTCCGAGATCGGCGCCCCGCCGCCCAGGCTGGCGATGGACGCGACGATCGCGTCCATGGAACGCTGCTGGTCTGCCAACGCGGCCTCCAGCACGTCGATCAGCCGGGTGTCTCCTGGCCCAACGTACGGCTCCGCGAAGCTTAGGTACCGCAGCAGCGACTGGCCCAGCGTGCGATGGGCCGCTTTCAGCGTGTACAGGGTGATCCGGTTGGGCACTTGGCAGCCAGGGGGTCGATGGGCGGGGGGACGCGGCGGAGGGGAACGCGGCTGGTCGACGCAGCTGAGGTAGCTTGGGTAGCAACCGCGAGGGGACGACAAACGGTCACGGGACCGCGTCTACCGGAACAACCCGGACGACGCCGCTGACGCGAGCGAGGCGACCACCTCGGGGAACAACCCCAGCACGACAATAGGCGCGCCGCAGACGACCAACCATGTTCTTGCGAGCGGCGGCATGGGTCCGCGGTCAACCGCTGCTGAGTTGGCGTTCGGCCGCTCGATCACGGCGAGCTTCACAAGACGCAGGTAGTAGAAGACCGACGCGGCCGTATTCAGCAGCGCCGTCACGAGCAACGCGGTCATCAGCGGACCCGACGCCTCGACGACGCTCCGCAGCATGGCGAACTTGCCGAAGAAGCCGACCAGCGGGGGCAGGCCCAAGAGGCCCAACGCGGCGATGGCCAACGCCCCGGCCGCTAGCGGCGCCGAGCGGCCCAGGCCGGCGTAGTCGTCCAACTGCTCGGTGCCCCGGTGGTTGCGCACCAGCGCGACGACCGCGAACGCCGTGAGGTTCAGGAACAGATAGCCGGTGGCGTAGAAGAGCATCGCCCCGACGGCGGCGTCGGCGGCCGTCGGGTCTTCGCGGGCGAGTCGCACGGCCGCGGCCAGCGGCATCAGCAGGTACCCAGCGTGGGCGATGGTGGAGTACGCCAGCAGCCGCTTGGCGTTCTTCTGGCCGAAGGCGGCCAGGTTGCCGAGCGTGCACGTCGCGATCGCGACCATCGCCAAGCTAACGGTCAGGAACCTACGGATCGGATCGCCCGTCGCGGCCGCTGCGCCCGTTTCGGCCGCGTTGCTTGCTGCGGCAGGCTTGCTCGGTGCGGGCGAATCGGCCGTCGAGACGAGCGCGACGGATGCGGCGAGCGAGCTCGTCTGGTCTTCGGCGAGCATCGCGTTGTGCGGCGCCGCGGCGGCGAGCAGGCGGACCATCAGCACCAACGCCGCGGCCTTGGACGCGGTCGACAGGAAGCCGCCGATCTCCGCCGGCGCGCCGGCAAAGACGTCGGGCGCCCAGAAGTGGAACGGCGCCGCGGAGAGCTTGAACGCCATGCCGACCAGCAGCAGCGTGGCGCCGAGGGCGAGCACGGTCAGCTGGGCGACCGCGGCGTCGGCCCCGGGGCTCGCGACCAAGGCGGCCGCCCGCGCGCCCATCGTCGGCAGGTGCGCCGTGCCCAGCACACCGGCCAGCAGGCTGACGCCGTACAGCATCACCCCCGCCGCGGCGGCGCCGTACACGGAGTACTTCAGCGCGGCCTCGCCCGCGCGGCGGCGCCCCTTCACGATGCCCGCCAGCACGTAGGACGGCACGCTGGCCATCTCGATGCCGATGAACACCGTCACCAGATGATTGGCCCGCGCCATCAGGCACATGCCCACCAGGGCGCCCAGCACGAGTGTGTAGAGGTCTTGCCCGTCGTGCCGATTGGCGAGGCCGGTGATCCGCACCAGCGGCACGAACAGCAGGGCGAACACCAGCAGCAGGCCGCGGGCGTAAACGCCCAACGGGTCTTGCACGAGCAGGCCCGTAAACAGCTCGGTCCGCTCGATGGCGGCGAGGCCGCCGGACGCCTCGGCGACCAGCAGGCCCGCCGCCGTAACCACGCCGGCCAGCGCGATCCAGAACGCGTCGAGCCGCCGCACGCCCGGGATGAGGCGCGACAGCAGCATCGCCACGATCGTGGCGCACAACGCCACCTCGGGGCGAGCCGCGGGCAGGCTCACGCCGGTGGTGTCGGTGGCGAGTTGTTCAACGAGCGTCGGCAGCATCGGTCGGCGGTTCGGTGGACGAGCCGGGCGGGGACAGCACGGCGGCGACGAGCGGCGGCTCGCCGGTCCGTGCGGCGAGCGATTCGGCGGACGCGGTGAGGGGTTTGTCGATTGTGTCGAGCAACGGCTGCGGCCGGACGCCGAGCGTCACGGCCGCGAGCACGAGCGGCGTCAGCACGAACAGCTCGGCGGGCCGCAGCGGGGTGAGTTGGGCGGTGTCGTCACCGCGGTACACGGGGCCGAAGTACGCTAGCCGCGTCGCACGGAGGATGTACGCCGCGGTAAGGATCGTGCCGATCGCCGCCAGCGTCACCGCAACGGGGTGGGCGTCCCACGCGGCCAGCAGCGTCAGCAGCTCGCCGACGAAACCGCACAAGCCGGGGGCGCCGAGGCTCGCGATCAGCAACACGACCGCCATGCCGCTGGCGAGCGGCATCGGGTTGAACAGGCCGCCGAGCCGGCGGAGGTCGCGGTGGCCGCACCGTTCGTAGAGCAGCCCCACGCAGTAGAACAGCCCGGCGGACGTGACGCCGTGCGCGACCATCTGAAACACGGCGCCCGAGGCGCCGATACGCCAAGTGTCGGCGTCCCAGCCGGCCGACGCGCCACTGCCTGTGGCGCCGGCGCCCGCCGCCAGGCCGAGCAGCACGTAGCCCATGTGGCTCACCGAGCTGTAGGCGACGAGCCGTTTCATGTCGTCTTGGGCGAGCGCGGCCAACGCGCCCCACACGATGCTCACACCTCCCAAACCCGCCACGAGCCAGGCGAGCTCGCACGCCGCGGTGGGGCACAGCGGCCAGGCGATCCGCACCAACGCGTACCCGCCAAGTTTGAGCAGCACTCCGGCGAGCAGCATCGACACGCCGGTGGGCGCCTCGACGTGCGCCCGAGGCAGCCATGTGTGCAGCGGAACAGCGGGCAGCTTGATCGCCATGCCGCCCAGCAAGAGGGCGAACAACCACCACTCGGCCGACTTGCCAAACGGCCCAACGCCAGAGAGTGCGTCGGTCTGTTCAGCACTCGCGACCAGCGCTAGCAGGTTGAAAGTCCGGGCCGGCTCGGCGGACGCCTCCGCGCGGGTAAACCGCTGGGCGCCGGGGTCCGCGGATTCAGTCCACGCTTCGAGCGCGGCCGTTGGGTCGTCGCTCGCGACGGCCACGGGGCCCAGCACCCCGGAGGCGGCGAGCTGCGGGGCGGACAGCGTCGTCAGGTCGCTGTAGCTGTACGCGATCAGCCCGCCGGCCAGCAGCAGCAAGCCGCCGGCGAGCGTGTAGACGAAGAACCGCACCGCGGCGGCCATCCGCTCGGCGCCGCCCCACACGGCGATCAGCAGGTACATCGGCACGAGCAGCAGCTCCCACGCGACGTAGAACAGCACGAAGTCCATCGCCAAGAACACGGCCAGCGTGCCTGACTCCAGCAGCAGCAGCAGCGCGCAGTAGGTGCGGACGCGGTTCGTCACCGAGCCGCTGGCGATCAGCGCGAGCGGGCAGAGCGACGCGGTGAGCAGCACCAGCGGCAGGTTGAGCCCGTCGAGCCCCAACAGCGCTTCGGCGCCGAGCGACGGGATCCAAGCGGCCCGCCAGAGCCGCACGCCGTGATCGAGATCAACGCCCACCAGCGACCAGGCGATCGCCGCGGTGAGCAGCATCACCCCCAGCGTCAGCCGACGGCTCCACGCGGGAGACAACGGCGTGGAGAGCGCTATCGCGGCGAGCGCCGGCAAAGCGACCAGCGTGGGCAAGAGCGTGAGCGGTGGCGTCTCCGGCGTCACTCTGCCACCCCCAGCTGCGAGGCCGCGTTGATCGCAAGCGAGCCGAGGATCACCACCCCGAGCACCAGCAGCACCACGTAATGCCGCAGGCCGCCGGTCTCGATCCGATGGAGCGACTTCCCGCCGTGGTACAGCGCGCGCGTGAGCGCGGTCAGGCCGCCGTCGATGGAGAGGCGATCGACCGTACCGGCGAGCAGGCCGCCGGTAGCGCGGGTGGCCCACGCCGTGGCTCGGTTCAGGGCGGGCATCGTATGGCGGTCGAAGCCGCCGATGGCGGCCGAGCCGATCGGATGGAGCAAGCCGCCGAATCGATAACCGGCCGCGGCGAGCAGCAGGCCCAAGAGCATGGCGCCGAAGGCGGTCAGGCCGGCTTGCGTTTTGATCCCCTCGGCGTGGTGGGCGTGATGGTCGGGGATGGTGACTTCTTGCCAGACGGCGCCCGGCGTCGGCTTGTGGGCGGCGAGATCGCCCTGCTCGAGCGCTGCCTGCAGCGAGCCGCCCACCAGCGGCAGCGGCCACGCGACGAGGATCGCCAGCAGCCCTAGGGCGTACATCGGGGCGAGCATGCTCGCCGGCGACTCGTGCGCGGCGCGGGCGCCCTCGCTGCGGGGCTCGCCGGCGAACGCGAGCAGCCACAGCCGCCCCATGTAGAACGCGGTCAGCACGGCGCCGATGGTCGGCGTCCAGGACAGCCAACCGGCCCACGAGTTCTCTCGGCCGAAGGCGATCGCCTGCTCGAAGATCAGGTCTTTCGAGTAGAAGCCGCTAAGCCCGATCCCGACGATCGGCAGCCCGGCGCCGACGATCGCCAGCACCCCGATGCCCGCCAGCAACGCCGTGCGGGGCATCGTGCGTCGCAGGCCGCCCAGCTTGGCCAGGTCTCCGGTGTGCGTGGCGTGCATCACCGAGCCCGCCGTCAGGAACAGTAGCGCTTTGAACGCCGCGTGCGTGACGAGGTGCATCAGCCCGGCGACCCAGCCGCCGAGCCCCACGGCGAGCACCATGTAGCCGAGCTGGCTGATGGTGGAGAACGCGAGCACGCGTTTGAAGTCGGTCGTGCCCAGGGCGAGCACCGCGCCCAGCAGCAGCGTGACGGCGCCGACGCTGGCGATCACCACCAGCACCTCGGGCAGCAGCAGCGGGTACACGCGGCCCAGCAGGAACACACCGGCCGCGACCATCGTGGCCGAGTGCACCAGCGCGCTCACCGGGGTGGGCCCCTGCATGGCGTCCGGCAGCCAGCTCCACAGCGGCGCCTGCGCGCTCTTGCCGATGCAGCCGCAGAACAGGCCGAGCCCCGCCCACAGCAGCAGCAAATACTCGCTGGCCGAGCCGTCGCGCAGCAGGCCGGCGCCGTCGAACAGCCCACCGCCGTCCGGCGTGTAGTACGCCAGCGTCCCGGTGGCGTTCCACAACGCGATCATGCCGAGCAGCAGCCCGGCGTCGGCGATGCGGTTCACCAGCATCGCCTTGCCGGCGGCCGTGCCCGCGGCGTCGCGTTCGTAGTAGTAGCCGATGAGCAGGTACGAGCTGACGCCGACCAGCTCCCAGAAGACGAAGGTCATCGCCAGATTGCCTGCAACGACGAGCCCCAGCATGCTGAACAGGAACAGCGACAAGTGTTGGTAGTACCGGTGCAGCCGGCCCTCACGCACCAGCGGCGTCTCGCCGGGGGTCGCCTCGTGGTCCTGCACCCCGCCCTCGGCGAGCTCTTCGTCAAAGTAACCGAGCGAGTAGACGTGGACACACGCGGCAACAGTGGTGACGACGGTCGCCATCAGCACCGTGAGCGTGTCGACGCAGTACTCGGCCGCGAGGCTGAGCGATGCGACCTCGATGAAGCCGAACCAGCGGCCAACAAGCGGGGCGGCAAGCGAGGTGGAACCGTCGCGGGCGAACCAAGCGACCATCGCCGTGATCGCCAGCCCGAGGCTCAGCAGGCAGCAGCCGGTAGCGACCTGCGCCACCGCCTTCGCCGTCGAGGCTGACACCCGACGACGGCGACGCAGCTCGACCGACGGCACAACGGCCGCCGCCACAAACGCCGCGAGCGGCGCAAGCCACGCCACGAGCAGCAGGGTCGGGATGAGCGGGGCGCCTTCCACGGCTTGGCGTTCTTCCTAAGGACTCAGAGGGCGGGTGCGGGTCGTGGGTCGTGGGTCGTGGGCCGCGTGAGCGATCAGCCGCGGAGTTGGCTCGCTTGATCGACGTCGACCGAGCCGATCGTGTTGTAGAAGTTCAGCGCGATGGCGAGTGCGACGGCGGCCTCCGCGGCGGCCAGGACGATGACAAAGAGCGCCATCAACTGCCCGTCGAGACCCAGGTCGACGGCGTTCTCGCTGAGGTAGGGGCTGCCGATCGCCACGAAGTTGATGTTGGCGCCGGTGAGCACCAACTCGACGCCCATCAGCACGCCCAGCAGGTTGCGTTTGGTCGCCATGCACACGGCGCCGGCCGTGAACAAGAACGCACCGACTACCAGGTAGTGGCCTACGCCGATCGGCGAGGTCAGCAGGCTAGCCACGAGCGGCGTCATGCGGGCGTCTCCGCGGCGGCGGACGGCTCGTCTGGTTGCTCGGCCTCTTCGTCCCCCGCCGGCGGGCGGATAGCGAGCGACTCCATGCCCACCCGGCCGCGGGCCAGGTAAGCGGCGCCGATGAGCACCACCAACAAGTGGATGCTCACCACTTCGAAGGCCAGCAGGTACCCGGCACGCGGGGCTTCGGCGTCGCCCTCGGTTTGATCCACCCGCAGGCCGAGCAGCCCGAGCGCCAGCGGGCCGACCGTGTGCGGCGTCTCGACCGTGGTCGCGAGCGGTTCGCTCGGCCCGCGCCACGCGGGGATACGCATCGCCGCGGAAGACAGCAGCAACAGCAACGCGAGCCCGACCATGCCGGCAAGCGCGACTTCGTGCAGCCGGGTCGGCATGCGGATGAACTCTTCTTGGGCCGTGAGCATCACGCCGAAGATGAGCAGCACCAGCGTGCCGCCCACGTAGATCATCAGCTGCATGGCGCCGACGAAGTCAGCGCCCGCCAAGAAGTAAAGCCCGGCCGTGGCCGACAGCGACAGCACCAGATAGAAGGCCATCCGGACGACGTTCGACGTGAGCACCACGGCCAACGCAAAGCCGCACGCGAGCGCCGCAAACAGCGTGAAGAAGAACGAGTGCCAGATCACGGCGCCGCCTCCATGCTCGCCGTCACACTAGCCGCGACGGTGTCGGCCTGCGGCGCTTCGGTTAGCGGCGCCGGCATCAGCCCGCCGGGGAACGTGGCTTGCCAGAGCGTCGCGCCAAGAAAGCAGACCGCGGCGATCGGCGTGCAGTATTTCAGGCACGTGGTCATCACCTGATCGATCCGCAGCCGTGGCAGCGACCAGCGGGCCCACATCATAAAGACGACCAGCAGCAAGCCCTTGAGCATGAACAGCGTCAGCCCGGCCAGCGCGCCCAAGTAGCTGCCCAGCCAAACGCCGCACAGCCCTTCGAGCCAGCCGCCAGGGCCCAGGCCTATTGGGACGAGGCCGTGCCAGCCGCCTAAGAACAGGATCGCCGCGAGCAGGCTCACCAGCATCATCGAGCCGTACTCGGCCAAGAAGAACAGGCTCCAGCGGAGGCCGCTGTACTCGGTGTGGAACCCGCCGACGAGCTCGCTCTCGGCCTCGGCCAGGTCAAACGGCGCGCGGTTCACGCTCGCGGTGGCGCACGTGAAGTACACGGAGAACGTGACGAAGGCGAACGGGCTGTGCAGCACGTACCAGTTCCAGACGCCGCCCGCCTGGCGATCGCCGATTGTCACCAGGTCCATGCTGCCGGCGAGCATCACCGGCGTGACCGCGCACAGGCCGAGCGGCACCTCGTAGCTGACGACCTGGGCCGCCTCGCGCATGGCGCCGAAGAGCGACCACTTGGACGCGGAAGAGTACCCGGCCAGCATCACGCTGAAGACCTCGAGCCCGAGCACCGCGAGGACGAAGAACACGGCGACGTCGAGCCGCTGCGCGACGAACGGGTGCGGCGCGCCGGTAAACGGCAGGGCGATGAACGCCGACAGGGACGCCGCCAGGCCGATGTACGGCGCCAAGCGGAAGAGCAGGCCGTCCGCCTTGCCCGGCATCAGGTCCTCTTTTGAGAGCAGCTTCAGCCCGTCGGCGATCGTCTGCAGCCAGCCGAAGCGGCCGCCCGTGCGGGTGGGACCCAGGCGGTCCTGAATCCGCCCCGCGATCTTCCGCTCCATCCAGATGAAGATCAGACCGCTGATCGCGACGAGGTTCAGCAGCAGGCCGGCCTGCATGACCGCGGCCAGGGCGTACCCGATGGCGGCGTCATCGCCCACGCGCCCCACGAGCCACCCCACGAGGGCGTCCAACGCCCGATTGAGAGTGACGGCCATCGCCTGATACAGGTCTGCGTGGAGGCTGCCGGAAACAGCAAGTACGGCACGTCACTATTGCGGCGCCATGCTCCGGCCACAAGGTGACGCACGCGGGCGCTCGGCTACCGATCGATCTCGCCCATCACGATGTCGAGCGAGCCGACGATCGCGGGGATGTCGGCGATCAGGCAGCCGCGGCCGATCTCACCGATGATCGACAGGTTGCAGAACGAGCTGCTGCGGGCGCGGGCCCGCCACGGGTTCGCTTGACCGAGGCTCACCAAATAGAAGCCCATCTGCCCACGCGGGCACTCGGTCTCGAGGTAGACCTCGCCCGGCGGCAGCTTGGCGCCGAGCTTGAACGGTTGGCCGTGGTCGAGGTCGTCTTCGGCCTCGTACTTGGCGACGCCCTGACGCACGAGCGAGATCGACTGCACGACCTCCAGCATCCGCACATAGAACCGGTGCCAGGAGTCGCCCAGCACGGCGTCGCTCGGCACGCCCGGCGTTCCGGGCGGGGCGGCGTACGTTCCGTCGCGCTCGACGACCACGTCGAACTCGTAGCCGTCGTACATGCGGGTGTAGCACGCCTCGCCGTCGCGGCGGAGGTCGAAGTCGACGCCGCTGCCACGCAGCACGGGGCCGCTGGTGCCGTACGAGATCGCCCGGTCGCCCGTCAGCACGCCGACGCCGCACGTCCGCTTCACGAAGATCGCGTTGGACGTGAGCAACGCGTGGTACTCGGCGATGATGGGCTCGAAGTCCTCGAGGAACTTCAGGCACCGACCGGTCCAGCCGGGCGGCAGGTCGGCCGTCGCGCCGCCGGGAGTCAGGTAGCTGTAGGTCAGCCGTGCGCCGCACGCTTGCTCGAACAGGTCGAGCACCCCCTCACGCTCGCGGAAGGCGTACAGGAACGGGCTGAAGGAGCCGAGGTCGAGCCCATAGGCCCCCATGCCGACGAGGTGGCTCGCGATGCGGCCGAGCTCGGCGATGATGACCCGCAGGTGGCGGCCACGCTCGGGCGGGGCATAGTCGTGCAGCTTCTCGACGGCCATCGACCAGCCGAGGTTCATATTCATGGCCGCTAGGTAGTCCATGCGGTCCGTGTACGGGATCCACTGCCGCACGGCGAGGTTCTCACCAATCTTCTCGGCGCACCGGTGCAGGTAGCCGATGTGCGGCGTGACCTCGGAGACGACCTCGCCGTCGGTCCGCAGCACCAGCCGCAGCACGCCGTGCGTGCTGGGGTGTTGCGGCCCCATGTTGACGAGCATCTCGTCCGTGCGGACGTCGAACTCGAGGATCCGCGGGTCTTCAACGGCGTTTTGCATGCGTGGCGGGGGGCGTTAACGGCCGCGGATGCCGTGGTACTCCAGCGGCATCTGGTAGTCCTTGCGGAGCGGATGGCCCACCCAGTCTTCGGGGCAGAGGATGCGACGCAGGTTCGGGTGGCCGATGAACACGACGCCCGACAGGTCGTACGCCTCGCACTCGTGCCACTCGGCGGTGGCCCACAGGTGCGCGACCGACGGCAGGCCGGGCGGGGTCTGAGCGTCCGCGTCGGCCCAGCGGGGCAGGGTGGCTTTGACCGTGAGCTGCCGCTTACGCGACACACTACTCAGGTGGTAGACGACCTCGAGCCGCTCGTCGCCGACCGCTTTGGCGGTCTTCTTGTCGTTCGCGCAGTAGTCGACCACGCACAGGTCGTTGAGGTAGTCGAAGCGGAACGCCTCGTCGTCTCGCAACGCCGCGGCGATGTCGGCCCAAGCGTCAGGGATCACTTCGACAAACGGCTCGCTCGTCGAGTCTTCCGCGGCGACGACCACACGCACGATCGAATCAGCGAACCGCTCTTGCAGTCGACCGGGCGCTTCGAGGTCGTACTGCATGGCTCGGTTCGGAAGCGTTGCTAAGAGGTCAGGCGGCTTCGGCGGCGGGCGGCTCGGGCGTCGCGGAGATCGGCTCGTTGCGCGTTGAGCGGACCCAGTCGAGGTCGCCCCGGCTCCAGACGTACGCGAAGCCCACCATCAGCACGGCGAAGAACACCGCGATGTCGGCGACGCACGCCCAGATCATGGTCTGGGCTGGCCCGGCAAGCGCGGCGACGTCCGCGGCCGTCACCGATCCGGCCACGCCTAACTCCTGCGTCGCGGCGTTCACCAGTGAGGCGGCCGACTCGGCGGCTGCGGGCGACGCTTGCGCGCCCTCGGCCGCCGCGGCGATCTGCGTCGCCTTGCCGAACACGACCGCCCACGGAAAGAAGAACGCCACCTCCACGTCGAACACGATGAACAACAACGCGACGACGTAGAAGCGAATATCGAAGCGGACGAAGCTGGAGCCGATGACCGGCTCTCCGCACTCATAGATCTCTTTCTTCTCAGGGCTGGGGGCCTCGGGCCGCAGCAGCCGACCGAGCGTCAGGTTCACCACGATGAACGCGCACGCCACCGCCGAGAACAGCACGAGGTAGGCGGCGATCGTTGTGGGGGTGACCATCGGAGTCGGCTAGCCGGCGGTTGGCTGGGCGGGCTTCGCTGCGGACTTAGCGTCTGGCGACGCGGGCTGGTTGGGGCCGCCATGGGCGACCGTGGTGACCGACTTCGACGCGGCGATCGCCGTCGGATTCAGCGTCGCTTGGCCCCAGGCCGTCTCGAGCGGCAGCCGGGCGAAGTCGACGATCGCGCCGTCGCGGCTGTAGCTCGACAAGTCGAGTGTCGAGCCCATGAAGATGCAATCGACGGGGCACGGCTCGACGCACAGCGCGCAGAACATGCACTTGGTGTAGTCGATCGTGTAGCCGGTCACCTTGAAGCCCTTGCCGCCGGTGACCCGTTCCTTGCCGATGTAGATGCAGTCGACCGGGCAGGCCTTCGCGCACTGGTCGCACGCGATGCACGTGGTCAGGTCGAAGCGGTGGTAGCCGCGGTACCGGGCGGCGACCTCCGCCGGCAACTCGGGGTACTCGTACGCCTCGGTGAACGTCTTGCGCGACGTCTTGTAGGTGGAGAACCACGTGCGGAGCGTCACGAGCATCCCGCTGCCAACGGTCCGCACCGCGCCCACAACGTTGCTCAGCCAGGGCCAACCGGACCGGTATTCGCTGGACATTCGGGACGTTTTCCGGTGTCGAGAGGGCGGCGTGGCTAGCCGCATCGCAGGGGGCGGTGACGTCGTGTCAGAACCGTCGCAGTCGTCGTTAAACCCTAGCCAGTGTGGCATTTACGACAATGCGTTGCGTCGCACCGGTGCTCAGCGTGGCCTTGTGCGGGACGACCGAAGGCTGGTGAGCCCGCCAAAAACGCGGGGGTTTCCGTCAGAATATCGACTGTCAACCCCTAACTGCGAAAAATTGTGGTACGCTGTTAGCAGCGAAAAAAGGGTGCTAGCACCCCGCCTCGCGGACCGCACGGCGGCTCGACGTATGAGCCCTCGGCGAGCACCAGCACAGAGTACCCGATCACGCAGCGACTGTCGGTCCCCTCACCCCCCGACAATCGCCGCTTACGAGAGCTAGGGCGTGGAGCGCCAGGGCAACCGAAGGAATCGACCATGTTGGTACTGTCTCGCAAGAAGAACGAAAGCATCGTCATCAACGACGACATCACGATCGTCGTGGTGGAGATCCGTGGTGACAAAGTGCGGCTCGGCATCGAAGCGCCCAAAGAGGTGCCGGTGCATCGCAACGAGGTGTACGAGGCGATCCGCCGCGCTGACGCGACCGAGAACGGCGCTACCGAAAACGGCGCGCCGCAGGCCGATCGCCCGGCGGAAGCCTGAGCCGTCCGGCTGCGTCGTGGTCGCTTGATTCAGGCGAGACCGATGGTCGTTGGCGGCTCGCACCGGCTTTCCCCATGCGTTCGTTTGGGTTGACGCGGCCAAGGCCCTTGCCTAGCTTCGCAGCGTCTCAGACGTGTCCCGTCTGAGGCATCCCCGGCCCCATCGTCTAGTGGTCTAGGACTCCGGCCTTTCACGCCGGCAACACGGGTTCGAGTCCCGTTGGGGTCACTATTGTTAACGCACACGCTCTCCGATCAGCCGGTCGGGGAGCGTGTTTCGTTTCTGGCGAGCCGTTGCCGATAGCCGGGCGCCGGCGAGGGGCCTACAGTCGGGCGAACTCTGTCGTCCATCGCCCACCGCGTTTTGCTCGCCCATGTCCGACGCCGCTCCCTACGACTCGTTGCTGCTGGTCTCCTTCGGCGGACCCGAGGGACCTGACGACGTGATGCCGTTCCTCGAGAACGTGCTGCGTGGCAAGAACGTGCCGCGTGAACGGATGCTCGAGGTGTCGGAGCACTACCAACACTTCGGCGGCGTGAGCCCCATCAACGAGCAGTGCCGCCAGCTGCTGGCGGCGCTGCGCGAGGAACTCGCCAAGCATGGGCCCGACCTGCCCATTTACTGGGGCAATCGGAACTGGGACCCGATGCTCGAAGACACCGTCCGGCAGATGGCTGCCGACGGACGGAAGCGGGCCATCGCGTTCTTCACGAGCGTGTTCAGCTGCTACTCCGGCTGCCGCCAGTATCGCGAGGACATCCTCCGCGCTCGCGAGGCCGTCGGCGACGAGGCGCCCGCCGTCGACAAGCTGCGGATGCCGTACAACCACCCGGCGTTCATCGGCGTGAACGCCGAGAACCTGAAGCGCGAGCTCGACACGTTCGACGAGTCGGACCGCGACTCGGTGCGGGTGCTGTTCACCGCGCACAGCATCCCCGACGCGATGGCAGACAACTGCCGCTACGCCACCCAGCTCGAAGAAGCGAGCCGGCTGACGGCCGATGCGGTGGGCCACGCCAACTGGGAGCTCGTGTACCAGAGCCGCAGCGGCCCGCCGCAGCAGCCGTGGCTCGAGCCGGACGTGTGCGACCGCATCGAGCAACTGCACGAGCAAGACGGAGTGAAGCGGATCGTCCTGCTGCCGATCGGCTTCGTGTCGGACCACATGGAGGTGCTGTTCGACCTCGACACCGAGGCAAAAGAGCTGTGCGAGAAGCTCGGCGTGGAAATGCGGCGGGCGGCGACGGTGGGGGTCGACCCTCGCTTCGTCAGTATGGTCCGCGAACTTATCTTGGAGCGTGCCGCCACGGTCCGCGGAGAGGAGCCGACGCGGCCGGCTATCGGCCACTTCCCTGCCAACCACGACGTGTGCCCGCAAGACTGCTGCCTGTACACGCCCCGGCGTCCGCCGGGTGTCGGTCGGCCTGCCGGTGCGGGTCGGCCTGCCAGTGAGGATCGGCCCGAGTCGACGCGGCCCGAGGCCGGTCAATCCGAATCGGGGCGAACGGGAGCCGGGCAGCCCGCATGAGCGTCGCAATCCCCGACGCCGAGAGGCGGACGATCCAAGGCGTCGAGCAGACCCTGGCGCCGGTCGCGCTCGGCTGCTGGCCGATGGCGGGCGTCACGACGCTCGAGACCACGCACGAACACGGCGTGGCGACGGTCCGCGCGGCCATCGACTTCGGCGTGAACCATCTGGACACCGCCTACGTCTACGGCCCGAACGGCGAGAGCGACCGGATCCTCGCCGAGGCGATTGAAGGCCGTCGCGACGACCTGGTGATCGCCTCGAAGGTGGGCATTCATTACGAGCCGTCCAAGGACGGCGCTGCGGAGATGACCCAAGACGCTCGCCCGGAATCCCTGAAACGCGAGTGCGACGAGCTACTGAGCCGGCTCGGAGTCGAGCGTGTCGATCTCTTGTACCTGCACTCGCCCGATCCGGAGGTGCCCGTGGCTGAGTCGGCCGGCGCCCTCGCGGAGCTCCGTGAGGCCGGCAAGACAGCGTCTGTCGGCGCCTCGAACTGCACGCTGCCGCAGATCCAGGAGTTCGCCGCCGCGTGCCCGCTCGCAGCGGTGCAGCTGCCGTACAACCTGTTGCAACGAGACATCGAGCAAGAGACGCTCCCGTGGTGCCGCGAGCACGGTATCGGCGTGATGGTTTACTGGGCGTTGATGAAAGGGCTACTCGCGGGACGGATGGAGCGAGACCATCAGCTCCAAGATCGGGACAGCCGCCGCAAGTACCCGATGTATCAGGGCGACGAGTGGCGAAAGAACCAAGACTTCGTCGACGCGTTGCGCCGCGTCGCCGAGGCGGCCGGCAAAACGGTCGCACAGGTGGTGGTCAACTGGACAATGCACCGGCCGGGCATCACCGCCGTGCTGTGCGGGGCCAAGCGGCCCGAGCAGATCGAGGAAACGGCGGGCGCCCTGGGCTGGTCGCTGACGGCCGATCAGCTGGCCGCCATCGACGCGGCGATCGCCGCACGCGGCCAGGCGGCCGCCAAGCGGACCTTCCGCTGATCGGGGCCGAGGTTACGCTCGTGGGCGTCGATCCCGCACCTCTGGCCTGCCCCTGCCTCTGCCCCCAACCTTGCCCTTGGCTCGCTTCGCCGTCCTCATTCTCGCCGCAGGCCGCAGCACACGCTTCGGCGACGAGAACTACAAGAAGCCGTTCATCCCGCTGGCCGGGCGTGCGGTGTGGATGCACTCGGTCGAACGGTTCCGCGGCCGCGCGGACGTCTGCCAGGTGATCGTGGTGGTGTCGCCCGATGACCGTGAAGACTTCGAGCGAAAGAACGGCGCCGCGCTGCTGTTCCAAAACATTGAGCTGTGCACCGGCGGGGCCGAACGATCGGACTCGGTGCGTGCCGGCCTCGCCGCGGTCGGCGACGAGGCGACGCACATCGCGGTGCACGACGCCGCCCGGCCGTGCGTGACGGATGCCGAGATCGACCGTGTCTTCGCAGCGGCGGCCGAAGGCAACGCGGCGATCCTGGCGACGCCCGTCGCGGCGACACTGAAGCGCGCCGCGCCCGGTGATCCGCCGGCGATCGCCGAGACGGCGCCACGCGACGGTCTTTGGGCGGCCCAGACGCCACAGGTCTTCGAGCGGAAGCTCTTCGAGCAGGCGATCAGCCAATCGGACGCGGAGCCCGTCACCGACGACGCCCAGCTGGTCGAACGCCTCGGGAAGCCCGTGATGCTCGTGCCCGGCTCAACGCAGAACCTCAAGATCACTACGCGCGAGGACCTCGCTCTGGCCGAGGCGATCCTCACCGCCCGCGAGCCGGCAAAGAGCGACAAGAAGCCGACTCGTCCGTTCGAAGATGATGATCTTTGGCGATGAGCGAGTGGCTGGAGTTGTCGCCGCCCTCGTTTGCCGAACGCGACACGCTTAAAACCACAGAGTCAAAGAGAACACCGAGGGGATCGGCCCGTGGGGCCGTTTCCCCTCTATTCCGTCCCTCGGTGCTCTCTGTGCTCTCCGTGGATAATCAAAAAGCAGCGATGAACTTCTACGACGAACTAACCGCCCGTGGGCTGGTGCATCAGACGACCGACGACGGCCTTGGCAAGTGGCTCGCTGAGAAGCCGCGCGCGGTCTACGCAGGCTTCGACCCAACGGCCGATAGCCTGCACGTCGGCAGCCTGCTCGGGCTGATCGTGCTACGGCGGTTTCAGCAAGCCGGGCACCGGCCGATCGCCGTGGTGGGCGGCGCCACGGGCATGATCGGCGACCCCAGCGGCAAGAGTGCGGAGCGCAACCTGCTCACTAAGGAGCAGCTCGCTGCCAACGTCGAGGGAATCGCCACGCAGATGCGGCGGTTCCTCGACTTCGAAACAGACGACAACGCGGCCCTGCTGGTGAACAACCAGGACTGGACCGGCGGCTGGTCGTACCTCGAGTTCTTGCGAGACATCGGTAAGAACTTCCCCGTGAACGTGATGCTGCAGAAGGACTCGGTGAAGAGCCGGCTGGGCCGAGCCGACGGCGGCAAGGGCGATAGCGACGCGGCGGCGGGCATGAGCTACACCGAGTTCAGCTACATGCTGCTGCAGGCGTACGACTTTGTGCACCTCGCCGAGAACGAAGGTTGCGAGCTGCAGGCGGGCGGCAGCGATCAGTGGGGCAACATCACCGCGGGCATCGACCTGGCCCGGCGGATGCACGGCCGGCAGCTATACGGCATGACCTGGCCGCTCCTCACCAAGGGGGACGGCACGAAGATGGGCAAGACCGAGTCGGGCGCCATCTGGCTCGACGGCGAGCGGACCAGCCCCTACGAGTTCTACCAGTACTGGGTGAACGTGGACGACGCCGACGTCGGCGGCTGCCTGCGGATGCTCACGGACGTCTCGCTCGACGAGATCGCCACGCTCGACGCCGAGCGCGCCGAGAACGCAGCGGCCAGAAACAGCCAGAAGCGACTCGCCGAGGCGTTGACCGAGCTCGTGCACGGCGCCGCGGGGCTGCAGGTCGCCCGGCGGGCGACGGACGTCTTCTTCGGCGGCGCCGAGGTCGAAGGGCTCGACGACCGCGTGCTGGGGCAGCTCTTCGCGGACGTGCCGGCGGGCGAATCGCCCCGGGCGTCGCTGGAAGGTACGGGCCTGCCGATCGTCGACGCTCTGGTCGCCTCCGGCCTCGCTAAGAGCAAAGGAGACGCCCGCCGAACGGTCGAACAGGGCGGGGCGTACGTCAACAACCGACGTGTGGAGGGCCTCGACCGGTCGCTCACCGCCGGGGACCTCGCCAGCGAGACCGTCATGGTCCTCCGAAGCGGTCGTAAACGGTACGCACTGCTACGGTTCCGGTGATTTTCCTCGGCGGCCGAATCCTTGCGGGTCGTCCGGCGCCGGGCCTATTATGTGGGGCTACTCCACCGCCACGCGGGGCGCCCAGGGCGTCGCCCGCGGGGCGTCATCCCAGGCCGACGAAGACGAACCAAGAGGATCCGCGATGCCAGGCGAAGCGGTCATCGAGACACGCGCCCTGTCGAAGATCTACCGAGACTTCTGGGGCCGCCAGAAAGTGCGGGCGCTCAAGGCGCTCGACCTGGAGGTGAACCGGGGCGAGATCTTCGGCCTGCTGGGCCCCAACGGCTCGGGCAAGACGACCACCATCAAGCTGCTGCTCGGCCTGCTGTTCCCCACCGAGGGGCAGGCGCTGGTCTTCGGCAAGGACGCGACGGACGTCTCCAAGAACGAGAAGATCGGCTACCTGCCGGAGGAGTCGTACCTCTACAAGTTCCTCAACGCCGAGGAGACGCTCGACTTCTACGGCCGGCTGTTCGACATCCCGGCCGAGGTCCGCAAGCAGAGGATCGACGAGCTGATCAAGCTCGTGAAGATTGAGCGGGCCCGCAAGCGGCAGCTCCGCGAGTACTCGAAGGGCATGACCCGGCGGATCGGCCTCGCGCAGGCGTTGATCAACGACCCGGACCTCATCCTGCTCGACGAGCCGACCAGCGGGCTCGACCCGATCGGCACGCGCGAGATGAAGGACATGATCCTGGAGCTCCGCGACCAGGGCAAAACGATCGTCATGTGCAGCCACCTGCTGGCCGACGTGCAGGACGTGTGCGACCGCATCGCGATCCTGCACCAGGGCGAGCTCAAGGAGCTGGGCCGTGTCGACTCGTTGCTCACCGTGGACGACGTCACGCAGATCCGCGCCCGCAACCTGAGCGACGCGTGCCAGAACGAGCTCCGCGACGTGATCGCCCGGCACGAGGGGGAGCTGCTCGAGATGGACAACCCGACCACGACGTTGGAAGACCTGTTCCTGTCGATCGTCCGCGACAGCGAGGCGCGGCCCGGGCGGCGTGTCGTCGGTGCGTCTCGCAACGAGCCCGAGGCCGTTTCGGCCGGCGCAGCAGCCGGCGACGGCGAGTAGCCGACCGCGTAGCCGACGCCGTCCCCCCTCCGTAACGATCCGGGCCATCAGGCCGCCCCCGCAGCCGAGTCTTCGCCGAGCGATGGTTCTAGAGAAGGAAATCCTGCCGTTCTTCCAGTGGCTCCTCCGCGGCGAGGGCGCCACGGTGGCCGAGGGCGAGGGCGCGCTGGTGCTCTTCGCGGTCGTGCTGGCGACGGTCTTCGTGCTGTCGCTGGTGGGCGGGTTCTTGGTGTCGCTCATCAGGCACGGTCCGATCCGCGCGGGCGAGATCGCCTACAACACGCTGACGGTAGGTTTCAGCGAGCTCGCCCGCACTTCGCCCCGGCGGATCGGGGCCCTGGCGAGCGTCGCGGCGAAGGATTCGGTGCGTCGGCGAGTCTGGGTCGCGCTCATCCTGTTCGGGCTGATCTTGCTGTCGGCCGGTTGGTTCCTGCAGGCGAACAACACGCAACCCGCGCGGCTGTTCCTGAGCTTCGTGCTCACGGCGACCAGCTACCTGATCCTGCTGCTCTCGCTGCTGCTCTCCGCGTTCAGCCTGCCGGGCGACTTCCGCACCAAGACGCTCTACACGATCGTTACCAAGCCGGTGCGAGCGGGCGATATCGTGCTGGGCCGTATGCTCGGCTTCACGCTCGTCGGCACGGCGCTGCTGGTGGTGATGGCGGTGGCCAGCTGGGTGTTCGTCAATGGCTCGCTCTCGCACACGCACAAGGTGGACCTCGAAACGCTCGAGGCGCTCCGTGACCCCGACGGCCAGTCGCTCGGCCAGCAAGGCCTGAGCAGCTACGACCTGTTCCACAAGCACGACCTGACGCTCGACCCCGACGGCGGCGGCGTCGTCGAGGCCGCCCACGGTCACACGCACCCCGTCGTCAAGGGCGGAGACCGCTACGTCATCGGCCCCGCCGAGGGCTTCGTGCGGGCCCGCGTGCCGAAGCGCGGCAAGCTGCGGTTTCTCGATCGCAAGGGCGTGGAGACGGCCCGCGGCATCAGCGTCGGCTCGGAGTGGGGCTACCGCAGCTACATCCAGGGCTCGACGCAGGCGGCCGCCATCTGGACGTTCGACGGCGTCAAAGCGTCGAACCTCGTTGACTACGAGGACGGCGGCGGCAGCTACCTGCCGGTCGAGCTGATCGTCCGCGTCTATCGCTCGTACAAGGGCGAGATCGAGCGGGGCATCCAGGGCAGCATTCAGCTCCGCAACCCGGACACGGAGGTGAAGACCAACCTCCGCACCTTCTACGCCAAGGACGCGACGATCGACTCGTTCCAGTTCGCGAACGAGCAGACGAGCACCGATCAGCAGCCGATCACCATCCTCAACGACCTCATCAGCGAGGACGGGCGGATCGAGGTGATCGTCCAAGCGCTGGACCGCAACCAGTACTTCGGCTTCGCCCAGGCGGACTGCTACCTACGCCTGCCGGAAGGCTCGGCGTTGTGGAACTTCGTGAAGGGCTACCTGAGCATCTGGATGCAGATGGTTATCGTGATCGCGGTGGCGGTGACGGCCAGCACGTTCCTCAAGGGGCCGATCGCGATGCTGTTCACCGTGGCGTTTCTGATCCTCGGCCTGAACCGCGACTTCTTCGTGAAGATCGCCACGGAGCAGTCGTTCGGCGGCGGGCCGATCGAGTCGGCCGTCCGTATGCGGCTGCAGATGAACCAGATGAGCCCGTTCGACCCGTCGCCCGCGGTGACGGTGATGCAGTCGCTGGACGACCTGCTGGAGCTGATGATGCTCGGCCTGTCGTACGTGCTGCCGGACTTCTCCACGCTGCTCGGCCGCGTCACGTTCGTGGCCGAGGGCTTCTCGATCCCAGCCGACGCGTTGGCCCGCGACTTCGTGGTCTGCGTTGCTTACGTGGCCGGCGCGGCGATCATCGGATACTTCTGCCTGCGTTCGCGTGAGGTGGCCAAATGAACCAGCGAGGAAGTTTCTACCGCAAGGTGGTTTACGGCGCGATCATCGCGGTGCTGCTCGCGCCGCTGTCGCTGCTCAGCGCGCCGGCGACGCTCGACTCCGAGGGCGGCGCCCTGGCCAAGCTGCGCGCCGAGCACCGCCTTGGCCAGGCGGACCTGGGCGAGATCGACCCGGCGAGCGAGACCATCAAGCTGGCGACGCTCGGCCTGCGCGGGCTGGCGGTCCAGCTGCTGTGGAACAACGCCAACGAGTTCAAGAAGAAAGAAGACTGGACCAACCTCACCGCGACGCTCGAGCAGCTCGCCAAGTTGCAACCCAACTTCATCACGTTCTGGAAGTTCCAGTCGTGGAACCTCAGCTACAACGTGTCGGTCGAGTTCGACGACTTCACGGACCGCTACTACTGGGTCCGCCGCGGGATCGAGTTCCTCCAGCAGGGCGCCCGGTACAACCGCGACAACCCCAAGCTGCTGTGGGAGCTCGGCTGGGTGCTCGGCCAGAAGATCGGCCGCAGCGATGAGAAGGTGCAGTACCGCCGGCTGTTCAAGGCGGACACGGAGTACCACCCGGAGGATCGCCCGCCGGTGCAGCGAGACAACTGGCTGCGGAGCAAGGCGTGGTACGAAGAGTCGGTCGCGTCGGTCGAGGACCGCGGGCAGAGCCTCGGCAAGAAGAGCCCGATCATCTTCTACTCGAGCCCGACCAAGAGCCAGATGAACTACGCCGAGGCGATCGGCGAGGACGGCCTCTTCGACCGCAGCGTCTCCGCGTGGCGGCTGTCAGAGGAAGAGTGGCTCGACTTCGGGGCCCGTCCTCTGGAGCACTCGACCGGCGTTGTGCTCCGCTACAACGAGCTCATGGAGCTTGAGACGCGGCTGGAGGAAGTCACCGAGACCTTGGGCAGCATGGTGAGCGGCGCCCGCGACCGCATCGTGGAAGACGCCCGCGCGGCGCTCACACCCGAGCAACGCGAGGCGTTGGACACCCCGCCGGCCGACCGGACCGAGGAGCAGTTCACGCTCGCCTACGAGGCGCAGAACGCCCTGCGAGTCACGCCGCAGCAGATCGCCGAGCGGATCGCGGAGGAGGCGCCGGAGAAGCAGCTGGAGGCGCAGCGGATGGCGGCCGAGGCGAACGCGCTGAAGCGGAAGGTCGGCTTCATCAAGGCGTACAAGGACACCGCCAACTACGACTATTGGCTGCTGCGCTCGCAGTTCGAGCAGAGCAAGGCGGCCGTCGCGGCGCGGGAGCTGATCTTCCGGGCCCGCCAGGCCTTCGACCAGCAGGCCAACCCGTTCGACGCGAAGCGGTTCTACGAAGAGGCGTTCGACCGCTGGGCCGACGTGCTCGAGGAGTTCCCCGAGCTCAAGGACCCGGACGGCACGACGGGTGACGACATCATGTACATGATCTACGACTACAACAAAGTCCTCGAGCAGCTCGACGAAGAGATCGCCGACGACTTCCCGTTGTGGGAGATCATCGAGAACTTCGACACCGAGCGCGACTTCGCAGCGGAGGTCGAGGAGCGGCGCCGCGCCCGCGGCGAGATCGACCCGCGTGCAGCTGCGCCCGCCGAGACGGCGCCTCCGGACACCGAGCCCTCGGACGCGGCGGCCACGGAGACTATGCCGGACTCGGTCGACGAGGCTTCGGAGCCGACCGGCTCGGGCGGCGAAGAGTCGGCTAGCGACGCTAGCGAGCTAGCAGAGGGCGAGCCGGCGAGCGACCCGGCCAACTAGGTCGAACGATTCTGTCGGTTAGCCCGATTGTCTGGGGCTCGCTCGTCCGCGGCGACGATACACGGGAAGAACGATTCCCCGTATCGCGCCCGGAGTCCGGACTGTGCTGCGCTCGCTGATTTACACGACGTCAATCGCTTGTTTGCTGCTGGCGTCTTCGCACGCCGCGGCGCAGCGGACGAGCGACGCCCGCCTGGTACTCCGGCTGCCGATCGACGATCGTGCCCGATCCGCCGCGGTCACGGCCGTGGCGGTGTCGCCGCAGGGCGACCTGATCGCGGCCGGCGGCGACGGGCACGCGGTACGTCTTTTCGACGGCCAGACCGGCGAGCTCGTGGCGACGATCCCAGCCCATCGCGACTGGGTGCGTGCGACGAGCTTCTCGCCGGACGGGCAGAAGCTCGCGACGGTCGGGGCGGACCACACGCTGCGGGTGTGGAGCACGTCTGGGGCGAGCGCGCCGCTAACGGTTCACAAGTGCGCGGGGCCGCTGCAGGCCGTGGCGTTCCACCCTACGAAGAACCAAGCCGCCACGGTCGGCTTCGGCGATCATCTGCGGATGTTCGACCTCGGCGCCAACGAAGAGGTGGGCCTCCGCGGTTGCGCTTGCGACGACACCCGCGCCGTGGCGATCAGCCCCGAAGGACGCTGGGCGGCCGCCGCGGGGCGCAACGGAGTTATCCGCGTGTGGGACCTCGACGCTAGCGGCGGGTCGTTCGACCTGCCGACCGACGGGCGCCGTGTGCGATCGTTGGCGTTCTCGCCGGACTCGGGCGTGCTGGCGTCGGCGGGCGACGGCCCGGCGGTCCGGCTGTGGCGGGCCGAAGACTGGCAGGTGGGGGCCAGCCCCACGCCGCAAGAGCTTCTCATACGTCCGGGCAAGGCACACGCGGTTGCGTTCGTGGCCGACAACCTGCTAGCTGTCGGCGGGACGCCGAACCGCATCACGGTGTGGGACACGGACGCCGCTTCACCGCTCGCGCAGCTGGCGGGCCACACGGGGACCGTCGCGTCGCTGGCAGTCTCCGCGGACGGCCGCACGCTGGTGAGCGGCTCGTTCGACACGACCGTACGCGTGTGGGACACGCGTCGGATCGGCGAGCGGACCAACGTGGCCGGCGGGCCCCGGCTGGTTCGCTAGCCGCGGCGGCAGACGATCAAACGCGTCATCAGGGTTCAGGGAGGAACTCTCGTGGGACTGTTCAGCAAACTGCTCAAGCGTCGGAGCCCCGCGGTTCCTTCGAAGCGTCTCGCCCGAGCCCCGCGGCGTTCGCGCCTGGAGGCCTGCGAGGAGCGACGCCTGCTCGCGGCCGACGTGTTGCTCGGCTCGGTCTACTTCGAGGAGGCGACCGGCGACGACAGCGAGGCGGACGTCGTGCAGGTGTCGTTCGTCGGCGGCGCCGACGGCACGACCCTCGACCGCCTCGTGATCGACGGAGACAAGCAGGGCGACGGTCTCACGTCCGGCGACCTGTTCTTCGACCTGAACGCGACCGACCCCGGCTCGTTCGGCTCCGTGGGGCTCACGGTCCTGGAGAGCGACGGGTTCGACGTAACGAGCGTCAGCGTCGCCGACGGCGGCTCTCAGGTCGTGTTCACCTTCAGCGGGTTCGACGCGGGTGAGAAGCTCGTCTTCTCGGCCGACGTGGATGAGGCGCAGTTTGTGGACGGCGCTACGATCGACACCAACGCCTTGGTCGAGGGCGGCGAGTTTCAGCGGAGCAAGCTCAGCGGCGAGTTCTCTGCGCCCGGATTCGTTGACCTGACGCTCAACGGCACCTACTGGGACGCGTTCGACGACGATTTCGACACCGAAGAGCAGGCCGCCGGCGCCACGCTCGACCGCCTGCCGCCCGACGCCTACGAATCGGCCGACGACAAGTCCGACCGGACGGCCGGCGCCGTCGCTAGCGCGGCGCAGCTCGAGCTCGCGAGGCTGTCGGGCCACGTCTATCACGACGCGGACGACGACGGCGTGTTCGACACGGGCGAGTCGGCCATCAGCGGCGTGACGCTCCAACTGCTCGACGCGTCCGGCGCCCCCACGGGCGTGACGACGACCACCGACGCGGCCGGCTTCTACGAGTTCGTCGATCTTGAGGCGGGCGTCTGGGGCGTCCGCGAGACGCAGCCGACCGACTACCTCGACGGCAAGGACACGGCCGGCACGAAGGGCGGCACGGTCACCAACGACCAGATCGCCGCGATCCCGCTCGCCTACGGCGACCGGTCGGAGAACAACAACTTCGGCGAGCTGCTGCCCGGCAGCATCGCCGGCCTGGTGCACCTCTCGCCCGATGGTGACTGCAGCACGCCCGAAGACGACACGCCGCTAGAGGGTGTCGTGATCGAGCTGCTGAATGCCGAGGGCTTCGTCATCGCCACAACGACGACCGACGCGAACGGTCGCTACCGGTTCGACGACCTCGCCCCCGGCGAGTACCAGGTCCGGCAGATTCAGCCGGGCGGCTACTTCGACGGCAGCGAGCGCGCCGGCACGGCGGGCGGCGTGGTGTCGGACGACCTCGTCAGCGAGATCCGGCTGGGGTCGGACCAAGACGCCACGGGCTACGATTTCTGCGAGCACATCGGGGCCACGCTGTCGGGCTACGTGTATCACGACCGCAGCAACGACGGCTCGCGCGATCCGGGCGAAGACCCGATCGGCGGCGTGACGCTCAAGCTGCTGCTGGCCGACGGCACGGACACCGGCCAGCGGGCCGTGACGGACGCCACGGGGCGGTACGTCTTCGCGAACCTCGCGCCGGGCACGTACTGCGTGATGGAGGACCAGCCCGACGGCTGGCTCGACGGCCTCGACACCCCGGGCACGCTGGGCGGCTCGGCGGACAACCCGGGCGATATGATCTGCGAGATCACGCTCGGCTATGGCGACCAGGCCGAGGACTACAACTTCGGCGAGCTGCTGCCGGCGAGCATCGCCGGCCGTGTGCACGCCAGCGACGGCCCGGACTGCGACTACGAGAACCCCGACCAGTTGCTCAGCGGAGTGGTGATCGAGCTGCTGTCCGCGAGCGGCGAGTTGGTCGCCACCACCACGACGAATGCCAGCGGCGAGTACCGCTTCGACGCGTTGCCGCCGGGCGAGTACCAGGTCCGGCAGATCCAGCCGGCAGGCTACTTCGACGGCAGCGAGCGTGCCGGCTCGGCGGGCGGTGAGGTGTCGGATGATCTGATCAGCCGCATCGATCTGGGCTCGGGCGTCGACGCCACGGGCTACGATTTCTGCGAGCACGTCGGCGCGGGTCTCTCCGGCTACGTCTACCACGACGCGGACGACGACGGCGTGTTCGACGCGGGCGAATCGCCCCTCGCCGGGGTGACGCTCACGCTGCTCGACGCGGCGGGCGTCAGCACCGGCGTCACCACCGTGACGGGAGCGAACGGCTATTACCAGTTCACCGGCCTCGATGCTGGTAAGTGGGGCGTCCGCGAGACGCAGCCGGCCGACTACCTCGACGGCAAGGACACTGCTGGCTCCAACGGCGGCGTGGCAGCCAACGACGTGATCACCGGCGCGATGCTCGCCTACGGCGACTTCGCCACCAACTACAACTTCGGCGAGCTGCTGCCGGGCAGCCTCGCGGGCCACGTGTGGAGCGTGACCGACGGCGACTGCGACGGGCTGGGCACCGATCAAGCGCTCGACGGGGTTGAGATCCGTCTGCTCGACGCCGAGACGGGCGTGCTGGTCGCGACGACCCTGACAGACGCCAACGGGCATTACGCCTTCGACGACCTGCCGCCGGGTGAGTACGCGGTCCAGCAGGTGCAGCCCGAAGGGTACTTCCCCGGGGAAGCGCATCGCGGGACGGGCGACGGATCGGTGCTCGGCGCCAACAGCATCGGCGACATCACGATCGGCTCGAACGAACACCTGACCGACTACAACTTCTGCGAGACGCCCCCCGCGGGGCTCTCGGGATACGTGTTTATCGACGGGCCCGCGATCGTCTCGATCGATCCACTGCCGCGAGACGTATCCGGCCTTCGCGACGGCCTCCGAACGCCGGACGACACGCGCCTGGCCGGCGTGACGCTGATCCTCGTGAACGGCGTGTCGGGCGAACCCGTGCATCCGGATGAGACGCTGGCGGGGTACTACAGCGGCGATCAGATCACCACCGTCACCAACGCCGACGGCTACTACGAGTTCCGCGGCCTAGGCGGCGGATCGTACGGCGTGGTGCAGGTGTCGCCCGCGGGCCTGCACGACGGCATCGACACGCCCGGCCAGCTCGGCGGCTTGCCGGTGAACCCCGACACCGAGCCGTACGACATGCCGCTGCTGCCGTTAAGCACGCCGCCGCACCCGATCTACAACGCGGACGAGCTCCGCCAGATCGCCGACTTCCGCGACCTGTTCGGCAACGACGCTCTCGCGCGGATACAGCTCGAACCGGGTGACTTCTCGGTCGAGAATAACTTCAGCGAGGTGCTCCGTCGGGGCTTCGACATCCCCGAGACGCCCGAAGACCCGCCCGCTCCGCCGACCGTGTTCGCCCCGCCGCCGGCCGGGCCGACCAACCCGTTCCCGCGGGCGCTGACGGTTACACCCTTCGAGCTGCCCAACGGCTTCGGCGGCTCGAGCCAGGCGCTCGGGTACACGTGGCATCTGAGCGTGATCAACGGCGGGCAGCCGCGCGAGTTTGTCGATGGCGACGGCCGCGTTCTGCGGTTCGCAACCGCGTCGCCTACCGACCCGGCGTGGCGTGGAGCGGAGGCATCGACCGAGGAACTGCAGCGGGCCAAGTGGCTGCTGCTCTCTGGCGAGCTCGAGGGGGTCGACCTGCGTGATCTCGCGTTTGGCAACGCCGAGGCGATCCCCGTGTCAGGCGACTGGGACGGCGACGGCGTGACCGACGTCGGTGTGTTCATCGCCGGCGACTGGTACCTCGACCTCAACGGCGACGGTCGCTGGGACGCGGATGACCTGTGGGCGCAGCTCGGCTCGCGCGACGACCAGCCCGTCACCGGTGACTGGGACGGCGACGGCAAGACCGACATCGGCATCTTCGGCCCCGCCTGGCCGCGCGACCCGCACGCCATCGAGCAGGACCCGGGCGTGCCGGACGCGGCGAACTGGCCCGGCCCGCTCGCCTTCCGAGCCAAGAACGTGCCGCCGACGACCGACGACGCCACCAGCGGCGCCCGGCTGCTGCAGCGGCCGACGGGCGACGGTCGGCGGGCCGACCTGATCGACCACGTGTTCCACTACGGCACGGCGGGCGACGTGGCGATCGCCGGCGACTGGAACGGCGACGGGCTACGCACCATCGGTTTGTTCCGCGACGGGCAGTGGACGCTCGACACCAACGGCGATGGCCGGATCGATGATGGCGACCGCCGCGTGGCCTACGGCCGCGCGGGAGACCGGCCGGTGGTGGGCGACTGGAACGGCGACGGGATCGACGAGATTGGCGTGTACCGCGGCGGTCAGTGGCTCGTGGACTCCAACGCCGACCTGACGCTCGACGACCGGGACGAGGCGTTCGGCGACGCCTTCGGCGACGCGTTACCCGAGCAGGCGGTCGGCAGCATGCCGATCGCGGGCGACTGGGACGGCGACGGGGCCGACGAGCCCGGTGTGTACACGCCGGCCGGCGCCGACGCGGCGCCGGAGGTGCGCGTCACGCAGGCGCCCGAAACGGCCGTCCGCTAGCGAGCTTCGGGCGACGCACGGCACGTCGGCTCACGACGCTTTGAGCTTCGTCATCTCGGCCTTTGCATCGGCGATCTGCTTCTCGAGCTGGGCGACCTCGTCGGGGTCGTCCATCTGCTGCTTCGCGCCGTTGAGCCGTTGCTGCAGGCTGTCGACCTTCTTGCGGAGCACTTCGACGCGTTTCTTGGCTTTCTTGTCCATGCGGTCTCGCGTGGTCACTCGGTCGTGGTCACTCGGTCGTGG
The DNA here is from genome assembly GCA_039820945.1 of Planctomycetota bacterium. Classification (GTDB taxonomy): domain Bacteria; phylum Planctomycetota; class Planctomycetia; order Pirellulales; family Lacipirellulaceae; genus Botrimarina. The sequence goes on from JBCBPC010000001.1 coordinate 230,892, forward strand.
TTTCCGGGCTGATCGGCTCGATCAGCTCGATGTCGGGGGCGGCCTCACCCGCGAAAGACGGCGCGTCTTCGGACGAGGCATCGCGGGCGCCGGGCAGGTCGCGGAACGAGCGGAGCATAGCGCTGATGACGAACACGGCGAGCGCCAGCTTGATGCCGATGCCCGACCAACGCTTCATGGAGGCTTGCATCTTGCCGGCGAGCTTCGTCTTGCCGGCGAGCAACGCCGCGATCGCCATCACGCCCAGGGCGAGCAAAAACTTCACACCAAACAGCGAGTGGTAGAGCTTCGGCACCCCGGGGTAGGTCGAGGTGTACAGCAGCAGGTTGTAGACGCCGCTCACGAGCAGCAATCCGGTGCACACGGCGACGCAACTAGCCCAGGTCTTGCGGCGGCCCGCGTAGGCGACCGCCGCGGCGTCGTCCGCCTCGGCCGCGGCGGGGGCCAGGACGAACCGTAGGTAGACCAGGCCACCGAGCATGGTCGCGGCGCAGGTCGTGTGTGCGACACGCGACAACAGTGCCAGGAAGTAGGCGCCGTCGAAACGGGGTTCGGCGGCGGCGAGCAGCGAGGCGAGGTCCATGAGGGACTCGGGGTGAGCGGCGATATCCGTGTGACGAGGGATCGTAGGCGTCCCGTCGGGCGCCGTCCACGGGAGCTAGCCTGCCGTGAGACGGAGCAACCTCAACGCTTCGTCCTTGGTGGCGACGGCGCCGTCGAGCTGCGCCGCCCGCGATCGCCCCAGCAGCTCGGCGAAGCGGGGCCCCGGCTGCAAACCGCACGCGATCAGATCGGCCCCCACCAACAACGGCGGCGGATCCAACCGATCGCGCGGCAGCGCGAGACGCTCTCGGCAGCGCCGGACGACCGCGGGATCGGCGTCGGGGTCGGTGCGGTAGAGCTCGACGAGCTCGGCGCCGGCCTCTGCGGCGAGCAACGGTTGCAGCGCAGACCAGGCGCCGCGTGCGGCCTCGGCGAGCCGAGGCGTGTTTCTCAGGCACCAGCCAACCGTGTCCGCTTCTTTCGCGGTCCACTTCAGGCGGCGTGCCACACTGGCGCCGTCCGGCGCGTTGCTGGTGTCGATCACGGCCGCCGCGAGCGCGAGCGCCGCCGTCGGCGATTCCAGCATCGCGAGTCGTCGATCGGCGGCGTCGGGGTTCGCCTCGGCGAGCACCTGCTTTCGAAGTCCGGTCGTTTCAAGCAACCGGACCGCTTCGACACGTCCTGCCCCAACAAGCATCCGGCGCAGCTCGGCGCCGATACGCTCGGCGCTTACCGCACGGATATGTTCGGCGTGCCGCCGGACAGCCGCGTGCGTCTCGTCTTCGAGCTGGAATCCGAGCGTCGATGCGAATCGCACGGCGCGGAGCATCCGCAGTCGGTCTTCGGCGATCCGCTCGTCGGCGTCGCCGATGGCTCGCACGACGCCCGCTTTCAGGTCATCTCGCCCCCCGACGTAATCGATGACCCGCTCGTCGATCGGGTCGAAGAAGAGTCCGTTGATCGTGAAGTCGCGTCGCTTGGCGTCCTCCTCGGCCGAGGTGAACCGCACTGCGTCCGGACGACGTCCGTCGGAGTAGCCCGTGTCGCTGCGGAACGTCGCGACCTCGATCGGATCGACCGACTTGGGGCCGAGCACCGTGATCACACCGAAAGCGGCGCCGATGGGAATCGTGCGGCGCTTGCCGAAGACGTCGCGCACCATGCCGGGCTCGGCGCTTGTGGCGACGTCGTAGTCCTTTGGCGTCTTGCCGAGCAACGCGTCGCGGACGCACCCGCCGGCGAAGAGCGCTTCGTGCCCGGCGTCGCGCAATCCGCCTACGACTTCCAACGCGAAGGCGCGTTGCGGAGCGTTGCTTGGTGGTTCCATGGCGGCACGTGGGCGATTCAGACGAGAGCAACCGGGTTGTCGATCGGCGGTGGTGAGTCGGACAACGCGTCGAGCCGACGGTTCACCTCGTCGATGGCCCGCGTGCGTTCCACGTCGGTCCAATCGAGCCGCCACTCTGACCCCGGTTGCAGGAAGCAGAGTATCAGCTGCGTTGGTCGGTCGCCCGTCGCCGCTTCCCACGCCAGCGCGTACAAGCCGAGCTGAAAGCGGTACGGCTCGGCCGCCGCCTCGATGGCGTCGTCGTCGTCGGCAATCCGGTTGGTCTTGTAGTCGACGATCTGCCAAGCGCTGTCTGCGTCGAGATACGCGGCGTCGATGTAGCCCTGAAGCAGAGCGCGGCCCGCGTTGGCGCCGTCGAGCGGCCAGGGCAGCAGGAACTCGGCTTCTCGGCGGAGCTGCTCCGCCGAAATCATCGCTCGCCAGCGGTCGGACGCGGTGAACGCTCTCACGAGACGCGTCGCCGACTCCGCCGCGGCGGCGTGGTGACGCGTCAGATAGGCCGGCGCTAAATTCTCGCACCAGCGTTGAATCTCAGGAGGAGTTGGCTCGTCGGCGACACGCTCCAGCACCGCGTGGACCAACGTGCCAAAGCCGAGGGGATCGAGGCGCTCGCCCTCTCCGTGCGTCTTCGCCATGCGCGGTGACCGGCGAGGCGGCGGGGCGATGTCGGCCTGCTTGGCGTCGTCTTGCTGGTCGGATCCGTAGCTCAAGCGACCGTTCAAGCGCGAGACCGAGAGCCGCGTTGCGCGGGGATCGGCGATGATCGGCCGCAACGCCGCGGGCGGGGCGACGTCCGGGAGAGGCCCGTTGAGCACGTCGTCTAGCTTGCTGCGTGGCGTCGCGGTTTGCTTGGTCGCCGGTGGCGGCGCCGTCTGGACGCGCACCAGCGGTTCCGCGGGCTCATCCGATCCCAGCAGGGCGCCCGTCGTCAGGTCGAATCGCCGGGCGAGCAGGCTCAGTGTGGGGCCCGTGGCTGCGCCCCATGTCTTGGGGCAGGCGGACAGAATTAGCTGATCCGCCGCTCGGGTCGCCGCCACGTAGAAGAGGCGTGTCTCTTCTGCCTCCGACGCTGCGTTGTCGAGGTGTCGATGGACGTCGCGGGCGATCATGCCGTCCGGCTTGGCGCCGCCGGGCGGCGAGAGCAGGGCCGGGCCGAGTTGCGGGGTGTACGCGGCACGCGCCTGGCCGCTCTGCTTCTGCCGGTCGAGGTCGGCGAGGACAACGATCGGAAACTCTAGGCCCTTCGACTGGTGCACCGTCATCAGCCGGATGACGTCTTCTGCGTCGGTGGTCGTCGCGGCGGGCGCCTCTTTGGGAGGATCGTTGACAAACCGCTCGAGCTGCCGGCGGAAGCCCGGCAGGTCGCCGCCAGCGGCGTCGTGGGCTCGCGCTTGTTCGAGCACCTTGTCGAGATTCGCCAGCTTGCGCTCGCCCAAGAAGTCCGCGAGCAACGCAGCGTCGTAACCGGTTCGCTCGATCGCCAGTGTCAGCAGCTCGGCGACGGGCACACGCTCCTTCGCGGCTCGCAGGGCGGCCAGCGTGTCGTTCGCTCGCTGCACGGCGGCTGCTTGCTCCGGTCCGAGATCGGCCGGGCGTCGGAATCGGGGCGCCTGCTCGCACAGCGGCCCGGCGTCGCGGAGGCGGAGCAGCGTTTCATCGCTCAGCGCAAAAAACGGGCTGCGGAGCACGCCGAACTGGGCGATCTCATCGACCCGGCTGTCGACCGCGGCGAGCAGGTTCACCACATCGTAGATCTCTTGCTGCGCGTAGAAGGCTTGCCCGCCGGCGACGTAGTAGTCGAGCCCAGCGCGACGCAGCGCATCTTCATACAAGCCCGACTGACCAACGCTGCGGAATAGGATCGCGAAGTCTCCCTGCCGGGGCGCCCGCGGCTGGCCCGTCCGCTCATCGACGACGATCGCCTCGGCCGCGTCGAGGAGCGCGCGTAGGCGTGCCGCGATCGTCTCTGCCTCCGCCCGCCGGCGCCGCGTTGCGTCGGCCGATTCCTCCGGCGCTTGGGTCCACAGGAACTCGACCGACGGACGCGGCGCGCGCTGCGGGCGGTGTGCCTTGAGGGGCTCGTAGTCGTCGCCGAACTCGGGCCCGAAGAGCGTGTTCACGAAGTCGATGACGCCCGGCTGGCTGCGGAAGTTCAGCGACAGAGGCAGCCGACCGGCCGCGGGCAGCTCGCAACGCAGCTCGCGGAACACCTCCGGCTGCGCGCCCCGAAAGCGGTAGATCGATTGCTTGAAGTCCCCGACGACAAACAGCCCGCCGGTCGCTAGCCGGTCGCCGGCGATCGCTCGGACGATCGCCGTCTGCGTCGGGTCGGTGTCTTGGAACTCGTCGACAAGCAGCAGGTCAAGACGCCCCGCGATCTGCCGGGCGATATCCGCGAAGTCGCTCTCGGTCAGCAGCCGGTGAGCTTCGACCAGCAGGTCGTCGTAGTCGAGCCAGCCGTCCAGACGCTTCTCGTCTCGATACCGCTTGGCGGCGTCGGCGGCCAGGCGATGCGCCAGCAGCGACCGAGCCGCCTCGGCCTCCAACGCCTCGCGATCGGCCAGACGTTTCAGTTTGTCGAACGCCGCCCGCAGCCCGCCGAGGGTCTTGGTCAACGCCGCCTTGTCGTCGCTCGACGCAAAGTCCGCGACCTTGAAGAAGAACGAGCGCTTGCCGCTGATCTCGCGCTTCGAATCGAGCAACGGACGCACTGCGAGCCGACTCTCCTCGCGAGGATCGTCCAGGAACCGTTCGACGGCTTCCGAAAGCTCGTTGAAGTAGGCGGCGGCCTCCGCCCGCGGCGTCGCGGTGTCGAGTTGTTGCAGCAGCGTCCTCATCAACGGCAGCCGCGCGAGCCGCTCCGCCGCAGCCGGCGCAAGCTCCTCCCGATACGCAAGCGCCACCGCGTCCGCCACGTCGGCCGGCGTCGCCCGGAGCCAAGCGGAGAAGCCAGGCTCATTCGCCCGCATCGACAGCAACGCCACGGCCGAGGCCAAGCCCTCCAGTTCGAGCTCCGCGGCCAGCTCAAGCAGTTGATCGTCAGCGCCGGCGGACTCGGCTAGCCCGTTCCGCAACGCCTCTTCCACCGCTCGGTCTTGCATGACCCGCGCCGCGGCGGGCTCGAGCAGGCGGTAGGCCGGATCGACGCCCAGGGCGACCGCGTGCTCGCGGACGAGGGCGCCGCAGAACGCGTGAATCGTCGAGATGCTCGCCGCCTCAAGCCCGTGCAGCACGCGTTCCCACCGCAACCGGTCCGCCGGCGCCGCTTCGTCGCGCAGCTGGCGGCATCGGTCTCGGATGCGGCTCCGGAGTTCGCTGGCCGCCGCGTCGGTGAACGTGATCGCCGCGATCCGCATCAGCCGCTCGACGGGCTGCGAGTCGGCGCCTTCCCGGTCGGGGGCCGCCAGCTCGGCAAGGAATCGCTCCGTGAGGACGAACGTCTTGCCGCAGCCGGCGCCGGCGTCGAGCGCGACGCTCACACCGGGATCGGCGAGCGCCGCCGCTTGCTGCGAGGTTAGCGGTCGAGAGCTCATGGAGTGGCGCCCCCGTCGGTTCCCTCTGCGGGCCCTTCATCGGAGCTCCTTTCATCCGCCGACTCAGGCAGTTTGCCGACCGCGCGGGCCTGCGACACGCGGCACACGCGGCGGTAGTCGCAGAACTTGCACGGATCGTCACCCGTCGGTGAGAGCGGGAACTCTCCCGCGCGAACGCCCTCCACGATCCGGGCGATCCGGTCTTTGACGACATCGACCGCTTCGGTCCATTTGTCGGTGAGGGTCACGCTCTCCGCGTCGTACTCGGCCAGGCCGGCGATCGGCTCGAGGGTCTTCGCTTTCCGCTCCACGCGCACGCCCCAGTACCCCGCGAACAGCGGCATCGCGTCATCCGCCAGAAAGTGCTCGATCGCCGCCAAGGCGTACAGGACCGGCTGAAGCTGCAAGCCGAGCTCCACGTGCTCCGGCTTCACCTTGAGGTCGCGTGACGTCTTATAGTCCACCACGGCGAACACGGGCGTCCCGGCGTGCTCGCCGACGTCGACCCGGTCGATGGTCCCCTCGACACGGATGGGGCCCACCCGTGGTAGGTCGAGCGTGAGCGGTTCGTCGACAGACCGCGCGTCTTCCTCGTCCCGGTCACGCCGGGCGACGCCGAAGCGCGCCTCGAAGAGTTGCGGGGTCATCGGCGTGTCGAGGGCGGACCACTTCTTCGCGTACGCTTCGGTCTGCTCCGGATAGGCTTCGAGCCATCGCTCGACCTGCAGCCGCTCGACGGCGGCGAGCGGTCGCTGATGCTCCGGCAGCGATCCGGCGTCGAGGATCTGTGTGTACAACGCAGCGATCGCGTCGCGCACGCGATCCAGTGGCACGGTTCGCTCTTCCAGCTGCTTGTGCAACTCGGCCAGCACCTGGTGCACGCGTGAGCCACGCCTCCGCCGATCGACGGACAGCTCGAGCGAGTCGATCGGCTCTGCCCGAAGCACGTCCCGGGCAAAGAATCGAAAGGCGCAAGACGCGTACCGCTGCAGCTGCGACGCGCTCCACGGATGTTCCGCGCCGAAGCGGTCGGCCAGCGAGTCGCGGGCGCCGGTTACGACACCCTCGAACGAGCCGCACCGGTCGCCCGAGGCACGTTCGCGGACGCTCTTCACGGCAGCTCGGGTGGCGGCGAAGCCGACCGCCGTGCATTTCTTCAGCGTTGCGAGCGTCGCCGCGTCGCCCAGCGTTGCGTCGGCGATCGCCCGTAACCGCAAGGCACGCGTTGTGACCGGTTCAGCGTGGCGCGGCACCGGCTGGAGCAAGCTCCGGTCGCGTCGGAGCGTGCCGCTCGGGAAGAGACGCTCTAGGTCCTCGACGTACGGGCAGGGACGCGCGGCCTGCGCCTTGGCGTCGAGCGCCGCGTACGACAGAAGCAGGTATTCGGTCGGGCGTGTCACCAACGCGTAGAAGCGTCGGCGAGCCAGCGCGGCTTGCTTCTCAAGGTCGCTGTTCGTTATGTCGGCGCCGGCCGCGCGACCCGTCGAGAACGCGGCCTCGCCGACACCGACTACCGCCAGACGACGCATGCTGAGTGTGGCCGCGTTGTCGTAGCGAGCCACTCGCACCGCGGGTGACGGCGTACGGGGCGGCGACGGCGCCACGATCTCTGGCGCCCGGTCCATCCATCGAGCAAACTCCTCACGGGTCCAGACGGGCTTCGAGCGGCGTCGCCACGCCGCTGACGCTTCGATCTGGCTCAACGCCCGTTCGAGCGACTCGTGCGCGGCGACCTCGAACTCCGGCGCCTCGCCGCTATTGGGGGACCAGCCGAGCGTATCGATGACCTCGGCAATCGCGTCGAACCATGCGAGCGGCTCTGCCGAGCCGGGCAGCTTCCGCAGCGTTCGGTCGATCTCGTGCAGCGTGACGCGGGCCGCGTCGTTCGCGTGCGCTACGCGGCCTAACAAATACCCACGACCGCTGGGCGCCTGAGCCTCGCGGAGGAACCGTTCCGCGGGCCCGGCCGATGTCGCGATCGCCACGTCGGCGCGGGTGCACAGCGCGATCAGGTCGTCGTGTCGCCAGTCGGACGCGTCGACCGTGAGGATTCGCTGAGCCAAGCGCCACCAGCCCGACCGCGACAGCGGCGGCTGATGATCCGATGCCGAGGGGATGCCGGCGGCGGCGAGCTCAAGCCGCAGCCGTTCCGCGTAGTCGACACCCGGGACCGCGATGACCACGTCATCGACCGCCAACGCCGCGGAAGCGGCCGATCTCTCGGCGAGCCATAGCTTCACCCGCGCGACGACACGGCGGACTTCGTCCTGGGGGCTCGAGCACGCCAGCACCTCGATGCTGTCGAGGCCTTCCGGGTCCTCGGCCGTCGCGTCCGAGTCGAAGAGTCGCGTTCGCAGCCGGGTGAGCGTCGCTGGGGTGTTAGCCGGCGGGGGCAACTCTACTGGCAATGAGACGGGGCGACCGAGGGCTTCCCCCCATTCGGCAGCGACTTCGGCGGCCGCGACCTCGCCCGGGCCGGCCGTCGCGATGAGAACCGCCTGCTCGGCTCGGCCGAGCGTCGCCCGAGCCAGGGCCAGCTCGGTGCTGGTGTAGGGTCGTAGCGCGGCGTGGAGCACGGCGAACGCGTGGGGACGCTCGGCCACAACATCGGCGGCGAGCCACACGACCGACGCGTCGTCGCACAGCGCGTGTTTGTCGAGGGCCTCGCAGTACCGCCAGTAGATCCAGGCGAGACTCGCGCTAGCCGTGGGCTGCTCGGCGGCGAGGCGGCTGCGGGCGAGCTTGGGCGCTACGCCGTCGGCGCGCAGTTGGTTGACGACACGCCGTGCTAAGCGGGCGAGGGCCCCCGACGCCGCTAGCGGCCGCACGGGGTCGAGCACGTCGCGCTTCAGGCCGTCGCCAACGATCCGTTCGATCAGGTCGGCTTGCTGCGGCGGCGTCAGCCGGCGGGCCGCGGCGGCGTGATTCACCAGCAGCGACGTGCCGAACTGGGCGAGGGTGCGAACCCCCGGCTCGATCACGGCTCCGTGGACCGCGAGGCTTCGCAGCGTCTCCTGCTTGGACCAAACGCTCGGCGAGATCCAGGCCCGCTCGCCCGTCGCCTGGGCGTAGCGCTCAGCGACTCGGCCGACCGCGGCTTCGGGGAACAGCTGGATGGGGTGCATGGGCGGGGCTAGCGGGCTCCCGTGATGGATCCGGCGGCGCCGGGGCGACAAGTTAGGGGAAGGCGCAAGTGATGAATAGGCAAGGGGTTCGGCTGCGCTAAAGCGAGAACGCTCCTCCGCCCGATAGTTGACACGGCGCGCATTACGCGTCACGATGCGATCGCTTATTCACCGGTCCCCAGACCGCCGCATCGGCGGAGCGATCCGATTGGACGCTGTCTTGGGACCACCCGTCTTTATCTTTCTGTTTTTCTGTTTTGAGGAGATGTAGTCATGAGAACGTGCGAACGTTCGCGGCGAGGGTTCACCCTCGTCGAGCTGCTGGTCGTGATCGCGATCATCGGCATCCTGGTGGCGTTGTTGCTGCCAGCCGTCCAGGCGGCCCGTGAAGCGGCCCGCCGTAACTCGTGCCTGAACCAGACCAAGCAGTTGGCGCTGGCTCTGCACAACCACCACGACGTGCGGAACGCTTTCCCGCTGGCGTCGACCCGGCCGATCACCGACGGCGTGGGCGTCCCGACGCTTGCTGAGGCGCTCTACGTGACCGCCGGCGGCGAGAACAACCCGATTCCCGCGACGCCCGTGATCTCGGACGGCTACAGCTGGTTGGTTCAGCTGCTGCCGTACATCGAAGAAAATGTTCTCTACGACCGGGTTCAGGAGACGTCGAACCGCTTCCAGGCGGACGCCTTCTGGCAGGGCAACAACCAACAGGGAGACCCCACTACCGGCGGCACCGCAAACAATCCGTTCCTGTGGGAATCGAAGATCGACGTCTTTCTCTGCCCGAGCTTCGATGGCGACGACGAAGCCCAAGCACTGAATGGCGCTCAGGGCTCACCCGCCGCCGGTAACTACGTGGCGCTTCCTTCAATCGCGTACGGTGGCGCTGGTGGCGGGACGCCGCAGTCCCTGGTGACCCGCCCGCCGGCGAACGGAGCGACGGTTGCGGCTTCGCTGCAAGACTGCGCGAGTGGCGCGTACTGCGGCAACGGTATTCTCGCCTTCCCAGGATGGACGCAGAGGACCATTGCTGGTGGGACCGTGAACGTACCGACCGCCAAGGGCTATGGCTTTCGCAGCATGACCGACGGCACGGCAAAGACCGTAGTGTTCACCGAGTCGCGTGAGCAGCGTCTGAACGCGTGGTGGAGCGGCTTGGCTTCGTACGTCGTGGGCGTCTGGCCGCAGCGAGACGCCGCCGGCAACGGCCTTGAGAACCTGCCGCAGGCCAATCCTGTTGTGACGGGTGGCTTGGCCGGCACTTGGACGTTCAACGGCAACAACGGCGGCCTAGCTCTGAACCAGGGAAGCAACCGCCGTGGTGAACGGAACGATAATGAGACCTGGGAAGAGCAGTGGTACTTCCCAGAAAACTCCGACCCGCACGCGGGCACTGGCAATACGCGTCGCTGGGGCCCCAGCTCGCTGCACCCCGGGGTGGCGCTGCACGGCTTCGGCGATGGCCACGCCAAGGCAGTCAAGCAGGATATCGATCCGGATACCTACCTGTTCTTGATCACCCGCAACGGCCGCGAGCCGATCGACGACTCGGTTCTCTGAGCGTCGTTAACGCTTGATCGACTCACGACGCCGCCGCGGCAACCCAGCGTTGCCGCGGCGGTTTTTTGTTTCCACGGGAGACCCGGATGACCACGCCGATCGAAGTCACCTGCGCCGACATCAAGGCCAAGCTCGACGCCGGCGAGCCGCTGCTGCTTGTCGACTGCCGCGAGCCCGAAGAGCACACGATCGTCAACCTGCCCGCCGCACGGTTGATCCCGTTGGCGGAGATCCCCGGCAACGTCGCCGAGATCGCCGCAGTGGGGGAGACGCCCGTCGTGATCCACTGCCACCACGGGATGCGGAGCCTGCAGGCCGCCAACTGGCTGCGGCAGAACGGGGTGGAGCACGCCCAGAGCATGGCGGGCGGCATCGACGCCTGGAGCGAGACGATCGACCCCGCGTTGCCACGGTACTGAGAGGACCAGTCGGAACAACCGGATCCGCGAGAGTGCGACGAACGTGAAACCTCCCGCTGAGTTCGGTCGAGAACGACAGAGCCCTTGCAACCCGGGAGTCTCGCTGCCAAGCTACTCGCCCCGCTGCCGCCGTGGCGGAATTGGCAGACGCGCATGGTTCAGGTCCATGTGCCCGCAAGGGCGTGGAGGTTCGACTCCTCTCGGCGGCACTCGTTTTTTGGGCGGCTTGGCTTGGCGCTGCCAAGACCTCGCTCGCTGGTGGGGCGGATCGCGTTGGCTTGGCCAAGGCCTTGCTCGCCGGCGAGAGATCGCGGTTCGAGCCAACCCGCGGCCGACACGGCGTCCTTTGCGGAAGGGGGCTCTGCGGAGTTGGCTCTGCGGACGGGCCGGTCGTCGCTCGCGGCAGCGACGCCTCAGAGAGGTGAGGTCGGTGTGAGAATCGTTCGCTTTCTGGCCGCCGGCTCGACGACGCCTCGCTACGGTGTCGATCACGGTATCGACCACGGCGAAGTTCGCGTCACGCTTGCGGACGGTGATCCGCTCGGCGTGGGGCTGACCGACACGCAACAGCCTGCCGAGGTCGCACGGCTGCTGACGCCGATCGAGCCGCGTGCGATTCTTTGCATCGGGCTCAACTACGCGGCGCACGCGGCGGAGGGCGGACGCGAACCGCCGGAGCGGCCGGTGGTGTTCGTGAAAACGCCGTCGGCGGCGGTGGCGGACGGCGAGCCGATCCAGCTGCCGAGACGCCTGCGGAGCGAACGCGTCGACTACGAAGCGGAACTCGCGGTGGTGATCGGCAAGGCGTGCAAGAACGTCGATCGCGGCGACGCGCTGGACTACGTGCTCGGTTACGCGTGCGGCAACGACGTGTCGGCCCGCGACTGGCAGAAAAAGGGGGGCGGCGGTCAGTGGTGCCGCGGCAAGACGTTCGACACCTTCGCCCCGGTCGGGCCGGCGATCGTCACGCTCGACGAGCTGGCGAGTCGCGGACACGACCCGCTCGATCTGGCGATCTCGTGCACCGTCAGCGGTGAGCGGATGCAGGACAGCCGCACGCGCGACATGATCTTCGACGTGCCGACGCTCGTTGAGTTCTTATCGGCGAGCGTGACGCTGGAGCCCGGGACGGTGATCTTCACGGGCACGCCGCAGGGCGTGGGCTTCGCCAAGGACCCGCCGCGGTACCTGCGGACGGGCGACGAGGTAACGGTCGAGATTGAGGGCGTCGGCCGGCTCGGCAACCCCGTGATCGAGGAGCAAGCCGACGTGCTCTCGGCATGGTCGCTCCCGACCGGAAAGCACGCCGGCTGATAACGACGGCGGGCGGCCAAGCCTCGCGTGCGCGGTCCGGAGTCAAAGCTCTGTCTTCTTTGGCGATCTTTGGCGGCATGCTGAGTGTCAGGCGCTGCTGCTGCTGCTGTTCATCGATCGCAGCGTGAACAGCCCGAGCTCGGGCGGACACGCGTAACGCAGCGGGAACAACGACCCCGTGCCGCGGCTGGCGTGCATGACGGTTCCGTCCGCGCGGAACGTGCCGGCCGCGTACCGCACGCCGTGCCGGCTGGGACACAGCAGGGGGCCGAGCACGGGGAAGCAGACCTGCCCGCCGTGGCAGTGCCCGGCGAACATCAGATCGACGCCGTCGCGCCGCGCGGCGGCGAAGCGGTCGGGGGTGTGCGCGAGGCGCAGGTGCAGCGGAGCGTCCGGCAGGGCGGGTGGCACGGTCGCGAACCAAGGACGCTCGTCGCCGGTGATCGCGAGCCCCGGGAACCGCTCGGACACGATGGCCGGCTCGCTGCCGACATCGGCGATGTTCGCGGCTTCGAGCCGAGTGCGGAGCTCGGCGCAGTCGACCTTCTCGTCGTGATTGCCGAGGATGAAGTACGAGGCGACGCTCGGGTCGAGCCCGCCGAGGACGGGGCCGACCCAGTCGAGCTGTGGCGGGTGCTCGACGATATCGCCGGTGATGAACACGAAGTCGGGCCGCCACGCGTTCGTCCGATCGACGATCGCCCGGAAGTACTCCACGCCCAACCGACCGGCCATATGAAGGTCGGTGAGGTGCGCGATCCGCATGCCGTCCCATCCGCTGGGCAGGCGGGCGAGCAAGAGCTCGCGCTCCTCGACGGCGACGCGGAGCAGCTGATTCCCCGGCAGCCGCGCGATCCGCCGGACGGTGGGGTGGCATCCGGCCACGACGCCCGCGTCGCTCGTCAGGTCGAGCGTCGTGATTGTGGCCGTGGCGTGGCCTCCGGTGATTCGCTGCGGGTCCCCTCGCAGCGCCAAGCGGCCAGCGATCACCAGTGCGAGCACGCCGATCGACGCGTGCGCGTAGCCGGCCAGCCAAGCGGGGAGCGTGTCGGAAGCCCCCAGCCGCCACGCGGCGTAGAGTGGGATCCCCGCTACCGCCAGCCCGCACAGCCCGGTGAGCGCGTCGACGAGCTTCCGGGGCAGGCCCAAGCCGTGCAGACGATTGACCGCCTCCACCCACAGGGCGCCATGACCGATGAGCGCCGCCGCCAGCCACAGCGACGCGTAAAACCCCGGGGAGGTCATGAGCACCGCGTCGGCTGGAACGCCCGCGTTGGGCGGGTAAGGGAGCGGTCAGCCTTCGTCGCCCGGCGCGACGACCTGCTCGACCGTCTCGAGCAACTGGTCCAGCCGAAACGGCTTGTAGAGCACGGCCTTCAGGCCCGCTTGGCGAGCCTTCACGATCGAGTGCCCGGGGTCGTAGCCGAAGCCGGTCATGAGGATCAGCGGCGGGTCGTCGATGACTTCGCTTAGCGTGAGGAGCAGCTCGTAGCCGGAGACGTCCGGCAGCCGGATATCGGCGATGATCGCGTCGTACGGCTTCGCCCCGCCGGGGTTGCGGACCATGTAGACCGCCTCTTTTCCGTCGTGGGCGCTCTCGACGACGCAGCCGTAGCGTTCCAGCAGTTCGTGCCCCGCGGAGCGGACCGAGTCGTCGGCGTCGGCCACCAGAACACGCCGGCCGACCAACAAGGGGCGTTCGTCTGTGCGGACGCACGCCGGGCGGGCCTCGATCGGCGAGAGCGACTGGCCTACCTGCTGGATCACCTGCTTGATGTCGCGGGCGTTGCTCAGGATGCGTTGCAGCCGCTCGACGACGACCGGCTCGTGCCCGATGTAGCCCTCCATGACATTCACGGCGTCGTTGAGGATGTCATCGACCGGCAACGCGACGGCCGAGTGGATCGCCTCGACGCTGGCGGCGGCGGCCGTGGCCTTCTCGGCCGCCAGCAGGTCCATCGTGTTGAGCGCGGCGGCGACGTCCCGCGTGAAGATCTCCAGGAACTGAAGATCGCTCTCGGTAAACGCGCCGCGCTCGGGGCTCTCGACGTTGAACGTGCCGATCACGCGATCGTGCAGCGTGAGCGGCACGGTGAGCGAGCTGCCGGCGCCCTCGGCGCCCTCGATGTAGAGCGGGTCCTCGCGGGTGTCTTCGCACAGATAGCTTGCGCCGGTCGCGGCGACGTAGCCCGTGACGCCGTTGCCGCTCGCCTCGGCGCGGAGCGTCCGCTGCTGGGCTTCCGGCTTGATGCCCGCCGCGAGCAGTGGGTGCAGCTCGCACGTCGATTCGTCGAGCGTGCGGACCTCGACCACGTCGAAGTTCAGCACGTCCTGGACGCCTTGCAGGATGTTGTCCTTGAGCAGCTCGACCCGATCTTCGACCTCCATGTTCGCCACTTCGTCCGGCGTGAGATCGGCGAGTTCGATACCGGCCTGATGGATCGCCGCGAGCTTCTGCTGCTGGAGCTGTTCCTCGGTCACGTCGCGGAGCGTGACGACCAGGTGCTCGGCCCCCTCACCGTCGAAGTGTTCAACCGGCGCGGCGTGGACCCGGTAGTACTGGTTGCTGCTGCACTTGAGCGTCGAGGCGACGGCCGCGCGGCGGGTGAAGGCGGCGTCGAACGGGCTGAACTCGGGGCCCAGGATCTCCGGGCCGCCCAGCAGCTCGTAAAAATTGCGGCCGACGACCTCGGCCGCCCCGGTCCACTCGGTCAGCCGGCCGTTGCCCCAGACCACACGCGTGTCCCGGTCCAAGAGGACGACCCCGTCGGGCATGCCACGCAGGAGCTGCACGTTGTGCAGCAGCTGGGCGGCGTCGGCGGTGGACGCGAAGCGCTGAGCGTCTGCGTAAACGCCCCGATAATCACCACGGGCCAGCAGGGCGACCGCCTTGGCCGGCGAGCGTACGGCGATCACCTCCGCGTGGGGCCCCAACCGCTCCGCGAGGCGTTTGGACGTCTCGCGGTCGTCGCACAGGCAGAGGAACTTGCCGACGAAATCTTCACCCGACGCGGCTCCAGCCGACCCCTGCGTCGCGGACGGAGCGGTAGCCCGATCGGCTGTCGCCTGTGCGCCGCCAGTGTTTTCCGGCTCCGCCACCGCGTCCGTCATCCCGGGGTCAACGGGTCTTGCGAGCGCACCGAGGCCGTTTGCCTCTGGCCGCCCCCACTTCCGGAGTATACGCCTCGGCTTGTGCCGAACAAGCGATCCGCGCGGGTTCCTCCGCTCAGCGAACATCGGTCGAGACGGGGCGTTGGATCGAGCCCGGCGTGCCGCGAGCGGACGGTCCCGCGGGAAGTCGCGGGGTGGGGCGGGTGACTTTGGCGGATGTGACGTCTGGGACGCCGCCATGCCGCGGGACGCCCTGGGCGGATACACTGTGGGGCTCCCGCCCGCCCCACTCGCGGCGTTCCCCCCCGAACGCACCCGCCCCTCAATCGTCCCGGACCCCGGGCCGCTCGCCTCAAGATGACGCCCCAATCGCTCCGCAACGTGGCGATCATCGCCCACGTCGACCACGGCAAAACCACGCTCGTGGACCAACTCATGGCCCAGTCGGGCCGCTACCGCGAGGAGCAGCTCAAGAAGCTGGCGGGCGGGCAGCACGGGCTGGTGTTCGACTCCAACGACCTGGAGCGTGAGCGGGGCATCACGATCTTCAGCAAGAACTGTGCGATCGAGTACGAGTCGCTTGCCGGAGAGGCGTTGCGGATCAACCTGATCGACACCCCCGGCCACGCCGACTTCGGCGGCGAGGTGGAGCGGGTGCTGATGATGGCCGACGGCGCCCTGCTGCTGGTGGACGCTCACGAGGGCCCCATGCCCCAGACACGGTTCGTGCTGCAGAAGGCCCTGGCCGCAGGCCTGCGGCCGATCGTGGTGGTGAACAAGATCGACCGCCCCGACGCCCGGCCGGACGAGGTGCTGACCGAGGTTTTCGACCTGCTGGTCGATCTGGGCGCGGAAGACGACGTGCTCGACTTCCCGTCCGTGTTCGCCTCAGCCAAGAACGGGTTTGCGATCGAGTCTCTCGGCGACGACCGGACGGACATGCGCCCGCTGCTCGAGCGGATCGTCGACTGCGTGCCGCCGCCGGGCGGCGACGCCGACGCCGCCTCGCAGTTGTTGGTGACGACGATCGACTTCTCGGACTACGTCGGCCGGATCGCCATCGGCCGGGTGAACGCCGGCACACTCAAAGACCGACAGCGGATCGCCGTGATCGATCGGCGTGGCGTGCAGACCACGCAGCAGATCGGGCAGCTCTTCACGTTCGTGGGGCTCGATCGCCAGCAGACGGACGAGGTGGCGTGCGGCGACCTGTGCGCGGTGGTGGGGCTCGACCCGATCGGCATCGGCGACACGATCGCCTCGATCGACGAGCCGCGGGCCTTGCCGCCGATCCGCGTCGACGAGCCGACGCTGCGGATGACGTTCCGCGTGAACGACAGCCCGCTGGCCGGCCGCGAGGGGTCGAAGCTCACCAGCCGCCAGATCGGCGAGCGGCTGGAGAAAGAGCTGCGGTCGGATGTCGCCCTGCGCGTCGAGCCGGGCGACACTAAGGAGCAGTACTCGGTCTCAGGCCGCGGGCTCATGCACCTCGGTATCCTGATCGAGAACCTCCGCCGCGAAGAGTTCGAACTGTCGGTCGGCAAGCCGCAGGTCGTGGTTCGCGAGGTAGACGGCAAGAAGCAAGAGCCGGTCGAGCTGCTCTCGATCGACGTGCCGGACGAGCACCAGAGCGCAGTGATGTCGTTGCTCGGCGACCGGCGGGCGCAGCTCATCAAGATGAGTCTGAAAGGCGGCGGGGGGTTCGTTCACCTGGAGTTCTCGATCCCCGCGCGATCGTTGATCGGGCTCCGCAGCCGCTTGCTCACCGCTACCCAGGGCAACGCGATCGTGCATCACTCGCTGCTGGGTTTCGAACCCAGCCGTGGGGCGATCGCTCACCGGGCGGCCGGGGTGCTCATCGCCAGCGAGCCCGGCCCGGTCACCGCGTACTCGCTGGACGCTCTGTTCGACCGGGGCGTCTTCTTCGTGAAGCCGGGCGACGAGGTCTACGAGGGGCAGGTCGTCGGAGA
The DNA here is from genome assembly GCA_039820945.1 of Planctomycetota bacterium. GTDB lineage: Bacteria > Planctomycetota > Planctomycetia > Pirellulales > Lacipirellulaceae > Botrimarina. Next base: position 247,818 of record JBCBPC010000001.1, read on the forward strand.
GAACTGCAAGGCGGGCGATCTGGTGGTGAACGTGGTGCGTGGCAAGAAGCTCACCAACGTGCGGGCCGCTGGCAAGGACGATACGTCGCAGGTGCGGCCGCCACGCGAGATGTCACTCGAGGCGTGCCTCGAGTACATCGACGACGACGAGCTCGTCGAGGTGACGCCGTCCAAGGTGCGGCTGCGGAAGACGCGGCTGAAAGAGGCGGATCGCCGCCGGGAAGCCCGCCGCGCCGCCGCGAGCGCTTAACGCGGCAAGGCGGCACGAGCGTCGCGACCGCTGCAACCGCGCCGGCGCTGAACGGGCGGGCCGATTGGTGCGTCGCAGCGGGCTTTGTTGCGTGTCGGTGACGTAGCCTTGTGCGCCCTGCGGCGTCGCGACGCGTGGGGCGGCATTCTCGACTCGCCGAACCGTACAAGGCCGCAAGCCATGCGTTGCTCCCCGTCTCGCCAATCGAATCATCGCGGCCTCGGGCTGCTGGAAATCGTCGGATGCTTGGTCGCTATGGCGGTCGGGGTCTGGATCGGCGCGCAGTATTTGGGGGTGGACCTCAATGGCGCCGCTTACCAAGCGTTAGACGAAACGGAGCTGCTGACTCAGCTGCCTGAAGACTGGCGCCCGGTCAACCCGGAGTGCCCCGACGGCGACTGCCCGTCGGACGAGGAGAAGTGGGCACTAGAGTCGGCCGTGCTGCTGCAGGAGCGCGACACGCTGCGGTTTGAGGTCGCGAAGCTGCGGGCGCCGGACCTCGCGTCCGTGGGGGCCGACGCGTTGAGCCAAGACACGCTGCTCGACGCGGAGAAGCAGCGTCTCCGCACGCAGACGACCGCCTACTGGCAGAACCTGCACGACATCGTCGCGGAGCTGGACGACATCGATCTGCGGACCGAGCCCCTGCTGGGAAGCGACGATCACTCACGTGTGCTCTCGATCCGTCGTCGGGCTTACGACTACAGCGCACGCGCCGTCGAGCACCTCGAGACGAACGGCGTCGACACGCGGGCCGTCGAGATGGGCGTGCGGGTCGCCGAGTGGTGCCGCGAGGGGGCGCACATGTTCGCCAAGGCCGCCGAGCTGGCGGGCAGTCAGCCGGTCGGTGGCCGATCGGTGCGGGCCGAGCAGCTGTGGGTCCAATCGCGTACCGAGCTCGAGAAGCTCACGGATATGGTCCGCCGCAAGGCGGTCGAGACGCTCGTTTACCTGAACGGGCAGTACTTTGTTGAACTCAACGAGCTCCCGCTCTGAGCCCAGCCCGGCCCCGCGGCGGGGTTCGTTGCCCCGACCTGTGCGGCTGGATAAGCTTGGAGCTCCGGGTAGAAGGGGCCGACCACGCCGCCTGTCCTCCTCGCCGCCAGACAACCCGGCCGGCGACGATCGGCGGCAACGCAACGCAGTATTCATCGATGAAAACGCTCAGTCTTCTACGCAAGTCCCTGGCTTGCTTGCTCTCGTGCCTGCTGGTGATCGATGCGGCCACCGCGTGCCGCATCTGCTCCGAGCAGATCACCAGCTGGTCCGTTTGCCAGGCGCCCAGCGTCTCGTTCGTCGGTGATCCGTGCGGCGCCGTCTCCTACGCCTGCGAGGCCGAGCCTGCCTGCGGCGGATGCGGGGCTATCTCGGCTTGCGAACCCGCCGCGGTCGAGGTGTCCGCCTGCGATCCGCCATGCGGCATCTGCTCGGTGTGCGGAGACGACGCGGCGACGGGCGCGTGCGACTGCGGGCACGTCGTTCACGGCGATGTCTTTCACTATGGCGAGACTTCCGGCGTCATTGAGCACCAGCATGCGGCCCCCACTCCTGCTCCGAGGGACATCCACGATCACGCGCCGATCGTTGCCGAGCCGACGCCGGTCGTGCCCGAACCTTTCAGCGAAGGCGGTTTCTCGAGCGCCCCGCTCGTCGACCCGCCCGAGGCGGTAGCCGCTGAAGAAGAAGACATCTTCGAGGCCGGCGAGCCGACGGACGAGGCGTTCGCCGCCGAGGCGCCGCAGCCCACACCGGCGGTTCCCGCGGACGAAGAACTCTTCGCTCCCGATGAAGACATCGCCGAGGATCTGACGGCTCCTGGGCCGATGGATGACGGGTTCGTGGACGAGTTCGAGGAGCCTGCCACCGACGTGGAGTCGGCGTTCGAAGACCCGGCGGAAGCCATGGCTGATCCCGCGGACGCGGAAGAAGATCTCTTCGGTTTCGACGACGCCGATCCCGCCGATGCCGAGGAAGCGAACGCCCTCGACGACGGCTTCACCGACGAGCCGATGGAGGCTGACGAAGCCGATCTGTTCGATGATGGTTTCGACGACAACGGTTTCGGCGAGGGTGACTTCGACGAAGGCGGATTCGATTCCGCCGAGGAGCTGCCGGCGAGAGACATGGACGTCGCTGACGAGCCGATGGGTGACGTGTCGGCCGAGGACGATCTGTTCGGCTTCGACGACGAGCCCGCGATGGAGGCCGAAGAGCCGACCGACGGATTCGGCGACGCCTTCGAGCAGCCTGCCGAAGACCTCGCGCCGCCGCAAGACGCTGTGGCGCCCGAGGAAGAGCTGTTCGGCTTCGACGACGAGTCTCAAGACGCGACCTCGCTAGACGAGCCCGCCGCGCCCGCCGAGGAGTTCGGCGACGCGTTCGACGACGACGGCTTCGATGACGAGTTCGGCGATGAATTCGGTGAACCGGCCGGAGACCTGTTCGACGAGGGCGCGGAGGATTTTGGCGAAGCCGCGGAAGAGTTCGGCGACGGCTTTGACGCGCCCGCGGACAACGAGTCGCCGGCGGAAGACGCCGCCGAAGACGATCTCTTCGGAGACTTCGGCATGATCTTGGGCGAGCCCGGCGGTTACGACAGCCAGCGTCCGCGGACGTGGATCGACAACAGTGGTCGGTTCTCTTGCCAGGGCCGGCTCGTCGCGGTGGACGGCGACACGGTGCGGCTGGCGAAGTCCGGCGGCGGGGTGTCGCGCGTGCCGCTCGCGCGGCTGAGCAACGCCGACCTCGAGTTCGTCTCGAGGCAGGTCGCCGCGCGTTACGACCTGAATCAGCTGGTTGGCGGCTCCGGCGTGCAGACCGCTTCGCGTTGAAGCAGCCGCTCTGCGGCTCGCTCTCCCGATCGGATGCACTGCGGCACGCCCACGCCGCGATAGCCGGCGCCGACCAGCGCTAGCCCGCCCAGTTCGTCCGCCATCTGTTCGATCTCGCCGATGCGGTCGAGGTGCCCCACGTGGTACTGCGGCATGGCTCGCGGCCAGCGGACCACTCGTGTCAGCAGGGGTTTGCCCCGCAGGCCGACGAGGTCGCTCAACTCATCCACGGCCAGGTCGATCAACTGCTCGTCGGGTAGCTCGGCCAGCTCCGGCTGCATCGCCCCCCCGACGAACACGCGGACGAGGGTGTGCCCGGCGGGAGCTCGGTCGGGGAACTTGTAGCTGCTGAAGCTCGCCGCCACGATGCGGCGGTCCTCGACCGTCGGCACAACAAAGCCGAAGGCGTCCGCCGGCCGGGCGACCTGCGTGTCGGCGACGCCGAGGCAAACCACCGCGGAGCTCGCGTACTCGATACGTCCGAGCGCGGCCGACAGGGGTCGCGAGGCATCGTTGAGCAGCGTTGCGGCGTGGTGCGTTGGGGTCGCGACGATGATGGCATCGTACTCGGCGGGCGGCTGGTCGGCGGTCGTGCGGACGCGCCAACGCCCCGCGTTGGTGCGTTGGCAACCGCTAACCTTGGTCGCCGGGCGGAGTCGCTCTAGCGGCAGACGAGCGACGATCGCGTCCACCAACTGATGAAGCCCCAGGCGTGGCGCCATGAACAACGCGTAGTTGGCGCCGCTCTCACGCTTCGACTTGGCCGTCGCTTGTTTGCGGCCGGCACGCCACAGGCTGCCGTGCTCGCGCTCTTGCTCCAAGAACTGCGGCAGGGTCGCCGCCATGCTCAGCCGCTCCGGGTCGGCCGTGTAGATGCCGCCGACGAGCGGTTGCACCAAGCGTTCGAGCGCCTCGCGGCCCAGACGGCGCCGGGCGAAGTCGGCGACGCTTTCGTCCGTGCCGGGGCCACGCGGCGCGAACGGCTCGCTCATCAAGCGCAGCTTGGCGCCGACGCTCAGCAGCGGCGACGCCAGGGTCGGCCAGACCGGCCGCGCGCTCATCAGGACGAAGCCCTTCGGCACTCGAACGGGCCGCCCGCGATGGATCACCATCGCGCCGCGTCGATCCGTATTGGTTGGCAGCAGCTCGTCGGTGAGACCGACCCGCTGGCACAGGTTGGTCGCCCAGGGATCACGGGTCAGAAAGTTGTCGGCGCTGTGCTCGATGCGCCACGGACCGTCTTGGGTGGTCTGCAGCACCCCGCCGAGCCGGTCCGTGGACTCGTAAAGCGTCCACGCGCAGGCTGGCGCGAGCTCGGTCAGCCGGTGCGCGGCGGCCAGGCCGGCGACGCCGCCACCGACGATGGCGATCGAACGGGGCGTGGTGGGCGCTGGCATTCGGCGGGCAGGGCGGCTCAGACGGGACGACTCCGCGACGCTACCAGACCTGGTTGCGATTCGCCCAGCCCCACGAGTCGGGCCGACGCCCTCCGAACCGCCACTCGATCCCCGTGCTGAGGGTCAGGTTGTGCAGGTCGCTCGTGCCGTTCTGACCGAAGGCGTAGTTGTCCGCCAGCTCGGTCCGCCACACGAGCCACCGCCGCATCTGGTACTTCAGCCCGACGCCGATCGGGATGGTGAACAGCGTGTCCTGCCGCCGGAAGCCGTCGTCCTGGGTGTACTCGATGTCGGTGAGCCCCAAACCCACCCGGTAGTAGGGCCGCACCCGGGAGTCGCCCCACGGGTAGTACAGCATCGAGAGGTCGCCGATGAACAGGTTGTCGCTCGCCGGCAGCGTGGGCTGCAGAGAGTTGATGAAGTCGGGAGTCGACCACGTGACGCGGAGCTGCGTGCCCCAGTAGTGGTCCCAGTCCCAACCGAGGCTGCCCGCGAGCAAGACGTCGTTGTTCGAACGCACGTTCTCGGCCGGGTTGGCCGTCACGAGCATGCCGCCAAGCTCGAGCCCGAGCGAGAACGGCCGGTTCAGCCAGCTGGTGCCGCGTAGCGGCGTGCCGGGGCCCATCGCGCGGCCGTGCGTGCCCGAGTGTCGCAGCATCAGCTGGTCGATCAGCCAGTGCTTGTAGGGTGATTTCTCGCCGCCCGCGAACGGCAGCCCGACAACCGGGTCGCCGCACCCGCACGCGCCCGGCGCCCCGCTGCAGTGCGGACACGCCATGACGCCCTCTTCTTGCACCGCGTTCGCTCGGTGCAACGGAGCCGCTTGGTGGTTCTCAACCCCTTGATGAACGGCCTGCTCGACGTAGCCCACCGGTCGCAAGAGCTCGGGTTCGTCGGCTACGGCCGAAGCGGCGGCCGCGATCGCCGCGAGAATCAGAATGGCTAAGCGACGCATGCGCATCGTTTGAGCAAAGCCCGGTGACGGAGTCCGCGCGCAGCGCTCGCCGCGGCGAGACCACGCAGTGGGGCGGACCGTATCGGCCGCGGGGCACGCCAGCAATAGCGCCGTACACCGGGCGCCAGCAGAGCGCGCTTCCGGCGGGTTACTGGGCCTGCGCCGTCTTGGTCGGCTCGGGCTTCGCGGCGCCGCTCGAGCCGTCCGACGGCGTGACGGTGGCGTACGCGTTGCACGTGGCCGTGTACGAATCGCCGAGGTTGGTCTCGATGCGGATCGGCGCCCGCAGCGGGCCCTCCTTGTCGCCGGCAGTGAACCGGACGGTCACCAGCTGCTTGTCCGAAGCGTCTTCCTTCTTGTCGAAGTCGAACGACGCGTCTTCGCAGCGGATGTCGGTGATCGCGAACGGCTTCTTGCCGCGGACGATGAGCCGCTTGGTGACGGTGGCGCCCGCCGGCACTTCGCCGAGCACGAGGTCGCTCGGCGACACCGTCAGCTCAGGCTTGATGTGCGCCGCGATGTCGAGAGGCACCCGCGTGTTGACCGCGTCGTTCGTCACAAGCACGAGTTGCTCTTTCAGGTAGCCGGGCGGCGCGGTGTCGAGCAGCCGCACTAGCAGGTCGTAAGACACGCGGCCGCCGTAACGCTCGCGCTCGATCAGCTCGGCACGCAGGTGTTCGCTCTCGCTCCGCACGTCGTCGATCCGCCAGCCGCTGCGGCCGGCGTAGCCCACGTTGACCGTCTTCTCGATGGCCGACCCCTGATCCACCGTGGTGAAGTCGATCATCCCCGGCTCGAAGACCACGTCGCCCCGGATGTTGCCGTGTACGCGGAGCTGCACCTGCGCCGGGTACGGCTTGCTGATCTGCACGGTGAGGGTCGCGCTGTGCACGCCGGTGAACGTGCGTGTGTTGAACTTCGCAACAACGTACGACTTCTCGTACGTCTTGATCTTCTTGTTCTCGATCGACGGCGTCGTGCAGCCGCAGCTGGAGCGGACGCTGCTGACCTCGACGTCCTCTTTGTAGATGTTCTTGATCTCGAACTTGTAAACGGTGTCCGCGCCCCGCGCGACCACGCCGAAGTCGTGATCGAGCTGGTCGAACATCTTGCTCGCCCAAGCCTGCGCCTCGGCGGTCGAGCCGACGGCGAGGGCGATCGCCAGGGCCGTGCTCGTGGCGATGCGGCGGGTCGTGCGGCGGACTTCGCGAGGGGCCAACAATGGCATGGCGCTGTCGGAGAGGTGGGCGGGGTCGGCGGTCTGGGACGGTTCACACGGCTTCGCCGTAGACTACCGCGACGCTCGAACCGGGGCGATCGGTCGGCCGCGGATGTCCCCAAAGATTTACTCCAAAGCAGGCAGTGCAAGAAAGAGCAGTGCTGACTGGGCGCCCTGGGAGGTCTGCGCCCGCGACTGCCGAGGGCGGCCCGCGGGGGGCCCGGTGCGGAACGGGGTCTGCCGGCATAGACTCGCGCACTCGAACGATTCACCAGCGACAGCACGTCCCTCAACCATGCCCGAGCCCACGTACCAGCGACTCGCCGTGATCGGCGTCGGGCTCATCGGCGGCTCGGTGGCGCTGGCGGCTCGCGCGCGCGGCTTGGCGGGTCGCGTAGTGGGTTACGCCCGCAGCGACGCGTCGGAGAAGCGGTTGCGCGAGCTTGGCGTAGTCGACGAGGTCGCCCGAGAGATCCCCGCGGCTGTCGACGGGGCCGACTTTGTCGTGGTGGCCACGCCTGTCGGTGCGGCGGCTTCCGCCGCCCAATCGGCTCTGCGTCACGCACCGAAGCACGCCCTGGTGACCGACGCCGCTAGCACGAAGGCACGACTCGTTGAGCGGGTTGTCCGTGACGCCGGAGAAGCGGCAAGCCGATTCGTCGGCGCCCATCCGCTGGCCGGAGACCACCGTGCCGGGGCGGAGTTCGCGCGGGCCGATCTCTTCGATGGCGCCGCGACTGTCATCACGCCTGTCGCCGGCGCCAGCGACGACGCGCAACACCGAGTCGCCGCGTTCTGGGAGGCTCTCGGCAGCCGGGTTTACGCCTTGTCTCCCGCCGAGCACGACGCCCGGCTTGCCCGCACGAGCCATCTGCCGCACGTCGCGGCGTCGGCGGTGGCGGCGATTACACCCGAGGCCGATCTCTCACTCGCCGCTACCGGCTGGGCCGACACCACGCGTGTCGCGGCGGGATCGCCCTCGCTGTGGAGGGACATTTTGCTGGCCAATTCGGAGGCTACGGCGGAGGCGGTCGATCGGCTCCGCGAGGAACTCGCGCAGATGGCGGTCGCCTTGCACGCGGCGGACGGCGATCAGATCGAGAAAATCCTGCAACGAGGCAAGAGGCGACGCGATGCTCTGGGAGGTTGATATTCACCCGGCGGCCGGTCGGGTCGATCGCGAAGGCGAACGACTCGTGGAGTCTGCCCGGGCGATCGGCGTCGCCCTTACCGGCGTGGCAACGGCTCGCGGGTTTCTGCTGGAGTCGCAAGCGCTCGCGGAGGCAGATGCGCGGCGGATCGCCGAGCGCCTGCTGGCCGACACGGTCGTCGAGCACGCGGTGGTCGGCCGCGTCGGCGGAGAGCACCTGTCGACGCCGCCGGCCGGCAACGGCCGGCTGGTCAGCGTGATGCCGAAGCCGGGCGTCATGGACCCCGTCGCACAGACGACCGAGGGCGCTGTCGCGGAGCTCGGGTACGCCGACGTGCGCGTTGGCACGCTCCGCAAGTACTGGATGGACGGCGTCGACGCCTCGGGGGCGGAGTCGCTCGGCCGCCGGCTGCTGGCGAACGACGCGATCGAGCAGCTCGTCGTCGGGCCGCTCCGCCTGGAACGCCTGCACGCGGGTTCGCCGTACCGCTTCGAACTGAAGACCGTGACGATCCTCGGCCTCGATGACGACGGGCTCATGCGGCTAAGCCGCGAGGGGCAGCTGTACCTGCAGCTCGCAGAGATGCAGACCATTCAGCGGTACTACGCGGACCTAGGCCGCGAGCCGACGGACATCGAGCTGGAGACACTCGCCCAGACGTGGAGCGAGCACTGCAGCCACAAGACGCTCGCCGGGAGGATCGCCTACCGCGACGAGAACGGTGAGCAGCGTTTCGAGAACATGCTCAAGGAGACGGTCTTCGCGGCGACGGTGGAGCTGCGGCGTCGTTGGAGCGAGGCGCCCGATCGCGAGGACTGGTGCGAGAGCGTGTTCAAAGACAACGCCGGCGTGGTGCGGTTCGACGAGACCGACAACGTGTGCTTCAAGGTCGAGACGCACAACCACCCGTCTGCGCTCGAGCCGTACGGCGGGGCGAACACGGGCCTGGGGGGGGTGCTCCGAGACACGCTCGGCACGGGCCTCGGCGCCAAGCCGGTGTGCAGCACCGACGTGTTCTGCTTCGCCCCGCCGACAACGCCGGACGAGGACCTCCCCGCGGGGGTGTTGGCGCCACGCCGGGTCATGCGGGGCGTGGTGGAGGGGGTCCGCGACTACGGCAATCGGATGGGCGTGCCCACCGTCAACGGCGCGGTGTGCTTCGACGACCGCTACCTGGGCAACCCGCTCGTGTACTGCGGCAACGTAGGGATCGTCCCCCGCGACAAGACGCACAAGGAGCCGCAGCCGGGCGACCTGATCGTGGCGATCGGCGGCCGCACCGGGCGTGATGGCATTCATGGCGCCACGTTCAGCAGCGCCGAGTTGACCAGCGAGAGCGAAAGTGTCTCCGGCGGCGCCGTGCAGATCGGCAACGCCATCGAAGAGAAGAAAGTGAACGACGTCCTGCTGCAGGCCCGCGATCGCGGCCTCTACACGGCGGTGACCGATTGCGGCGCCGGCGGCTTCAGCAGCGCCGTCGGTGAGATGGGCGAGGAGATCGGCGCCGAGGTCGAGCTCGCTAGCGCGCCCCTGAAGTACGAGGGGCTCAGCTACACGGAGATCTGGATCTCTGAGGCGCAGGAGCGGATGGTTTTTTCCGTGCCGGAACGAAACGCAGAAGCGTTCCGTGAACTCTGTGAGGGGGAGGGGGTCGAGGTCTGCGTTATCGGCCGCTTCACGCCCACCGGCAAGCTCACTCTGAAGTACCGGGGCGAGCACGTCGGTGAGCTGCCGATGGACTTCCTGCACAACGGCCGTCCGCCCGTTGTGCGCGAGGCGACCTACACGCCGGCTTCTCGTGACCCCGCGTCCCTCACGGTCGATGACGCTACGAGCGACCTTCTGGCGATCCTCGCCTCGCCGAACGTCGCCAGCAAAGAGTGGATCATTCGCCAGTACGACCACGAGGTCCAAGGCGGCAGCGTGGTGAAGCCGTTGGTAGGCGTCGGCGAGGGCGGGCCAAGCGACGCGGCGGTTGTACGCCCCAAACTCGACAGCCGCCGGGGCATCGTCATCGCCTGCGGCATCAACCCGCGCTACGGCGATCTCGACACGTACCGTATGGCCGCCAGCGCCATCGACGAGGCGATCCGCAACTGCGTGGCGGTGGGGGCCGACCCGGCGCGAATCGCGTTGCTCGACAACTTCTGCTGGGGCGATTGCGAGCAAGCGGACACGCTCGGCTCCCTCGTGCGGGCGGCGCTCGCGTGCCGCGACCTGTCGCTGGCTTACGAGGCCCCGTTTATCAGCGGCAAGGACAGCCTGAACAACGAGTTCAGCTTCATGGCGGAGGGCGGCGAGAAGCGTTCGATCGCCATCCCACCCACGCTGCTCATCAGCGGGTTGGGGCAGATCGCCGACGTGGCGAACGCCGTCACCATGGACCTCAAGCGGCCGGGTAACCTGCTATACGCGGTCGGTGAGACGCACGGCGAGCTGGGCGGTTCGCACCTGGCGTTGGTGCGTGGCGCCGCGGGCGGCGAACCGCCGAGTGTCGATCCCCTCGTGGCACGGCGCTCTTACGCAGCGCTGCACGCGGCGATGTCTGGCGGTCTGGTGGCGTCCTGCCACGACGCCAGCGAGGGCGGCCTCGCGGCCGCGCTGGCGGAGATGTGCCTTGCTGGCGGGCTCGGCGCCGCGGCCGACCTCTCCGCCCTGCACGACGACCGCGTTTGCGCTTTGTTCAGCGAGTCCAACAGCCGCTTCGTCTGCGAGATCACCTCCGCGCAAGCGGAAGCGTTCGAAGCGGCGATGGCGGGCGTTGCGATCCAGCGGGTCGGCCACGTGAACGCCGAGCCGACGCTCACGATCACCCACGGTGGCCAGCCGTGCGTCCGTGCGAGCGTCGCTTCGCTCGACGCGGCGTGGCGTACGCCGCTTGGTTGCTGAACGCCGTCTCGTCGATCTTCGTTTTCAACATCTCCACGTAAACCGTCCCCCGAAGCATGGCCCTACCGCGTGTCCTTGTGCTCCGCTCGCCGGGCGCGAACTGCGACGAAGAGACCGAGCACGCCTTTCGGCTGGCGGGCGCCGCGGTCGATCGCCTGCACGTGAATCGGCTCATCGAGGCGCCGGCCCTGCTCGCCGACTACCAGGTGCTCTGCATCCCCGGCGGGTTTAGCTACGGCGACGACATCGCGGCGGGTCGTGTCCTGGCGAACCTCGTCCTCGCCCGATTGCCCGACGCGTTGCGGGCGTTCCGCGACGCTGACAAGCTGATGCTCGGCGTTTGCAACGGGTTTCAGGTGCTTCTGAAAACCGGCATCCTCGAAGCGGAAGACCAAGCGGGCCCGCTAGCCACGCTCACCTGGAACGATCACGGCCGGTTCGAGGCCCGATGGTCGTACCTTGCCGCCGACGCGAGTCGATGCGTCTTCCTGCGGGATATGGATCGAGTCGAAATGCCGATCGCCCACGCCGAGGGCAAGATCGCCGTCCGCGACGACGCGGCGCTCGCCAAGTTGGCCGCCGGCGGACGCATCGTGCTTCGGTACGCGGCCCCCGGCGAGGCCGCCACCGACGAGCTGTTGCCGTTCCCGGCCAACCCCAACGGCTCCGCGGCCAACGCCGCCGGACTGTGCGACTCCACGGGACGGGTGCTCGGCCTGATGCCGCACCCCGAACGCTTTGTCGATGCGACCCAGCACCCGCGGTGGACTCGTGAGCCGGTCGAGCAGCCCGGCGCCGGCCTGCGTGTGTTCCGCAACGCGGTTGAGTACTTCGCGTGAGCCCGGGTGCGCTCGCATCGCGTGCGCTAGCGACGGCTTCCAGGCTCGCCGGTCTCGGCGACGGACGTTGGCAACGACACCGGGCGGATCATCACCCCGTCGATCTCGATCGTCGCGTCGCCGCGTGACTCGAAGCGGACGCGGAGATTCGCGTCGTCCGTCGCCGCGCGAATCAGGCGGAACTGTTGGTACGTGTCGGCTGCGCCGAGAGCCACGGCGAGCGACTCACCGCCCAGATCGTCCGAGATGATCACTCCGCCGCGGGCGTCTTCGCTGCGGCCCACACGCGCCCAGCCGGTGATCTCGAGAACCTCGCCGGCCCGGATCGGGGTCGGCGGCGAGGTGATCGCGGCGCGGTCGCCGCCGCTTAGCCGGAGCCGCCGATCGCCGTGAATCGGCGAGCCCACGGCCAGCTCGACGGGCGACGGCGCGTCGGCCGCGGCGCTATCGTTCCGCCATCCCACGCGGCGCAGCTCGTCGAGGTCTTCGAAGCTGCCGCCCAGCAGGCGGTTCGGACCTCGTGGCGCCGACGCCAATAGCTGCTTCAAGCGGAAGTGTTCGGTCAGCGTGCCCGGGAGAACAGCGAGCGGCGAACTCTCCGAGGCGTCGCCCGCGCGGCGGGCGATCGACAGCCGCGCGACCTCCGCGTCTTCGATGGCCTGCAGCGTCCGGCAGGAACGAAGGTACGCGCCCAGCAAGTCGCCGCGCGCGCGGGCTAGGTCGGCATCACGCACAAGCCGCTCCGCCTTCCGCCTCGCGTCGGAAGTCAGGCTGCCCGTCTCTCGCAACGACAGCCGAGCCAGCCGCGCCACGCGTTGCTCGGCAGCGCGGCGGCGTGGGGCGAGGTACCGGGCGAGCGACTGGGCGATCCGCGGATCGCCGGTCTCTAGCAGGTCGGCGCCGTCGATCGCCTCGCCGCCTGCCGCTGGCCGCAACCCCGCCGGGCAAAGCAGGTAGCGTTGGATGACGGCCGTTGGTCCGCTGGCGGCAGCGAACTCCTCCGGAGCCGACGAGCTTGGTTCGAGTAACACGCGAGCGCCGGCGCGCTCGAGCGCGACCGAGCCCGCTTCCTGTGGCCCACCGCGTTGCCTTGGGGCAGAGAGCCACGGCTCGAGCAGGCGGAGGCGCTCGTTGGTAAGACCGACCGACAGTCCGACCAACTCAGCGGCGGCTTCGGGCGACTCGAGACTGTCGTCGCTCGTGAACACCACGCCACAGGCGCCCGTTCCGATCGCTGTGCTGGCGAAGTTCGGCACGCTGCTCGGTGAGACCCACGCGGAGGCGACGCCGTCGCCGAGCAACGCGTCGAGTTGGTCCCGGACTTGCCCATCAACGTCGAGCGGGGCCAGCGCTAGCAATGGCGTGCCGGGGGTCACGAGGCGTGCAGCCCGGGCGACGGCGTCCGACTGGTGATCGAGGGCCATCATCGAGCCGCTCGTTGGATCGACGACGACGCCGTCCAGCACCCGGCTCCACTCGCCGTGAGCCTCCGCGACGCGGCCGAGGATCGGTCGCTGGTAGGCGGCGGGCAGGGATCGCAATCGCTCGACGCGAGCGAGCCCCGAGTCGAGGCGTTTGCCGTCGAGCGTCTCGGGCAGCGTCCACGCGAGCACCGCGGACGTTGCGTCGCCGAGCGAGCTCGGATCGTCCGGGCAGGGACAGATCAGCCGCAGGCCGCGGGCCGCGAATGCGCTCGCGTCCGTCGCCGTGGGCGGCGCCTCGAACCACAACGTGTTGAAGCCTAGTGACAGTAGGTGTTCCGCGCTTTCCCCACGCCACACGCGGCCGCGTACAAAAAACTCTCGGCCGTCGACCCGCCAACCTGACGCCGTCAGCTCAACAGTGGTTGGCGTCTGCTCACCTCCAAGGTCGGCCAACGCGAGCGATGGCTCCGACACGACGTCGTCGCGCGGGCTTGCCTCCTGTTCGGTCCGTCGCGTGGGGGCGATCCGACCAGCAAGACGCAGTTGGCTGATCTCGACACGCACCGGCCGGACGTAGCCGGACACGACGAGCCCGACCCCCACCACGTAGGCGCCCCGGCCATCGAGCCGCCGCTTTTGGTGCGAGAGCCGCTCCAGTCGGATGGCGCGTTCGACGGCCGCCGGCAGTCCGTCGAGGCTTAACCGAACGCGCCGGGCGGGGTACGACCGCCGCCACCCCTCGGCCGTCGCTGGCCGAACCACGATCCGCTCGGGGCGGCCGGTCTCGGGATCGCGTGACCGAGGGAGCACGACCTCCGCCGCGAGGCCAACCGGCGCCTCGGCAAGCGGCAGGGTGACGTCGATCGAGAGTTCATCGATCACCGCTGCCGGCGGCGTCGCACGCCAGACCCAGGCGGCGGCGCCGGGCGGGCAGCCCAGCCGGAGCACCTCCGCGTCCTCAGAATCGTCGACCGCGTGCCGCCGGTCGTGCTGGATAATCCGGACGTGGGGCTGACTGCCGCCCAGCTTCCACGCCACGGTGGGTTCCGTACAACGATCCACCCAGGTGTCGGCCACCAGACCGCCGCATCCCAGCAGAATCCCGCTGTACACGACGCAGCGAGCGACGAACGGTGCAGGGATTCGGGGGGGCGAGGCCATCATGCGGCCGTCTCGTAGCCGATTTCCGGCAACGCGGCCACATCGCGTGTTGCGTTTCGGCGACGCCAGGCTCGTGGCGCCAGGAATCGGCGCCATCCGCTTGAAGGCGCGTAAGTTCTTTCCTTAGAATCGGTTGCGGTGCGTGGGGCCACGCGCCGGAGAGGGCGATGGCACACCCGCTGCATTGGTCGGGGCGTCGCCCACTCTTCTCACCGGAGTCCGCCCGGATGCCCGAAACCAACCCGCTCACGTCGCCCGCTTCGTCGCCCGTTGCCGAGTCGCCTTCGGATCTGCGTCGGCTGGCGGAGGCCGTCTCTGCGTTGCCCGCGGATTACGCCGCCGAGCTGATGCCCCTGCTCGATAGCGTTGTGGAGAGTACCAACCGCCGCCGCCGGATCCTGTCGCTGGTGCAAGACGCTCTTGGGCAGCTCCGTTTGGATATGAAGTACCTGATGTTCGACCTTGAAGCGACTCGCCGCGAACGCGACGAGGTCCAGCAGAAGTTGGACGACCTCGTTGACCCGTCGGACGAGTTCGACACCGAGGGCTGAGCCCACGGCCAAGAACGCCTCGCCGTTCGCGAACAACAGTCGTGTAACACCGGCTCGCCGCGATCCGAAGCCCCGATTTGCTGCCCTCCGTTCCGTGTGCGATGCCGGTTCCGACCTCCGCCGATGAACTCGCTCAGGGGGCGCTCGACGCGGGCGTGATTACCGAGCGAGAGCTCCGCTCGGCACGGGCTGAGGTCGATGCGGCGGGCGACGCCATGGAGGAGCTGTCGCAGTCTCTGGTCCGCAAGGGGCTGCTCACTAATTACCAGCTCGAGCGGCTGCAGCGCGGGTTCCGAGACGGGTACGTCTACGGCGACTACACGGTGCTGTACCTCGTCGGCTCGGGGACGTTCGCCCGGGTGTTCCGCGCGATCCATCGCAAGAGCGGTGAGGTCTACGCGATTAAGGTCATGCGGTCGCGTTTTAGCCAGGACCCAAAACGAGCCGACTTCTTCCGCCGCGAGGGCGAGCTCGGCAAGAAGCTCGTGCACGCCAACATCGTTCCGATCCACGACGTCGTCGCGGAGGGCGGGTCGCACTACCTCGTGATGGACTTCGTCGAGGGACGCAACCTCCGCGAGACCTACCGGGTCAAAGGGCGTTTCGAATGGCGTGAGGCGACGCACATCCTGTGCGGGATCCTCGCGGGCCTCCAGTACGCGTTCCAGCAGGGCGTAACGCACCGCGACCTTAAGATGTCCAACGTGCTGGTCGCGAGCGACGGCACGGCCCGCATCGTCGATTTCGGCCTGGCCGCGCTCGACGGCGTGTCTGGCGACGCCGCCGCGGGCGTGGACCGAACGGTTGAGTACGCCGCCCTGGAGAAGGCGACCGGCGTCCGCAAGGACGATACCCGCAGCGACGTGTTCTTCGTCGGCTGCATGATGCACCAGATGCTGTCGGGCGTCGCGACGCTGCCCGAAGGACGCGATCGCGGGCAGCGGTTCGGACGCGACGTTTTCAGCACGTTCAAGCCTATCGTTGAGCTCGTTCCCGAGATACCGCTGTCGCTGGCGATGGTGCTCGGCAAGGCGTTGGAGCTAGACCCGGACCGGCGGTATCAAACCCCCGGCGACATGCTCACCGACCTGAAGCTCGCGGTGCGTCGTGCGGAGGGCAGCGGTCAGGGCGAGGCCCGCCAGGAGCTCGCCAGCCAGGAAGGCATCGGAACCGACGGCAAGCCGCGACGTTTGATGGTTGTCGAGTCGGACACTAAACGGCAGGACGTGCTCCGCGACCTGTTCAAGAAGAACGGCTACCGCGTGCTCGTATCCACCGACCCCGACCGCGTGCTGGATCGGTTCGCCACGGACCCCAAAACGGCGGAGGCGGCGTTGTTCTGTGCAGCTACGATCGGCGCACCGGCCGTTGAGGCGTTCAACCGGTTCGGCGAGGGACCCGGAACACGGGACATCCCCGCGGTCCTGCTGCTCGAGGAGTCGCAGGGAGAGTGGGCGAAGTCCGTCAACCGCTGCGACCACCGCAGCGTCGCCGTCATGCCGCTGAAGCTGAAGCAGCTCCGCGGAGCGGTGTCCGAGGTGCTCGCCGCGGGCGCCGAGGCCTAGGCGGGCCCGCGCGTCAGAGGTTGTACGGAGGCGGTTTCTATGACGACGCTTGCCACCCTCGTTGGGCATGAGGAGCCGAAGGCGCGGATGCGTCGAACGCTCGCAAGCGGTCGGCTGGCGAGCACTTATCTGTTCGTTGGACCTGAGGGCGTCGGCAAACGCACGTTCGCGCTCGGGCTGGCGAGGGCGCTACTGTGCCGTGCGACTTCGGACAGCTCGCTCGACGCGTGTGGCAAGTGTGACTCTTGTCGGATGCTGGACGCGGGATCGCACCCCGACCTGCTGCTCGCCGAGAAGCCCGGCGGCAAGAGCACGCTACCGCTCGAGCTGTTCATCGGGCCGGCGGACAAGCGGCACAAAGAGGGGCTCTGCCACGACCTGGCGTTGCGGCCGATGGTGGCCGAAAGACGCGTAGCGATCATCGACGACGCGGACGCCCTAAGCATCGAGAGCGCCAACGCGTTGCTGAAGACCCTCGAGGAGCCGCCGCCGCGCTCGCTGCTGGTGCTCATCGGCACGAGCCTCGCAAGGCAGCTGCCGACCATCCGTTCGCGGTGCCAGGTGGTGCGGTTCGCGTCGCTCTCGCCGGCCGAGGTCGCGGCGGTTCTGACGCTGCCCGGGCTCGATGTGGAGCCCGCCGAGGCGTCGGAGCTCGCGGAACGATCGGCCGGCAGCGTTTCGGAGGCGCTCGCGGCGGCCGATGGCGAAGCATTGCAGGAGCTCGGCGAGGTGCACACGTGCTTCGAATCAGCGGTATTCGCGCCCGATCGCTTCACGGCCGTGATCGACTCGGTCGTGAAGGCGGCCGGGACAGCCCCGGCGGCGCGGCGGCGAACGCTCCATCGGGCCGTCCGGGTTGGCATCGACCGGTGGCGCCGCGAACTGGCGGGCGGCGGCGCGGAGGCGGCGCTCGCGTCGTTGGACGCCCTGCTCGACGCGGAGGCGGCGATCGGCCGCAACGCCAACCAGGCCACCGTCACGCAGCGGCTCGCCCAGCGGCTGTGGGAGGCGTCCCTCAGCGGCGGCTCGGGTGACCGGCGTTAGGCGCGAGGCCGCTGCGCA
Organism: Planctomycetota bacterium; assembly: GCA_039820945.1. Classification (GTDB taxonomy): domain Bacteria; phylum Planctomycetota; class Planctomycetia; order Pirellulales; family Lacipirellulaceae; genus Botrimarina. Next base: position 265,112 of record JBCBPC010000001.1, read on the forward strand.
CCGCGCGTGTTGACCGTCTGAAACGGGCGGGTTTAGACTCCGCGGCTTGACTCACTCGGCCGGTCCCGTGCGCGGGGCCCCTCGGCGGAGCGGGCGGCGGAGGATCCGCTGGCCGGGCGTCCGCCGATCGTTCTCGGAAGGTAGTCGGTTGAACACACGGACATGCGGCCCGGGGCTCCTCGGTCAAGCCTCGCGATTTTCTCTGCCGGCGGTTGCCACGGCCGGCGGCCTCCTAGCGACGCCGCCCGCCTGGGGTCAGCCCGAAGTTCCGCAGGCCGCGGCGTCCGGCGGCGCCGTGACGATCTGCTGGTTGATCGCGTTCCTCGGCGCGTTCGCCGCGCTCGTGCAGGCGAAGCGGTTCTACGACTCGATGATCGCCGTGGATCCGGGCAACGACCGGATGCAGGAGATCGCCGGCTACGTGACCTCCGGCGCCAACGCCTACCTGTCGCAGCAGTTCCGCGTGGTGGCGGCGTTCTTCTTGGTCGTGGCGGCGTTGCTCGCCTACGCGGCGTTCGGCCTGAAGGTGCAGAGCGAGTTCGTGCCGTTCGCCTTCCTGTCCGGCGGGCTGTTCAGCGGCCTGGCCGGCTGGTTCGGCATGCGGACCGCGACCGCCGCCAGCAGCCGCACCGCCGCGGCGGCGCAGAAGTCGCTCAACCAAGGCCTGCAGGTGGCGTTCCGATCGGGCGCCGTCATGGGGCTGACGGTGGTCGGCCTCGGCCTGATGGACATCACGCTGTGGTTCGCGTTCCTGTACTGGATCTGGCCGATGTCGGGCGCCGACGCGCTCTCGCCGGTCGAGCTCACCGTGACGATGCTCTGCTTTGGCATGGGGGCCAGCGCCCAGGCGTTGTTCGCCCGCGTGGGCGGCGGCATCTTCACCAAGGCGGCCGACGTCGGCGCCGACCTCGTGGGCAAAGTGGAGCAGGGCATCCCCGAGGACGACCCCCGTAACCCCGCGACGATCGCCGACAACGTGGGCGACAACGTGGGCGACGTCGCCGGCATGGGCGCCGACCTGTACGAGTCGTACGCCGGCTCGATCCTCGCGGCGGCCGCCCTTGGAGCCGCGGCGTTCGCCAACCCACGGCTGTTGCCCGAGGGGTACGCGGCCGCCGACGCCCAGCTCGCCGCCATCATGCTGCCGATGGTGATCGCGGGGCTCGGCATCGTGCTTTCGATCGCCGGCGTGTACCTCGTCAAGACCGACGACAACGCGAGCCAGAAGAACCTGCTCGCCGCGTTGTCCAGGGGCATCAACTTCTCGACCGGGCTGGTCATGATCGCGGCGATCGCCGCCGCGTGGGCGCTCATGCCCAACGACCCCGAGACGCGTTGGCTCGGCATCCCGGGCGTTGCGTACAGCGTTGTGATCGGAGCGTTGTCGGGCCTGCTCATCGGCAAGTGGACCGAGTACGTCACCAGCGACGAGTTCACACCGACCAAGCGTCTCGCGGACCAGGCCGCGACCGGCCCGGCGACGATCATCATAGGCGGCATTGCCGACGGCATGATGAGCGTGTGGGCCCCGGCCGTGACGGTCAGCCTCGCCACGCTGTTCGCCTTCGGCGCCGCGACGGGCGGCCAGTTCAGCGACGTGCACATGTTCTCGCTCGGCCTGTACGGCGTGGCGATCGCCGCGGTTGGCATGCTGAGCACCCTTGGCATCACGCTGGCGACCGACGCCTACGGGCCGATCGCCGACAACGCCGGCGGCAACGCGGAAATGTCGGGTCTGCCCGAGATCGTCCGCCAGCGGACCGACGCGCTCGACAGCCTGGGCAACACCACGGCCGCCACGGGCAAGGGATTCGCTATCGGATCGGCGGCGCTGACGGCGCTCGCCCTGATGGCCGCCTACGTGGAGGGTGTGCGTTTCGGTTTCGACCGCTGGGCCGAAGACTTCGCTCAAACCGCGATCGCGGAAGAGGCGTCGCCCGACTCTGCGGTCTACGGCTGGTACAAGCTGTCGGACCAGTTCTTGGTGTCGCTGGCGCCGGGGGACGAAGAGGGCGCCGCCGCGGAGGCGGACTCTTACCTGATCATGCCGACCCAGCTGCAGAACGGAGAGATCGTCGACAAGTGGAAGGCGCTCTCGCCTGGATCGATCCTGCCCACGTCGGGCGATGACCCCTGGGCGGCCACGCTCATCGGGCAGGGGGATGACGGCCCCGTCTGGGGCGCCGACGGCACCCGCATCAAGACGCTCGCCGAGATGACGCTGCCCGACTTCAACGTCTACTTCGACGCCACGCTGATGAACCCCAAGGTGCTGATCGGCGTCTTCGCCGGGGCGATGGCCACGTTCGTGTTCTGCGCGATGACTATGAAGGCGGTTGGCCGGGCCGCGCAAGGCATGGTCGAGGAGGTCCGCCGCCAGTTCCACGAGAAGCCGGGCATCATGCAAGGCACGGAGAAGCCCGACTACGCCCGTCCGGTGGAGATCAGCACCATCGCGGCCCAGGCGGAGATGATCGGTCCCTCGCTGCTCGGCCTCGTGCTGCCGGTCGCGGTCGGGCTGGTGCTGGGTGTCGCGGGCGTGCTGGGGTTGCTGATGGGTACCCTCACGTGCGGGTTCTGCGTGGCCGTGTTCATGGCCAACGCGGGCGGCGCCTGGGACAACGCCAAGAAGTACATCGAGGCGGGCGCCCACGGCGGCAAGGGCACCGACGCCCACAAGGCCGCAGTGGTGGGCGACACCGTGGGTGACCCGTTCAAGGACACCAGCGGCCCCAGCCTGAACATTCTGATTAAGCTCATGAGCATGGTCAGCGTGGTGGTGGCGGGCCTCGTGGTGCGGTACAGCCTCGCCTCGCTCGGCATCTTCTAGAGCGCCCGAGCGAAGCCCGCTTGCGAGCGGCGGCGACGCCGCACTACGATGCGGGCCTTGGAGCGAACGCCACAGGCGTTGGCTCACGGAGACGTGGCTGAGTGGTCGAAAGCGCCGGTTTGCTAAATCGGTGACGGGGTCCCCCCGTCCGCAGGTTCGAATCCTGTCGTCTCCGCTGAAGTTTCTAGGCGGTCTCGGCTTGGCTGACGCCAAGACCTCGCCACGCGTTGGGAGGACGGCGTCGTGCGTTCCTCGGTTGGCGTCGCCGACCGCGGGCGTGGTCGCCACGGTCTGGAGCGGCCAAGCTTGGGCGTTCCCGGTCGCCGCAGCGCGCGGGGCAGGAAGCGAGACTGCGACACGCCCGCGACCCACCACGGCTGACGATGGCCACCGACCAACGGCTGCGGCGTGAGATCGACGAGATCGGTCGCGTCTTCGGCGACACCGTCCGCCGCCACGCGGGCGACGAGGTCTTTCAGCTCGTCGAGCGTATCCGGGCGCTCGCTAGGCGGTTCTGCGACGGCGAAGCGGGCGCCGCCGACGAGATCGACGCCCTGATCCGCGGCCTGTCCGCCGATCGGCTGCGGCTGGTGACGCGCTCGTTCGGCACGTTCCTCGAGCTGGCGAACCTCGCCGAAGACCGCCAGCGGGTGCGGGCCCTCCGCGACCGCGAGACCCGAGACCACCCGAAGCCCCGCCGCGAGTCGGTGCACGACGCGGTGGCGGCGCTCAAGGAAGAGGGCTTCACCGCCGAGCAGGTCGCCGACGTCCTCGCCCGCGTTGATGTGGATCTCGTCTTCACCGCGCACCCGACGGAGGCGAAGCGGAAGAGCCTGCGGGCAAAGCTCCGCGAGCTACGCCGTTTGCTGACCGAGCTCGATCGTGCGGAGCTGACGCCCCGCGAGGCGGCGACGCTGCATCGGAACGTGCGACGCGAGATCACCAAGCTCTGGCAGACGGACGTTATCCGCCCGAGCCGGCCGACGGTGCTCGAGGAGGTCCAGCGTGGCCTTTCGTTCAAGAAGGTGCTGTGGCGGACCGTGCCGCGGGTGCTCGGCGAGGTGCGCGACGCCCTCGCCGAGGCGTACCCCGACGCCGCTTGCGAGGTGCCACGGCTGCTGCGGTTCGGCTCGTGGATGGGCGGCGACCGCGACGGGCACCCTTACGTGACGCCGGAGATCACCGAGCAAACGCTCATCTGGCTCCGCGAAGCGGCAATCCAGCAGCATCAGGCGATCTGCGAAAAGCTGATCGTGTCGCTGAGCGTTTCGGTCCGTCAGGCGCCGGCTTGCTCGGTGCTGTTCGAGCCGATCGCGGCGGCGTGCGCCGAAGACCCGCGGCTGGCCGACCGCCTGGAGGCGATCCCGCCGCTCGAGGCCCCACGGCGTTGGCTGCGGGTGATCGCCTGCCGACTGGCCGCGACGCTGGAAGCCACCCGGGGCGAAGCCGAGCCGGCGAGCACGTACACCACGGCCGACGAGCTGAAGGCCGACGTGCGGCTGCTGCTCGACGCCCTACGGACGTCCGACGCCGACTCGGGCGCCGACGTGCAGGCGTGGCTCGACCAGATCGACGCTTTCGGGTTGCACACCGCTCGGCTGGACATCCGTCAGCACGCCGACGTGTACCGCGGTGTGATGGAAGAGCTGTGGCGGGCCATCGGCCTCCTCAAGGCAGACCAGGTGTTGTCCGAGGAGGATCGCCAAGGGCTGCTGCTAGAGACCCTGCCGATCGCGGCCAACATCGCCCCGATCGACCTGTCGGAAACCGCTCAGCGGACGCTGCAGCTGTTCCGCGTGCTGCGGCGTTCGGCCCGGCGGTTCGGCGGCGACTGCCTCGGCAGCCACGTCATCAGCATGACGCGGTACCCGAGCGACCTGCTCACCGTGCTGTGGCTCTGGACCTGGAGCGAACGGGTAGACGGCGGCCAGCCGGAAGACGCCGCGTTGCACCTGCCCGTGGCGCCGCTGTTCGAGACGATCGACGACCTCACGCACGCCGTGCAGATCCTGGGCGACGCGTTGGCGGCCAAGCCGTACCGAGACCACGTCGCCGCGTGCAGCGATCGGCAGACGGTCATGATCGGCTACTCGGACAGCACCAAGGACGGAGGTTATTTGGCCGCGGCGTGGTCGCTGCAGCAGGCGCAGATCGAGCTGCACGAGCTGGCGGAGCGCGAGGGCGTCCGGCTGACGTTCTTCCACGGCCGTGGCGGATCGCTCGGCCGCGGCGGCGGCCCGGCGGCCCGGAGCATCCTCTCGCTGCCCGCGGAGACCTTCGACGGCTCCCTGCGGCTCACGGAGCAGGGCGAAGTGCTCGCCGAACGGTACGACAACGACGCCATCGCCCACCGACACCTGGAGCAGGTGCTGTGGGCCGCGATCATCGCTGGCACCCGGCCGACGCCCGAGCCCGCGAGCGAGTGGCGCGACCGCATGACGACCATCAGCGAGCAGTCGCTCTCCGCGTACCGACGGCTCGTCGATCACCCGGACTTCACGCGGTTCTTCCGCCTCGCGACGCCCATCTCGCAGATCGAGGCGTTGCCCATCGGCTCGCGGCCGGCCAAGCGGAAGAAGGGCGACCGGATCGAAGACCTGCGGGCGATCCCGTGGGTGTTCTCCTGGACGCAGAGCCGTTGCCTGCTGCCGGCGTGGTACGGCGTGGGCGCCGGGCTTCAGCCGATGGTGGACGACCCGGCCGGGCTGGCGGCGTTGCGGTCGATGTACGCCGACTGGTCGTTCTTCCGCGCGACGATCGACAACGCCGTGATGGCGCTCGCCAAGTCGAATCAGCCGGTGTTCGACCGGTACGCCGCCATGGCTGGCGACGAGGCGGGCCTCGTCGAGATCGCCGCGATGCTGGACGCGGAGTACGACTTGGCGTGCCGCGTGGTGCTCGCGATCACCGGCTCGACCGACCTGCTCGACGGCACGCCGTGGCTGAAGGAATCGATCAAGGTCCGCAACCGGTACGTCGACCCGCTGAATCTCGTCCAGATTGAGACGATGCGTCGCCTCCGCGAGCTGCCCGAGGGCGCCGACCCACCGGAAGAGCTGAAGCACCTGTCTCAGCTGTCGATCAAGGCGGTCGCCGCGGGCATGCGGACGACCGGGTGAACGCCCGCGGGTCTTCCGCGGTACCCCCTTCATGCACGCACACGCCATGAACCCCGCTGCCGATTCGGGCGAACTTACCGGTTGGGACATCGCGACCCGGCTACGCCTCCGCCCCGTCGCGATCGTGGGCGGCGTCGCCTTCGTGGCGTACACCCTGTGGCGGGCCAGCGAGGGCGAGAAGGCGGGCGGCGTTGGTGCGTTGCTCGTGCTGTTCCTAGTGACCGTGATGGGCCTGAAGCTCGCGGCGGAGACGCTGTTGTTCTCGGCCATTGGCGGCGACCCGTCGCCACGCCAGACGGTCGCCAAGGCGATGACCGGCCCGCTGGCTCGGCTGACGACGCTTCGATTCGTGCTCGGTTGCTTCGGCGGGCTCATCCTGCCGCTGGGGGCGCAGATCCTTTCGGCGGGGGCCAAGAACATTCCGCCCGTGCTGGAGCCGGGCCCGCCGGCGGTCTTCGCCTGCCTGGCGCTCGTGTGCCTTGTGCCCGGCGAGCTGATCGAACGTGTTCTCTGGCGGCGTGCGAACGCCCAGGAGCCGGACGCGGCGGCGAGCTAGCTTCGCCTTTCAGGCGATTCTGGACGAATCGGGCGCCAATTCGTGTGGCTGCGCGCCTCTTCTAGGCATTGGCACGAACCGCGGGGCCATCCGCCCGATGGATGCGCCCCCCGCTCCTCGCAGCTGCTCTTCTCGTCATGGTTCTACGTTGGACAATCGCCGCGATTGCGGCGGCTGGGCTGGGTGTTGGCGTCGCCCCGGCGCAAGAGACGGTGCATGTGGGCTTTCTTTGGCACATGCACCAGCCGATCTACACGCCCGGGCAGAACGTGCTGGAGACCGACGCCTCCGGCCGATTCTCGTTCAGTCTCCGAGAGGTGCACAACACACGCAGCGGCCCGTACACCAGCTGGCCGAACGACGCGATCAAACGCGGGCAGAGCCTGCCGCACTTGGGCGCTCAGGTGTCGTTCTCCGGATCGCTCGTCGAGAACCTCAACACGCTTGGCTGGACGGATTGGGAGTCGTCGTACCGGCAGGGCGTCCGTAACGGCACCGCGTTGGGCAACCCGCGGCTCGACATGGTGGGCTTCAGCTACCACCACGCGTTGATGCCGCTGCTCGACGAGCGCGACATGCGGATGCAGATCAAGATGCACAAGGAGATCCACGACCAGACGTGGGGGCCCGGCGTGCCGTACTCGAAGGGCTTCTTCCCGGCGGAGACGGCGTTCAGCACGCGGATGATCCCGGCGCTGAAGGCCGAGGGGGTCGAGTGGACGCTGTTCGACAGCATCCACCTGGAGCGGGCCGTGGAGAACTACCCGCACACGAACGCCTCGAACCTGCCGGCGCCCAACCCCGCGGACCAGATCAACACGGCCCTGCCGGACGAGCAGTGGGTGCAGCTGAACGGCCTGTGGGCGCCCAGCCGCGTGGCGGCGCCGTTCGCTTACCGGCCGCACTACGCGCAGCACGTCGACCCCGAGAGCGGTCACGTCGAGAAGCTCGTCACGGTGCCCGCCGCGCGGTACGAGGGCAACGAAGACGGCCGCGGCGGCTTCGGTGCGCTGCAGTACGAGGCGGTGATGAGCCAGTACCGCGACCTCAATACCGACCCGGACCATCCGATGTTCGTCGTGCTGCACCACGACGGCGACAACTTCGGCGGCGGCAGCGAGGCGTACTACAACGGCAACTTCCAAAACATGGTGAACTGGGCGCAGGGCACGTCCGACTACGACGTCACCACCGTCCAGGACTACCTGGATCGGTTCCCGCCGAACCCGGCCGACGTGGTGCACATCGAGCCGGGATCGTGGGCCGGCGCCGACAACGGCGACCCCGAGTTCAAGAAGTGGCTCGGCGACCCGAACCCCACGACCGGTTGGAGCCCCGACCGCAACTCGTGGGCGGTGCTCACCGCGGCCAAGAACCACGTGTACACGGCGCACGACGTCGTGCTGGGCGGACCGGAGGTGTTCCCCAACATCGCGAACGTCGTCAGCGGCGCCGGCACGCCGGTCGAACGCGCGTGGCACTACCTGACGCAGGCCCAGGCGTCGGACCACTGGTACTGGGACGGCACGGAGACCTGGGACTCGAACGTCACGATCGGCAGCAACCTGGCGATGACGCAGGCCAACCTGGTGCTCGCCGGCGTAACGGCAGGGGGGACGGCTGAGTCGACAGCGCCGACCGTCTTCTTGCCTCAACGCGAAGCGTACAACCCAGGCGGCATCGAGTTCGGACCGGCGGCCGTGCCGAGTGACTTCGAGGTCTGGACCTACGCCTACGACGTCAGCGGCCTGGAGAGCGTGCGGCTGAAGTACCGTGTCGACGGCGACGGCGTGAACCCGCTCGCCTCGACGCAGAACGAGACCTACGCGGGCGGCGTTGAGGTGGGCGAATGGGTCGCGCTCGACATGTCCGCCAGTGACGTCTCGCCCCCGTCGGGCATTGAGTCGCCCTTGGCGCGGGCACTGCGGTACGGCGGCATGATCGACGGCCTTAACGACGTGCTGATCGACTATTACGTGGAGGCGATCGACACGCATGGCAACGTTGAGCGCACGGACATCCAGCATGTGTACGTCGGCAGCGGCGGCGTTGCCTCCGGCGACCGCGTGAGCCTCATCCCCGAAGCACCGATGGCCGGCGAGACGGTCACGCTCACCTACGACCCCGCCGGGGGGCCGCTTGCCAACGCCGCGGCCGTGTACGCGCACGTCGGCTTCAACGAGTGGAGCGACGTGCTGCCGAACGATCCGCCCCTGGCGTGGGACCCGGCCGAAGAGCTGTGGTCGGTGTCGATCGACGTCGCCGGCGACGCGGCGTCGCTCAACCTGGTGTTCAACGACGGCGGCGGCGTGTGGGACAACAACGGCGGACAGGACTGGCGATTCGCCGTCACGGGCGGCGAGGCGCCGGCGGGCTTCGTCATGGACGGCGTGCTGGACGACGGCGCCCGGGTGCTGCTCTCAGAAAGCGGCGTCACGCTGTACTGGAAGCTCGAGGGCGACCAGCTGTACCTGGCCACCGAGGACGCCGGCGAAGGCGCGGACGTCTTCATCTACCTGGCCGAAACGCCGGGCGCCGACGGGCCCGCTAACTGGGGCAAGTCGGGCACGATCGCCGGGTGGGACGCCTTCCTCGCGGACGAGAACGACAACGACTACGAGGGCTGGTTCGACACCTCCGCCAGCGAGGCGGCCACCGGCCCCAACGGCGGCGTGCTGGAGGGTGTCATCGACTTGGGCGACGAGTTCGGCGACCTGCCGGCGGAACTCCGGGTGGCCGTCGCTCACTACGCCACGGGCGACGGCGGGGCGTTGCTCGCGCTGCTGGGCACGGCGACACCGGGCGCCTCGATCGAGGCGAGCGAGTACCTGGCGCTGTCGCTCGTCGACACGCTGCCCGGCGACTACAACGCGGATGGCGTGGTCGACGCCGGCGACTACACGGTCTGGCGAGACGCCTACGGATCGACTGAAGCACTCGCGGCCGATGGCGACGGTGACGGCCGGGTCGATGGCGACGACTACGACATCTGGGTCGCCAACTTCGGACGCTCGCGTTCGGCGGGCGCCGCGATTCCTGAGCCGGCGGGGATCGCCACGGTGACGCTCGTCGTTATCGCCGCCGCGGGCCGCCGCGGGACGCTGCGTTAGCGTTCGATGACCGGCGGCAAGAGACGCGGGAACTCGCCGTCGGCCGCCGGCGCGACAGAAGCGGGGGCGGCCATCGGCGCCGCCGCGAGTCGCGGATCCGTCACCGGCTGCGAGGGCCAGCCTTCGGTCGGCGCCTCGTAGGCGGGCTCCGCCGGCGTCATCGCCGGCGCGACCGCGAGCGTCGGCGACTTCGGCACGCCGAGGCGTTCCAGGGCCGACCGCGCGGGCAGCATCGTGGCGTCGATCGCGAGGGCTTGCTGGAACTGCTCGGCCGCCTCCGCGGTTCTATCGGCCTTAAGCATCAACTGTCCAAGGTTGTACCGAGCCACCGCGGGACCGTACGCCCCGCTGAGGTTCTCCAACGCTTCGTCGAACCGCCCGAGCTGCACGAAGACGGTCGCAATGTTGTTGCGGTAGAGCGGCTTGTCGGGCCGCATCATGATGGCCTGCTGAAACGTCGCGAGTGACTGATCGAAACGGCCCTGCCGGGCGAGGCACAGTCCGAGGTCGTTGATCGCGGCCGCGCTGGTTGGGTCGCACGCGATCGCTTGGCGGTACTGAACCTCCGCTTCGCTGAGGCGTCCGGCGCGGTCTTCGAGGTGGCCGAGTCGGCGCCGGACGAGTCCGGTGGTCGGGTTGGCGGCCGCACAAGCGGCGAGCAGACGACGCGCCTCGTCGATCTGCCCGCGTCCCTCAGCCGCTTGGGCTTGGGTGATGGTGTCGTCCACGGACGTCGGCGCCGCGACGGCGGCTGGAAGCATCGGCAGCCCTGAGTTTGTCGGCATGCCCCGCGCGGCCATCGGGCTCATCGATCCGACCGACCCACCAACGACCGGCTGCCTCACGACCGGCTGCGCAATCACTGGCTGCCCGGCGACGGGCTGACCGGCAACCGGGTAGCCGCTCGTGTGCTGATGCACCGTTGCGTGGTGCTGCGTGGGCGCTTGATAGCTCGGGGGCGCCACCTGCTCGACAACCACCGGGCCGGGATTGTTGGTCGGCTTACGCCACCACTTGGTGAGCCAGCCCATCCCGCCGGATCCGCTCTCAGGCGTGCCGACAGTTGTGCCCGGCTGCTGGCGGGCCTGGACCATCGAGGTCGGCGCCGCATCGGCCATCGTAGCGAGCACGGCCAGCGCAGCCGCCCCGCTGATAAGTTGGATCCGCACGATTCCCTCCCCCCAAAGGAGCGGCCGTCGTCCTGACGTGCCGCGTAGACGCCGTGGTCGCCGGCTACTCGGTGGCGACGCCGCCGCCGCCCGCCGAAGCTTCTGGCAAAACAGGCGTCATCATGTTTTCGCGGTACTGCGTGTTGACGTAGTCGATGACGACGGCCGGCCGGCCGTCGGACAGCAGGTGCGTGTCGACGATCGACGCGGGCTCGCCGGCGAGCACCTTGCCGGCGAACGCCTCCGTGGCGGCGATCCGAGCGTCAGTCACGCCTTCGGTGATCGAGCGCTCGATGAACACCTGACGGTGGGTCGGCGGCGGCTGCGTGAGGATCCACTGCACGCGGAGCTTGCCCGACTGCGTCAGCTGCGTCGCGTCTTCGTTGAAGTGGTGGCTGCCGAGCAGGTTCTGACGGCGCCAGCCGTTGCGGATCATGATGTCGAACGGTGCGGCCGTGTTTCTGCGGTCGAGCCCCACGTACTGCTGGGGCCACATGTTGTTCTCTTCGCGGCCCGCTTCGACGGCCTGGTAGCACTCGCCCAGCGGCGTCGAGTGCGGCTGCCGGCAGGCGGCCTGGCCGCACGCCGCCTGGGTGTTCCAGAAGGCGTCGCTCGGCGTCGCCGCGGCGAAGGCGCTCAGAGCGAGGCAGGTAGCTAGCAAGCGTGGCATGGTCGGGGCTCCATCCGTGGAGTCGGCCGAGAGGGGCGCGACGGGCGCGCGACGTATCTCGGCGTGTGTTGTCCTTCGTGGACGGTATCGACGCGTCGCCGACCTCGCCTGCCGCGCTTCTGGAAGGACCGGATCGCCCTCGCTAGACCGCCCAGCTTCCGCCGGGTGCTAGCGGGACCGCTGAGACTCCGCTCACTGGCCCGCGCTCATGGCCGGGAACATCTCGTTGATCATGGTGATGGCCGCGGGGCCGACGAGCACCACGAAGATCGCCGGGAAGATGAAGATCACCAGCGGGAAGATCAGCTTCACGGCCGTCTTGGCGGCCTTCTCTTCCGCGAGCTGGCTGCGGCGGGTCCGCATCGAGTCGCTTTGCACGCGGAGCGCCTGAGCGACGCTCGAGCCGAACTTGTCCGCCTGAATCAAGATCGCCGAAAGGGCCTTCAGGTCATCGACGCCCGTTCGCTGCCCGAGTTCCTGCAGCACGTCGGCACGGGCGGAGCCCATCTGGAGCTGCAGGTTGCAGAGCGCGAACTCTTCGGCGATGACCGGGTAAGAGTTCTTCATCTCGTCGCTTACCTTCCGCATCGCCTGGTCTAGGCCCAGACCGGCTTCCACGCACACCACCATCAGGTCCAGCGCGTCCGGCAGGCCGTAGAAGATGTTGTCTTTGCGCGAGCGGGTCATGAACCACACGACCACGTCAGGCAGGAAGAACATGACGCCCGCCACGGCGACCGTGATGATCATGGCGTCCTGCGTTAGGCCCTTGGTCCAGTAGGCGCCGCCGCCGCCGAGCAGGAAGCCAACCGCCAGGCAGATGAGCTTGGTTCCGAGGAAAATGCTCGTTGCGGCTTCGGTGCGTAGGCCGGCATGCGCGAGCCGATGCTTGAGCTTGCCCGCCTCTTCCTTCGTCTTGGGCTGTAGCGGCGCGGCCAGCTTGGGGCTCGCCTGCTCGAGCAGTTTCGACATCTTGTCGGTCGACTTGCTCGATTTATCGCGGCGCGACGTGGGGTCGCGGAGCTCGTCCAGCCGCTCGTTCGCGCGGTCGGACCCCCGGTTGCCGAAGAACTCCAGCGCCAGCCACATGGCCGCGGCCACACAGCCGAAGACGGCGAGCTTGATGAACAGGGCGGTGCTGATCAGTTCGGCGAGGATCATGGCGTGGGAGCCGGCAGAGTGCGGAGGGCGGCAGGCAGGTCGTGGGCTGATCGGGGATGCAGCGGGCAAACTGCCGTCTGCCCGCTGCCGCCTGCCGGCTGTCTTAGATACGGATGTTGATGATCTTCTGAATAACGACCGCGCCGAGCAGCTGCATCACGATCCCGCCGATGAGCATCTTCTTGCCCAGGTCGTCGGTGAACAGCAGCATCAGGTAGTCGGGGTTCATGCGGTACACGGCGGCGAACAGCATCGGCGGCAGCGCGAGCAGCACGATGCCCGACAGCCGACCCTCGCCCGTGAGCGCCTGCACCTGACCCCAGATCTTGAACCGCTCGCGGATCAGGCGGCCGATCTTGTCGAGGATCTCGGCCAGGTCGCCGCCCGTCTGCCGCTGCAGCACAACGGCGGTGACGAAGAACTTGAGGTCGAGGTTCGGGATACGCTCGGTGAGGTTCTCGAGGGCCTCTTCCATCGGCGTGCCGAGGTTCTGCTCCTCGAACGTGCGTAGGAATTCCTTGCTGATCGGCGGCGACATCTCGTTGCCCACCAGGGACATGCCTGCCCCCAGGCTGTGGCCAGCCCGCAACGCGCGGGCGACCAGCTCGAGCGCCTCCGGCAGCTGCGCGGCGAACTTCTTCATGCGTCGCTTCCGCTTCATGATCAGCCAGCCGAACGGCATGACCATGAAGATGACCGACATGATCGGAGCAAACTTGACCGGCAGTCCGCATGCGGTGGGGGCGACAAACCCGACGACCGCCGCGACGGCGCACGCGACCAGGAACTGCGTGACGGTGAACGAAACGTCCGCCTGGGCGAACATCTTCCGCAGGTTGAGGTGATTGGCGATCGCCTGCTCGATGGCGCCGGCGCCCTTATCCCACGACTGCGTCAGGAGGTCGCCGCCACTTTGTTTCTCATCGCCCTTGCGCGGCTTGGCGGTGGTCAGCGCGGACAGCCGCTCCTCGACCTCCGCCTCCTTGTTGTCGCCGAAGAACGACAGCAGCGCGACCGCCGCGGCGGTCACGCCGCCGAAGACCATCAGGGTGATTAGCAGGGGAGACATAACAGTGCGGAGTTCGGAATGCGGAGTTCGGAATCGAGCGGTCTGGACGACGCGGGGCGTGTCTCTTGGAGAGACTCCGGGTTCCGCGATCCTGATCCCGCATTCGTTCTAGTCTTGCATCATGACGCGTTCGCGGAACGTGCTCGCCGGCAAGCGGACGCCCGCCTGCTCGAGCCGGTCCATGAACGTGGGGCGGATCCCCGTCGAGACGAAGCGGCCGATCGCGCGGCCGTTCTCGTCCACGCCGGTTTTGTCGAAGCGGAAGATGTCTTGCATGACGATCGTGTCCTGCTCCATGCCGAGGATCTCGGTGATGTGCGTCGTCTTGCGGGCGCCACCCTGCAAGCGGTTGGCCTGGACGATGAGGTCCACCGCGCTGGCGATCTGGGTCCGCATCGCTTTGATGGGCATCTCGAAGCCCGCCATCATGATCATCGTCTCGAGACGCGCGATGGCGTCGCGGGGTGTGTTGGCGTGGCAAGTGGTGAGCGATCCCTCGTGGCCTGTGTTCATCGCCTGGAGCATGTCCAGCGTCTCGCCGCCACGACACTCGCCGATGATCACCCGGTCGGGCCGCATACGCAGCGAGTTCTTCACGAGCTCGGTCGCGCTGATGCGGCCCTTGCCCTCGATGTTCGGCGGGCGGGTCTCCAGCCGGACCACGTGGTCCTGCTGCAGCTGCAGCTCCGCCGCGTCCTCGATCGTGACGATCCGGTCTTCGTTGCTGATGAAGCTCGACAGCGTGTTGAGCAGCGTCGTTTTACCGGAGCCGGTGCCGCCGGAGATGATGATGTTGAGCTTGGCCTTCATCGCCCCCTCGAGGAGCATGACCATCTCGGGGGTGAGGCTCTTGTAGTTGAGCAGGTCCTCGAGCTTCAGCGGGTTCGAGCCGAACCGCCGGATGGTGACGCTGGGCCCGTCGAGCGCAAGCGGCGGGATGATGGCGTTCACACGCGAGCCGTCCGGCAGGCGTGCGTCGACCATCGGGCAGACCTCGTCGACGCGTCGGCCGATGCGCGACACGATGCGGTCGATGATCTGCATCAGGTGCTTGTTGTCGCGGAACACGACGCCCGTCTTCACGAGCTTGCCGCTCTTCTCCACGTAAACGTTCTTCGGCCCGTTGACCATGATCTCGCTGATGGACGGGTCCTTCAGCAGCATCTCCATCGGGCCGAGACCGAACGTCTCGTCCAGCACCTCTTCGACGAGCCGGTCGCGCTCGTTGCGGTTGAGAAACGTGTCCTCGGTGTCGCACAGGTGTTCGACGACCAGGCGGATCTCGCGCCGCAGCACGTCGCCCTCGAGCTCGCCGACACGCGACAGGTCGAGCTTGTCGACCAGCTTCGTGTGGATCCGCCGCTTGATCGTTTCGAACTCGGCTTCTTTGTCTTGCTGAGAAGGCGAGGCGGGAGGAGTGTTGAGCTTCGTCATAGCGTGACCGGTCGGATCGTGCGTGCGGTGGGCGCCCCGTAAAAGCCGACACTGGGGCGCGCAGGGCCGATTTCAAGCCCGCGAAAACATAGCTCAGCGGGCGTCGCGCGACGGCGTGCCCTGAGAGAAAAGAGACCCGCGAACGCCTGAAGCGGCTGTGCGGGTTCGTTCGCGCCTAGCCTTCGGCGGGCGCTTCGGCGGCGGCCGCGTTCTTCTTGCCGCCCCAGAGGCCGAGCCAACTGCGCGACTTCCCGCCTTCTTCTTCGACGGGGGTCGTGCCCAGCAACTCGGCCGCCAGCTGCGAGATCGAGAGCGTGAGCGGGGCCTTGGGCGCCTGCTCCACCAGCGGCACGCCGTTGTTGCGTACCTCGATCATCGTGCGGAAGTCGTTCGGCAACTGCCAGTAGACTTCCTTGCCGAGCGTCGCTTCCGCCTTCTTGATGCTGATCGACGAGCCGCCCTGGCCGACCCGGTTCACAACGATCCGCACCTTCTGCTTGAGCTTCTCATCGCGTTCGAACGACATCAGCAGCCGCACCACGTTCCGCAGGCAAGGCAGATCGAGCTGCGTCACCATCAGCACGTGGTCGGCGACGTCCATCGCCAGCTGGTCGAGTTTGTTGAACGACTTCGACGTGTCGATGATCAGGTGCGTGAAGGTCGCCTTCAGCAGGCTGATGACCCGCTGCAGGTCGTCGGCGGTCACGAGGGCGCCGTCCTCAAGCTGCACGGGACGCGGCAGCAGGTAGACGCCTGAGGCGTGCTTGGTGAGCGACCGCTTGAGCAGCGTCAGATCGAGCCGCGTGATGTTCTGAGCGACGTCGGTGAGCGTGTACTCGGGGATGGT
The DNA here is from genome assembly GCA_039820945.1 of Planctomycetota bacterium. GTDB lineage: Bacteria > Planctomycetota > Planctomycetia > Pirellulales > Lacipirellulaceae > Botrimarina. The sequence goes on from JBCBPC010000001.1 coordinate 281,077, forward strand.
GTCGAGGTAGACGTCCGCGTCGCCCAGGGCGAGGTCGAGGTCTAGCACGACGACCGAGTTCTGCGGGTTCTGCGCGAGCTCGCAGCCAAGGTTCACCGAGAGGCTCGTTGAACCGACGCCGCCGGTGCAGCCCGAGACCGTGATGACCTTTGTCCCCTTCGAGCTGCCGCCGTCGGCGCCGAAGCGTGTCCGTGCGATCCGCTGCAACGCGGTCGCGAGGTCGTCGACCTGCACCGGGTGCGTGAGGAACTCGTTGGCGCCGGCTCGCATGGTCCGCAGGATCATCGAGCCGTCGGTCGAGCTGCTCGAGACGAGCAGCGTGAGCTCCGGGTAGTCTTGCGAGAGCCGTTCTACCAGCGCGACCGCTTCTTCCGGGTCGTCGTCCATCGCGACGAAGCCGACGTCCGGCGTGGTCTGGCCGATGACGTCGGAGAAGAAGGCGTAGCGTGAGCACTCCGCCTCGAGCCAGACCGTATCGAGCCCGACCAGCGTCGACTTCAGCGCCTCGCGGGAAGCGTCGTTAGGATCGACGATCGCGAGTCGGAGGACGTTGGCCATGGTGGTAGATCTTGGCGAGCGGCGCTTATCGGGGGTGACCCGAAGGCCACGCGGGCGGCGCGGAAGGCGGCCGCCTACCAGAAACTAGCTCACGCGTGGGGCGCTGCTTCCGATTCTGGTCGCGATCGCGGCTACTCGTCGTCGTAACCCACAGGGCCGATCAAACCGTCGCCGCCGTCCCATTGCGGCGTGCCCGGCTTGTAGGGTCGCGACGCCTGACGGACGTACTTGGGCGGGGCCCCGCGACCGGCGAACGGGCTGCCGGCCGCTTTCGTCGTCGCCGAGAATCTCGGCCCCACGGCTGCCGCGCCGCTGGCCGCGTCCTGATCGGCCGAGGGCTCCGTCGGCAGCGGGACTTCTTCGCCGCTGGGCTCGGCCGGTGTGGGAATCATCATAGGGGCCCCCTGCATCGGTACGCCCTGCATCGATCCGCCGTGCATCGGGGTCGGCATCATCGAACCGCCCGTCATGCCGTGGTGCTGCATGCCGTGGTGCTGCGAGCCGTTCCCGTTGATCATGCCCGGGGGCGCCGTCGCGAAACCGCCGGCCATGCACTGCGGGCCGCAGCCGCGGTCTCCGCACGGACCGCACGGGTCCGGCACTTCGATCTTGCCGCCGATGTACAGGTCGCAGTCGCCCGGGGCCACGGTGCCCATGCCCGGGCCGCACGGCGGCACCTCGTGCGGGTCCATGGCGTCGACAAACTCGGGCGTGACGAGCACCAGCAGCTCGACCTCTTCCACGTTGTCTTCCACACGGCGGAACGGGATGCCAAAGAACGGCACGTCCGACAGCAACGGCACGCCGCGGTTGACCGAGCGGATCCGCTGCTGGATCAATCCGGCGATGGCGAACGTCTGACCCGCGTTCATCTCCACGGCGGTGTCGACCTGGCGGACCGACAACGCCGGCACCTGCAGGTCGTTGATCGTCACCGCGTTGGCGAAGTCCAGGTCGCTGATCCGCGGGCGGACCTCGAGGCGGATTTTGCCGTTGCCCAGCACGATCGGCAGGAAGTCTACCTGCGTGCCGAAAGGCTTGTACTCGATCGCGATCTGGCCGAGGCTCTGCGGCACGAGGATCGGGATCTCGCCGCCCTCGTTGAACTGGGCGGGTCGGCCGCTGACGGCGACCAGGTTCGGCTCGGCCAGGATCTTGGCCAGGTTGCGTTCGTTCAGCCAGTCGAGCAGGCCGAACAGCGTGTCGGTGCCGCTGGTGATACCGAACTGCACGGTCTGGCCGCCGCTGTCCACGATGCTCGTCAGCCCGTCGGAGATCTCGACGTTGTCCAGCAGTCCCGACACGCCCGAGGCGAAGAAGCCGCCGCCCTGCGAGATGGCCGCGAAGTCGGTGCCGAACTCGCGGGCCTTGGACCGCGAGATCTCGTAGACCTTCACCTTGAGCAGCACCTGCTGCACGCCGCCCACGGCGATGTTGTTGATCACCTTCGGGGCGTAGTCTTCGGCCAGCTGGCGGATGGGGTCGACGTAGTCGGGCCGGTCGATGAAGCCGGTGAGCACCAGACTCTGGCTGTACCGGTAAACGCGGACTGACGAGTTCGGAAACTGCGTCTTAAGGGCGTGCTCCAGCTCGCGGACGTCGCCGTAGATGTAGACGTCCACGGTGTGGATCTCACCGTCCTCGTCCCACAGGTTCACCTGCGTGACGCCCGCCTTCTTGGCGGACACCTGAATCTGCGTCGCCGACAGCGGCGTCACCGCCAGCAGGTCGGGGTTGTTGACCTGGACGCGGGGGATCTTCTTCCCCAGCGTGAGGATGCGGCTTGTGTTCGTGGTGATCTCGAGCTTGTCGCCCGAGCCACTGATCTCTCGCACCAACGAACTGTTGGGCAGAAGGACCTGAGCGTCGCCCGTAGAGACGAGCGTCAGCGTCACGGCGGCGACGAAGGCGGCGCCCCTGCTGAGCCGGCGGAGCTTGGCTCCCGCGGTCGATTGATCGTACATCCTTGTACTCTCCATTGCGGACACCATCCTTGGCGCCCATCACGCCCGCCGGCTCGCGCCGGTGAGCGTGTCCCCCCATTTAGTTACCGCGTCGCGTGCCCCCGGGTGGGGGCGGGTCGCTGTCTCACTGGTTGGTCAGTCGTTCCCGCCCAGGTCGATCGGGAAGTCGTCTTCCGATCCCTTGGGCGTGAAGTCGAGCCGGCCGTCTTCCGTGTAGCTGGGTCGCCCGCTGACTTGGCGAGCGCTGCTGAGCGACTCGTGCTGGCCGGCGAGCGGTGTGAGCGATGTCGGGTCGAAGAGCATCTCGCGGACCTCTTCCGCCTCGACGATCTCCATCTTGAACGGCGGACGCTCTTCGGCGGCCCGCTTCATCATCCCCATGACCGTGTCGAAGAAACCGGGCTGCGGCTCCTCGATGGCGTCGCGGTTCTGCTCGTCCTCACGCGAGTTGCGCGAGACGTTGGACCCCAGCAGGTCGGCGGCGGTCGTCTCGACCATCGCCGTGGGCGCTTCGTCGTTGGGGTTCCGCGGGATCAGGCTCAGCTCGCCCAGGTTTTGAGCGAGATCAACCTTCGAAGCTTGTTCGGGGGTCACGAGCAGCGACACCGTCTTGGGGATGGTCTTCGACTCGTCCCCTTCCGCCGCACGCTGCACCGCCTGTTCGATGGCGAACACGCGGATGTTCTGTAGGATGACGCGGGTCTTGGCCTCGGGAATGCCCGCGCGGGCGTTCGCGGCCACATAGAGTTGTACGTCTACCCGGTCGCCCGGGCTGAGCAGGCCGGCGGCGCTCTTCTCGGCGTTGACGCCGATGGTCGAGAGACGGAAGCCGTCCGGGATGTTGACAATCGGGTCGGAGAACTCGCCCGCGGCCAGGAGCTGCGCTTCAAGAATCGGCGTGCCCTGCACCAGCGCGGTGCGGGGCCGACGTCCCTCGAGATCCTCCAGCGAGGTCAAGGCGCCGGGCGGCACGCGGTCCGCGGGCCACTCCTCGAGCGACACCATGCTTGCGTTGATCGGGTCGCCCAGGTTGATGTTGTGCAGCGCGACGTAGATCGCCGTCGTGTCGAGCTGCGCTGCCGGGCGGTTCGCGTTGGCGTCCATCACCTGACGGATGCCGATCGACGCGGCCAAACCGCAGCCGAGCGCGATAGCGAGCAGAATGATTGACTTCGGTCGCATGGTTCCCCCCACGGCTCATCAGGGCGCCTCGGTGTGGCACGCAGCCACCACCCGCACGCTGAGTTCACGAGCCTCGTCGGATACTTCGGCACGACCGGCGCATCCGGTCCAATAAAGTTGTTGCTAGCGTCGTACGAGTTCCGCGATGGCGGCTGCCGGACGGGCCTCAGATCAGCATGCCGGCCCAGGCGAAGTAGGCGATCGAGCCAATCGCGATGGGGATGCCGTACGGCAGCAGCATCATGCGGGGCTTGCGCTCCGCGGCGATCTCGGCGAGTTCGTCCGGGTTCCCGATGGCGGTAATCTCGTTGAGGATCAACCAGAACTGCCCGTGGTGCTTTCCCCACTGCTTGTTGTAGAGAACCATGCCGACGGCGATGAGGCCGCCGATGACGGCCGACACCGCGAACGCGTAGGCCGTGACGGTGCCCCAGACCCAGGCCCCGATGCCGGCCATGAGCTTCACGTCGCCGGCTCCCATGCCGCCGATGGCGTAGGCCGGCAGCAGCAGGGCGAGGCCGACCACGGTGCCGATCAGGCTGTAGAGCAGTCCTTCCCAGCCGGCGTACGGGCTGAGTGTGGCGCTCCAGACCCAGCCGCTGGCGATCATCGGGAAGGTGATCCAGTTGGGCACGCGGAGTTGCAGGCCGTCGATCACGGCCGCGACGATGAGCGTGATGGTCACGAACCAGACGGGCCAGTTCGTGACGAGAGCATCGGCGAGTTGGGCGGCGTCGAACATCGGAGGCGGCTCGGAGCGTGGGGAGGGTGTTTGGGAAGGACGCCGGCGACTCGCGTGTTGGGTCGCGCGTGGCGTGCGTGGTCTTTCGAACCGCCGAACCGTAGCCCGCGTGAGTGTGCGCTTCCGCTCGTGGCGTCGCGTGCGCGGTGAAACGCCACGGGGCGTGACCGCGTTCTTGGCCCAGTCCCTACAGACGGACTCCGCGGGGCACGCAAAAAGGCCGGCCGGCCCCCCATCGCGGGGCGCCGGCCGGCCGGTGTCTGCGGCGTGCACTAGCAGGGCTAGGTCACCGCGGCTCGTTCTACGCGGATCAGCTACCGCCGCCACCGCCGGTCAGCTGACCGGCAACCGTGGTGAACGTGCTGGATGCGTTGGTGCCGATCGAGCGAATCGCCGTCAGACAGACGATCACGATCAACGCCAGCATCACCGCGTACTCGACAGCCGTGGGACCGTCTTCCGACGCAAGGAACCGTTGTACCTTCTGAGTGAAATTCTTCATCGTTTCCTCCGAGACGGGCGCCGGGTAAGCGGTCGCCCTGCTAGTGACGGGGGCTTCGGCGCCCCTCGATGATTGGCCCTTACACGACGCCCTGAGGTTTCCCTCGGGGAGAGCCCGCCGTGTGTCATGCTCGGGCCGGTTGGGTAGCGGGTCTGCGTATCACCAAGTGAGGCGATTCCCTTCTGCCGGTGGGCCGGGCCGCCCGTGTGACGGGGCGACGCAGACACGCGGCTTGTCCTGTGGCAGCCGGGCGATCCTCAGCACAAACGAGGATCCCAAGCTTTGCGTGCCGACCTTGCGGTCGGTTTGCCTTTCTCGTGGACGATAACGCAGCGGGCTCTTTTGCTCGGTATCTGCCGAACGGGTCGGCAGCTAATGGCTAGGTGGGCGGAACGCGTGGGGCGAAAAGGTGAGTGATGAGTGGGGCGTTCGTCGGGGCGTTGTCTGCCCGTCCTCCGCCGTCACTGGAAACCTATGTCAGGAACCGGCCGGGTCAAACGAGCTTGAGAAAAAACGCTGGGGTCGGCGCCAGCCGTGCTCTCGGCGTGGTCGCACGCCGCATCCCGGCCATACCGCGGAGCGATCGCTGCCGGCCGCGCTCGCGACTTATAGGGGCGCACAATTGCATGGTAGCGCCGCCGACCGACGCTCCGCGAGCCAACGGAAACACGCGTGTGATCGCAAGCACTCAGGACATCAGCGCACAACTAGCGCACTCGTTGGAACCGGTCGTGGGCCGGCTCACGCACTCGCCGCTCGGCGGATACTCTGACGCGGGCGAACCCGCCGCGGAGCCGATCGCTTGGGCGACGATCGCGTTGGCCCGCTTCGCTTCGGCCACCGCATCCAGGGGCGCATCGAAACGCGCGGCGGACGCCGCCGCGGCGGGCGCCGACTGGTTGGCGGAGCATCAGCAACGCGACGGATCGGTCGGCGTCACGCAGAGCCAGCAACGCCCGGCCTGGACGACCGCGCCCGCCGTGCTCGCTTGGTTGGCGGTGGACCCGACGGCATACGCCGAGCGGATCGTGCGGGCTCTCTGGTGGGCGGTCTCGCAGAAGCCTTGGACGGCGCCGAAGACCCGCACCTTCGGACACGACACGTCGCTCGAGGGCTGGTCGTGGGCCGCAGACACCCACTCGTGGCTTGAACCCACGGCGTACTTCGTTCGCGCGTTGCACGACGCCGGCTGGGCCGATCACCCACGGGCGGTGGAGGGCGTGCGGTTGCTCGTCGATCGCCTGCTGCCCAGCGGCGGCGCCAACTACGGCAACACGATTGTCCTCGGCCAAGAGCTGCTGCAGCACGTGCAGTCGAGCGGCGTCGTCGCGTGGGCGTTGCACGGCACCAGCGGCGAGACCGCGCTCTCGCCGACGATCCGGTATCTGCAGGAGGCCCTGGCCGAGCCAACGGGGCTCGCTTCGCTCGGTTGGGCAGCGCTGGGGCTGGCTTCTAACGGCGCCGCTGACGAACGGCTCGCCGAACGCGTGATCGCCGCTGCCGATCGCGCGGCCGCGGCTGAGGGGGTCTACAAGCCGGCGCTGTACGCCGCGGCGTGTCAGGCGTTGCTCGCGGCTTTGCCCGCAACGAACGGAGACAACCCGTGAATGTGCTCAATGCTATCGATCGCCGCACCGCGATGGCGGTCGGCGGGCTGGCCGTCGCGGGGCTGCTCGCTCCGGCGGCGATCGCTGCGCTGGGGCGTCGGCGGGCGAGTGTGTTCATTGCCAAGAATCAGCGGTACGACGGCGACCTGGTCGCCACAATCCGCGATGGCCTGCAAGCCACGGGGATCGACGCGAAGCAGATCGCCGGCAAGCGGGTGCTGCTCAAGCCCAACATGGTGGAGCCGACCCGCCAGATCCCCCACATGACCACGCACCCGGCGGTGATCGTCGCTGCGGCCGAGGTGTTCCGGGCGTGGGGGGCGAGCGTCGTCGTCGGCGAAGGCCCCGGCCACGTCCGCGACACCGAGGTGGCGCTCATCGAGTCGGGCGTCGGCGAGGCGCTCCGCGACGGCGGCCTCGACTTCTCCGACCTGAACTACGAGCGCACGGCTTTCCGCCGCAACCGCGGGCGGTTCAGCAAACTCCGTGGCCTGCACCTGCCGGAGAGCGTCGTCGGCGCGGACCTCGTTGTCTCGCTGCCAAAGATGAAGACCCATCACTGGGTCGGCGCCACGCTCAGCATGAAAAACCTGTACGGCGTGATCCCCGGTATCAAGTACGGCTGGCCGAAGAACGTGCTGCACCACAACGGCATCCCAAACACCGTTGCCGACATCAACGCCACGCTCCCGCGACTCGTCGGCATCGTCGACGGCATCGAGTGCATGGAGGGCGACGGCCCCATCCTCGGCAGCCCGAAGCCGATGGGCCTCGTCGCGGTGGGCACGAGCCTGCCAGCGCTCGACGCCACGCTGAGCCGCGTGATGGGGCTCGAGCCCGCGCGGATGCAGTACCTGGCCTACGCCGCCCGCGGCATCGGCCCGATCGCCGACGAGCAGATCGACCAGCATGGGGAAGACTGGCAGACGCTCGTCGACCCGTTCGAAGTGCTCGAGGAACCGCACCTCGAGCGGCTCCGAGCGCTCGGCGGAGAGCAGGTCACTTAGCGGCGGGGCTCGAACGGCTCGCTCTCGGTGAGCGTGACGTCGGGGCCCGCGCACCAACTGGTCGCTTCGATCTCGGCGAGCGTCGCCCAGGTGGCGCCGCCCGACCAAAGGTCAGCCTGGCAACCGGGGCAGGGCATCGTCTCGTTGCCCCGCGTGCCTCGTGCTTCCACGCGGTGGTCGATCCACGCGGCGTCGCACTCGTCGCAGAGCACCACCACGCGGCGGCAGACGCCGCACTTGCGCAGGCCGAGCACGCCGGCGTCGCAGGTCGGGCAGATTCCGATAGAGAACAAGCGGCGGCTCCGTTCTAGCGGCGTAGCGGGAACGCGGTGATGAGCCGATCCTCGATCATCACCAGCTTGATGTGACGAGCGGCCGGGTTGCCCTTGCGTGCGCCCGACTCGCCGCCGACGTACCCGACGCGGCGGTTCATATCGACGGTGTAAACCATCCGCTGCCCGTCGCGCTCGGCGCGCGTTCGCTCGCCTGCGAGTGCGAGCTCGTACGCTTCATCGACGAGCGCGACGACCGCGGCCGGGTTGTCGTCGTCGAACACGCCGTGCTGGCCACGCCGGTTGGGTTCGTCGCGGGCGTGCGCCATGACGTGCGTAAAGCGATGGCCGTGCTGGCTGCCACGGGTGTAACGGATGCCCGCCGGCGATTCGTAAACGCCCTTGCCGCGGGAGGCTAGCACGCTGCCCGGGTCGACGTCTCGGTCGGCGCTTGGACGTGACGACGGCTTTCCCGCTGGCCGCTCCGCGGGACCGTCCGCCGGGCGATCGGCGGTCAGGATCGATGGCAGCGACACGCCGAACCGCTTCTCGGCGATCGGCTGCAGCACCAGCACGTACAGCACCGCCGCCAGGCACAAACCGATCGCCGCCCCGAGCGACAGCTTGCGCCCCGCGAGCCGGAAGAGTCGCAGGGCGAGCCGGATGAGTTGCTGGTTCTGGTTGCTCATGGCCGGTCTGTTTGACACACGCACGCGGAGGTGTCTAGCTTGCACACGGAATCGGCGGCGTGCCACGGGCGACGCTTGCCGGAGGGGCAGCATCTCAGGAATCGAGGCAAGGCGATGGGCGGGCTCAAGGAGTACGGGGCCGCGATCGCGGTCGTTATCGGGGCGGCGACGCCCGCCACGGCGGAGATCAGCGGCGTGTCGCTCGCCGGTTTCATACCGAGCGGCGGACGCGCTGTGTACGCCACGCACGCCCCCGGCCGGCCCGACGACCTTTTTGTGCTGGATCAACGCGGCTTGGTGCAGGTGCTCGACCTGACGACCGGCCAGTTCAACCCCCAGCCGTTTCTCGACATCCGGGGCTTCGTCGACGATCAGAGCAATGAGCAAGGCTTGCTCGGCCTGGCGTTCCACCCGGACTTCGAAACGAACGGTCACTTCTACGTCAACTACACGCGCGATCCGGGCCCGGGGCTCGATCGGACGCGGATCGACCGCTACACGGCGCCCACGCCGTTAACCGCCACGGTCGTCAGCAGCGGAACGCGCTCGTCGGTGCTGGAGTTCGACCAGGATTTCAGCAACCACAACGGTGGCTGGATCGGCTTCAGTCCGGTCGACGAGTACCTGTACATCGCGACGGGCGACGGCGGATCGGGCAATGACCCGAACAACCGATCACAGTCGCTGAACACACGCCTTGGCAAGATCCTGCGAGTGGACGTCGACGGTGACGACTTCCCGACCTCGTCCGTCGAGAACTACGCGGTGCCGGCGGACAACCCGTTCGTTGGCTCGTCCGCCGCGCTCGACGACATCTGGGCCTTCGGGCTGCGGAACCCGTGGCGGTCGAGCTTTGACCGCGAGACCGGCGACCTATGGATCGGCGACGTCGGCCAGAACCAACGCGAGGAGATCAACCGCATCCCCAACGGCTCCGGAGGGCTAAACCTTGGCTGGCGCCTCCGCGAGGGAGACATCCAGACACCCGGCAGCGCCGGCGGCCCGATCCCGGCCGACTACCTCGGCCCCGAGTACGACTACCCACACAACAGCGGCGACGCGGCGTTCCGTGGTGTCTCGACCGTTGGTGGCTACGTCTATCGCGGGCCCGACCCGGAGGTGCAGGGCCGGTACTTCTTCGGCGACTCGTTCCCCGGCCAGCTCTGGACGTTCGATCCGACCGACCCGGACGGCACGGTGGCGAACGTCGAGTCGATTCTTGGTAGCGGCTCGATCTCGTCGCCGGTGTCCTTCGGCGAAGACGCGGTGGGCAACCTGTACATCGTGGAGTTGGGCGGCGCCATCTATCGGATCGAGACGGACACGCTCGCCGCGGGCGACTACAACGCTGATGGCACGGTCAACGAGCTTGACTACGACGCGTGGGTGGCCGCGTTCGGAGCCAGCGGCACGTCTGACGCCGACGGCAACGGTGACCTGATCGTCGATCTGGCCGACTACACCGTGTGGCGCGATGCGGCCGGCGGGGTGCTCGCTGTCCCCGAGCCGGTGTCGCTCGCGGCTTCTGTCGGGGCCGTCGTGCTGGCTGTGTTGGCCCGCTCGCCGCGCGACGCGAAGTAGTACACGACCGACACCGCGCCGAGACCGAGGGTGAGCATCCGATGGGTGAGCGCCACGGTGGTTCCGTGGCCCGCGGGAGCGGTGGCCAACGATTGGTAGAACAGGTCGATGACCGCTTCGGTGGTGCCAAGGCCGCTGGGCGAAAGGGGCAGCGCGCCGGCGATCATGCCGAGCGGCACGAGCAGGAAGTGGCTGGCCGCGTCTGGCGCCGTTAACGGCAACGCGGACGCCACGCACAAGAAGGACAGCACGTAAGCGGCGTCGGTGGCCAGACCGACGGCCAGGGCGCCGAACATCGCAGGCCGATGGCTGCGGTAGGCGTCGAGCACGAGCAGGAACCCGGCAAGTCGGCTTCCGACGACCGGCAACCGACGCACCGCAAACGCCAACCGCCACAACGGTCGGCCGGGCGCCGTCGCCACGGCGAAGCAGCCGACGGCGAGAAGCGTTACCGCCAGCGTCGCCCGAGCGATCACGCGGGCCGCCGCCGGAGCGTCGGCCAGCACGTCGCCGCTGAGCAGCACCCCGGCGCTGGCGAACAGCAGCAGAGCGAGCAGCCCCATGAGCCGATCAACCACGACCGTGGAGACAGCCAGCGCGCGGCGCCCCTTGAGCCCCCGCGCGAGCAATGCGGCCTTCAGCACGTCGCCGCCGATGTTGCCCAACGCGAAGAAGTTAGCGGCGTACCCGGCGGCGCCGAAGCGGATCGCCTCGGCGACGGTCATCGGCAACTCCGCGGCGCGGGCCACCAGCCGCCAACGCAGGAAGCTGAGCAGCGTCGAGACAAGCAGCAGCCCCGCCGCGAACGCCAACCGACCGTAGTCTTTCGGCCCCGAGAGCAGGGATTCGGACACGCCGCTCGCGGCGGCCTGCCCGAGGAGCAACCCGATCAGCGCCACGCCCACCGACAGTTGGAGCAGCCCGACGCCCACGGCACGCCAGCGACCGGTTGCGTTGGGTTCGGTCACGGCGGGGTGGGTCGGGTCGCTTCGAGCAGGGGCGGCGTTGACAGCCGCGGGCGCGGCTGGTAACCCTAGCATGCTCGGCGGCTCATGAGGGCTCAAGCAGCCACTCGGCGAACCGTCGTCCCGCGGGGGATTAGCTCAGTTGGGAGAGCGTCTGGCTGGCAGCCAGAAGGTCAGCGGTTCGAGCCCGCTATCCTCCACTCGCGTCGTCCGGCCTGGTTAGCGTGGGTCGGCGTCCCATCACTCTGGTGAGCAGGCGGCATTCGGGCCGCTTGGTGCAGGGACGGAAGCGTCGCTGTCCCCTCCGAGTCACTGACCGCTTTCCTCCGTCCTGCCGGCGGAGGTTTTTTTGTGCCCGACGTCGGGTCACTCGCCGAGCCATGCCCAAGCCGAAGAGCGCCGCGCCGCCGACACCGCCGGCGATGACCGCTCGTCTCTCGGCCATGATGTTCCTGGAGACCTGGCCCCTGGGACTGTGGGCCGTCACCATCGGGACCTACATCGCGGCCAACACCGGGACGGCCGGCGACCAGCTGTTCAGTTCAGGCTTCGTCGGCTACTGGGGCGCCGCGGGCGCCTTCGGCGGCATGCTCTCGCCCGCGGTTGTCGGGGTGCTGAGCGATCGGCTCTTCTCTGCCCAGCGTGTGCTCGTCGGGTTGCACTTCTTGTGCGCGATCGCGCTCGCCGCGGTTGCCTATACCGGCAGCCGCACCGAGATCGGCTTCTTCATCACGACGCTGCTGTACTTTCAGGTGTACGTGCCGACGGTCACGCTGACCAACACGATCGCGATGCGCAATCTAGAAGACGTGGATCGGGACTACCCGCCGATCCGCGTCGCGGCGACCGCCTCTTGGATCTTGGCCGGATGGACCGTTGGCCTGGCTTGGCCGTGGGCGACCGGCGAGTCGATCGAGGCGACACTTATCCCCGTTTGGATCGCCGCGGCGTCGCACATCGCGATGGCGTTTTACAGCTTTACGCTTCCCGACACGCCGCCCACCAAGAAGCCCGGCTTCTGGCGGAACGTCGTCGGCGCCGATTTGTGGGGCAACCGCACGCTCGTGGCGTTCCTCGGCGTCTCTTTGTTGGCGTGCGCGGCGTCGCAGCCCTACGACCGATACGTAAACGTCTTCCTCAACAACCAGGGGTACGAGAACGCCGCGGCTAAGCTGACGCTCGGTCAGGCCACGGAGGTCGTGTGCCTGTTCACGATGCCGCTGCTGCTGCGGCACTTCGGGCTGCGGACGCTGTTCACGCTCGGCGTGCTCGGCTGGGGGCTGCGTTACGCGTTGCTCGCCGCGGGGGCGTCGTGGAACATCTCGCCGCCCGTCTACGGCGGCATTCTGCTGCACGGGCCGTGCTTCTCGTTCGTGTACGTGGCGGGGCAGTGCTACATCGACCGGCTCGCCGACCGCGACAGCCGCGGCGCCGCGCAGGGTATGCACACGGTGATCGCGATCGGTGTCGGGCACATGCTGGGCGCCGTGGGCGTCGGCGTGCTGCAGCGTGAGTATCTGACGCCGCCCGGGGTCTCGCCGGCCCCGTACGAGTGGGACGTATTCTGGTCGGTCGGCGCCGTGTGGAGCGTGGGCGTGGCGGTGCTCTTCTGGGCGATCTTCCGCGACGACGCCGACGACACCGGCGCCGAGGTACACGCCGATGACACTCCGATCATCCCGGCCGAGCCGCTCACGGAGCCGATGCCGTCGTCTCGGTAGCCGGCCCGCCGGGGCGGCGCCGCTTGGTTACCTGTGCCAAGCGTCATCAGTGCGAGACGTTACCCGCGTTTGGCGTTGTCCGTGGTCAGCGTCACCAGTGCTCGGTGCCCGGCTCGCCCTTGAAGGGGCCCGCCAGATCGCTGGTCACCCAACCGCCGTAGAAGCCGCCGGGCTGCGGCGTGGCTTGCTCGTCGCCCACGTAGCAGGCGTCCATCAAGGGCGCGTAGAAAGCGAAGTAGTCCTGCAAACCGCTAAACCGAGTAGTCGGCGCCGCGTAGCTCCAAGCACAGCGATCGATGGTCCGGTCGGGTAGGCGGAGAGTCCAGTAAGTGGCGGCGCCCTTCCATTCGCAAAAGGAGCCGCCGCCGATGCGCTCGAGAAGATCGATACGCACGTCGTCCGGGGGCAGGTAGTAGGTGGGCGGGTGGCTCGTCTCCAGCACCCGCATCGCGCCGCGCGTGTCGGCGACGGTAACGCCTTCGCAAACGACTCGGATCGGCCTGCTGCACGGCTCAAGGGCCGGCGGGCGTGGGTACTGCCAGACCGATTCTTGGCCGGGCTGTGGGGCGACGGGCTGCGGCGCTTTGCGGATCATGCTCCCACTCTATCGGCCGCCACACGATCGCCCACCGACGCGGCGTTAACGCCACAGCTTGCGGTCGAGCAAGCGATAGTTCACGGCTTCGCTCAGGTGGAGCGGCGCGATCCGCTCGGCGCCGGCGAGGTCGGCGATCGTCCGCGCCACGCGTAGCACCTTGTCGTGAGCGCGGGCGGAAAGCCCGAGCTGCTCGACACTCGATTTGAGTAGCTGCGCGCCCGCGTCGTCGAGCACGCAATGCGTCCGTACGGCTCGGCTAGACAACTGAGAGTTGAGCCGCGGGCCGCCGTTCAAGCGGTTGCGGTGCGCCTGCCGCTGCCGAGCGTCGATCACCTGCTCGCGCATCGAGCGGCTGTCGGCCCCCGGCTTCGCGGAGCGGAGCTCGTCGTAATCGACCGCCGGAGCCTCGATGTGCAAGTCGATCCGGTCGAGCAGCGGACCGCTGATCTTCGCCATGTAGCGGTCGATCTGCACGACGCCGCAGTGGCACTCGCGGCGTGGATCGTTGCGAAACCCGCACGGGCACGGGTTGAGCGAGGCGATCAGCATGAAGTCGGCCGGGAACGTGGTGGTGGCCAGCGCGCGGCTGATCGTGACCTCGCCGTCCTCGAGCGGTTGCCGTAGCACCTCCAGCGTTTGCCGATTGAACTCGGGCAGCTCGTCAAGGAAAAGCACGCCGTGGTGGGCCAGGCTGATCTCGCCGGGCGTGGGCGTCGAGCCGCCGCCTACCAAGCCGGCGTTGCTGATGGTGTGATGCGGCGAGCGGAACGGGCGCTGCGCCATCAATGATCGGTCGCCGGCAAGCCGGCCGACGACGCTGTAGATGCGCGTCGTCTGAACCGATTCCTCGGGCGAGAGCACGGGGAGGATCGTTGGCGCCCGCTTGGCGAGCATCGTTTTGCCGCTGCCCGGCGGGCCGACCATCAGCAGGTTGTGGCCCCCCGCCGCGGCGACCGTCATCGCACGCTTCGCCGTCTCTTGGCCGCGGACGTCGGCGAAGTCGATGTCGTACGCACTGTGTTCCGCTACCAGGTCGGCCACCACGCACGGTTGGGGATCAACGTCGAGATCGCCGGCGAAGAAGGCCGCGGCTTCGGCGAGGCTCTCGACGGCGATAACGTCGAGGCCCTCGACCACCGCGGCCTCGCGGGCGTTCTGCCTCGGGATCACCAGACCGCGCACGCCGGGCTGGTCCGCGGCGGCCATGGCCATCGACAACGCTCCGCGGATAGGCCGAGCGGCGCCGTCGAGCGCCAGCTCGCCCACGACGGCGTACTGTGTCAGGCGATCGCCGCCGATCTGACCGCTGCCCGCGAGCACGCCCAAAGCGATCGGCAGATCGAACGACGCCGCCTGCTTCGGCAATTCTGCCGGGGCCAAGTTGATCACGATCCGATCGTGCGGGCGGACGAACCCGCTGTTGACCATGGCGCGCTCCACTCGGTGCGTCGCTTCGCGGACCGCCGCTTCGGGCAGGCCGACGAGCACCGTCTTCGGAATCGCGCCCGGTGAGACATCGACTTCGGCGGTGACCGGCGCGGCGTCGATTCCCAGCAGTGAGTACGTCGAGAGCTTGGCAAGCATGGCGTCGGTGGCGTCGGAACGGGGCGGATCATTTCGCGAATCGACTTCGCTAGCCGTTTTGGCCAATAGTGAACAAATGGTCAAATTCGGGCGGCTGACAGTTGTCTGTCACTCGCGGCGCCCGTACCCTGCGCGTGATTTCGCCACGGGCAACTTCTTGTCGGTTGTGGCTGGGTGAACTCACACCACGCAGCGTTGCTGCTGGCGCGTCCGAGCAGGGTGGCTGGTGGGTGGCGTTGGTCCCTTGCTCCCCGCGCTTCGCTTCCATGCCAACGACTCAAGCGGCAATTCGCCGTGCGCATCGTGTCCTGTCCGCCGACCGCCACCGCTTCGCCGCGGACGTGCTGAGGGGGTTGCTCGCCGAGCCGAAGTCTCTGCCGTGTAAGTACTTCTACGACGCCCGTGGTTCTCGGCTATTCGACGAGATCTGCGGGCTCGACGAGTACTACCCCACACGCACCGAGCTAGCGATCACCGGTCGGTACGCCGACGACATGGCCGACGCCATCGGCGAGCGGGTCGCCCTGGTCGAGTACGGCAGTGGCAGCAGCGTCAAAACGCGGTTGCTGCTCGACGCGCTCTCACGCCCCGTGGCGTACATCCCGGTCGATATCTCGGGCGAGCACCTCGAAGCGGCCAGCCGCCGGCTCGCCAGCGACTACCCGGGCATCGACGTCGCGCCCGCGGCTGCTGACTTCACCAAGCCGTTCGACTTGCCGGAGCTGGACCGGACGCCTTCGCGGACAGTTGTCTACTTCCCCGGTTCGACGATCGGCAACTTCGAGCACGCGGAAGCCGTGGCTTTGCTTAGTTCGACGGCCCGAGTCGCCGGGGCCGACGGCGGGCTGCTTGTCGGCTTCGATCTGGCAAAGACGCCGAGCGTTGTGCACGCCGCGTACAACGACCGCTTGGGCGTGACGGCGGAGTTCAACAAGAACCTGCTGGTGCGGATCAACCGCGAACTGGAAGGCGACCTGCCGTTGGAGTGCTTTGAGCACGTGGCCGACTACGTGGTCGAGCGCGGGCGGGTCGAGATTGGTTTGCGGTGCACCGAGGCGATCGAGGCGTCGATTGCCGAAGAAAGAGTCGCGTTCGTGGCAGACGAGGTGATACGCACCGAGTACTCGCATAAGTACACGGAGGCGGCTTTCGGGCGCCTTCTGCACGAGAGCGGTTTCGAGCTGAGGCAGGTATGGACCGACGCCAAGCAGTGGTTCGCGGTCGCCTATGCTGGAGTGGCTTAGCGGTTACGAAGTTTTTTTCAGGGCGGCCCGTTTGTTGGTAAGTGTCTGCTAGGAAAGGGTTTGCGTGGTGAGTGGCGGGGCGTGCAGACCCACTCCTGCCAAAAACGGGTACGAGAGCCGGCCGCCAAGCGCCTCTTATCTAACGAGCGAAGTGTGCGGTCGGCGGTGTGCCGACTGATTCGCCCGCTCTGCTTTTCGTCGGTGGCGGTGTTCCGCTGCCGTGGAAGGGGTCGACAGCGTCGCTAAAGGCCAATTTGGCCCGCGACTTGTTTGCCCGCTAATCAACATCTTGTCTGAGAGACGTCTGTCGTTCGCCCGCGAGCCTAGCTCCGGCCAGCGGCAACGCCCGACGCGTGGTCGCAACGAATCGCCTGCAGCTCGAAACGCCACACGACGACGAGGACGGCCGCGCCGCCTTCGCTCGTATGTTTGCGCAGCACGACCGCTGGCTGTACGCCTACCTAATGACGTTGTTAGGCAAGCCGGCCCACGCAGAAGAGGTGTTTCAGGAGGTTTGCGTGGTTCTGTGGCGGGAGTACCGCAAGTTCGATCTCAGCACCAACTTCATGAAGTGGGCAAGCGTGATCGCGCTGAACCAGGTGCGGAAGTTCCGCCGCAACCTGCGCCGGAACGAGGCGTGGTTGTCCGAGGGTCTGCTCGAAGTGCTAGCCGAAGAAGCGATCGAGAACGCCGACCTTCTTGAGGCCCGACGCCACGCACTTCACGACTGTGTCGGCCGTCTCACGCCCTCGGATCGTGAGGTGGTGCGTGAGTGCTACGCCGACTCGCGGACCACGATCAAAGCCGCGGCCGAACGGCTCAATCGCCCAGCCAACACCATGTACAAAGCGATGGCCCGCATCCGCCGCGCGCTGCACGATTGCATTACGCGGCGGCTACGCACGGAGGGATTCCAATGAGGGAACCTCAGCCGAACGCCGAGCTCAAACGGTTGCTCGCCGCGTGGTGCAACGAAACGATCGACGACACCGGCGTCGAGCGGCTCGAGCAACTGCTGGCCGAGGACTCGGGGGCACGGCTCTCGTACCTTCAGTACTCGGCGATGGAAGCCGAGCTGTGGGCCACCCACGCCACGGGCTACGGGCCAGGCGCCGCGCTGCTGAGCGAGGCCGCCGACCGGGTCGCGCCTGCGCTCGCGGACGACGTCGAGCCGCTGCCGCCAAACTCATCGACCGCGGAGCGGCCGGCCGCGCCGCGTGCCTATGCAGCGGCCTTCGCGATCGCCGCGTCGCTGGCGTTTGTCGCGGCGGGTTCGAGTTGGCTCACGGCGAAGTTCACTGAGAACCGCCAACGAGCCGATGCACCGGCGGTTGCGACCATCGACGCCCCGCACGAGGACGACGGTTCCGCGGCGGGCTTGCTCGCCCAGCAAACGCGGTCGGTCGGCCAGGTCGTCGCGACGATCACCGGCACTCGTAACTGCCGATGGGGGGGTAACACTCCCGCTACGACGGGCTACAACGCCGCGGTGCGCGTGGGCGATCGGCTCGATCTGGTCGACGGGGTCGCGGAGATCACGTTCGCGGACGGCGCCCGTGCCGTGCTCGAGGGGCCTGCCGAACTCATCCTCGCGGGGCCCCGCGACGCGGTGCTGCTCAGCGGCCGCATCGCGGCGACGTTGCCCGCCGGCGCCGGTCCGCCGGGCATCCGCACCTCGCGGATGGCGGTCAGCCTAGCGAAGCTCGATCAGCAAAACCTTTCGGCCCACGAGTTCGGGCTGTCGGCCGACGAAGAGCGTGGCGAAGAGGTTCATGTCTTTCGCGGCCAGTTGAGGGCGTTCCTCCTGGGCGGCGCCGGCGCGGCGTCGCGTGTGGTGCAGTTGACGGAGCACGAGGCCGCGCGGGTCCGCCCGGCATCGACGACCGTCGCCAAGTTCTTCGCCAGCCGCGACGAGTTCGTGCGATCGCTGGCGTCGACCGGCGGCCCGCACGACGGGCTCTACGCTTACGACGGCTTCGATTACCCGGTCGGACCGCTCGGCGAACAGAACGGCGGTTTTGGTTGGGCGGGCGCCTGGGCCGATATCGAGGCCGCTTGCCCGCCCGGGCAGGTCGCGACCAACGTGGTCGTCGCCGGCAACCTCCAGGCCGACGGCGTGCCGGCGATCGGCGGCAGCGCCGCCCAGATCGCCCAGCAGAATCGCGTGCGGCGGGCGTTGAGCACGTCTCTGGGCGGGGTGTTCGACACCGCCAGCCTCGTTGAAAACCAAGACGGGCTGCGGCTCGTTGGCGCCAACGGCAAACAGGTGTATCTGAGCTTCGTGCAGCGGGTCGATCAGCTCGACGGCGCCTTCTACGGCTTCGAACTGCACCGCGGCGACGGCAACGGCAACCGCGTGCTGTGCATCGGCGCCGGCGCCGACGGCGCCGGCTATGGGATCACCTCCAACTACAACGGCTACGGCCCGGCGAACTACCCGCGGATCGGCGACGAGCGAACGGACGCCAGCTTCTTCGTCGTGAAGATCGAGTACGGCGCCGACCACCGCGATCTGGCGACCGTGTACCGCAACCCCGAGTCCCTCGTCGATGAGCGTGGGGCGGAGGCGGTGGCGCGGTTGCGGGGCAACTTCGCGTTCGACCGCATCAGCTTCGGCAACTTCGACGGCGCCAAGCGGCACGAGATCGACGAGGTGCGGATCGGCACCACGTATCGTGCGGTGACCGGTCGCCGGGATCGCCCGGCCGACTGGCTGGCGCCGAGCGTGGCGAATTCGTCGCTCAAGCGTGTCGGCACGTTCGCAATTCTCGGCGGTGCGCGACATAATGCTTGCCTGGTAGGCGTCTCGCGACGGCCTGCCCCCATCGATCGCGTAGCGACGCCTGTCGCCGAGCGATGGCTTTTCACCCGAGCCGAACCACGGTTGGCGGACTTCTCGCAAGAGGGGCCAGCGACCGGTTTCAACTAATCAAAGGCAGAGCTCAGTCGTCGCAGCGGACGGGCGGAACCTCCTCTTGCGACCTATCCACTCAATCGACGATCGAAGCGGCTTCACCGCGCACCAGCCTGCGCGCGGCGGATGATTCACCCTGGATGTTCACCCCCTTTTCCCCTTCGGAGAGATACGACTCATGAGAACCCTACTATCCCTAGCACTGACCGCTGCGGTCGGCACGTCGGCCCAGGCGGCGATCGTCGTCGACGGCACGCTCGACGCGGCTTACGGCGTGCCGCTCTCGGTGCAGACCGTTCAGACCGGGTTCGGCGATGAAGACGGCGCGGCCGGCACGGACGGTCCGAACGGCGGTGAGCTCGACGCGGCTTACGTCGCGCTCGATGGCGACTCGCTGAAGGTGTTTATCTCCGGCAACCTGGAGACGGATAGCTTCAACAAGCTGAGCCTGTTCATCGACTCGAAGGCCGGTGGCGAGAACACGCTCGCTCCGCAAGCGTACGACTTCGGCGACGTCGGCAATAACCTTGGCGCTATCACGTTCGTGAGCGGCTTCGACGCGGACTACCACGTTTTCGCTCGCGCGGGCGGCGGCAACTTTGAGGTCGACTTTGTCGATCGTCAGGGCGGCGGCGCTACCGTGCTCTCGAGCACCGGCTCGGGCGCGCTGAGCGGCGACTTCGGCACCGCCTCGGGTGTGACCGGCGGCGCGGGCAACGGCGCGGCCGTGACCGGCCCCGTTCCGGGCGCCGGCGTTGCTTTCGCGTTGGACAACAGCAACACCGCCGGCGTGCTTGGCGGCAACGGCCCCGCCGACCAGGTGGCGGCCGCCGCGGTGTCGACGGGCGTCGAGTTCTCTATCCCGCTGTCGGTGCTCGGCGCCGGCCCCGGCGACATGGTGAGCTTCGTCGCTGGGTACAGCAACGGCGATTACAACTTCTGGTCGAACCAGTTCCTGGGCGGCCTGCCCGCGGGGACGGACAACCTGGGCGCCGACGGCGCCGGCAACTTCTTCGGCGACGCCAGCCAGGTGGCCCTCGACCTGAGCGGCGCCACGCCGTTCTCGATCACGATCCCCGAGCCGTCGACGGCGTTGCTCGCGGGCGTGGCTCTGGTCGGTCTGGCTCGCGCTCGTCGCAGCTAGCTCGATCGGTGAAGTGAGAGAGTAACGAGACGTTAACGACGACCCACATGCTCCGCCGCCGCCCCTTGCTCACGGGCGGCGGCGGGGCGGGTCGGATTTCAGAATCACAACCAGTCCTCAGCGACGAGCACCTAGCTCTCGGCGGTCCCGGCACACCAGCCCGCCCGCCGGCAGCTACCTGCTATCAGCCATATCACGGAGCGATTCATGTTTGTCACACGCACGCCGAGTCCGATCCCACGCCGCGGCTTCACGCTGGTGGAGCTGCTCGTGGTGATCGCGATCATCGGCATCCTGGTCTCGTTGCTGCTGCCGGCGGTGCAGGCGGCCCGCGAGGCGGCCCGACGGTCGCAGTGCGTGAACAACATGAAGAATGTGGCGCTGGCGGTGCTGAACCATCACGACACATTCGGCGAGTTTCCCATCAGCGTTTCGCAATGGGTGCAAGAGGTCGATATCGACGGAAACTTTGTTGGTCCCGACGGCGGGCTGCTGAGCACCGCCAACGGCGGACCGGGTTACACCGGGGTTGGTTGGATCCCACGAGTCCTGCCGTATCTCGAAGAACAGGTCATGTACGACCAGATGCAACCCGCCTTCGACGGCGGCGACTTCGCGACTGGGTTGGCCGGCCGTGGACTCGGCCTGCGAACCATCCGCGACACGATCGCACAACAGCTCAACGTGCTGAGTTGTCCGTCCGACGAGTCGGCGACGGTCAGCACCGAGCAGCAGTACTTCGCCCCGTTCATCCAGGTCGCCACGACCAGTTACAAGGGCAACATCGGCGACTCGATTCTGGCGGCGGATCCGGGGGCTACCGAAGGCTACGACGGATCGACGGCGTTACCCTTCGACGACCCGAACTTCTGGCAGTACCTCTCGGTAGGGTCTCCGAACAGCCACAACACGGTGGACTGCAACGGGGTGCTGTACCGCACCAGCTACTTCAAGCCGATCTCGATCCGCAAGGTGACCGACGGCACGTCGAAGACTTATCTGATCGGCGAGAACGTGGTGTCGCAGGACCCGCACTCCGCGGCCTACTTCGCCGACGGCGACTGGGCGACGTGCGGCATTCCTCTCAACCGTTTCGATTACGTCAGCACGCTCGAAGAAATGCGTGCGGACGCGGCGCTCGCGAACTCGCAACGCGGCTTCAAGAGCCTGCACCCCGGCGGCGCCAACTTCGCGAACTGCGACGGCTCGGTGTCGTTCACGAGCGAAGCGATCAGCACACCCGCCTACCGCTCGGCGGCGACACGAGCGGGCGACGAGCTGTTTGCTAACGAGTGATCGGAACCGACGTCTCTCAAAGACCTTGCTAGTCCACTCCGTGAACGGAAATCGGATGATGACGCGTGCTGCAGAACGACGACAAGCCAGCTCGGCGGTGATCGGCGTGGTCGGACTGGCCATGATCGGTGGGTGCGGCGGCCCGTTCGACGCCAAGCTCTCCGGAACCGTCACGCTCGACGGGGCCGCACTTCCCTCCGGCAAGATGATGTTCACGCCCATGGACGCCGAGGGCACGACGGCCTACGCGGGCATCGACTCTAGCGGGCGGTACAGGGTGCAGACGGGCAGCGCCTTCGGCATCAAGCCGGGAGAGTACTCGGTGACCGTGGTCGCGCGCTCGAAACCCGATGCTTCGAAGGTGGTCGAAGGCGGGCCGCCCCAACTGGGAGAACTGCTGACGCCGCGTTGGTACGGCAGACCGGCGACGTCGGGGATCACGGTCAACGTGGAACCGGGCAGCAACTCCCGAGACCTGGAACTCACCACCACGCCGCCCGACGGCTGGCAGGAAGTGCAGGCCAACCGTTCCGGAAGACAACGCAGAAGCTGAACGCAACGAGACCCGCTCGTGGGCAAGACGCCGACGAAACACCGCTACGAGAGCCACTTCCTAAGGATCAATACGCAACGACACCGTGAAACAAGACCGCAAGAGCGTCGAACCCGCGTTGAGCGATCGCCTTAGGCAGGCGATCGTGGGGCCGCTGCTGTTCGTTTTGGGCGTGGTTGCGTCGCCCACGCCCGCGGCGGGGCAGGACTCTTCGGCGGAGCCGATCCTGCAGCTCTTCGAGACCAAGTGGGACGTCATCGACGAGCGGATGGCGGACATCTTTGTCGCTGGGTACGGCCGCATGTGGCTGCCGCCGCCGCAGCGGGCCGACTCGGGCGGCCTGTCGGTCGGCTACGACGTGTTCGACCGGTTCGACCTCGGCCAGCCGCGGAACGAAACGCTGTACGGTACCGAGAACGGCCTCAAGGCGTTGGTCGGTGAAGCGCACTCCGCCGGCTTGCGGGTGAACACCGATTTCATCATCAACCACAACGGCTTCAGCGATAACAACACGTTCGACAACCAAGGCACGCCTTCCACCGCCGACGACGTGACGTTCGTTCAGTCCGGCGGCTACCCGGGCTTCGTGTCGCAGGCGCCGGGCCTGCCGACCGGTGAGTACCACCCTCAGATCTCGGTCGACGCCGACCGGTTCCGCGGCCGGCTCGCCGGGTTGATCGACTTCGACCAGTCGATCGAGCTGGAGTACATCCGGCAGCCGACGACCCCGGGCAACCCACAGAACATTCCCGCGGGCACGGAGGGCATCTTCGGCCGCCCGCCGGTCAACGTGCCGGACGCCGCCAACGCGCGGTTCTACCCGGACCAGGCGGACAACGGGACGACTTACTTCGACCCGACGTTCGGCCCGAGCGGCGGCAATGTCACGCTGTACGACTACAACCTGGCGGACCCCATGGCGGGCGACCCGGTCCTGGAGGACTCGGTCGACCTGATCATGCGGAACGCCCGCTGGATGATCCAGGAGATCGGCGTCGACGGCTTCCGGCTCGACGCGGTGCGGCACTTCGACCAGGCGATCCTCAACGAGTTCGACCGCGCGGTGTTCCGTGCGAAGAAGACCCCGCTGCTGGACGGCTCGCCCGACCACGTGTTCACGTTCAGCGAGACCGGCGGCGACAACGACCTCAACTATCTGCAGGGCTTCATCCGCAAGGACATCAACAACGGCTCGGGCAACGTCGGCGGCAACCGCGACGCGCTCGACTTCAACCTGTTCTTCGCGATCAAGGACAACCTGTCGGACAACGGCTTGGCGAACGACTGGCGGAACATCAAGAACGTCAGCATCGACAACAACGACGGCTTCGCCAACAACGGCAGCCAGGGCGTGGCGTTCGTGCGGAGCCACGACGACGGCCCGTCGGCGCTCGACAATGTCGCTCACGCCTACATGCTCATGCGGCCGGGCAACGCGATCGTCTACATGAACGGCAAGCAGTTCGGCGAGGGGCGAGACTTCCCGCAGAACGGCCGCAACGACGCCCTCGGCGGGCTGTACGGAGACGCGGTCACCACGCTGGTCAACATCCGCAATACGCACGGCCGCGGCAACTACCTGGACCGCTCGCCGACAAGCGACCAGAAGGAGCTGCTGTTCTACGAGCGGGAGAACTCCGCGCTGGTGCTGCTGAACAACCGGGGCGACTCGTTTGTTTACACCCACACGGTGCAAACGTCTTTTGCGCCGGGCACGCCGCTTGTTGAGCTGACGGGCAACGCCGCGGACCCGACCGTCGATCCGAATAATGAGTTGGACGAGGTTGTGGTCGTCGATTCGAACGGCCGAGTGCAGGTTCGGACCCCGAGCAATCGGTCTTTCAATAAGATGACCGAGATCGAGACAGAACATGGCAACGGCTACCTGATCTACGGCGTCGCGGGCCCCGAGGGGCAGATGCGGATCACCAACACCGCCGGCGTGGACCTAACGAACGTGCTGGCCGGCTCGACGCCCGTCGCGGGGCAGGGCGGCGTGGAAGGCCCGTCGGACGACTTCTTCAACGGCACGACGCGGCTGACAGACATCACGATCGTCAACGACGACTCGTTCAAGCTGCGGGTCGAGACCACGCCGGTGACGGTCGGCGGCATCCGCGATGTGCACGCCGACGGCGACTTCGCCCAATTCCGCATCAACGGCGGCGTCGACGCCAACGGCAACGGTGCGGTCGATAGCGTCACGCCGGGGACAGTTTCATACGGCTTCGAGAACTTCGTTGAGACGAACACCCCCGGTTTCTTCAACAGCGGGACCGGCGTCTACGAGCAGACGATCGACACGACCCAGCTGGCCGAGGGCGAGCACTACCTGACCGGCCGCGTCTACCGCCACCGCAACCCGGGGACGAACAACGGCACGCCGGGAACGGAGGGCGACGGCGGGCCGGCGGTGTTCACCGACTTCCGCGAGGTGATCTACGTCGACCGGCTCCCGCCGGAAGCAGAGGTGGTTTCGTTCGAGCCGTTCGCCAGCTCGCCGGAGAACCCAAACGATCGGGACCTGATCGTCCGCTCGACGGACGGCACGGCCGACAACATGCACATCTTCTTGAACCTGCCCGAGGCGATGTCCGACGCGGACGTGCTGCAGATGGCCCTGAACGGCGAGAACGACGCCGGCGAGTACGACGCCAACGATTGGATCTTCGGGTTCTTTGACGTCACCACGGGCAACCAAGCCGTGACGGTCGTCACCTTCGAGCCGACCGGCAACACGAACGTGCAACGCTTCGCCGGGGTCTTCGTTGAGACCAACCTGGGCGCCGGCTTCGGCGACCTGGACGCCGACGGCTTGCTCGAGGTGAGCGACATCGCGGGCCTCGGCGGCTTCGAGCGGGTCCTGAACAGCAACAACACCCAGTTCAACCCAGCGGCCGACGTCGACGGTGACGGTGACGTCGATACGCTCGATCTGCTGGGGCTCGACACCGAGCTCGTCGCGTCGGGAGCGAGTTCCGCGGTGCTGGACGAGTACGGCGCCGCGCTCCTGCGGCGGATCGACTTCGACGACAGCGGCGCCGCCGACGGCGACGACCTGGCGGCGGTGTACGCGTCGTTAGGAACGAGCGACACGCTGTACGACCTGAACGTCGACGGCACGGTGGACTTTGCCGACGTTCAGTCGCTGATCTCCGACTTCGCCCGCACCACGCCCGGCGACTTCAACCTCGACGGCCGTGTCGACATCGCCGACTACACGCTCTGGCGTGACCGCCGCGGCACCAACGACCTGACGGCCGATGGCGACTTCGACGGCGTTGTCGACGAAGACGACTACGGCGTGTGGGCTGCGGCCTTTGGCTTTGAGCGAGGCCCTGTCACGGGCGTCGCTGTGCCAGAGCCGATGTCGCTCGCTCTCTTCGCGGCGACGGTCGCGGGTGTGGCTCGGTCGCGTCGCCGTGACCGCTAACACACGCGATCAACACACCTCATCTTACCCCCACCTAGAGCACCACACGGCTTCGACGGAGAAAACCTCATGAAACGCTACTCTCTTCTTGTTTGTCTGACCGCTTCGCTAGCGGTCGCCGGCGCGTCGGCTCAGCCGACGATGGACGGCTCGATCGTTGGCGATGAGACGTTCTACGGCGGGGCGTTGTCGACCCAGCCGACACAGACGCAGTTCGGCGACAACTCGAGCGCGGACCTCGTCGCTACGGCGGATGGCGGTTCGGAGCTGAATCAGGTCTTCGGCCGGATCGACGGCGACACCCTGTACGTGATGATCACGGGCAACCTCGAGACGAACTTCAACAAGCTGTCGGTGTTCGTCGACTCGGTGGCGGGCGGCGTGAACCAGCTCGACGGGGACAACCTGCCGGCCAGCGTCGACGGCTTCTGCTGCGGCCAGAGCGACCCCAACGTGCCGGTAACCGACGGCGCCCTGCAGCGGATGGACGGCCTGGGTTTCGACACAGGCTTCGACGCCGATTACTTCTTCACGTTCAGCAACGGCAGCGAGGGCGTGCGGCCGGACGGACCGGACCGCCGCAACTTCTGGGCGATCAACGCCACCTACGCCGAGCTCGGCGCGGGCGCGAGCGGCGACTTCCAAGCGCTCGGCTACCAGACGGCCCCCCAGGGCCTGCCCAACGTGCTGCGGAACCCGATGGACTACAACGGAGACGGCACAGTCGACGTCGCCGACTACACGGTATGGCGTGACTCCGATGGTCAGACGGGCGCCGGGCTGCCGGCGGACGGCAACGGCAGCGGAACGGTTGACGTCGACGACTACGACAACTGGGTCACCAACTTCAATTCGGACGCCACGCTCAGCGGCGACCAGTTCGTGCCGACGGCCGACTTCCCCGTCGCGCAGCAGCAGGTCGACGCCGGCGTGACGCTGCCCGGCCTGTCGCAAGGTGAGCTGATCGACCGGACGTACGCCCTGGGCGCCGGCGGTTGCACCGACGACTCGGGCGCCGGCTGCTTGGCGCCGGAGCTGGAGTTCGCGTTGGACGTCGCGCCCGGCGATGCCGACAACGCTGCGAACCATCGCAACTACAGCAACACGATCGGCCTAGAGCTGGGGTTCGATAACAGCAACACCGCGGGGGTGACGGGCGGCACCGACCCTGCGCCGGGCGAGGCCGAAACTGCCACCACCGGTCTAGAGTTCAGCGTGCCGCTAGCCGCGCTCGGCAACCCCACCGGCGACATCCGCCTGATGGCGTTCGTGAACGGCAACGGCCACGACTTCATCTCGAACCAGATCTCCGGCGACGGTTTGACGGCGGACCCGATGATCGGCCTCACGTCCGAGAACCTTGGGACGCTCCTCTTCGGCTCGCCCCCGCTCGGGTCGTTCGTCGACGTGCCCGGGGATCAGTTTGTCACGATTGCCGCCCCGGGCGGCGCCGCGGTGCCCGAGCCGACGACCGCGGTGCTGGTGGCGCTCGGCCTGGCGGGCGTCGGCGTCCGCCGTCGCTGAGTGGTTTTTCCTTCGACGCAAGCAGCAAGCGGAGCCAAGAAACCGATGGGGCGATCCGACAAGATGTCACGACACGGCAGCGGTTCTCGCTCGGCGACGGCCGAGTGTGCGATGTCGCGTGAGTACGGCCTCCTCGAGTCTAGCGGCAAGGCAAGCGGCGATGTGTCGGTCGGGGTAGCCGACCGTCGCCGGCCGACCCCATCGGTCTTGGCCCGATTGTTGTGGAGCGATCAAGAGGCAGTGACATCGCGTCGGGCGTCGCTTCTGGCGTCGCCGACGCGTTTCTTGTTGATGGTGGGAGCCACCGCAGTCACGTTGCTCTTGGCGGCCGCGGTGGGGGCCGAGCAGGCCTCCGCCGCGCCGGCCGAGGGCGCCGACCGACCGAAGCTCACGGCCGCGGAGACCGTCCCCGAGTGGGCGGCCGACGCGATCTTCTATCAGCTCTTCCCCGAGCGTTTTCGAAACGGCGACCCGTCGAACGACCCGACCCGCGAGTCGCTCGAGTGGCCGGACAACGTCGGCGATGATTGGGCGGTCACGCCGTGGACTAGCGACTGGTACGCCCGTGCTCCGTGGGAGCGGGCGCGGGGCGAAGACTTCTACGAGCACGGCGTCTTCGACCGCCGTTACGGCGGAGACTTGCAGGGGGTGCTCGACAAGCTCGACTACCTGAAGGACCTGGGGATCAACGCCATCTACTTCAACCCGGTGTTCTACGCCCGGTCGCTGCACAAGTACGACGGCAACTCGTTCCATCACGTCGACCCGCACTTCGGGCCCGACCCGGAGGGCGACTTCGCGATGATGGAGCGCGAGACCCGCGACCCGTCTACTTGGAGCTGGACCTCGGCCGACAAGTTGTTCCTCAAGGTCGTTCACGAGGCGCACGAGCGCGGCATCCGCGTGGTGATCGACGGTGTGTTCAACCACACCGGCCGGGGGTTCTTCGCCTTCGACGACCTGATCGAGAAGCAGGCGGCGTCGGAGTACAAGGACTGGTACATCGTCCAGGCCTACGACGACCCGGTGACCGAGAACGACGAGTTCATGTACAAGGGCTGGTGGGGCGTGATGACCCTGCCGGAGTTCGCCAACACCGAGGACGGCGCGGACCTTCACCCCGGCCCGAAGCGTTATATCTTCGACGCCACGCGTCGCTGGATGGACCCGAACGGCGACGGCGACCCGAGCGACGGTATCGACGGCTGGCGGCTCGACGTGGCGGTCGAGGTGCCGATCGGCTTCTGGCAAGACTGGAACCGCCTCGTCCGCGATCTCAACCCCGAGGCGTACACCGTCGCCGAGCACTGGGAAGACGCGGTGGGCTTCCTCGAGGAGGGCGGCTTCTCCGCCACGATGAACTACTACGGCCTCGCGTGGCCGGTGAAGGGCTACCTGGTGGACGGCACGCTGTCGGCCAGCGACTTCGGCCGCGTGCTCGGCACGCGGATGGCGGATTATCCGCACCCGCGACGCTACGCGATGATGAACCTCGTCGACTCGCACGACACGGACCGCATCGCGTCGATGATTGTGAACGCCTCGCAGTCGCGGCCGTACCTGCGGCCGGATCGGTTCGACTACGACGTGACCGAACGCGTCTCCCCGCGCAGCTGGGAGGGCTACCAAATCCGCAAGCCGACCGTTTACGAACGGCGGCTGCAGCGGATGGTCGCGGTGCTGCAGGCCACGATGGTGGGCGCCCCGACGATCTATTACGGCACCGAGGCCGGCATGTGGGGCGGCGACGACCCCGACGATCGCAAGCCGATGGTCTGGTCGGACCTCGACCACGACGAGGCCGCCTACGACCCGCTGGGGCGTGAGACCGATCCGGCCCACGTTTCTTTCGACCATCAGCTGAGGCGCTTCTATCAGGCGTTGTTCGCCTTGCGGAATCGGCACGAAGCGTTACGCCGCGGCAAGTTTGAGGTTGTCTCGACCGACGACTCGGCCGGGGGACTCGTCTACCGGCGGTGGAACGAAGACGAGTCGGTCTTGGTGATCATGAACCGCGGTGAAGAGTCTTGGACGGTCGAGGTCGACGCGCCCGAGGGGGTCAGCGGCTCATGGTCGGAGGTCTTCACGGCCTCAGGCCGGAGTGACCGCTTGCGGTTCGAGCAGGCCGCCGGCTCGGTGCGTTTGACGCTGCCGGCCCGCGAGGCCGTGGTGCTCCACCAAGCCACACCGGGCAACGTGGCCGCTAACCGGCGGCAGGCCATCCGCTAAGGGGCACGCCCCTCGCAGGGGCGTCTCGCTGCTCGCTTTCGAAGAGAATCGGACGGGTGCATGAACCCTGCGGCGGATAGCAATAGGCGGCCGCGTTCGTTCGGTCGGCGGCTCTTGATCCGCGGCGCGATCCTGCCGTCGCTCGCTCTGCTGGCGGTGTCGGTGGGTTGCACGGCGACCGAAGACGAAACGACCCGAGTGGTCCTCTGGCATCAGATGCGGCCCGGCGATCGGGCGGTGCTGGCGGAGCGTCTGCGCGAGTTCGAAGCCGCTCATCCGGGCGCCCGTGTCCGCGCGGTCTACAAGGAGACCGAGGAGCTCCGCAGCGGGCTGGAGTCCGCCGTTCTCGTGGGCCGCGGGCCCGACATCGTGTACGGCCCGGCGGACACGGTCGGCGTGTACTCCGAGATCGGCGCGTTGCGCGACCTGCGGCCGTACCTTACCGAGGAAGACCGCGAGGCGTTCGACCCCCGTGCGTTGGTGTACGGGCCAGGCCCGCCGGACGATGGCCGCGACGAAGACGGCTCCGCTGACGAGAACGGCTCCGTCGCCGGCAGTGACGACGATTCGCTGCTGCTGGTCGGCGACCGCTTCGGCAACCACCTGGCGCTCGTCTACGACAAGCGGCGGATTAGTGAGCCGCCGCGAACGACCGACGAGCTGCTCGCGTTGGCGAAGGAAAACACCGTCGATGAGGACGGCGACGGCCGGCCCGATCGGTACGGCCTGGTGTGGAACTACACCGAGCCGTTCTTCGTAGTGCCGTTCCTCACGGGGTACGGCGCGTGGGTGTTCGACGAATCCGACGGGGTCGACGAATCGAACGGGGCGACCGGACGCTCGGAACCGAACCTCGACACGCCCGAGGCCCGCGCCGCCTACGCCTTCGTGGCTTCGCTGCGTAACGAGCACGGTGTGCTGCCGCTGTCGGCCGACTACAACGGCGCGAGCGCCCTGTTCCGCTCGGGCAAGAGCGCGATGCTGATCGACGGCGACTGGAGCTGGGCGGGCCACCTGGCGGCCGACGCGGTGGACGCCGCCGTCGCGCCGCTTCCGGACGTGAGCGCGACCGGGCTGCCGATGAAGCCGATGGTGGCCGCCAAGGGGTACAGCCTGAGCGTGGCCGCGACCGGCGAGCGGGCCGAGTTGGCGGGCCAGCTGATCCGCTACCTAACCAGCGAGGAGACCCAACGCGTCTTTCTCGACAGGCAGAAGGTCTTGCCGGCGCGGCTCACGTTGCGGGACGAGGCCCGCGGGCTCGGCGACGCGACGCTCACCGCCTCGCTGGCTCAGCTCGAACGCGGCCGGGCGATGCCCACGTCGCTGGAGATCCGTGCGGTGTGGGACGCCATGCGGCCCCCCTATCAGAAGATCATGGGCGGCGACGCGACGCCCGCCGAAGCCACCAAGGCGATGCAGGCCTCGGCCCTGAAGAAGATCGCGACCCTCAAGAGCGACATCCGCCCGGACGGCACGGTGTGGTTCGTGCGGATCGGCGGCGTCGCGCTGCTGGCAATGGTCGGCTACGCCTTCGGCCGCTGGTGGCGCCTGCTGCGGCAGGACTTCCCGCGCAACAAGCTGGCGTACGCCCTGGCGGCGCCTGCGATGGTGCTGATCTTCATCACCGTGGTCTTCCCGCTGGCGTACAACGTGGTGCTGTCGTTCTCGAACATGTCGCTGCAGAACTTCCGCGACTGGCAGGTCGTCGGCCTGCACAACTACACGAACGCCTTCAGCGGCTCGGACGCGGCGAACTTCTGGCCCGTGTTCTTTAAGACCGTGTTCTGGACGGTGGTGAACGTCGGCTTCCACGTGGCGATCGGCGTGTTCCTGGCCGTCATGTTGCACGGGCCGGTGGTGGGCAAGAGCCTGTACCGCATCTTCCTGATCATCCCCTGGGCCGTGCCGGCGTACATCACCGCGCTCACGTGGCGGGGGATGTTCGACGCGGAGTTCGGCGCCGTCAACCAGTTTGTGCGGGGTGTGAACGTGTACCTGCCGACGTGGCTCGACCTGCCGGCGATCAACTGGCTGACCGAGGCGGGACCCGCGTTCACGGCGTGCATCATCGCCAACGTCTGGCTCGGCTTCCCGTTCATGATGGTCATCACGCTCGGCGGGCTGCAGGGCATCCCGCAGGACATGTACGAGGCCGCGCGGATCGACCGGGCGACCCGCTGGCAGCAGTTCTGGAGCATCACCGTGCCGATGCTGCGGCCCGTGCTGCTGCCGGCGATCGTGCTGGGCAGCGTGTGGACGTTCAACAACCTGAACGTGGTGTGGCTGGTGTCCAACGGCGGTGAGCCGGCTAACCAGACGCACATCCTCGTGAGCTACGTCTACAAGGCGGTGTTCAACCTGTACCAGTACGGATACGGGGCCGCGCTGTCGATGATCATCTTCGCGATGCTGCTGGCGTTCTCGGCCGCGTTCCTTCGACAAACCAAGGCGGCCGACGGGGTCTGATTTCCGTGAAGGAGATAACGCGATGTTGGTGATGGGGGAGATACCGATGAGAAAGAAGGACAAGACGATCGGTGACACGCAGATCGGCTCTTGATGTATCTCGGGGGGCGGCCTCTCGCTTGCGATCCCCCCTATCACCAACCTCTCCCCATCTCCTCGATGTCCCACCGAGCTCTTTAGCAGCATGACCTCCGGCGTACGCGAACCCTGGCTCCTCACCGCCGCGCGGCACGCGGTGTTGTTGGTGTTTGTCGCCATCAGCCTGTGGCCGGTGCTCGACGTGGTGTCGATCTCACTGCGGCCGGGCGATCAGCTCCGCACCACGGAGTGGCGGCTCATCCCTGAGGGGGCGACGCTCGACTCGTACCGCGAGCTGTTCTACGAGCAGCCCTTCCTGCGGTGGATGTTCAACTCGCTGCTGGTGTCGGCGGCCGTGACCGCGACGGGCGTCGCCGTGGCGGCGGTAGGCGGTTACGCATTCAGCCGTTTTCGGTTCGCCGGGCGGCAGGCGATGATGATCTCGATCCTCACGACGCAGATGTTCCCGGCGACGATGCTGCTGCTGCCGCTGTACCTGATGATCGCGAAGCTCGGGCTGGTGAACACGTTCCTCGGGCTAGGCGTCTTTTACGTGTCGACGGCGCTGCCGTTTTGCGTGTGGCAGATGAAGGGCTTCTACGACACGATCCCCACCGCGTTGGAAGAGGCGGCCCGCATCGACGGCTGCACCCGCTGGCAGTCGTTCACCAAGGTGATCCTGCCGCTGGCGACGCCCGGCTTGGTCATCACCGCGCTGTTCAGCTTCATGAGCGCGTGGAGCGAGTACCTGGTGGCCGCGCAGGTGCTGCAGGACAGCGACCTGTTCACGCTGCCGCTCGGGCTGAAGAGCTTCCAGGCGAGCATGAGCACGCAGTGGGGCCTGTACGCGGCGGCGTCGCTGCTGGTGAGCATCCCCGTCGTCGTGGTGTTCTTGCTGCTGAGCAAGCACCTCGTTGGCGGGCTGACGGTGGGCGGCGTGAAGGAGTAGCCGCGTTCGCAGGCGTCGAAGCGGATTGCGCGGCGCCCCGCGGTGGCTGATGGGTTGGATAGAGGAGAACCAACTTTCTCGATCTCCCGCGACGCTCGATGACACGCACCCGAAGCCGTTGGACGCTCTTTGTCGCGATCCTGCTCGTTGGCGTCGCAGCCGCGGCGGTGGCACAGCGGGGCTTTGGTTTCCGCCGCCACACCGCGACCGATGCGCGTGCCCTGACGCTTGTGCCGGCCGACCGCGAGCCGCCCGCCCCCTCGCGGCATGAGCACACGCACGACTCTGCGATTCGCACGATCGAATCCAACGGCGTGCCGGCGCATCTTGTGGGGGCGTTCCCCAACCCGGGCAACCCGAACACGATCCGCGAGCAGCGGCATCGTTTCCGAGTGCCGCTCAAGCCCAAGATCGCCGCGGCGCCCACGCCGCTCATCCCGCCGCCCGGCCGCGGACGTCCTCTGCACGTTTTTGGGGCCTGCGTGAATGGCGTTGCGTTGGAGCCGGGCGCCGGCGAGTTCTGGCAAGGCCGGCCGCGACTCGGCTGGGCCTACGAGCCGCTCGGCGGGGCGATCAACCTGGGGCTCGACGCCAATCACGCGCATGTGCAGCCGACCGGCAAGTACCACTACCACGGCCTGCCGACCGGGCTGCTCGCGGAGCTCGGCGTGACGGCGGGCGAGCACTCGCCGCTTGTGGGCTGGGCCGCGGACGGCTTCCCGATCTACGCCCGCTACGGGTACGCCGACGCGAACGACCCCGAGAGCGACGCCGTCGAGCTCAAACCGAGTTGGCGCCTCAAGGCGGGCGACCGCCCAGGCGGCGACCTGCCGACGGGCCCGCACGACGGCGCCTTCGTGCAGGACTACGAGTACGTCGTCGGCCTCGGCGATCTGGACGAGTGCAACGGCCGCGAGGGCGTGACCCCGGAATTCCCGGACGGCGCCTACGCGTACTTCTTGACCGCCGACTGGCCCGTCATTCCGCGGCATTTCCGCGGCCCACCCGTGCGTTTGCGATAAAAATCGCGATCAGAGGGAGTCACGGTAGGTGGCTACGTTTAGCCGTGAGTGTGGCCGCAAGGGGAACGCCCACGGCGTTGCCGGCCGGTTGGTTGACTGATGCGATCGGGGCGCCTAGGGTAAGAACGATGCAAGAGTGCGGCTTTCTACTCGACAGGCACCCTTTGATCTGAGGCAACGCTAATGATCCGTCTACATCCCCGCTCCGCTCGTGCGGCGTGGGTCATCGCCGCCGGCGCCGCTTTTGCGGTTTCGGCCCTGTCGTGGGCGGATCGCGCCGCGGCAGTACCTATTACGTTCGACACGTTCGGACCGCTGCCCGCCGCGACGTTCGGTGGCCAGGGTATTCCGAACGACGAGGTCGCGGTCTCTTCGCAGATCGTCGATGGCTCGAACACGCTGACGGTCGCCCTGAGCGCCACCCAGCGGTTCAGCAACCCGCCGCTCGCCAACGACGGCATGGGCACCTACTTTGCCACGCCCGGCAGCAACTTCGGCGGGGCCGGCGAGAGCACCAACGAAGGCGCTCTGTGGAACTTCAACTTCTACATCGACATCGACGGCCCGGGCGTTCTGGCCGACTACCAGATCGACGTCTTCTACGACTTCGATCCGGCGGCGGACACGGTTCTGGCTGACCTCGGTTCGCTGAACATCACGAACAGCATTCTGGGCGGACCCACCCCTGCCGAGACGCTGGTCGAGACGTCGCAAAACCTGCTCTTCGGCTTCCTCGGCATGTCGTTTCCGGGGCTGGTCAGCCCGCCGGCTGGCTCGTTCGACCAGAACGCTCTGGGCGAGTACACCTTCGCCATCACCGTGTCCGGCGGCGGGCTACCGCTCGAGACCGTCGCGATGAAGGTCGAAGTCGTTCCCGAGCCGACTTCACTCGTGCTTTTCGGCGCCGCCTCGCTGCTGTGCGTCGGTCGCCGGCGTTGAGCGGCGACGCCGCACCCTGAGAAGAAGCAACACCATTGAGCCGCGGCGAGCATGCCTCGCCGCGGCTCTTTTCGCTTATGGGGACTCGCTGCCAGGCACGGCACGCGCTACCGTTTCCGCGTTGACTGCTGTCGGCGCGTCCGCCGGCTCGCGCGTTGGGTTGTGCGGACCCCGATCGACGCCGTTCGTGTCACCAGCGAGCAACGCCGCGTCGGTCGCCGCCGCCTCGTTCTCGAGCAGCTTTGTGAGCGCCTTCGGCGGCTTGCCGGCTTTCTCCAGCGCGACGGCTTGCTCGATCGCGCGGATGTACTCGCCCATCAGGTGGTCGCTGAAGTGGTCGATCCGCCACCGCGACAGGCTCCGCCAGAAGCCCCACCAGCGGTCGCGCATCTTGAACGCCCCCGTGACGTTCGAGATTCGGCCTTTCCGGTTCAGATAGACCTCCGTGCCCGTGTGGCGGTAGCCGAGGAATCGCGGCGGCACCCGTGGCACGATGTCGTTGTTGTTCACCCATCGGTAGTACGCGAGCTTCACGTTGTTCACGTACCGCTCATTGCCCACACGCGGGGCCCCGTACGTGAACACCGCTTCCGGCGCCGAGCGGATGTGCGACAGGAAGCAGCGGCCGGCGCAGATGGCCGTCATCGCCCCGCCGAGCGAATGCCCCGTGAACCAGAGCACGCGTGTGTTGCTCACCAACGCCTGCTCGAGGCGCGGCCACAGGTCATCGACCTCGCGCTTGAAGCCTCGGTGGACACGGCCGACCGTCTCCGCGACGTCGGTCACGGCGTCGAGGTCTGCCTTGATGTCGTTCCACTCGTGAGGCTCGGTGCCGCGGCAGCAGACGATGGCGTCGAGCTCGTCACCGAAGATGTAAGCCTGGGCGCCGTCGCGATCGTAGAAGCGGACCTCGGGCAGGCCGATCTCGGCGGCCAGCTCGCCGGCGATGCCGCGCGAGAAGTACGAGGCCCGCGAGAGCTCCGCGAGCAACAGCGACTTCTCGAGGAAGGTCAGCTCGGAGATCGACCGACCGTCGAGCTTGGTGATCGCGTGCAGCTTTTCACGCGGGGCGAGGTCTTCGGTAGGCTTCGGCTGGGGCAGCGACACGCGGCGATCCGTCGGGGGGCAGCGGCAGGAAGGTGGGACGATGACCCGCCGAATCTACTGGCCCCCGTGGCCCCTCTCAAGCAAAGCGTTGATTGCCCTACGCCTAACCGCCGCCGTTTCTCGCGGTCCAGAACGCCTTTGCGGCCTGATACGCCTCGGGGTCGGCGGCGCCGAACCGCGCGGCGGCGTCGGCCAGCCGCCTGAGCATCGGCCTCACGTCCTCCGCAGCGGGCGGCCCGTTGGGCGTATCGACGTACCACGGACCGGAGTGCGCCATTTGCAGTCGATCTTCGGCCACCGTGACCGCGCGAACGACGAACCAGGTCCGCCCGGCGAGCGGCAACGCGGGGAGCCGACCGCCGCGGGCGGCCCAGTCGCGAAGCGGCACGGTGAGCGCCTTCTCGCCGTCGGCGATGATCTCGAGATACTCGACGGGAGCGCGCGTCGCGAGGTTGAGCCCGATGAGGGCGTCGGTACTGTCCGGCAGCGTGGCGCCCGGCCAACGGCCGTTCGCCGTCGGGCGTAGCAACGGGCCGTTGCTTACAACCGTTTGCCCGAGCTGGATCGTCGCCCAGTGGTCGATCGATTCGTCTTCGTCGACGCCGCGCAGCCAAGTGCGACCATCGCCAAGCGGACGCGTCATGACCGCGGTGCGACGCCGCGGTGGCTCGCCGAGCGGCAGGCCCGAACCGCTACCCCCGAGCGGCGGCACGCGCACGCCCGCGTTGAGCACTTCGTAGTACGCCTTCATCCGCTCGACGCCAGCGTCGTAGTCGTTGGGCGAGGCGCCGTCGATGAGCCACAGGGCATCGACGCACTCGGACGCAAGCCAAACGGGCAGCTCCGCGCTCGTCGGATCCGCAACGACCCGCCAACCCGCGGCGCTCGCTCCGGCGAGTGGCGTAGCGACGGACCGCGAAAGATCGGGAAGCTCCTCGGCCGAGAGTTTAGCGTCGGTGGAGTAGAGCCAGGCCGAGCCTCGCTCGCCCGTGTAGTGAGCGACGACGAGCCCCACGTCCGCCAGTGCCTCCCATCCGTCGCCGTTCCAGCGGTGGGTTAGCCGAGCATCGCCGGCGACGCGTTCGACGCGACGCACAAGTTCCAAGCCGTCCGCATCGCGAGCGTGCTGAAGATCGACGCCGATCCACCCCTCGTCGGCCATGTGGGCGAACCGACGCATCGGCACGGCCTTCGCGTCTTCCGCGTGCCGGTCGATCTGGAAGTGTCCGCGTTGGGTGCGGTACTCGGGGCCCGCATCGATCGAGAACCGGTAGGCGCCGCGACGAAGCCCGAGCGTAGCGGCCGGCGGCAGGTAGGCGTGAGCGCCAAGCGCCGCGAGCCCCCAACCCCGCGTCCGGACCGACCGGCCGCGGGCGTCGGTTAGCTCGATGCGTGCGGGTACCGACTCGTCCGTTCCGGCGTCGGTGATCTGCAGCACCAGCACGCCGTCCGGCTTCCGCGCGGCGCCCTGCGACACCGCACCGAGGGCGATCATCGCGGCGAGCATCCGGCGAACCAAAGCGGCCTTCATGCAGTAAATCTAGCACGCGGCCGTCCGTCGTTTTGGGGTGGTCCGCGCCCGTTCCCCTTCCTCCGGCAGCCGATAGACTTAGGAGCCCGCCCCCCGCCGTGCGTCCTAACCACTCTCAACGCCCCATGCCGAAAGACCACTACGAAGTGCTCGGCGTCTCGCGTGGGGCGTCCGCCGACGACATCCGAAAGGCCTACCGCGACCTGGCCCGCAAGCACCATCCGGACCTGAACCCGGACAACGCCGGGGCGAAGCAGAAGTTCCAAGAGGTGCAGGTCGCCTTCGAGGTTCTCAACGACCCCAAGAAGCGCGAGCAGTACGATCGCTTCGGCCACGCCTTCGAGTCGATGGGCGGCGGCTCCGGGGGCCCCGGCGGCGGTGGATCGCCCTTCGGCTCCGGGGGCAACCCGTTCGGCGGCGGTCCGGGCGGCGCCGAGTTCGAGTTCGACCTGAACGGCCTTTTCGGCGGGCCTGGCAAGGGGACCGCGGCGGGCGGGGCGGGCGGATTCGCCGACATGTTCAAGCAGTTCGGCGGGGGGCCGCGTGGGCGTTCGGCGCCGGGACAGGCCCCGACCAAAGGCGCCGACCTCCAGCACGAGATCACCGTGCCGTTCGCGACCGCCGTACTCGGGGGCGAGGCCGCGTTGTCGTTGCAACGGGCGGGCGGCAAGCTCGAGACGATCAGCGTGAAGATCCCCGCGGGGGTCGAAGGCGGAAAGAAGATCCGCCTCCGCGGGCAGGGCGATCCTTCGCCCGCTGGTGGGCCGAACGGCGATCTCCTGCTAACGGTCCACGTGGCCCCGCACCCGTGCTACAAGCGAACCGGCAAGCGGCTCGACATTGTCGCGCCCATCACGCTGGCCGAGGCAGCTACCGGGGCGAAGATCGACGTGCCGACGCCCAAGGGCGTCATCACCCTGTCGGTCCCGCCCGGTTCGTCCAGCGGCAAGAAGCTCCGCGTCCGCGGTCACGGCGTGCAGTCCGACGGCGCGGCCGGCGACCTGTTCGTCGAGCTGCAGATCGCGATGCCGGAAGGCTTGACCGAAGACGACGCCGCGTCGATCCGGGAGGTTTCAGAACGCTACCCGCAAACGCCGCGTGAGGCACTGCGGTGGTAAGCGATGACGAACGGGGCCGCACGCTGCGTTTCCCGCGGGAGGCGAGGCTGCTGCGGTCGAGCGAGTTCGACGCCGTCTTCGCCGCGAAACTCAGCGCCGGCGACGGCGTGCTCGTCATGCACACGCGGCCGAACCAGCTGGATCATCCGCGACTTGGACTGGTCGTTTCGCGCAAGGTCGGCAAAGCCGTGTTCAGGAATCGGTGGAAGCGGGTGCTCCGCGCGGCGTTCCGCCTCAGCCAGCACGAACTTCCCGCTTGGGATATCGTCTGCCTGCCCCGGTCGCGCGAAACGCCAACGCTGGCGGCGATCGCGAAGTCGCTTGACCGCTTGGTGGGTCGCGTGGAGGCGAAAGCGGCGCGGCGTGCGGCTGCAACGAAACCGGTGGTTCCCGAGCCGGCGACAGACGGCGATAGCGATGCTGGCTAGCCTGCGGTTCTTGGCCGCGGGCGCCTCGGCGATCGCGGTGGTCGCGATCTTGGCGGGAGTCCGCGTCTACCAGTGGTGCGTGAGTCCCTGGCTCGGCTCCAACTGCCGCTACACGCCTACCTGCAGCGAATACGCCGTGCTCGCGGTGCGGCGATACGGCCCGTTCGTCGGCGGGTGGAAAACGCTGGTGCGGCTGGCCCGGTGCCATCCGTGGGGCGGCTCGGGCTGGGACCCGCCGTGACGCCGTCGGGGCCGGCCGCCGCTGTTCTTGCCCCGGACGGGCGGAATCCCTAGCCTCGGCCCGCCCTCACAGGCTCGCAGGACGCGAGTCGGGCAAGAACGCCGCGCTCGTTGGAGCCCCGTTAGGCATGAAGCCGCTGATCGCCCCCGTTGTCGTCTTGCTGCTCATGCCGCTCACCGGGTGCGCGATGCTCTCGCTGGGCGGCGGCGAACAGGCCGAAGCCAAGCTCGAGGAGCTCGCTCAGGACAGCGGCGCCGCCCTCATCTCGCGTTTCGCCCACCCGTACGGGCTGGACGTGGTGAAGGTGGAGTCGGTGGCGCTCGTGACCGGGCTCGACGGGACCGGGTCTGATCCCGCGCAGTCTAGCCGCCGGGCGACGCTGCTGAGTGAGATGAAACGCCGCAAAGTCGACCGGCCAAACGCGGTGCTGGCGTCGCCGAGCACGTCGCTCGTCTTGGTGCAGGGCCTGCTCAGGCCGGGCATCGAGAAAGGCGACCGATTCGACGTCGTCGTACGCACGCCAACGCGTAGCGAAACAACCAGCCTCCGCAACGGGCGGCTCTTGCCGACCGACCTGACGGAGCTCGCCGTGCTCGGCAACAGCATCCGCGAGGGCCACGTCTGGGCACGCGCAGGCGGCGAGATTCTCGTCGATCCGTCGGCCGGGGCGGACGGCGACGCCCTCGCCACGCGAGGTCGGGTGCTGGGCGGAGGCATCTCACTCCGCACACGCGACCTCGGACTCATCGTGGGCAACAACCATAAGTCGGTCCGCATGACGCAGTCGATCGCCGGCTCGATCAATCAGCGTTTTCAGAGCTACGACCGCGGCCAGCAGAGCGGCGTCGCGGAGGCGAAGACCGACGAGTTCGTCAAGCTGCGGATGCATCCGCGATACAAAGACAACGTGACCCGATACATCCGCGTGCTGCGGAGCATCGCGCTTAGCGAGTCGCCGGGCGACCGCATCGAGCGGGCCCAGCTGCTTGGCAAGCAGCTGATGGACCCGATGATCTCCGCGAAAGCGGCGCTGAGGCTCGAGGCCATCGGCGGCGATCTCGCGGTTGAGCAATTGCTGCCGGCGATCGATTCGCCCGATCTCGAGGTGCGTTTCTACGCGGCTGAGTCGCTCGCTTATCTCGACGAAACCGCCGGTGTCGCGGCCCTCGCCGAGGCAGCCCGCGAAGAGCCGGCGTTGCGTGTTCACGCCCTCTCGGCGCTCAGCGCGATGGACGATGTGCACGCCTACGACGCGCTGCGCGGGCTGCTGACCAGCAAGAGCGCGGAGACACGCTATGGCGCCTTCCGAGCTCTGATCGCGATGAACGCCGACGATCCGAAGATCCGCGGCGAACGCCTCGGCGGGCACTTCCTGTTCCACGTGCTGGACGTCGAGGGCGAGGCGATGGTCCACGCCACCCGCAGCCGGCGTCCGGAACTCGTGCTGTTCGGGCGCGATCAGAGGCTCAAGCTGCCGACCGTCCTGGACGCGGGATCGGACATTCTCATCAACGGCATGTCGGGCAACGAGGTGGTCGTGAGCCGCGTGACGAGCGGCGGTGAGACGAGGCGAATGACGGTCTCTCCGGCTTTGAACGAGGTGGTTCATGCCATCGTCGAGCTCGGCGGCGCTTACCCCGACGTGGTGCAAGCGCTCCAGCAAGCGAGCGCCACGGGCGTGCTCAGCAGCCGCTTTCGCGTCGATGCGATCCCCCGCCCCGGGCGTGAGCTCGATCGGGACCAAGAGCCGGCGGCTTCGGACGATGACGACGGCAACGGCGACGCCTCGGTAGAACCGGGCAGCTACCGAGTGGCCACCCCCGCGCCGGATCTGTTTACGACCACCGACTGAACGAAGCTCACCCCGCCAGCGGCTCCGACACTCGGAAGCCCGCCGGCCGCCCCGCTTGCCGCCGCGCCGATGCTCAAGTCGCTCCAGCTCGCCGGCTTCAAGAGCTTCGCCGAGAAGACGCGGCTAGAGTTCCCCGCTGGCGTCACGGTCGTGGTCGGCCCGAACGGGTCCGGCAAGTCGAATGTGGTCGACGCCGTGAAGTGGGTGCTCGGCTCGCAGAGCCCGCGGAGCCTGCGTGGCAAAGAGATGACCGACGTCATCTTCGGCGGCGCCGGCGAGCGAGCGCCGCTCAACTCCGCCGAGGTGACGCTCGCCTTCGACAACCCCGAGTCGCCGGAGGCGGGGCGTCGGCTGATTCCGCTCGATGAGGCCGAGGTCCGGCTCACACGCCGGGTCTACCGCAGCGGTGAGGGCGAGTACCTCATCAACGGGCGTGGCTGTCGTCTTAAGGACTTCCGCGAGCTGCTTGCCGGCACCGGGCTGGGGACGGGCGCCTACAGCATTATCGAGCAGGGCCGGGTCGACGCCGCGCTGCAGGCGTCGCCGCTCGAACGCCGCGTCTTGTTCGAAGAAGCCGCCGGCGTGAGCCGCTACCGTCTTAAGAAGCGAGAGGCCGAGAAACGGCTCGAACGGGTCGAGCAAAACCTCGCGCGACTCTCGGACCTCGTCGACGAGTTGGAGGGACGGCTGCGCCGTGTGCGGGCGCAGGCCGGCAAGGCGCGGCGCCATCGCGAACAGACTAAACGGCTCCGCGAGGTGCGCGTCGCGCTCGCTGTGGCGGACTACCTTCGATTGGCCGAAGAAGGGCGCCGCCTGGAGCAAGAGCACGGAGCGATCCAACGACGCCTGGGTGAGACGCAAGCCGCCGCCGAAGCGCAGGGCGCCGAGCTGAAACGCCTGGGCGACGCCGCGCAGGCGAGCGACACGCGACGCCTCGCCAGCGAGCGCGTGGCGGCCCAACGCGAGCTCGTGGGCCGGCTCTCTGCCCGCCTAGAGTCCGTCGCCGGCGAACGCCGGCGGGCGGAGGTCGCTGTAGAGCGAGCCGTCGCGGCGTGCCTCGAGGCGTCCGACCGGCGTGCGAAGGAGGCGTTCGAATCGCAGCAACGCGAGCGCTCTGCTGCGCTTGTCAAAGCGGAAGCATCGCTCGCCGAGTCGCAGGCGAAGGCCGACCGATTTGACACCCGGCGTACGCGGATCGACGCGCTGATCGCCGGCGTCGCGCAGAAAGTCGCCGCCGCGCACCGGCGAGTGGCTGATCTTGAGACCCGAGTCGCCCAACGAGA
This sequence comes from Planctomycetota bacterium, assembly GCA_039820945.1. Taxonomy (GTDB): domain Bacteria; phylum Planctomycetota; class Planctomycetia; order Pirellulales; family Lacipirellulaceae; genus Botrimarina. The sequence continues at coordinate 323,400 of JBCBPC010000001.1, forward strand.
GCAGGACCAGCATCGATTGGGCCAGGCTCGCCAGACAGCGCGCGACAACCATCAGCGTGTGGCTCAGGAGCTCTCGCAACTGAGCAACGCGGACCAAGGGGCTCTCGACGAGGCGATCGCGGCTCGCAACGCCGCGACGGAGTCGCTCGCCACCATTGAGACCGAGGTCCGCGAAGCCCGGGCGGCCGCCGCCGCGGGACGCGAGCACTTGCTGGGCCTGCAGCAGCGGCTCGCCGGCATCGAGACGGAGGTGGCCGACGCCCGGCGTCGGCGCGAGCAGGCGCTCGGCGAAGCGCATCGCATGCGGCGACTTGCCGACGACGTGGCTAAGGTCTGCCAGACCGCCGGCGATGTGCAAGTGGTCGGGTTGGTCGCGGACCTGCTCCACGTGGATGTCGATCTCGCCCCGATGGTCGAGGCCGCTCTCGGCGCGGCGATCCAGGATGTGGTGGTCGACTCGCTCGACGGTCTATCCACCACATACGAGCGGGAGCCTTCGTCCCTTACGTTACGCTCGCGTTTTCACGGACTGTCTGCGGAGCCGCCGACCGCGGCGATCGATCACCTCGAGCTGTACGACCGCCCAGGCGTCATGGGGCGAGCCAGCGATTTTGTCGAAGTCGCCCCCGAACACGAACCGGTGGTTCGAAAACTGCTCGGCCGGGTGTGGTTCGTCGATTCGCTGAGCACTGCGATGCGGCTCCGACGGGCGATCGGAACGGGCGTCTCGTTCGTAACCAACACGCTGGAGGTAGTTGGCGGTGTCGGGGAGCTAACGCTCGGCCCGCCCGACGACGCGCACCTCGCGTTCATGCGTGACAAGCAGATCGCGGACTCCGAGCAACGCGTCGCCGCCGCCGAACAGGCCCGCGAGGAGCTCGCCGAGCAGATCGAACGGATCAGCAACGCCGTGGCCGAGGCGGACGCGGCGATCGCCGAGCGGGACCCCTCGCTGTCGCGAGAGCGGGATGCTTTGTCGCGGGCCCTGCAGCGCGCGGCGGCGTTGGAAGAACGCGTCAAGCAGCAGGCGCAGCGACGTACGGAGCTGGAGGGCTCGCTCGCTCAGTGCGAGCGGCAGATCGCCGCGGTGGAGAAGGCGTTCATCGAGCTTCCAGACGCGGAGACCGTCGGCGAATCGCTCGCCCGCGAGCGGAGGAGCCTCTCGCGGCTTCAGCGTTGGTCGTCGTCACTCGAATCGTTGCGCGCCGCGGAGCTCGCCCTCTCGGCGGAAGCGACCGCGTCGGCGGGCAAGTACGCGTCGCTCGTCGGGTCGTTGCGGCAGGCGCACAAGGAAGCTGAACTACACGTCGGGGCGTTGACCAACGACGCCGACGAGGTAGCCCTCGGCGAGGCCCGCGTCGAGCTGCAGCGGGCAGAGCTCGGATGGCTACGCACCTCCGCGGACCTCGCCTTGGCGACGTGGCGGCTCGAGGCCGCCACGGCCGAGAGCCGTCTGGCGGAGCGGGTTGAGACGGCGACACGGGCCGCGTTGACCGAGGTCGAGAACGCCCGTCGGCTCGTGCAGGACGAGGCGGCTCAGCTAACGCAGCGGCTGTCCCCCCTCGAGCTACGCCGGCAGCAGATCCGTATGGAACGAGCCGCCCAGTCCGAGCGGCTTCGCGAAGACTACGACCTGGAGCTCGCGACCCTCGCCGACGCGGCCGACCCGGCCGAGGTCGGGGCGATCGATCGGCCGGCTCTGCAGGAAGAAGCGAAGACGCTGCGGGCGAACCTCGGTCGATCCGGCCCGGTCAACCTCGCGGCTCTTGAGGAGCTCGACGAGCTTGAGACCCGTTTCGAGCAGCTTTCCGACCAGTACCGAGACCTCTCGACGGCGAAAACATCGCTGGTGCGGCTGACGACACGCATCAACAACGACACCCGTGCGGTGTACGTCGAGTGCTTCGAGATCATCCGGCAGCACTTCGGCGAGTTGTTCGGGGAGCTGTTCGGCGGGGGGGTGGCTGACCTCGTGATGACCGACGACAGCGACGATCCGCTGGAGTCGGGCGTCGAGATCGTCGCGTCGCCGCCCGGCAAGTCGATGCGTAGTCTCTCGCTGCTGTCGGGCGGCGAGAAGACGCTGACGTGCGTGGCGCTCTTGCTAGCGATGTTCCGCACGAAGCCCGGCCCGTTCTGCATCCTCGACGAGGTCGACGCGGCGCTCGACGAATCGAACATCGATCGTTTCGCCGGCGTGCTGCGGCGGTTCATGGACTCGACGCAGTTCGTCGTCATCACGCACAGCAAGCGGACGATGGCTGCGGCCGACACGCTTTACGGCGTCACGATGCAGGAGGCGGGCGTCTCGAAGCAGGTGTCGGTGCGGTTCGAAGACGTGGACGAAGAGGGCAATCTGCGAGCGAGCGGCGGCGGGACGACGCTGCGCCGCGCCGCGTAACCGCGTGTTATCCGGGTTGTGTCCGCAGCCGGCTTAAAGTCACGGGGCCGGTTGTAACGAAGATAAGTGTCGGACGGGTTGCCCCCTGTCCGGGCGGGTCGCAGGGCCAGGTCCGGGCAAGCCAAACGGGGGGCGCCGCAGGGGGGAGCCTGCTTCGATCTGTCCGATACGACGCCTTGGCCGCTGCAGCCCCGGGATCGCTATCCCGCGGCGATCGGCCTTGTTGTGCCCCCCGCTGCTGCCCCGTCTGCCCGTGTGAATCGCGAGCGGACCGCTAGGGCCGCGGACGCCTCTCGGGGGGAGCCTAACGCTCGTGCGGATTGTGCGGTCGCCAATCTCTTGGCGACGCGACTTCGCGCCAGCATTGGGCGAACCGTGAGGACTCCGGCAGCCGATGCGAGTTGTGCGAAGGAGCGGATCAGAAGGACCTGACCCAACCCCACGAAGAGAAGCCCCCACCCATCGGACCCCGACCCAGACGCGTGCCCGGTTTGCCGAAGCGGCAGCAGGGAATCGTTCGCCAAACCGGACGGCGCCAGCACGCGAGGGGTATTCAGCACGCAACGTCGGTGACCCAGCCGGCCGCGGCGTGCATCAGCGAATAAGCCAGTAGAGAATGGAGAGCGCGATGAAGGTCTTTACGACGGGTCAGGTCGCCAAGATCTGTAAGGTCGCCCCGCGCACCGTGAGCAAGTGGTTCGACTCCGGTCGCCTCAAGGGCTACCGGATCCCCGGCTCACAGGACCGCCGCATCCCCCGAGAATACTTGATTAAGTTTCTCAAGGATCACGGCATGCCGCTGGGCGACCTAGAAGACGAGGCGATGGCGAAGGTGCTGATCGTCGCCCAGGATCAGGTCCTCATCGAGAACCTCAAGCGGGAGCTCCCTGCCGAGAAGTCGTTCCGCACCCAGATGGCGGCGAGCGGCTTCGAGGCAGGCATCCAGGCCGAGAGCTTCCACCCGGACTGCATCATTGTCGATTTCTCGATCGGCCATGTTGAAGCCCTGCAGATCTGCCAGAACCTGCGTCGCAACACGGACTTCTCCGAGACGATCCTGATCGCCCTGCTGCCGGACGACGGCTCGAGCACGAGCTTCGACCGCTCGACGATCAACGAGACGTTCAAGAAGCCGTTCGACGCCGCCCTTCTGGCGGAGCGGCTCCGAACGCTCATCGGCGCCAAGAAGGAGCTGGTCTGACCCCAGACCCAGCGTCCCGACAGGGGCGAAACCATACGGGGACAGCCGCATGAGGCGGCTGCCTGCCGGGCCACATCCCGAGGCTCGGAAGGACGCCCCACCTAAAGAAAAGGCCCGGTCGCAGCGGCGACCGGGCCTTTTCGCGTTGATCGAGCCGCCGGGTGCGTGGGGTTAAGGCCGCCTCGGGCCGCCGGTCTAGAAAGTAGACGCGGGCGGGTTAACTCCACGCCGCGGCTCGACTTAGACTGTGTGGCTCATTCCCCGCGAGAGCCGCACCAACCGGCTCACTCCGACCCCGCCGCCGAAGCATGCCCGCCCCGCACGATACGACGCCCGTCAATCGGCTCGGCACGGCGGATGATCATCCGCAAGTAGACGAGCTCGAAGGCGTTGCGGGCCTAGTCGCCGATCTGCTCGGCAGTGTCCGAGAGCCGCTCGGGCGGGTCGAGGCCCGTTTGCAGCGGGAACTCGTCAGCGGCGATTCGCGTGTCGACGAGGTAACCCGCCACGGCTACCGACTCGGCGGCAAGCGACTACGGCCGGCGTTGGTGCTGCTCACGGGGGAGGCGCTAGGCGGGACGACCGCCGACCACGAGCTGCTCGCCGTGGTCGTCGAGATGATCCACACGGCGACGCTGGTGCACGACGACGTGCTCGACGAGGCCGATCTGCGTCGGCACGTCGACACCGTCAACGCCCGGTGGGGCAATGAGACGAGCGTACTGCTGGGCGACTTCTTGTTCTCGCACGCGTTCTACCTAGCCGCGACCGTCACCAACGAGCCGGGCCCGGCCGAGGCGTGCCGCCTCATCGGCCGCAGCACCAACCGCGTGTGCCACGGCGAACTCCGCCAGACGCTGGCCGAGGGCGACCTGTCGCTTAGCCAAGAGGACTACTTGTCGATCATCGACGGCAAGACGGCCGAGCTCTGTGCGTGCTGCTGCCGGTTGGGCGCGGTGTTCGCCGGGGCAACGCCCGCGCAGGTTGAGGCGATGACCTCGTTCGGTCGCAATCTGGGTATGGCGTTCCAGATCGCCGACGACCTGCTCGACCTGTTGGGCGACGAGACAGATACCGGTAAGACCGCCGGCGCCGATCTCGCGAAGCAGAAGATCACGCTGCCGCTGATCTATACTCGCGACAGCCTGGTGAACGGCCCGCGGCATTCGCTTGAACACTGGCTCACGGAGCCGAGCGAATCTTCGCGTGCGGAACTGCGGAAGCTAGCCGACGCGGTCGGCGGCATCGCCTACGCCCAGCGGAAGGCAACCGAGTATGCGGAAGCGGCAATCGCCGACCTCGCAGCGATCGGTCCGGGTGAGGCCCGCGACACGCTCTCGCAGTTGGCTCAGTTCTCGAGCCGTCGCGATGCCTGAGCACGCCATCTAACGACCTTTCGTGTCGCAGACGATGGTGATGACTTCGCCCGGCTGAGCCGGCGTCTCGAACTCGTGCTCCTGCCAGTCGCCGCCGCGTGGCTTGACCGACACCTTGCCGAAGTCGCCCGCGGCGAACCAGTCGATCTCGACCGTGCCGGTCTCGTCGGTGCGTCGCCACGCCGGCTTGGAACCCTGGAAGTAAACGAGGTGGTCCTCGTTCTCGGAGTCGTTGCGAGCGCTCGGCGTGACGAACGTGCGGGGCAACGGCTCGCCGCCCCTGTTCGTGAGCCGAAGCGTCACGGCGGTCGAGGCGGTTAGCTCGAAGTCGATTGACTCGGGCTCTTCCCCGGCGGGGTCTTCGACCAGGACGTAGCTTGACGCGATCGCGTGCCCCGGCGCCACCACGGCGGCGTTGACGCCGTATTGCCCGTCGAGCGGCACGGTGCGTTTGAGCGTGAAGCGTCCGTCGGCGTTTGTGTTGACGGCTTTGTCACCTTGGCGGAATCGGTTGTTCGGCCACGTCTTGATGATGAGCAGGACGTCGGCGTCGGCGATCGGTTCGCCGTTGTCGCTGGTGACGACGCCGGTCAGGTCGGCCTTCGGTGCTTGGCGTTTCGCTTGTGCGAACGAGTTGGAATATGCGTCGCTTGAGCGTTCCAAGTGGCCCGTAAATAAGGGGGGAGTCAGTTGGTTGGAATCTGGTCCGCCGCCTTGGATAGGAGCTTCTAACGCCACCGCGGCCTGCACCGGCTTCAGTTGCACGAGCGTATCGCTAATGTTCGAGAGCCGGTTCTGTACGCCGATGAGTTGGAGCTGGGTCCCTTGGTAGTAATTCGCGAGCTTCCACTGCTGCCAGCCCATGAGGCCGACGAACACGGTCAGCACCACCATCGCGACGGTTTGGAATCGCTTGAGCATGGGGGCGTCTCCTTGTTTCACTTGGCGGCACTGCCGCACGTACTTGTTGAAGTCGCCGAACCGCGCGGCGGCTTGCCGTTCCGCTTCGTCGGCCGCGATGCCGCGTCGCGTTTGCTCGTCGGCTAGTGCGTCTAGATGGAACGCGAGCTCGGCGCGGACCTCGTCTTCGATCTCTTCTCCGGGGCGGTCGTCGCCGGGACGAAGCCAGTAGGGCAGGGGGAAGGACGGCATCGGCTTAGGCCCCCGCCAGACGCGGGTTCACCGGCGGCGGATCGAGCACCTTGCCGATCGCCTCGACCATCGCCCGCCACGAAGCGACTTCCGCCTTCAGCTGCGTGCGGCCGGGGCGGGTGAGGCGGTAGTACTTCGCCCTGCGATTGGCCTCGCTGAGGCCCCACTCGGCCTCGATCCAGCCGCGGCGTTCCAGCCGATGCAGGGCCGGGTAGAGCGAGCCCTCTTCCACCCGCAACGCCTCGGCGCTCCGCTCGTGGATGCTGCGGGCGATCGCGTAGCCGTGCTGCTGGCCCGCGGTGAGGGTTTGTAGGATCAGCAGGTCGAGGCTGCCGGCGGGCAGACTGCCGAGGTCGTCGGGCGGCATGGTGTTCCCCTGGTGCGACTAGGGGAGCGAGTCTACCGCATTCCCCTGGCGCGTCAAGGGGAAGGGCGGGAATCCTGTCGGCGTCTGCTTGAGAGCCGACGCTCGCCCTAGATCGCCTCGGTCAAGATCCGCTCCGCCACGCTGTTCGAAGACTCGTCGGGGCCGACGTCGATAAACCGACACTCGCTCAGGCTACGGAACCACGTGCCCTGCCGCTTCGCGAAGCGGCGCGTGCGGGTCTGGGTCCGTTTGACCAGTTCGTCGGCGTCGTAGTCGCCGCGGAGGTGCTCGATCACCTCCCGGTAGCCGACCGCCTGGCTCGCGCTGCGGCCCAGCGTGCGGCCGTCGGCCGTCAGGCCACGCACCTCGTCGACGAGGCCCTGGGCCATCATGGCGTCCACCCGGCGTTCGATCCGGTGGTGCAGATCGTCGCGCTCACGGCGGATCGTGAACACGCGGCATTGGTCGGCCGGCACGGGCTCTTCGAACTCCATCTGCTGGTGGCTGATCGGCTCGCCGGCGCCGCGGAACACCTCCATCGCCCGGACGATCCGCCGGGCGTCGTTGGGGTGGATCGCCGAGGCGGCAAGCGGATCGACCAGCTTCAGCCGTTCGTGCAAAGCCGAGGAGCCGAGCTGCTCGAGCTCCGTCTCTAGTTCGCGGCGGAGGTCCCAGTTCGCGGCCGGCCCGTCGAACAGGCCGCGGAGCAAACACTTGAGGTACATCGGCGTGCCGCCGACGAACAGGGGCGTCACGCCGCGAGCGATCAACGCCTCACAGACCCGAGCCGCCTCGTCGCGGTAGTTGGCGACGCTGAACTCTTCTTCCGGCGTTCGCAGGTCGATCAGGTGGTGAGGGACACGGGCCCGCTCTTCGGCCGAGGGTTTGGCGGTGCCGATGTCCATGCCGCGGTAGACCGCCATGGAGTCCAGCGAGAGCACCTCCGTGGGCCGACCGGCGGCCGCCAGCCGCTCGACGAGGGCAAGCCCCACCGCCGTTTTGCCCGAGGCGGTGGCTCCGGTAAGGAACCAGCAGTTGCGAGCGAAGTCGAAAGACACCGGAGAACGGGTGGGCACGGAGAGCGTCGATTGTTTCAGGGCCGTCGTTTGCCTACCCTAAGGGGCTCGACGGAGCCGGCCGGCGGCGTCTAAGAGCGTAACCGCTGGTCACCCCCCAACCGCAACCCTCACCCCCCTCCCAGCCAGGCCGCGCGTTTGAGTGACGCCCCCGCACGACCGCTCGACCTGCTTGAGCAGACCATCCGCGAACGCGCCGAGGCGGGCGACGGCGGGTCGTCGTACACGGCGCGGCTGCTGAGGAAGGGTGTCGAGAAGATCGGCGCCAAGGTGACCGAAGAGGCGGCCGAGCTCGTGGAGGCGGCGTCGGAGGCCGGCGACGCCGGCCGCGAGCATTTCGTGTATGAGGCGGGCGACCTGCTCTACCACACCCTCGTGCTGCTGCGCTGGCGGGGTGTGGAGCTGGCCGAGGTCGAGACCGAACTGGCGCGTCGCTTCGGCGTGTCCGGACTTACTGAGAAAGCGAGCCGAAACCCATGAATCTTGACGAAGTCATCGCCTTGCTTGCTGAGAAGCATCAGTCGGTCACGTACACGGCCCTTGCGGAGCTGTTCGAGGTGAACCGGCAGACGTACATGAAGGAGCGTGACAACACGCCCCAAAACTCGTGGGTGGTCGCCGCCAAGACGGGGCTGCCGACCGGTTACTCGGACGACGAGATCGACCCGGCCCTGCGGGCGTTCATCGAGAACGGCGGCCGACCGCTGGGCTCGGTGCAGGACCTCCGGCTGTGGTTGCTGGACAACATGCCCGAGGAAGAAGGCGAGGGGGCGTAGCGTGGAGACTCCCCTGCGTATCGGAGTGCCGAGCAAGGGTCGGCTCGCCGAACTCGCGACCGATCTGCTTGCCGACGCGGGCCTGAAGTTCCGCCGGCAAAACCGCGACCTGTTCGCTCGTGTGAAGCCGTCGCCCGGCGTGGACTCGGCGATCGACGTGACCTTCCTGCGGACCGACGACATCCCCGTGCTGTGCGCCGAGGGAGCGATCGACCTGGGCGTCACGGGCAGCGATCTGGTCGCCGAGGCCGGCGTGGACGAACCGCAGGCCGATCGACCGGCGGTAGACACCCGGCTCGAACTGGGCGTGGGCGGTTGCCGCCTGGCGCTGTGCGTGCCGGACTCGAGCCCCGTGGCGGGCGTCAAAGACCTCGCCGGCGACCGCATCGCCACCAGCTTCCCGAACGTCACGCGGCGGCACCTGACCGCGAACGGCGCGACCGCCCACATCGTCGAGCTGACCGGCTCCGTCGAGGTGATGATTGCCCTGGGCGTGGCCGACGCGATCGTCGACCTGGTCGAGACCGGCAGCACGCTCGCCGCCAACAAGCTGCGGATCCTGGAGACGATCGGCTCGTACGAAACGGTCATAATCCAGAACCCCGCGACCAAGCACGCCGCGTTGTGCGACCAGATCATCCGCCGGTGCGAGGGCGTGGTGATCGCCCGCGGCTACTCGCTGCTGGAGTACAACGTGCCGGAAGACAAGCTGGCCGAGGCGGAGCGGATCACGCCGGGCTTCAGCTCGCCGACGGTCAACCGGCTGGAGGAAGCCGGCTGGTTCAGCGTGCGGGCCATGGTCAAGCGGCGCGACGTGATCGACGCCATGGAGCGGCTCGAGCAGCTCGGCGCCCGCGCGATCCTCGAGACCGCGATCAAGAACTGCCGCCTGTAGAACCGTCGCCCTTAGAATTGCCGCCTGAATAACTGCGGATAGTAGAGCGTGCTGCGGTCACGCTGAGCGACCGCGCGGCAGGCCCGCCATCACCGTGAGGCACAGCCACGCGGCGGTCGGCTCGGGGACGGCGGTCACGTTGGTCGCGTTCATTGCGGTGTACCACCACGCGTAGTCGGCCACCTCGACCACGCCGTTGCGGTCGGCGTCGGCCGCGAGTTGATGGGGCGAGCCCAGCGTGTCTCGCCAGACCGTGTAGTCGGCGGCGTCGACTCGGCCGTCAAAGTTGAAGTCGCCATCGAGCGCCGGCACGGCGACCAGCGACGCGGCGTCGAGGTAGCCGACGCCCTGCGAGCCTCCCGATCCGTCGACGATGAACGTGTACCGGGCTTCCACGGCGTTCAGCGGCGCGTCGACCACCAACTCGTTCTGCCGCCACACGTCGAGCTCGTGCGTCGCATCGGCGATGGTGAGGATCTGTTCGCCCAGGAAGGCGGGCGAGCCGTAGTCGCCACCGAGGGTGCTGTAGAACTCGACCTTCATGGCGACGTCGCTGCCGCCGTCGAAGGCGTCTCCCGCGGGGACGAGGCTGTGCGCCCGAGCCCGGAGCCGTTCGCCGCCGTCGATGGCGATGCTCTGGTAGGCGCCCGCCGAGGTCGAGGTGCCCGCGGCGGCGAGGCGGAGCGAGCTGTCGCCGACGGTCGCGTGGCTCGGCGAGACGGAGAGATTCGCCCCCGAGTCGTTCCACGTCTGCCAGTCGTTGAGCGAGCCGCCGTTCTCGTCGAAGCCGCCGTTCACCACGCCGGTGAAGCCGTTCTCTCGTTGCCAGATCCGGACGTAGTCGATGTCGAAGTGCTGGGGCCAGACGGTCGACGCGTCGGGATCGCCGTCGAAGATGCCGCCCACCGCGAGGTTGATGATCAGGCTCTTGGCGGTGTCGAAGACGGTGAGGTTGCTGTCTTCGCGGATCTCGAAGTGTCGGAAGTCATCGACGTAGAACCGAACGACGCCCGGTTCCCACTCGGCCGCGTAGGTGTGGTAGCCGGCGTGGTAGTCGACCGGCCCCACGCCCGGCTCGAACGCGGAGTACTCGTCGAAGACGTACTGGCGAGCCCCGCAGCACGGGATGCTCGGATCGTTCTGCCAGTGGTAGGCGCTGCTGACGATTTCGGATTCGCTGCCCTTGTTCTCCATGATGTCGATCTCGCCACCGGTTGGCCAATCGACTGTTCGCGGCAGCAGCCAGATGGCGGGCCACATGCCCTGCGAGGTCGGCAGGTCGGCACGCACCTCAAAGCGGCCGTAGCTCCACTCTTGGTGCGTGCGGATGAGGCCCGACTGATACTGCTTGCCGCCGAACGGCTCGTTCACCGCCGTGAGCCGCGCGTGCCCGTCGAGGGCCGTGACCTGCGTGTCTCGGTAGTACTGCTTTTCGTTATTGAAGCTATCGCGGCGGTTCAGCAAGTTCCACGCGGTGGCGTCGACCGAGGAGCCGTTGAACTCGTCCGTGAAGACGCGCTCCCAGCCGAGCGTCGCGTAGTCATCGGCCAGCGAAACGGTGGCGACGGTGATCGCCGCCGCGGCGACGAAACACGTGGTGATCAAACGCAAGATGAGCCTCAACACGCAGGGTCTGTCAGCAGAATGCGGAAACAAGACAAGCTTCTGTTCCCGTCTACTGTACGCGTGCGACGCGGCGGACGCCATGCGATCGCGTGGCGCAGACGGGGAACAGTTACCTGCTGGTCGCGGCAGCGTCGCCACGCGGCATCACGGCTTGCGGCCGATGACAACGACAAACGCGATCATCGCCGCGGTCTGCAGCGGCAGGAGCAACCACACGCTCACGCCGAGCGCGAGCGGCAGGGTGCCGAGCAGCACGCTCGCTGTGGCAGCCAACGCCGCGTAGGGAAGCTGCGTTCGGACGTGGGCCATGTGGCCACAGCCGCTGGCCTGCGACGACAGGATCGTCGTGTCGGAGATCGGCGAGCAGTGATCGCCGAAGATCGCCCCGGCCAGCACCCCGCCGAGTGAGGCGAGCATCAGCGGGGTCGCTTCGGCCCCAGCCGCCCCGAACGCGATGGGCACGACCATTGGCACCACCAGCCCCATCGTGCCGAAGCTCGTCCCCGTGCAGAACGCCACGACGGCCGACAGCAGGAACACGCCGGTCGGCAGCAACGCCTTAACGACCGCCGAGGGCTCGGCCCCCTCCTCGCCGAGGATCTTCGCCGAGAGAAACTCGCCGGTGTACAGCCGGGCTTCGGCGTATTGGTACGGCTCGGCGCTCGGCGCGCCATCGACGTCGCGGTTGCCGGTCATCCGAGACATCGCTCCGGCCAGCCACAGGATGGCGATGGCCGGTAACACGGCCATCACGCCCCGGATCAACGCCTGCGTCACCGCCGGGCCCGGCAGCAGTTTGCGTACTCGCACCAGGGCGAGCGCCGTACCGAGGCCGACCAGGCCGCCGTACTGCAGGGCGAGCCCCGAGCTGGCGGCGCCGAACACGTCGCGGAGCCGAACGAGCAGCGACGCGTCCGGATCGAACCGTTCGCCGAGCGAGGCCACGCCGGTCGACCACAGCAGCCAAGTGACACAGGCCAGCGTGGCGGCCAGCGGCAGCACGGCGTTCGACCAGTGCGACGGTGTCGGCTGTGGCAGGCCGGTAGAGTCTTCGTCGCCGCCGTCGGGCTCGGAACGCTCGCGTGCCGCACGCTCGGCGGCGAGCATCGGGCCGAAGTCACGGCCGGTGATCGCGATGATCGGCACCAGCAACAACGCCTGGACGACGTAGAACCGATACGGCAGGCACTCGACGAACAGGCCGAAAGCCGACGCCCCTTCCGGCGCCCCGTGGGGCAGGTTGTCGAGCCCTTCTTGGATGTAGCTGATCTCGACGGCGATCCAGGTGCTGACCAGCGCGAGCCCCGCCACGGGCGCCGCGGTTGAGTCGACGAGGTAAGCGAGCTTCTCGCGGGAGATCTTCAGCCGATCGAACACCGGCCGCAGGGCGCCGCCGAGCAGCAGCGTGTTGGCGTAGTCGTCGAAGAATACCACGAGGCCCAGCCCCCAGCCGGTGAGCTGCCCGGAGCGCGGCGAGCCGGCCAGCGGGGCCATCAGCCGGACGAGTCCCAGCATGCCCCCCGCCGCGTGAATGAGCCCCACCGTGGCCCCCATCGACACGGTGAACGAGAACAAGCGGAGCTTGCCCTCGTCGATGAAGGTCGGCCACAGGTGCGTCTCGCACAATGCGACGCCCGCGACGATCGGGTCGCCGTCGGCCAGGATCAACGCGCCGGCAGCTAGGCCGACGAGCACCGAGAGGAGAATCCGTCGCGTTGCGATCGCCAGGGCGACGGCCACGACCGGCGGCGCCAGACTAAGCCAGCCGTAAGGGTGCATCGAGCGAGGCTTGAGGGGTGAGGCTTGAGGGGCGTGAGCGTTGAACCGCTGGGAGTCCGGCTTTGGCGCGGCTTACAGGCGGAGGCTGGTCATCAGGTCGGTCACGCCGATGGTGCGGGGGCTGGCGAGCCGTTCGGCCGCGTCGAACCCAGCCGCGGCGCCGTACGCGCGGTTCATCGCCTCGACCCGGCCGAATAGCTGCTGCTTTTCGGGGGGGAACTGCGTTTCGTAGACCCGGATGGCGGCCAGCTTTGTCTCGAGCGTTGAGCCGATATCGACGACAAAGTCGTTGCCGCCGGCCGGCGGCTCGAGCGTGTAGAACGCCAACGAGTAGTACAGTTGCGCCGCGATGCGGTGCGGCGGCAGGTCTTCGAACTGGTCGTCCCACTTCGTGAGCCGGCTGTAGAACACGGCCGCGTCGGTGATCTGGGCCGCTTGCCAGTGGTCGGGCGACGCCATCGGCGTCTTCTCGCCGAGGCCCAGCACGAGCTTTGGGCGCCACCGACGAAAAACCTTCGCCAGGGCGACCCGCTCGTCGTAGCCGTCCATCAGACGGCGATTGAGCAGGTCAAGCGTGATCCGCTCCGCGACGCCGAGCGTTTCGGCCGCCCTGGCCGCCTCCGCGAGCCGCACTTCCGGGCTCGGGGAGCCAGGCGTGGGTTCGCCATCGGTCAGGTCAACCATGCCGACGCGGTGGCCCTGCTCGACGAGCTTCGCTACCGTGCCGCCGCAGCCGATCTCGACGTCGTCCGGGTGGGCCCCGACCGCGATCACGTCGAGCGGTTCGGGCAGGCTGGGGGCGGCTAGAGCCATGCGTTGGGCGTGCCGGGCGGGGCGGTTGTTTTCCGCTGGTTGACATCCGGCGGCGCGGCCCCTAAGAAAACCCGCCCGGCGGGCCCCGTCAACCGGAAGCGTGGACCGACTATGATGTTGCGTTCGCCCCGACACAGCGACCCCAACAAGCTCTCGCTCGATGACGATCTCGATTCCCGCCGCCCCGTTCTCCACGGATCCGTTCTCGACGGTCCCCGTGGGCCCCGTGGGCACGCCCCTCCCCACCCATGACACGGGCCCGGAGATCCTGCCGGGCGGATGGGCCCCGGCAGAGGGTGGCGAGGCGCCGACCGTGGGCGACGGCGCCCAACAAGCTGAGCCCGAGCAAGTGAAGCCAGAGCAAGAAGAGGCCGAGCAAGAACAGCCGGCCCCCGCGACCCTGGGCGAGCACGACCGGCCGCCGGCCGGCGCTGAGGCCTCGAGCGATCCGTTCGACGATTTCGACGACGACGACTTTGACGACGAGTTCGACGACGACTTCGAAGAAGACTGGGACGACGAGGAAGAGGACGACGGCTTCGGCCCTGAGTTCCAAGACTCCGAGGGCGAGGAGTTCGACGTCAACGCCGAGGCGACCGACGAAGAGCTCGAGGACGAGGAGGAGGAAGCCGACGAGAAGGGCGGCACCAAGAGCAAGTTCGCCGGCGATGACGACTTCGACGCGTGACTTCGGCCAGCGAGGTCGGGTGCGTCGTCGGTAGCCAGTCGTTCCGCCCTAGTTGCCCGACGCTAGCCGCTCGCCGTTGAGTTCGGCCGGTTGGCGGCCTTCCCGGTGCGGTGGGAGTCGCGACAATGGGGGGCTTCGCGGGGGCTTCCCCGTGATCCGTCTGCGATGGCGGAACGTGCGCCTAGCCACTCCCAACGAACGCGTCCGAATGTTTCAGCCCGTCGACGGCCAGGTAAGCTTCCCGAAGCTCGAAGAAGAGGTGCTCCGGTTTTGGAAGGAGCGGGGCGTCTACCAGAAGTCGCTCGATCAGCGTGACGGCGCCGAGCCGTTCGTGTTCTACGAGGGGCCGCCGACCGCCAACGGCATGCCCCACCCGGGCCACTGCCTGACGCGGGCCATCAAGGACGTCTTCCCGCGCTACCGCACCATGCGCGGCTACCGGTGCGAGCGCAAGGCCGGCTGGGACACCCACGGCCTGCCCGTGGAGGTGGAGGTGTGCAAAGAGCTGGGCATCCACAGCAAGGAAGAGATCGAGGGCTGGGTTCATCCCTCCGGCGGAATCGGGGGCGTCGAGGGGTTCATCCACCGGTGCCAGGCGAGCGTCTGGCGGTACATGCAGGAGTGGGAGCGGCTCACCGAGCGGCTCGGCTTCTGGGTGAACCTCGAGGAGGCGTACGTCACGTACCACGAGTCGTACGTGCAGAGCGTGTGGTGGAGCCTCAAGCAGTTGTTCGACCGCGGGCTGCTGTACCAGGGACACAAGATCGTGTGGTGGTGGGCCCAGGGCGGCACGGCGCTTTCTAGCGGCGAGGTGGGGCAGGGCTACCGCGAGGTGGCCGACCCGAGCGTGTACGTGAAGTTCCCGCTGCTGGAAGACGGCGTGCCGAGCAACACGTCGCTGCTGGTGTGGACGACCACGCCGTGGACGCTGCCAAGCAACCAATTCGCGGCGGTGCACCCGGGGATCGACTACGCGACCGTCGTTGTGAAGCGCGGGGAGGGAGACCACGAAGGAACGAAGGGCACGAAGGAAGAGCGGCTGATCTTGGCCGCCGACTTGGTCAACCCGATCGCGGAGAAGACCAAGCTCCGGCTGGAGGTAGTTGAGACCTGTTCGGGCGCCGAGCTGGTTGGCCGCCGCTACCTGCCGCCGTTCGATTGCTACTACACCTTGGACGCTGCGCAGCATCGGCTTGCATTGCGTGAGCGGGCTGGCGAGGCGAGCGGCGAAATGGGGGGGCCCGTGCCGTTCGCTTTGGGCGGCGCCCAGCGCGGCAAGCTGGCCGACGGCGGCGAAGAGTTCCTAGCGTGGCGCGTTGTGTCCGCCGACTTCGTTACGACCGACAGCGGGTCGGGCGTGGTGCACCAGGCGCCTGCCTTCGGCGAGGTGGACTACGACGTGCTTGTCGCCGAGCAGGATCGCTACGCGGCGGATGAGGGACCGACGCTCATCAACTGCGTCGGCCCCGACGGCAAGTTCACCGACGAGGCGCCGGAGTTCGTCCGCGGCCGGTGGGTGAAGGAGTGCGACAAGGAGATCACGCGCGACCTCAAGCAACGCGAGCTGCTGTTCCACCAAGAACAGTACCTGCACGACTACCCGTTCTGCTGGCGGGCCGAACAGGACCCGCTCATCCAGTACCCGCGCGAGAGCTGGTTCATCAAGACCACGGCGTTCAAGGACGCCATGCTCGAGAACAACCAAGCGATCAACTGGCTGCCCGAGCACATCAAGGGTGGCCGGATGGGCAAGTTCTTGGAGTCGAACGTCGACTGGGCCCTCAGCCGCGAGCGGTACTGGGGCACGCCGCTCCCCGTTTGGGAGTGCGAGCAGACCGGCAAGCAAGAAGCGATCGGCGGGTACGACGAGCTGCTCGCCAAGCCGGGCGTCGCTGGCACCGACGTGTGGGACGCGGCCAAGGCGGCCAATCCTGAGCTGCCCGACGACCTGCGGGTGCACAAGCCGTACATCGACGCGGTGACGTACGACTCGCCGTTCGCCGAATCAGCTCGCATGCGGCGCGTGACCGAGGTGATCGACTGCTGGTACGACTCCGGCGCGATGCCGTTCGCCCAGTGGGGCTATCGCGGAGAGCAGGCCGCCGGCGGCGGCCTGCCGGCCGAGCGGTTCGCCAGCCAGTTCCCCGCCGACTTCATCTCCGAGGCGCTCGACCAGACCCGCGGCTGGTTCTACAGCCAGCTGGCGATCAGCACGATGCTCGATCCCGAGGGGAAGACGACCGAAGCTGATCCGCCTTCCGCCTTCGGCCCTCCACCTTTCCGCAACTGCATCGTCCTGGGGCTCATGCTCGGCGAGGACGGGCAGAAGATGTCCAAGAGCAAGCGGAATTACCGCGAGCCCGGCGAGATCTTTGACAAGTACGGCGCCGACGCGTTGCGTTGGTACCTGTACGCCAACCAGCCGCCGTGGACGTCGATCCGCTACAGCGAGCAGTCGATCAAGGACTCGATCCCCGAGTTCCTGCTGCGGTTATGGAACTGCTACAGCTTCTTCGTGATCTACGCGAACATCGACGGGTTTGATCCGAAGGCGGAAGGCGGAAAGGGGAAGGCGGGCGGGACGCTGGCAATGACCGGCGGTGGATTCTCTGCCGCTGAGAGCTATCGGCCGATTGCCGAGCGTGACGAGCTGGACCGCTGGTTGCTTGGCGAGCTACACAAGACGATCGCCGCCGTCACCGAGCGGATGGACGCCTACGACAACTTCGGCGCCTGCGCCGCGATCACGGAGTTTGTCGACGGGCTGTCCAACTGGTGGGTCCGCCGCAGCCGCGATCGGTTCTGGGCAAAGGACAAGCGAGCGACCGAGAAGCTCGACGCGTACTGGACGCTGTACGAATGCCTCGTCGAGACGAGCAAGCTGATCGCCCCGTTCACGCCGTTCTTGGCGGAGACTTTCTGGCGGAACCTTTCCTCGGTCTTCGCTGGGGACGCCCCCGAGAGTGTCCACTTGTGCGACTACCCGGCGCCGGACCCGGCGTTGATCGACGCGGAACTCTCCGAGCGGATGGCGTTGGTGCGATTGATCGCCTCGCTCGGCCTGCGGGCGCGGAACGAGGCGTCGCTCAAAGTCCGCCAGCCGCTGGCGAAGGTCGAGGTGATCCTCGCGAACGACACGCACCAGGCGTGGCTCGAGCAGCACGGCGCCGTGATCGCTAGCGAGCTGAACGTCAAATCGGTCGAGTACTCCGACGAGCCCGAGAAGTACGTCGAGCACGAGGTGATGCCCAACTTCAAGCTGCTCGGCAAGAAGCTCGGCAAGCTGATGCCGAAGGTGAAACAGGCGCTCAACGCCGCAAGTGGCTCCGAGCTGCTGGCGAACCTCCGCGACAACGGCAAGATCAACCTCACAATCGAAGGGCAGGAGGTCGAGCTCTCACCCGAGGAGGTCGAGGTGCGGATCAAGGCGAAAGAGGGCTGGGCTGCCGCCAACGACCGCGGCGTGGTGGTGGTGCTCTCGACCGAGCTCACGCCCGAGCTGGTGCGTGAGGGCCTGGCGCGCGACCTCGTGCGGGTGATCCAGGACCGCCGCAAAGAGATCGGCTGCGACTTCACGGACCGGATCGAGGTGGGCGTCGTGACCGAATCATCGGAGTTGCGGACAGCGATCGAAGAGTTTGGCGACTACATCGCCGGGGAGACGCTCGCCAACGCGGTCTCCGCCGAAACGGCGAACTGCGCTTCCGCCGCGGCGTGTAGGATTGGGGACGCCGAGGCAAGTCTGTCCGTGGTGGTCATCAAGTCTTGAAGGAGCGTCTCCGTGGTCCTGGTTCGAAGAGTGGCGCAGAGGGGTGAGATCCGAGTGGACGTGCGGCTGACGAACGCCATCGACGAGGGTGTCGTTCGACGCGGCGAGATGGAGGTCGATTCAGTACGCACAATCGCTACCGACGCCATGGTTGGCACCGGCGCCATCCGCTCGTGCATCTCGCCCGCGATCGCCGAGCATCTTGGCGTACAGGTGGTCGAGCACTTCGACGTCGAGCTTGCCAACGGCGAGTCGACCACGGTCGGGCTGACCGAGCCGATCCGGTTTGAGCTGCTCGGCCGCAGCACCATGGAGTCGGCCATCGTGCTGGGCAACGAGGTGCTGCTCGGCCAGACGATCCTCGAGACGACCGAACTGCTCGCCGACTGCGCGAACCAGCGGCTGATCCCCAACCCGGCTCACCCCGACGGGCCGGTGCTTAAAGTCAAGGCGGTTCGTCCACGTTGAAGATCGCCGTGCTCATCTCCGGCGGTGGCCGGACGCTGAAGAACTTCCTCGAGCTGATCGAGGCGGACACATTGCCCGTCGAGGTCGCGCTGGTGATCGCCAGCAGCCCGCGGGCCGGCGGCCTCGCCCACGCTGAGGCGGCGGGCGTGCCGACCTCGGTCGTTGAGCGCGCCGACTACGCGTCGGACGAGCTGTTCGGCGCCGCGGTGTTCTCGCGCTGCCGCACGGCGGAGGTCGAGCTCGTCGTGATGGCCGGGTGGCTGAAGCTCACGCCGGTGCCCGCCGACTTCGCGTGCGAGCCGGACCGGGCCGGCCGGGTGATCAACATCCACCCGTCGCTGCTGCCCGCGTTCGGCGGGCAGGGCATGTTCGGGCACAACGTCCACGAGGCGGTCGTCGCCCGCGGCTGCCGGGTCAGCGGCGCGACGGTGCACTTCGTCGACAACGTGTACGACCAGGGCCCCATCATCTGGCAGCAGCCAACGCCGTTGTTCGACGACGACACGCCGGAGACGCTCGCCGCCCGGGTGTTCGAGCTCGAGAAAGAGGCGTACCCGCACGTGCTGCGGCTCTTCGCCGCGGGACGCGTCCAGATGCAGGGCGGCCGCGTGCGGATCGCTAAAGCGAAGCGAAGAGGAGTCACGGATAGCACGGATGAACACGGGTAGGCCGTGCCACCGCCATCTGTGCTCTCCGTGTCATCCGTGGTTCAACACTCAAGCCTTCTTCAGCGAGTCGCGAATCTCGCGCAGCAGGGCGATGTCTTCCGGCGTCTTCTCCGGCGCCGGAGCCGCCTCTTCCTTCTTCTTGAGCGAGTTCATCGCCTTGATAACGAGGAACAAGGCGAACGCGACGATCGCGAAGTCGAGCGCCGCCTGAGCCGTGACACCCCAGGTGATCGTGGCCGGGTCTTGCCCCTCGACCGCCGCGGGGAGCGTGGCGCTGAGGCCAGAGACGTCGGTCTTGCCGGAGACGTAAGCGATCACCGGCGTGATGATGTCCGCGACGAACGAGCTGACGATCTTGCCGAACGCGCCGCCGATCACGATGCCGACAGCCATGTCGACCACGTTGCCGCGCATGGCGAACTCTTTGAACTCGCTAAAAAAACCCATCGGAGATTCCTGCGGTTGCTGCGGAGGGGCTGGGTGGGAACAGGCGACGCGCCCGCGAACGCCCCCTCGTTCGGGGTAGCGGGCGGAAACCTATCGCCGCTGCGCGCGTGGCTCCAACACCAGTTTCACGCTTCGCCGCGTAACACGCGCAACACCGCACCGATATCCGGCGACAACGGCGCCTCGAGACACAAGCGCTCGCCGCTCGTGGGATGGTCGATTTGTAGCCGGTGGGCGTGCAGCGCCTGGCGTTCGAGCAGCGGTGGTTCGCCTTCGACGGGGCGACCGGTGAGCAACTCGCCGCGGGCGACACGGCTCCGCCCGCCGTACTGCTTGTCGCACAGCACCGCGAAGCCGGCGTGGGCCAGGTGCACGCGGATCTGGTGCGTGCGGCCGGTCTTCGGCTTCGCCCGCAGCAGCGTGAAGCCTCGGAAGCGTTCGACAACCTCGTAGGTCGTGACCGCCGGTCGGGCGTCGGGGTGATCGCGGCGGATCGCCACCTTCTCACGCACCTTCGGGTGCGGGCCGATCGGCTCGTCGATGACGTCCGCGTCGCGGTCCGGCACGCCGCCGACAATCACCAGGTAGGTCTTCTCGGTGGTGCGGTCGGCGAACTGAGCTGCCAACCGCTCGTGGGCCCGGTCGTTCTTCGCCACCACGATCACGCCTGTCGTGTCGCGGTCGAGCCGGTGGACGATCCCCGGCCGGGTGGGGCCGCCGGTCGAACTGAGGTTCTCACCGAAGTGGTGGGCCAGGGCGCTGGCGAGCGTGCCCGACCAGTGCCCCCTGGCCGGGTGCACGACCATGCCGGACGGCTTGTTGACCGCGACGACGTCCTCGTCCTCGTAGAGCAGGTCGAGGGGAATCGCCTCGGGCTTCGGGCCCTCGCTCCGCGGCTCGAGCCGTTCGACGCGCACCGGTTCGCCGATCGTCAGGCGGTGCGCGGGCTTCACGCGTCGGCCATCCACCAGCACGGCGCCGGCGTCGATCGCTCGTTTGAGCGTCGCACGGCTCTCCCCGGCGATCCACAGCGCTAGCGCCGCGTCGAGCCGTTTACCGCCCACCGACTCGTCGGCGACGAACTCACGCGGCCAGGTGTCGGCCTGGTCGCTCACTCTTCGGCGTCGACCGGCGTGTCGCTCTCCGCCGCTGCTTCGCCGGTGGCGGTTGTCTCGGCCGTGTCATCAGCCATGGGCTGGTCATCGACCGCATCGTCATCGGTTGGCTCATCGTCCGACAACGCGTCGTCGATCGGCGCGAACTGCTCCAGCAGGCTGTCGATGCCCCCTTCGTCGTCCTCGTCCGCGAGCGGATCGGACGGCGGCATGGGGATGTCGTCCGGCTCGGCGCCGGGCCGCGTGATGTCGCCCGTTTGCGGCTCGGACGCGATGCTCGTGAGCCAGCCGTACTCGGTTTTCGCCTCGTCGTCTTGCAGGTCTTCTGCCCGCCGCTCGGCGAGCAGGGCGAACGGACCGCCTACGCGGCCGTACTGCTCGGCGGCCGCCGCGAAGTCTCCCTCGAGCTCCAACGCCCGGGCGAGTCCGTACGACGCCCGATCGGCGACCTCCGGGTTCGACGCTCGCTCGAGCGTCTCGTAGGTGGCTTTCGCTTCGGCCACCAGCTCCAAGGCCGAGGTGCGATCGCGGAGGTACTGGTTCGACGCCTCCCACAGCCGGCCGTCGGCCCAGGTGATGTCCGCCCACTCGGCGACGCCGGTGTCCGGATAGTCGAGGGCGGTTTGCTTTAGCGCGTCGAGGCTCGGGTTCTGCCCCTCCATCGCGAGCGTGAACGACCGCCACTGGCCGCCGGTCGCGTCCTCGGCGGATCGCTGGTACGCGGACCAGCCGACCGTGCCCGCCACGGCCGCGATCAGCACGGTGACGATCACCGGCAGCTGCGGCTTGATGGTCTCGACCTTCTCTTCGAGCCACTTGGCGAGGACGTTCTCTTCCAGCTCGTGGCGATGTTCTGAATCCATAGTCTTTGCGGGTCAGTTTCCGCACAGCGAGGGGTTGGGTTTCTGCGGCAGACCCGTAATCGTACGACCGTGCCGGCCCGTGCGGAAGACGAGCCACCGCCCCTTCGTCCACGGTAGTTCGCCCGTTTTGCCCGGTCCGCCGCTCAACCCTGCCCAACAAGACGCCGTGCGGACGCTCGGCGGGCCGCTGCTGGTGCTGGCCGGGGCCGGCACGGGCAAGACTCGCGTCGTCACGTTCCGCATCGCGGAGCTCATCCGCAGCGGCGTGGCGGCGGATCGCATCCTGGCGGTGACCTTCACCCGCAAGGCGGCGGGCGAGATGCAGCAGCGGGCCGCCGAGCTGCTCCGCGGCCGCGGCAAACGCAAGCGAGCCAAGAACGCCCCGCGGCCGGAGATCAGTACCTTCCACTCGCTGTGCGTCCGCGTCCTGCGGCGCCACGCGGACGCGCTGGGCTACTCCAAGCGGTTCACGATCGCCGACCGCGGCGACCAAGAGTCGCACGCCCGCAGCGCGTTGCGCGAGATCCGGGCGCCGGCCGACTCGCTGCGGCCGGGCGACCTGCTGGGCTACATCGGCCGGTGGAAGATGCGGTCGGTCCTGCCGCCCGAGGCCGCCGGCTTAGCGGACAACGATCGAGAGCACCTGGCCGCCGTTGCGTACCGGCGCTATCAGAGCAATCTCAAGAAGCAGGGCGCCATCGACTTCGACGACCTGCTGCTGCTCACCGAGCAGCTGTTCACCAAGCACTCGGAGATCCGCCGCGAGGAGGCGGGTCGCTTCGACCACGTGCTGATCGACGAGTACCAGGACACCAACCAGAGCCAGTACCAGATCGTCCGCGGCCTGGCGATCGGCCACCGCAACCTGTGCGTGGTGGGTGACGACGACCAGTCGATCTACGCGTGGCGTGGCGCCGAGGTGGAACACATCCTCAGCTTCAAGCGTGATTGGCCCGACGCGAAGGTCGTCCGCCTCGAAGACAACTACCGCAGCCAGCAGCCGATCATCGACTACGCCAACACGCTGATCGCGTTCAACCAAGAGCGGCACGAGAAGCAGTTGCGGCCGTCGCGCACCGGCGGGCCGAGCCCCCGCATCCTGCAGTTCAAGAACGAGGAAGAAGAGGCCAAGTCGGTCGTGCTCGACATCAAGGCGCGGCTCGGCCGCGGCGGGTGGCGACTAGACGGTGAAGAACGCGAACGATTCCTCGCCGCCGGTGGCCGGCCGGTGCGGGCCAGCGACTTCGCCATCTTGTTCCGCACCAAAGAGCAGCCGCGGGCGTTCGAGGCGGAGCTCCGCGCCGCGGGGGTGCCGTACGTGCTCATCGGCGGCATGAGCTACTTCGATCGTCGCGAGGTGCGCGACGTTTCCGCCTACCTCAAGCTTATCGTGAACCCCGATGACGAGCCGTCGCTCCTCCGCGTGCTCAACACCCCGCCGCGGGGCATCGGCGACGCGGCCCGCAAGCGGCTCGTGGAGACGGCCGTCGAGCGGGCCGAGCCGTTGTGGCGGGTGATCGCCGGCGGCCGCGGCCTGCCGCCGATGAGCGACGCAGCGGTGCGGGGCGTGAACGACCTGCGGGCGATGCTCGAGCACTGGCGGACGCTCGCGCGGGCGCCGGGCCGAACGGCCGAGCTGGTGAGCCGCGTTGTCGACGAGTCGCGTTATCGCTCGGAGCTCGATCGGCTGTACGAGGACCCGCAAGAACGCGAGAGCCGGCTGAACGCGGTCGAAGAGCTCGTCAACGCCGCCGCGGCGTTCGACAGCAAGCGGGGCGGCGAGGCGTACTTGTCCGAGTTGCTCGACGAGCTAGCGACCGGCGACCGCGATGACACGGGCGACAAGGAGAACCAGCTGAAGTCCGACGCGGTGGCCCTCATGACGCTGCACGCCGCCAAGGGGCTGGAGTTCCCGCAGGTGTACTTGGTGGGCATGGAGGAGACGATCCTGCCGCACAAGCGTTCGATCGACGGCGGCGAGTCGGCCGTTGCCGAGGAGCGCCGGCTGGCGTACGTCGGCGTCACCCGGGCGCGCGACGAGCTGACGCTGTCGCTAGCGCTCGCCCGCCGCAAGTGGGGCAAGCCGCGCGACACGTTGCCGAGCCGTTTTCTCTACGAGATGACCGGCCAGGCGGACAACCCGCGTTACCACGAGTCGAAGGCGGGCCAGAAGGCGAAGCCGGCGGGGCCGAAAGGCCGGCGTGGGGCGAAAAGGGCGGGACGGCGATGAGCGCCGATCGGACTTCGGGGTGTTTCGATTACGTAGAGTTGTGGTGACCCGTTGCCCGTAGGTGGGGGGCGCCGGGCAGGTTATGCTGTTTCCCTGCTCGTTTAGTGTGCGAGCACCAGACCGGACGCGTCGGCTCGGCACTCTTCCCGAACGGTCTCGAGCGCGCGTACCGACACGCCGTGCAACTAACGACAATCCGAGGCGCATAGGGATGCTCTTGATACGGCCTTTAGCCAAGCGCGGCCTGCACGCGGCGCTCTGTGTCTTGTTGTCGATTGTAGGGTTGGTCCACGCCTCGACCGCCCACGCGCAGGGACCGGTGCCCATCACGCTTGAGACGCGGGCCGACCCGATCGTCGCTCACAGCGGGATCGGGAGTTTGGTCGCGATGGAGGGCGATCATGTGGCGGTGGTCGGCACCAACGGCAGTCCGTTCTTGCCCGGCACCGCGTACATCTTCAACCGGCACACCGGGGCTCAGGTCAGCCGGTTCGATCCCACCAGCATCGGGAGTCTAAGGCCCTTCAACGGCATCGACATTGAGAGCGATATCGCCGTGGTCGCTTCGCAGAATTCCGATATCGTCGGGGAAATCCCGGGGACGATCTGGACGTTCGACGTGGCCACCGGACAGCAACGACACACGCTGCACGAACCGCCTTTCGCACAGGAATCGATCACCAGCTTCGGACGCGACGTCAGCATGTCCGGCGGCGTCATCCTGACGGCTGACCCGCTCCAGGGCGAGCACGGGCTCGGATACCTGTTCGACGCGGCCAGCGGTACATTCCTAAGAACGCTTGGCCTCACAACCGCCCGCGGGCCAGGCTCGTGGCTTGGTCAAACCTTGGAAATCGAAGGGTCGCTCGCCGCCCTTAGCGAAAGCCCGTATGACGCGTTGGGCAATAATAGCCATGGAGTTGTTCTCTTCGATGTCGAAACCGGTGTTGAATCGGGCAGGCTCGTTGTCGAGGGCGACTACCGAATCGACTCGATCGGAATCACGGACGACTACCTCGTGTTGGGCAGGCCGAGGATGCCGCACCCGGACGACGTTATCCCCGAGGACTCGTTCGGAGGGTGGACAGGCGTCATCGAGATCTACGATCGAGAGTCGCTCGAACTGGTAAACTCTATCTATCATCCTCTCGCGAATGACGACACGGAGTTCGGCCGACGCATTGAAGTCGACGGCGACTACTTGTTGACGTCACTGGACTTGAACAGCCAAGTCTGGCTCTACAAGCTTTCTACCGGCGAGCATGTGGGAGAAGTGGTTCACCCGTTCAGCCACGGGATGGCCGGATTTGACCTTCAAGACGACGTGATCTTCGCCGGGTCGCCCGGCACCGACTACTTCGACGAGAAAGGTGACTTCGTCGTCAACCCGGGCGCGGTCTACCGATACAACTTCACGCCGACACCGCCACGTGTCGCGGGTGACTACGACGGCAACGGCATAGTCGACGAGGACGATTACGCCCGCTGGCATTCCTCGTTCGGTTCGTCGACCGAGCTAGCGGCCGACGGCAACGACAACGGCGTGGTCGACTTGGCCGACTACACCGTATGGCGGGACCGTGTCCCGTTGCCTGTGGCCAACTCCGTCCCCGAACCCGGCGCCGCGTTCCTGCTAGTCGGCGTTTTGGTCTCGATAAGAGCAAGCAGGCCGAGAACAAGCCGTTAAATAGGGCGCGCTGCCACACGTCAATTCAGGGTCGCCCAGTCGTGCGAAGTGGAGCGCGTTGGGAGAACCCGGTCGATCACGAATCAGCCGAGTCGCTACGGGCGAGTAGTTGCCGCCACGCGACTTCAGTCGCCGGCTGAAAGAAGCCGGTTCGCCACCCGGCCCCGCTACTTGAAGATCGCCGGGTTCTCCGGCGAGAAGTCGGCGTCCGTGAAGCCGTTGTTGATCTTCACGTTCGTGTACACGTACTGCTCCTCCAGCACCGGCTCGCCGCCCTGCTGGGCCGGCCAGCTGTACGCTCGGTAGGCCACTGGCATCCGCAGCTCGTTGTCGATGAAGATCTGCGCCTTGTGGAAGCGGAAGTTGCGACGCTCCACCGGGTGGACCGCCTCGATCATCGTCGCGGGGCGGCCGGCGATCTTCGCCGCCGCGTGCGAGACCGTGCACTCTGCGTACTTCACGTCGCCCTCGGCGATCTGCACCAGTTCCTCGGTCAGGTTCAGGATGCCCGCCTTGGTGATCGGGTACCGCTGACCGGCCATCGCCATCGTGCCGTCCGGATCGAGGTTCACCTTGCCGAAGCTCCGCTTCCAGCCGCTGGCGATCGCCACGAGCTTGCCGTTGTTCTGGTTGGCGACGTAGAGCGCCTCTTGGCCGGGCTTGGGGCTGATGAACTTCGTGTACACGCTGAACGGTTGGTGGCGGATGCGGACCTCCATCTGCTGGGGGTCACCCAGCTGGCCGTTCAGTCGCTCGACCTTGGTGAGCGTCGCCGAGTAGTCGCGGATGTTCGCCCGGATGTCGGCGACCGCTTGCTTGGCCAGCCGCAGGCAGGGCATAAGCGGGTGCTCGCCCGGGCGTTGCTCCAGGTCGAACGGGCCGATCGGCTGGTTGGCCGCGGTGGGAACAACCTGCGCGTCGAACGCCGGCGACGGGTCTAGGGCGATCGCTTGCTGGGCGACCGGCCGCACCTGGACGGGCGCGGTGGCGACCGCCGGTTGTACGGCGCTCCGTGGCTGGGGGAGGCTGCGTGGCTGGGAGGCGCCGCGTTGCTGGGCGGCGCTGCTTTGCTGAGCGGCGTTGGGCGGCGAAGCGGCCGGCTGGTTCGCGACGCGGTAGACCGGCTGCGTCAGCTGCTGGCCAACGGCGGCGTGAACGCCGACGCCAAGAGCGAGTCCGAGCGCCGCAGCCGATACTCCCGGTCGTCCGAGAGTACGGCGGGCGTGAAGGAGGGGCGTGCGGAGCATCCGTGCGGTTCGGGCCATGACGGGTCGAGCCATCGAGTATCGAGTGGTGGGTGGTTGGTCGATTGGTTGGGTCGGTCGCCGCTCGGGGGGCTGCCTTACGGAACGCGGCGGGGGGGCGGTCCGGCGGGCCATCTAGCCCTGCCGGTCGGTCGCCACGCCTCCTGCGTCGCCGGCCTAGACTGCCCGGGGCAGCGTAGTTTCGGTAAAGTTCGATTCGAGCGGGAGAAAGCCTGTGCGGTTGCGAGCTCGCCAAGGCGGCGGCGCTCCAAACGGGACGGGGTTCTATCACTTACAGCGAGCGTGGAGCCGGCGGGCGGCTCTGCTGGCATATTACGCAGGCTGCGGCCGACACGGGAAGAGAGATACGACCGATGCCGAGCGTGCCTATCGACCTGCTCACGACCAGCGAGAGTTTCCGCGTGTGGCGGATCGTCTCCACGCCGTTCGAGGAGAATACCTATGTGTTCGCCCTGGCCGATAGCGATGCTTGCGTTGTGGTCGATCCGGGGCTGCAGCCGGGCGCGATCGTCGATCTGCTGGAGCGCGAGGGCCTGACGCCGGCGGCGATCCTCAACACGCACGGCCACAGCGACCACATCGCCGGCAACGAGCGGATGAAGCAGCGGTGGCCCGAGGCGCCCCTGGTGATCGGCGTAGGCGACGCCCCGAAGCTCCGCGACCCGATGGGCAACCTGTCGGCCATGTTCGGCTTCGAGGTGCTCAGCCCAGCGGCGGACGCCACGGTGACCGGCGGCGACGTGTATGAGGCCGCCGGCCTCAGCTGGCGGGTGCTAGACACGCCGGGCCACTCGGCCGGACACGTGACGTTCTTGCTGGAAGCCGACGGCGAGACGCACGCCGTTGCCGGCGACGTGCTTTTCCAACGCGGGGTGGGCCGCACCGACTTCCCCGACGGCGACGCAGAGACGCTGCGCCGTTCGATCCACGAGCAGCTGTTTCCGCTGCCGGACGAGACGGTCGTCTACCCCGGCCACGGGCCGACGACCACGATCGGCGAAGAACGCCGCGAGAACCCGTTCGTTGGCGCGATCGCTGCCCCGTCCGGGTAAACGGCCGGAGCTAGTGGATCGCTCGCACCGAGCCGCTGAGGTGCTCGGAGACGATGGCGCCGTCGCTCAGCCGCAGAGCACCGTTGGGCGCGAAGCCCTCGGCGTGCCCCGTCACGGGGCCGGCGGTGGTTTCCAGCGTGAGGAAACGGCCACGCAGGGCGTCTCGCTGCGACCAACGCTCGTGCACGGTCGGGTCGTCTGCGCCGAGCCCGTTGGCGTTCTTGTCGAGGCGTTCCAGGATCGCCAGCAGCAGTTGGGTCGGATCCACCGTGTGGACGCCCGCCGTTGCCGCGACGGAGGTCACCGTGTCGGCGAGGGCTTCGCCCGGTTCGCCGGGGGTCGCGTTGACGTTGACGCCGACGCCAATGACCATCCGCCCGGGCAGGGGCGACTCGAGCAGGATGCCGGCGGCTTTGCGGCGCTGCGTGTTGACCACGTCGTTGGGCCATTTGATCTGCAGCCGGGCGCCGGCGACTTGCTCGGCGGCTTCGCAGACGGCCAGTGCGGTGGTGAGCGATAGCGCCGGCAGCCGGTTGCCCGACAGTCCGTAGGTCCCCGGATCGATGAGCAGGCTGAACGTCAGCCCGCCCTCGGCGGACGACCACCGGTTGGAACCTCGGCCCCGGCCGGCGGTCTGGCGATCGCACAGCACCAGGGTTGGCAACGCCTGAGCGGGATCCGCTGCGAGCTGCTTGGCCCGATCGCTGGTCGAGCCGAGCTCCCGGTGGTGATCGAGGACCGCGACCCTCCGCAGGGCCCTGATCAGGTCGATGTCGAACACGGCGACTACGCTTCGGCCGGCGGGACGACCGGCGACTGCTGGACGAAGGTCTCGCGTGGCTGCGGTCGCTCGGCGGTTTCGTCCTGGGCCGAGGCGTCGACCACCCGCGAGAGCGGCAGCTCTAGCGTGAAGGTGCTGCCCTGTCCGACCTCGCTGGCAAGGTGGATCGCTCCGCCGTGCTCCTCGGCGGTCTTGCGTGTGACGGCGAGTCCGAGGCCGGTGCCCTTCGAACCCTTGTTCGACACGAAGGCGGAGAAGATCGCCTCACGTTCGGCCTCCGGCACGCCGGGGCCGTTGTCCTGCACGGACACGCGGACAACGCCGTCGGCCTCGCTGACGCTCGTGCGGATCTGCACGCTGCCGGCTTCGGTCTCCTCGCAGGCGTCGATCGCGTTGGCGACGAGGTTCAGCAGCGCTCGGTGGACGGCTTCGGGGTCGACCTGCATGGTCGGCATGGCGGTGGAGTCGGCTCGCTCCAGCGCGACGCTCGCCTCACCGGCTCGGGCCTGCATCATCTCGACGACGTCGTTCACGAGGTCGTCGAGCCGCGTTGGCTCCGGCTCCGGCTCTCGTTCTTTGCTGAATGTGAGCATGTCCATCACCAGCGCCGAGATCCGCTCTTGGTTCTTCTCGACGATGCTCCAGCCCTGGTGCACGGTCTCGACCGCCTTGGCGGCCGCCGGTAGGTCGGGCGTCTCGCCGGCGATGGCCTTGCCGTGCTGGCCGAGGCCGAGTTCGATCAGGTAGCTGCCGCCCTGCACGCCCTGCAGGATGTTCTTGATGTGGTGCGACAGCGAGGCGACCGTCTGCCCGACCGCCGCCAGGCGTTCGGCCTGCACCATCGCGCGGTAGTGCGTCGTGTCTTCCACGGCCAGGGCCGCTTGGTGGGCGATGGCGATCATGAGCTTCAAGTGCTCTTCGCCGAACTTCTCTGCCGACTGCCGGCGGAGCATCTCCTTGGGCGTGATGAGCGTGTCGATGTAGATCACGCCGACGAGGTCGTAGCGACCCTGCATGGGCACGCAGATCGCCTCGCGGACGCCCATCCGCATGATGCTCTTGGCGGGGTCCCAACGCTTGTCGTCACCCGCGTTGCTGGTGCGGACGCCCTCGGCCCGCTGCACGACGTACTCGAGGATCGTCTGGCTGATCGCCAGTGAGTCCTTGCTCGCGGCCTTGCCGTCCGCGTTGTCGCCGGTGGACGGCGGCTCCGCCTCGGCGCCCGGGACGCCGCGGCGGACGCGGGGCTTGAGCTCGCCCGTGTGCTCGTCTTTAAGCAGGATGCAGCCGCGGTCGGCTTCGACCCACTCGAAGATCATGTCCATGATCCGGGCGAGCAGTTGGTCGATGTCCAGCGTGTGGCTCACGGCGAGCGCCGTGCGGTACATCAGCTGCAGGTTGCTGCGGGCCCGGGCGAGCCAGGGGCTCTGCGTCTGGTTGGCTGGCGCGGCGAGCAGGTCGCTCCCGGCCGCTTGGCTCATGGACTGCAGGATCCGTGCGCCGTCGTCGCCGTCGGACGTCGCGAAGATGTCCACGTCTTCGTTGCTCATGACGACCGAATCGCCGTCGCCGGTGAACAGCAGCAGTGTGCGGCCCAGCTGCAGTTGGTCGCCGCTGGTGAGCCGGTGCTCGCGTACCGCCTTGCCGTTGACGAACGTGCCGTTGGAGCTGTTCAGGTCGCGTAGCACACAGCTATCGCCCAAGACCTGCAGCACGGCGTGCTCGCGCGAGATCTCGGTGTCGTGCAGACGGATCGTGTTCTCCGCAACACGGCCGATGCTGACCTCGGGCTCGTCCAGCACGAATCGCTGGCCCTGGTCGCGTCCCCTGATAACAAACAGCGAAGCCACGGTGTTTTCTCGCGTACGCCTTGGTGCGTCGCGCCGTCTTGTGGTTGGAGGCGTTTAGATGAGAGACGAGGAGGGAGCTGATCTCAGGAGCCGGCGTCGTCGGTCAGGGGGGGAGCGACGGCGGGCCGACTGTTGGGGCCGAGCGTGGTTTCCGAGGTTCAGTAGAGTCTGAGGACTGTGAAATCTCGGAGATAGCCGGGCTAGTTGGCGACGAGAGCGGTTCCGCCTCCGTCCGCGTCGCACCGTCCAGAGTATAGCCGGATAGTACGCGCCGTGGCTGCGCGGGGTAGCCCCGACGCGGCGACGAGCGGCCGGTAATCGGCCGATGGTTCGGTTCTTGGGGATGGGGGAAGGCGTGCGGCGGACTGATCTTTACGCCCCCGGGGCTTGTCGCCAGAATGCTCGCCGTTCCCCGCGGGTGCGTGCCGGTAGGCTCCCCCGCCGCCGAGGGGTCGGCCTTTGTTGGCCGGTGTTTCGGTGTGAGCAGCAAACGTGGGGAGTAACGGTCACGGACGACCAATCGCTATCTCTCGGCAATCGGCAAGGAGTGCTGAAGTGAAGACGCAAATGCTGGCCACGATCGTGGCCCTTTCGGCGGCCTTGGCGGCCGGCAACCCGGCCCACGCCCAAGTCGCCGAGGGCGCGAACGCCCCGAAGGTGGGCATCGCCGTTATCGACATCAACTACATCTTCAACGAGTACGAGAAGCACTCGTCGGCGATGGACTCGATGAAGTCGGAGATCCGCTCGCTCGACACGCAGCTCAAGTCGGAGCAGCAGAAGATCATGGAGGCCGAGAAGCAGAAGGCCGAGATGTACAAGCCCGGCACCGCCGACTACCGCCGCGTGGACGAGCAGGTCGTGCAGATGAAGGCCAACTTTCAGGTCAAGACCACGCAGATGCGCAAAGACGTCGCCGAGCGCGAGGCGGGCATCTACTACCAGACCTACCGCGAGGTCGATCAGGCGATCAAGTACTACGCCAAGCAGAAGGGCATCAGCCTCGTGGTCCGCTTCAACGGAGACGAGGCCGACCCCAACAACCGCGACAGCATCCTGCGGTCGATCAACAAGACGGTCCACTACCAGGACCAGATCGACATCACGCCGGACGTGCTCGGCCTGCTAAACCGCGCCGCCGCGAATCAGGCGGGCCGCGGCACCACGCGTCGCTGATTTCTCGTTATCGCTCGGCGAGCACGCCGCCCGCTTATCGACGCGGGTGGCGTGCCCCGCCGTTTCTGCCTCGTGGCCCGCGTGTCTGGCGGGTCACTGGTTCGATGTGTCCCGTGTCGTGGGCACGGTCCCTTTGTGGGGGTGATTAGGCGATGTCGCCGCGCTTGCAGCGCACGCTCGCCGGAACGGCCGTGGTCGAAGGCCGCGGCTACTGGACCGGCAAGCGTACGCGAGTCGGGTTCCGGCC
>JBCBPC010000002.1:0-334188 GCA_039820945.1 Planctomycetota bacterium
GGTAGATGGTCGCCGCCTCGCCGAAGGTAGCGATCGTCTGGAACAGCGACTCGTTGCCGAAGTAGTAGCCGGGCTCGTCGGCGGGCAGGCCGGCGAGTCGGCCGGTGGTGGTGTCGAGCTCGGCGGTGACGATCACGTTGCGGTCCGCCGGGTCCCACGACCCGAACGTGACGTAGCGCTTGCCGTCTTGGTCGTCCCAAACCTGGGCGTCGACCGCCCGCGGGCCGCCGAGCTCCCAGGTGAACCCGTCCGAGAAGTAGACGGGCCGCGGGTCCATGGTCCACGTCTGGTTGGGCCACGTGCCGGTCGCGGTCGCGCGGTACATGCCCATGAACATGGCCGGCTCGAGTTAGTTCTCGATCGCGAACCCCCAGCCGGGGATGTTTCGCGTGTTGAAGTACACCGTGTTGGCGTCGATTTGGGTCGGCGCCACGGCGGCGATTTCCAGGTGGGCGACTTGGTTCTCGTAGTCGTAGCCGTACTCCTCCCACCAGCCGCGGGTCCACGACTCGAAGCCGGGGATCACCGTGCCCACGGGCCAGTGGCCCTGCAGCGCCCACAGCGGGTTGGGCTGATTCGTGTCCAGCACGAGCTGCCTCAGATGGTGTTCCCATTCGGGGTTGCGCGACGCGAACGTGCTGTACACGCCGGGGGCGATCTCAACGACCCGCGAAGGATCGTGCGCTTCGACCGGCGCGGGGTACTTCGAGAGACAAGAGCGTGGCCATAGGTGGCGACGCCGTGCAGCAACAGAGCCATCGTCACACGCATAAGATTCCTCGGGGCCGGGCGGACGGTGGGGCGGTGGGGCGGGTCCGATGTTCGTGGTGTCGCAACGCAGTTCGAACACGGCCGCCGATGCTATTTCAATCGGGCGGCGTTTCGTCTCATCACGCGGGGATAAGCTAGGTCGTCCCTAGCCCAACGCAAGCCGGCACGGCCAAACCGCTCAAGGCGTGCAGCCGTAACCGAAGAATCGACGCGGAGTGATCGAGGCTTTACCGCCCAACTCAGTCGCGACATGCGCGCAAAGGAGCGGCTACCACTCGGCGTCGTCGAGCTCCACAGCGCCGTCGTCCTGCATACCCTCGGCTCGGGTGACCAGTTCCTGGGCGAGCAGGCACTCCGGGTCGCTCAGCTTCTCCGGATCGATGTTCACGATCAGGTCGAGCGCTCGGCCGGGACGGCCGAGATGATCGACACACAGCTGGGCGAGCCGCAGCCGCAGCGAATCCGACTCGTTGGGCTGGAGGGCGATCCAGTCGGCCAGCAGGCGGGCGCCATCGGCGTGCCGCCCGTCGGCCACGAGCGCCTTGATAGCGGCCGCGTACTGCTGTGGCTCGAGCCGCAGGCCCGCGCCGGTGGCGCGGAGCTTCATCGCCAGGGTGCCCGCCGCCAACGCGGCGTCCTCAGCCAGGTACGCGGCGATCTGCTCACGGGCGTCGGCCAGCAGCTTCTCGTCGCGCTCCGCCTGGGTCGACGGCCCCGCTGATTTGCTGCCAACGATGCGAGAAATAAACGACACAGCGGCAATCCGTCAGACGAGGCGCAGAAACCGGCCGGGGCGGGCACTGAGCCGCCATCGGCCCCGATCGCCCGCAAGGATTATACTTGAGCGTCTCGTTCGTTCCTCGCCAACATCGCCCCGGCTGAAAACCGTCGACCTGTGTCGAACCTCCCCCCCAGCAACGATTTTGATCCCGCCTCGCCGTTCGAGGTCCGCGTCGCCGACCGCGTGACGCGGCTGCCGCCGTACCTGTTCGGCAAGATCAACAAGCTGATCTACGACAAACGCGTCGCGGGCGACGACGTGATCGAGCTGGGCATGGGCAACCCGAGCGACCCGCCCGAGGAGCTTGTCATCGAGAAGCTCGTGGAGGCGGCCCGCGACCCACGCAACCATCGCTACAGCAAGAGCAACGGCATCGCCAACCTGCGGCGCGAAGTGGCGGCCAAGTACTTCAAGAAGTACGGCGTGCGGCTCGACCCGGAGAGCGAGGTCATGAGCTGCCTCGGCTCGAAGGAGGGCTTTAGCCACATGTGCTTGGCGCTCACCGGCCCGGGCGACACGGCGCTGGTTCCCACGCCGTACTTCCCGGTGCACGTGTACGCGGTGGCGCTCGCCAGCGGCAACGTCATCCAGCTGCCGGTGACGGACTCGGACAAGTTTCTCTCGGCGATCGCTCACACGTGCGAGACGCTGTATCCCAAGCCGAAGCTGCTGCTGCTGTGCTACCCGCACAACCCGACGAGCGTGGTCGTCGAGCAGCCGTTCTACGACGAGGTGGTGCGGCTGGCGAAGCGCTACAACCTGATGGTGATCAGCGACTTCGCGTACGCGGACGTGGCGTTCGACGGCTTCAAGCCGCCCAGCTTCTTGGCGTCGCCCGGGGCGAGCGACGTCGGCGTGGAGTTCACCACCATGAGCAAGGGCTACAACATGGCCGGCTGGCGGGTTGGCTTCTGCTGCGGCAACCGACAGATGATCAACGCCCTGGGCACCATCAAGGGCTACTACGACTACGGCATGTTCCAGGCGATCCAGATCGCCGCGATCATGGCCCTGCGGCACACCGACGCGGCCGTGGAACGCATGAGCGAGGTGTACCAGTCGCGTCGCGACGCGTTGTGCGACTCCCTGGTGCGCATCGGCTGGGAAGACGCCCGGCCGAAGGCGGGCATGTTCGTCTGGCAGCCGATCCCCGAGCCGTGGCGGAGCCGGATGAGCACGATGGAGTTCGCCATGATGCTGCTCGAGAAGGGCAACGTTGCCGCGAGTCCCGGCAGCGGCTTCGGCCCCGACGGCGAGGGTTACCTGCGGATGAGCCTCGTCGAGAACGAGGAACGGCTCCGCCAGGCGGTGCGGCAGATCAAGGCGTGCCTACGCGACGCGGAAGCCGAGTACACCGGCGCCGAGGCCGCCGCCGCGGCGAGCTGACGCCTTTATCGCAGAGGACCAACGGTGGTTGATCGCGTCCAAACCATGAAGCAAGAGGTGCAGCGACTTGTGCGTCGCGTGCCTTTTCAGCCGTTCGAGATGGTGCTCGCAAACGGAGGCCGGTTTGTTGTCGAACACCCGGAAAACATCGCGTTCACGCCCATCGAGCGTGGCAAGCAGGGCTCGCGTTGGTTCAACGTCGTGCTCGATGAGCTGAACACCTTTAGCACGTTCGACACCATCACCGCACTGACGGTCGTGGATAAGCGGCTCTCGGACCTGAACGAGTGAGTGTGCAGCGAGGCGTTCGGCGAAGCGGGGCCGACCGTGAGTTTGGGCCATCGGACCGTCTTGGCATGGGCATGCGACTGCTTACGGCGACTCTGCTCGCGTCCGCCTGGGGCGCGGCGCTGTACGGGGCCAGTCAGCTGCATCACTACGACCTGAATCTCGGCCACGACATCTGCGGGCCGTGGGGCTGCGCGGCGTCGATCGAGGCGTTGGTCGGGGCCCACGCACTGTGGTGGCTGCTGCTCACCCCGCTGCTGCTTGCGGCCGCGTGGACGCTCTCGCCATCTCGTGCAAACCGCGTGGCCTGGGGGGCGGTCGGACTGGGCCTTGTGGCCGCCGTTGGCTTGATCGGGGCCGAGATGGCGGCGTGGCTGTGGAGCGGCGGCGATCCTCGGTACGTCGTCCAGCGGGGCCTCTTCGTGCTGGCGACGACGCCCGATCTGCCGGCGTTGCCGCTCGCGGCGGCCGGCGTTGTGGGGCTCTTCGCCCGTCGCAGGCACGAGGCCCCGCCGCAACTCCTGCCAACCGTTCAGCCGGAGGGCGTTGAAGCGGACGCGGGTGGCGGTGAGAATCAGGAGCTCTCGCCAGCCTCCCTCGCCCGCTCGTTTCGCGAATGACGTCGCACGCCCCCGCTAAGCTCGCGCTGGAAGACGGAACCGTCTACACCGGCAAGTCCATCGGCGCCGAGGGCGAGGTCGAGGGCGAGGTCTGCTTCAACACCTCCATGACCGGGTACCAGGAGGTGCTGACCGACCCGAGCTACACGGGGCAGATCGTCACGATGACGTACCCGCAGATCGGCAATTACGGCGTCAACCACGAAGACACGGAGAGCTCGGCGCCGCAGGTGGCCGGGTTCGTCGTCCGCGAGAACAGCCGCATCGCCAGCAACTTCCGCAGCGAGACGCGGCTGACCGACTACCTGAAAAGCCACGGCGTGGTGGCGATCGAGGAGATCGACACCCGGGCGCTCGTTCGGCGACTGCGTTCCGGCGGCGCGATGCGGGGCGTCCTGTCGACGCTCGACGCGGACGACGCGAGCCTCGTCGCCAAGGCCCGGGCCAGCGCGGGTTTGGTCGGCCGCGACCTCGTCGCCGAGGTGACGCCGGCCGAGACGCTCGCCTGGACCACGCCGCTGAGCGGTTGGACGCGGCTCGACGGCACGGGCACCGACGCGGGCGAGGCGACCGGGCCGCACATCGTGGCGTTCGACTACGGCATGAAGTGGAACATCCCGCGGCACTTCGCCGGCAACCGCTGCCGCGTGACGATCGTGCCGGGCAAGACCACCGCCGACGAAGTGCTCGCGCTGGAGCCGGACGGGGTGTTTCTGTCCAACGGTCCGGGCGACCCCGAGCCGCTGGAGTACGCCAGTCGCACGATCGCGGAACTGGTGGGCAAGAAGCCCGTCTTCGGCATCTGCCTGGGGCATCAGCTGCTGTCGCTCGCGTGCGGCGCCAAGACCTTCAAGATGAAGTTTGGCCACCGCGGGTCGAACCACCCTGTGCAGGACCTGACGACCGACAAAGTGGAGATCACGAGCCAGAACCACGGCTTCGCGGTCGACGCCGAGTCGCTGCCGGCCGAGCTGGAGGTGACGCACCTGTCGCTCAACGACGGCACGATCGAGGGCGTCCGCCACAAGGGCTTTGTCGATTCCACCACGCCCGCGTTCAGCGTGCAGTACCACCCGGAGGCCTCCGCCGGGCCCCACGACAGCCACTACCTGTTCGACCGCTTTCTGGCGGCGATGGGGGCGTGACGCGGCTCGGCTGGCCAACCTGCCCAGGGCGGAGGAGATAGGGGGAGGTTGGTGATAGAGGGGGATCGCCAAGCGATCGGAAATCCTGCGTCTCAGTGCTCAATTCGATTGGCTCACGTCGTGGCCTTGTTGGTAGAGTCATCCTGGAAACATCTCCCCTATCACCAGCTTCCCCCATCTCCTGATGCTTCGCGCGACGCTCTGCTTGTTGACGATCCTCGCGGCGGGACTCGTTGAGGCACAGTTGCCCTTCGCCACGGGTCGGCAAGTGGCGATGAGCCGTTCGCAGTGGCGGATGTTCATCCCGGACACCTACACGCACCGGCCGGGCGACGAGGTCGACCTCCTCGTGCACTTCCACGGCGACTCGCAGACCGTGTGGAACAACGCGGCCTACGCCGACCTGAACGCGGTGATCGTCACCGTGAACTACAACGGCCTGTCGAGTGCGTACCGCGTGCCGTTCCAGGACACGACGCTCTTCGATCAACTGCTCACCGACGCCGAGAACCGCCTGCGTGGGCAGACCGACTTCGGCGCGGCGGCGAGCTTCGACACGCTCGCGGTGTCGTCGTTCAGCGCGGGTTACGGCGCAGTGCGGGAGATCGTGAAGTCCCCCACGTACCGCACGCAGATCGACAGCCTGCTGGCGGCCGACTCGCTGTACGCCACCACCGCGTCGGACGGCACGCCGCTCGACTCGCAGATGGCCGGCTACAAGGCGTACGCCGACCTGGCGGCCGCCGGCGACAAGCGGTTCATCTTCACGCACTCCCAGGTCGCGACCTTCGGCTACGAGAGCACCGAAGAGACGGGCAACGAGCTGCTGCAGCACCTGTCGCTGGGCACGGCGACGGACAACGGCGTGGGCCTGGGCACGCTGCGGTACTACCGCAAGGCGGAGCAGGAGGGCTTCACGCTCCACGGCGCCCGCGGCGCCACGGGCGACGACCACCTGGCCCATCTGCGATACATGGGCGAGTGGCTCGGCGACCTGGGCCTGGCCACGCGCCCCCCGCTGGGCGACTTCAACGCCGACGGCCGCGTCGACATCGCCGACTACACGACATGGCGCGACGGCATGGAGACAGGCGACACCTCGATCTTCGACTACGGCTTTTGGTACGCGAATTTCGGGACGGGGGTGGGCGGCAACGCGGTCAGCGTGCCGGAGGTCGGGGCGATCACGCTGCTCGGCTGCCTCTCCGTCGGGTTGGTGTCTTCGTCGCGCCGCCGCCCGCGCTAGCGTCGCGTTTTGAGGGCGGACGAGGGCGCCGACTCCTCGATCGGTCGCGGTCGACCTTAGCGCGGGCGAAGGCTGACCCCCACAAGCCGGCGACACCGTGGCTAGGGGATCCATGGACGCAGCAACCGAAGCCCTGTCGGATCGCCCGCTCGGTCGGCCCAACCAAGAGCCGTCTGACCATCTGCGGAGCGCTCAGTTCGTCGGACTGGCATTGATGGGGAGTGCTCTGTTGACCCTGGTGGCGTTCTTGATCGCCCCGCGGGTGCTGGAGCGCTTCGTGCAGACAGCGACCGCTGACGAGGTGACCTTCGTTGTGCACACCGCGGTCACCATCAACGATTCGGACGCCGTGCGGTGGAGCCGGAGGATCTCGATCACGAATGGGAGCGAGCGCCCGGCGACAAACGTGGAGCTTCGGCTCTTTGCGAAGAGCAATCCGGACTGCCAGTGGGACTGCGAGGCTCCGTTTCGTGAGCTGCCGCCCGAGAGCGCGAGCCACGCGATTGTGATCCCCGCTATCGCTCCCGGGGCGACCGTCACCGTGCGGGCGACGCGGATCCTTTCGCCGTCGCCCGTCATGCGTGACTTTCGCCTGGGATTCATCGGCGACGCCCGAAGCACCCAGGAATTCCTGGAACGTTTCGCGTACTCGCGCGGCGACTCTGTCGTCGGACGCCCCACCGTGGTGGTTCAAGGTCGGGAGGCAGTGGAGGACACCGACAGCCGGAGCCATTCGTGGAAAGGACTGTCCGACGTCGAAACGAGTCCCTAAGGCACCACCGCAAGTCGGCGGCTGAGTGGATGAACTATCCACCCTATCACCCAACATTCCCCAATCTCATCCACCTTGTCGCCGCACCCTACCGCTCGCATCTACGGCTTCAATCCCGGGCGCACGCCCTCCGGGAACACCTGCTTGATCACCTGCTGGATGTACGCGATTCGGTTGGCCGGCTTCGGGTGGGTGCTCATCATCTCCGGCGGGCCGCCGCTGGGCGACGCCTCGTCCAGCACCTTCATCACGCCGATCATCGCCCGCGGGTCGTAGCCCGCCTTCTCGCACAGGATGACGCCCCAGCGGTCGCTCTCCAGCTCGTCGTCGCGGCCGTACTTCATCTGCACCATCTGCAGGATCTGCTGCGACACGCGGGCCGAGTTCTGGCCGCCGCCCACCACGCCGCCCGCCGCCGCGAGCCCGCCGAATAGCTTCTGCTTGGCCATCCGCTCGTTGCCGTGCCGGTCGATGACGTGGCCGATCTCGTGGCCGATGACTCCCGCCAGCTCGCCGTCGGTCTGCAGCCGTGAGTAGAGCGCCTCGGTGATGAAGCACGGCCCGCCCGGCAGGGCGAACGCGTTCACCGTCTGCGGGTCGGCCAGCAGCGTGAACTGGAACTCGTACGGGTTGCGGAGCTCCAGGCCGGTCTCGGCCTCCTTCTCGGCGATCCAGATCTCGAGCGCCGCGAGCAGCTGCCGGCCGATCCGCTCGACCCGCTGGGTCGCGACCGGGTCGCGCGACGGCCCGCGGTGCTGCTGCACCATCTGCGGCGCCGCCTGCCGGCCGAGGGCCATCTCCTGGGCCTCGTCGGGCATCGCGACGCGTTCGCGCTCGCCCGTGATCTGGTTCACGTCGCCCGGGTTGCCGTAGTACGAGATGAGGGCGAACGCCGCGAGCGCTAGCGCGATAAGCAGCCGCATCTTGAGGCCGCCGGCGCCGCCACGGCCCATCGCGCCACGGCCCATTCCGCTGCGTCCCATGCCGGCACGCCCCGAGCCACCGGCGCCCGACATGCCAGGCTGCGAGCGTGGCCGGCCGACGCCAAACATCGGCCGTTGCCGGCGCCCGTAGCCGCCAGGCGCCCGCGTGCCCCCACGTCCGGTGCGGTGCGGCATGCGACGGGTGGGCATCGGGAAAGGAAAACGGGACATCGCGATCGACCGAGAGGCGGGGCTGACGAGGCTGGGCTAACGAGGCGGGACTGACGAGACCGAGCTAGCGAGACGGCCAGTTTAGCAAATGGTTTTGACAGGACTTACAAGATGACTAGGATGCCGCGCCGTCGATCCTGCCCCCTCCCGTCGATCCTGCAGGCGTCTAATCAACCAGCGGCCGGATGGCGTTGGTCGCGCAGTGCACGTTGCCGGACCACTTGTGGTACTGGCGGTCGTCCACGAAGTGCAGCGTCGCGGCCGCGTCGGCGAGCCGCTTCTGCGTCTCGGCTTGCCAGAGGTCGACGCCGTCGACGATCGGGCCGTTGGGGTCCGCCATGGCGACATGGCCGGCCACGCCGTCCGCGCCGGGCAGCACGAGGCAGTTCACCACGTTCGGCGTCCGCGGCGTTCCGGCCGCGTTGAACAGCACCGGCATCCGCCGCAGCTGGTCCGCGTTCGCGCCGATGCCTGCAAGCAGCTCGCGAGACATCGGCTCGATCCGCTCGCGCCAAAGCCGCTCGTTCGCTTCGACGAACGCCGTGTCGGCGAGCAGCGTGTCGATCGTCACGCCCTCCTCGAACACATCGAGCAGCGCGGTCGCGCCTTGGCCGGCGGCCTGCGCCTCGCGGAGCACGGCGAGCGCGACAGTTGGGTCGGGCACAAGCACCAAGAACCCGCCGTCCTTCGCCGGGATGAACGACACCATCTCGTCCGTGTGCTTAATGGTGAGCCAGCCGACGTCGAGCGGCACGAGCGATTGAACGCCCTGCGCCCCCAGCAGCGCGACCACCTCCGGGTGCAGCTGGGCCTCACGCTCGGCGTCGATGCCGTACAGCACGCACCCGTTGGGCCGCGCCGCGGTCGGGGGCGACGCCTCCAGGTTGCCGAACCAATCGATCCACGAGACGCCGCTCTCGCCCTCGGCGAACCGGTTGCGGTACTCGCCGACCCGCACGTAGCCAACGCCCGGCCCCAGCAAGCGGTCGCGGGCGAACAGGTCGAGCGCCCGGTTCCGCACGCCGGCCAGCGCGACGGTCATCGGCTTCGCCCCGCCCGACGCCTCGAGGAACTCGACCGTGTCTTGCAGCCAGATGTGGTTGTAGGCGTACCGCCCCTCGGAGGGCACCACGTGCAGCTCCGCCTCCGCAGCCGTGCAGATCTCGCGTAGCTGTGCGATCAACCGATCGTTACGGCCGGGGAACTCGCGGACGAACACCGTGCGGGCGCGGTCGAGGCTTGACTGCACGAGCAGCGGCGCTACGCGGCCGGCGATCCGCTGCGTCTTGCCGTCTTCTGCCGTGACGAGGATCGAGAAGCGACCGTCCCACAAGGCGTCTGCCGGACGTCTTGCTTCGACGTACACGCCGTCGGCGCCGGGGTGCACCTTTATGGCATCGGGCGGGGGGCCGCCGACATGAATCGCAGGCTCGTCGCCCGGCGGCAGCGGCAGCGGCAGGCGGACGTAGTCGTCGTCGCCCGGGACGGTCGGTTCGTCGCAGTCGCGGACGCCGTTGTTGTTGTCATCGTCGGCGTTGAGCGCGACGACCAGCGTCGACTCGCCACCGATCGCTTGGCGCGTCGCGGAGACAACGAAACACAAGGCGAGGCATAAAATAGAGACTCGGTAGGCCATTGTGCGGAGGGGTCTTTCGGCAGGTAGCGGTTTTGAGGGGGGGGCGTGCATGGTAGTCAGCCGTGGGCGGCGGGCGCCAAACCCCACAGCACGGGCGACCCCCACAGCGATCGCCGCCCCCGTTCTTTTTGACGCCCCTCACTTCGTGACCTAGGTTTACTGTGCCGGGCTGCGTCTCACGCCAAGAGCCAGGTCGGCCGCA
Source organism: Planctomycetota bacterium (assembly GCA_039820945.1). GTDB lineage: Bacteria > Planctomycetota > Planctomycetia > Pirellulales > Lacipirellulaceae > Botrimarina. The sequence goes on from JBCBPC010000002.1 coordinate 10,002, forward strand.
CTTTTCTCGTCCGCTTGGCCTTCTGTCCTCGCGCTCGCGGCACGCCTCTTGATGTGATCGCCCGAGCGCTTGCTCTCGCCTTCCCCATGCCCGATCCCGCCCGAGCCAACGAGCCAATACGCGAGCTGATCGCGGGCTGGCGCACGGGCGAAGAGCGGATGGCCGGTGAGTACGACGCGACGCTGTCAGCGATCGACGAGGTGGTGCGTGAGCTAGAGTCCGTGGGCGCCCGCATGGAGCAACGCGCCGCGGAGCGCGAGGCCGAGTTCGACCAGCAGGCGGAACGGTGGCGCCAGCAGCAGGAGACGGACCAGCAGCATCGCAAGCGGCTGGAGCACGACCTGGCGCTCGCCCGCAGCCGGGTCCGCGAGGTGGAGCGGCACCTGCAGCAGCGGACCGAGGAGCTGCTCGAGGCCCAGACGGCGAACAACACGCTGGCCGCGCAGTTGCAGGAGATCACCGACCCGCTGCCGGTGATCGTGCCGAGCGACGCGGGCGACCCGCAGCCGTCAGCGCCAGCGGCGGCCGACGCCGGCGAGGAGGCGCAAAACGAGGCCGAGTCTTCGGTTAGCGAAAGATTCGCGAAGCTGCGGAACCAGTCCGCCTAGCTCAGCGTACCAACCGGGAAGCACCGGCTCGGGCGTGCTCTCGCGTGGACGCCTCTGAGCGGCTTATTGCGCGGCGAGTCGCGCGAAAGCGCGAACTCTTCGTCGTCGCCGGCTGTCTTTGCTGGCGTTCGCCCTCCCTTCTTACCTGCTTGCTCCGATTCTGCTCCGATGACGTCACTCGCTTCCAGCCCCGCTCTCGCCGCGTCCGCGGCCGGCCTCCCCGCCGGCTACGGCGACGAGTATCGGGTGGTGAGCCAGCGGGGCAGCGTGATCGCCCCGGCGACGCTCGAGCGATTGGAGCTGCTGGACGACGCCCTGTTCGCGGCGCTCGCCGGCGACGGGCACGCGGTCGAGGCGTTTCTTAGCCTCTGGGGCCAAGCGGCCGACGACACGCCAGCCGAGCTGCTGGAAGACTCCCGCCGGCACTACGTGCGGCGGGTGCGTGATCTGCACGACCGCGAAGTCGCCGAGCGGCTGCTGGCGGCGCTAGGCGAGCTGAGCTCCGCTGCTTGAAGCGGTGGCCGACGCCGACAGCAAGCTCGCTAGGTGTTTCACGTCGATGCCGAAAGGCTGAGACGCGCGTCGGTCGGTTGCACCTCAGCGCCCTCGCGGAACCGCGTTGAGACGTCGGGTGAGGCAACCGACGCGAGTTGGCCTGGGGCGACAGGCCGCGAAGTCGATGCAACCGCCGCAAGTCTGATGGCGGGCCTGTCTCGCTCGCCGTAATAGTGTCTCGACGGAGTTAACCGTCGTCGGCGAACGCTGGGACAGGGTTCTCAAAGGCACTTAAATGGCGGTCTGAATGACACGCCGGTATGGCGGCCAAGCTGTTACCCTAGGCACTGCGAGAGCGGCTCTTGGGACCTGCTGTTGGCTCTCCGCCAAGACGGCTTGTCGGCTCCTCGCTCATACGAGCCCGCCCTTGTCGAAAGGGCGCGTCGCGGCCGAGAGTACCTCTTAAGGGATCGATCAACATGCGGATACCATGCAGAGCTGCCCGCCGCCGAGGTGTGGGCACGCTACTAGTCGCGGCGACGCTCCAGTTTACGACCAGCCAAACACGCGTTGAGGCGATCGACTTGGTCGTCGATACGGACGCGCTCACGGTCACCCGCGACGGCGCGCCATGGGACTTTGGCGGGGCGCTCTCGACGTCCGTCATCGACGGCAAGGCGACGTTCTCGATCGCCGGCGACTTTGCGCTATTGCCCGGCGAGACGCTGACGGGCGTCGGCAGCCGGCCGGCGTCGTTCTTGATTGGCGACGACGTCGCCATCGCGCCGGGGGCGACGATCGACTTCTCCGCCGTCGAGACGCTCGCCGGCGCCGGCGGCGGATCGGGTGGCCTGGGCGGGGCAGGCGGCGGCGCCGGATCGGGCGCGACGACCGTTGGCGAAGGCGGCGGGCTGCAGTTCATCGTTGGCGGCCTGTCGTTCAACAACCAGGCGTTCATCCTGCCGGCCGTGCCGCCGTTGATCCCCGCGCAAGACGGCCGCGACGGCGGCGGCGGGCGGAATGGCGTGGCGGGATCCAGCGGCGTGGCGGGCGTCGCCGGTTCGCCCGGGTTCGGCGTGACCAACGGCGCCGGCCAAGGTGGCGCCGGCCAGCGGGTGGCCAACGCCGGCGCCGCGGGGGCGGGAGGCAGTGGCGGCGAGGCAACCCCGTGGCCGCCGCAGCCCGTTCCGATTTCTAACCCGATTACGAATCCGATCATCTTGCCGCTTCTTGACCTCGTGAACATCGACGCGGCGGACTTCTTTGATGACATCGCGGGCGCGGGCGGAAGCGGAGCCACCGGCGGGGCCGCGACCTCGGGCTCGGCGGGCGCGAACGGGTTGGCTGGCGGCGGGGGGCTCAACACGGGCGCCGGCTTCGCCATCAGCGGCGGCGCCGGCGGCGGGGCCGGTTCGGGCGGCCAGGGCGGCGGCGGCGGCGGCTCGGGCGGCGGCGGTGGCGGCGGCGCCTCGGGCCAGGGGGCGTGGGCCATCTCGACGGGCCCCGTGCCGCTTGTGCCGCCCACGCCCGACTTTGTGATCGGCGGGTTCGGCGGCGTCGGTGCGAGCGGCGGGGACGGCGCCGCCGGGGCGTCCGGGGGCGCGGGCGGCCGCGGCGGCGACGGCGGTGGAGGCGGCGGCGCCTTCGAGATCGTCGCCCAAGGCGCCGTCGACCTCGACGGATCGCTGCTGGCTCGCGGGGGCGCCGGCCAAGCCGGCGGCGCGGGCAGCGCCGGCCAAACGGCCAACGGCTCGCCCGAGGATGGCCTGGGCGCGCTGCCCGGTATTCCGGGCTGGAAGAAGGGCAACTTCTGGCCGTTCCCCTTCACCAAGATTTTCCTTCCCGCTCCCTACATCGGCCCCGGGGCGCCCGGCAGCTTTGGCGGGGCCGGCGCGGCGGGGGCCACGGGCGGCGATGGCGGCTCTGGTGGCGACGGCGGGGCGGGCGGCGGCGGCGGTGGCGGCTCGGTCAAGCTCGTCGGCACGTCGGTGTTTGGCGGCGGGTCGATCGACACGGCGGGCGGCCTGGGCGGCGACGCCTCGATCACCACCGACGACGGAGGCGACGGCCGCTTCCTCGTCGGCACCAACACCGCGCCGCTCGGCGCTGCGGCGGCGTCGATCCTGTCGGGCCCTGTCACGGGCGCCCAAGGCAGCTCGACGCAGCTCGGCACGCTCGCCCCCAACCCGTTCATCGCGGGCTCGCCCGACACGCCAACCATCGTCGGCCTCGACGGCGGCGCCGAGGCGTTCGGCCTGCTGCCCGTGCAGATCAACCCGAGCCAACTCGTCCTGCCCGACGGCAGCCTCGACGAGAACGGCGTGGCCATGCTCCCGGGCAGCACGGTGCTCGACGCGGACACCGACGGAGACGCGGTCGCGGGCCTGGTGCGGTACGACGTCGGGCCCGCCGTGTTCGGCGACTTCGACTACGACGGCTACGACCTGCTGCTGCTGTTCAACACGGGCCTCGCGACGCTCGACAGCCCGCTGCTGGGCGTGCGCGACCTCGAGGGCGTGCCCGTCGGCGACACGGAGTCGGCCGAGCACTACGAGCCGCTGCTCGCAGGCGGGTTCGCGAACGACGCCCGGTTCGGCGGCGTGATGGACCAGACGCTCGGCACGCTGGACGTGTCGCGGGTGTACGGCGTGCTGATCCCCGAGTCGGCCGACGCGGACCACAACTTCGCCTTCCAAGTGCAGAGCGACGACGGCGGCACGATCACGATCGCCTCCGCGTCGGTCACGGGACTCTCCAACGGCGAGTACGTGCTCGCGAGTTCCTCGCCCGACAAGCAGATCGTCAATAGCCTATGGAACACCCCCGGCAACGGCGCCTGGTCGGACCCCACCAAGTGGGACAACGCCTTCGACGCCGACGGCGTGCCCGTGGGCGAGCCCACGCTCGTGCCCGGCAACACGCTCGGCCGGGCGTTCAACGTCACGATCGACGCGGGCAACGCAGTGGTCACTCAAGACGTGTCGGTCGTGCTCGATCGACTGACGATCGGCACGGGCAACTCGCTGGACGTGCAGAACGGGCGGACGCTCGTCGTCGACATGCAGCCGATCCGCGTCCAGAGCGGCGTGATCGACAACTCGGGCGTCATCACTCTGCAAGCGGCCGGCGCGACGCCCAACTCCACTACGCTGCAGTTCAACGGAGAGGTGCTGCTGACCGGCACGGGCACGCTGACGTCGACCGACGACATCGGCAACACCATCAGCGGGTTCCGCCGCACGGTGAGCCTCGTCAACGACGCGGGCCACACGATGGCCGTCGCCGGCACGCTGGGCGACGACCGGCTGCTCTTCGATAACCGCGGCACGCTGCGGCCGGTGGGCGTTCAGCCGCTGCTCGTGAACCCCACGGGCGACCAGGCCCGCAACACCGCCGCGATGCGCAACAGCGGATTCATCGACGTTTCGGCGTCGGGCGGCACCGGGCAGATGCTCGTCCTGCAGGACGGCTTCTTCCACAACGAGTCGGGCGGGCTGATCTCCGTCCGCAACGCCGGCGCCCTGATGCTCGACAGCGCACGGCTGCACAACGACGGCGCCGTGGAGTTTCTCTCCGGTGCGACCGCGATCGTCACCGGCACGGGTGGGCTCTCCGGCGTCGCGCCGACGTTCGAGACGTCCGCGACGTTCAACCTCACGGGCGCCGACTTCGAGAACCGCACCACGATCGGCGCCAGCGGTGTCTACGCCGACAGCGTGATCGACAACAACGGCGGCGTGCTGGGCCGCACCGACCTGACCCAGGGCACGGCGATCACGCTCAGCCGCAGCACGGTCCGCGGCGGCGTGCTGGCCGGCCAACTCACCGTCGACAACGGGGCCAATCCGCCGAGCGGCGCCGTCACGCGGCTTTCGGACCTGACGCTCGAAGCGGGCGCGTCGCTCGGCGTCGCGGGGCCCTCTGCCCAGGGCCGGCTGGAGATGTCCGGCCAGATGCAGATCGACGGCGACTTGTCGGCGTCGGGCGTCAGGCTCGTGGGCGACACGGTGTTTTCCAGCCAGACAGCATCGGCCAAGAGGATCGATTTTTTGAATGGTTCCGCCGCAGTGACGTTCACCGCTGGATCGACGTGGACGGTCGACTCGGCACAAGGCCCGCGGATCGAGAACCACGCCACCCTGAACGGGGTGGCGAACTTCGATGCGTCGGGGAGCGAGAACAGCTCGTCGCCCGGCTTGGTCAACCGCGGCGTCATCAACGGGAGCGTCGGCGGCGTGCTCGAGTTCCGCAACACCTTCGTCGACAACGCCGACGGCGTGGTTCAATTCGACACGGCCGAGTTCCGCGACGCGCGGGTCGTCGGCGGGACGATCAGCGGCTCCGAGCTGGTTCTGACCGACTCGATCGTCGAGTCAGCGCAGATCAACGCCGCGTTCGTGGACGCCAACAACGGAAGGCTACGCGGCGTCGAGTTCACCGCACCCAACCTGCAGCTGGACGGGTCCCTGGCGCTGGACAACACCACCCAACTGCCCGCCGGCGACGTCCTGCTGGCGGCCGCCCTCACCCTTGAGACCGACTTCGCCTTTGTCGGCAGCGGCGGAGCGGCGCCGGCCACGGTTGAGCTGAACGGCACGATCGGCGGCGCCACGGGCGCCGAGCGGCTAACCATCGGCCAAGGGGTCACGCTGCTGTCCGACCAGAACAGCGACATCTTCGTCCCGATTCTCAACCGGGGGACGATCGGCGTGGGGCCCTTTGGGGACGACGGCCTCTTCATCGACGGGGGCACGGCGGACGCCCCCGGGATCGTCAACGAGGGGCTGATCGCCGCGGCTCAGCTCAGCGGCTTCGTCGACAACGAAGGGGGCCGCATCGACGGCCTCGTGGACATCACCGGCACGACCATCCGCGGCGGGACCGTCGGCGACGCGTCGGACGTCTTGAGCGGCGGGGGGGTCGCGCGTTTGGAGGAGCTGACCATCGACGGGCAGGTCTCCCTTGAGTTCAGCGACGTCGGGCTGCGGGGCGACGTCGTCCTAACCGGGGGCCTCTCGCTCAACGGTATCGAGCAGGAGGTAGTGGTCGATCGCGTCGCGAGCCTGACGGGCGATGGCACGCTCTCGTTCAGCGACACAACACGGTTCGTTAGCGGGTCGACCGACCCCGACGCGCCCGCCTCGCGGCTGACGTTCGGCCCCGACCTGACGATCGACTTCACCGGCTTCGGCACGCAGGCGGGGTTCGAGAGCACGGACCTAGCCGTCGTGAACCAGGGCACGATCCGTGTCGGCTCGTCGGGCCTGATGATCGACGCGGTGCTCAGCCAGGCGACCCTGCCGACCGGCGCCGTGACGCCCGACACCACCGGCTCGGACGACACCCAGGTGCTCACCGAAGCAACAACCTTCAACGCTGAGCTGCCGTTCACCAACGAGGGAACCATCGAAGTCATGGGCGGCGGGCTCACGTTGTTCGACAGTTCGATGGACAACCGAGAGGGGACGATCAGCCTGGATTCAAGCTCCTTCTTCGAACTCTTGGCAGGTGGCCTGGTTAACAACGACGGCGGTCAGATTATCGGACCCGGCACGTTGTTTCTCGACGGCGGCACGATCGTCGGCGGCACGATCGACGTCGCGCTCGTCACGTCGCTGGGAAGCGAGGATTTCGGCGGCGGGCGAGACACGCTGCTCGACGTAACGGTCAACGCCCCGGTCGAGTTTGGTGGCGAGCTGGTGCTGGCCGGCCAGACGACGATCAACGGCGAGATCCGCTTCGCCTCCGCCGACTTCGGCGGCGAGATGCTGGCGGTCGAGGGGGCGGACACCGTCATCGACGGGTTCACCCTGATCGACCTGCGAGACGGCATCTTCTTCGAGCTGATCGGCGGCGAGGTCCGGACGCCCGACCTCACAACTATCCTGCTCGACGACGTCAGCCTGATCGGCTGGCAGGGCGGCGCCCTCCGTCAGACAACCAACGACTGGGTGATCGACCCCAACAACTTGCTGTACGACGAGTTTATCTTCAGCGACAACCCGGCGGTCGTGCTGCCGTCGGGCAGCCGCGTGATCATCGACGAGCGGACGCTGCTCACCAGCGGCAACGAGCTGCTCATCGACGGCGGCTCGCTCACGACCAAAGAAATTGTCCCTGCGGCCGGCGGGACGATTACGTTCAACTCGGGCGAGCTCGTGCTGACCGACAGCGGCCTGACCGTCGGCGCCGGCGGCCTGCTGGGGCCCACCGTTTCGCTGACGGCTGGCAAAACGATCCAGACGAGCCAGCCGACGGTGGTCGCCGTGGGCGGCGCCCTCGGCCTGGACGGCGGCACGCTCGTCACGCCCGAGATCGTTGTCGACGGCGAGTTGGGCGTCGGCGCCGACAACGCGAGCGGTGATGTGACGCTGACGATCGTGGGCGGCGGGACGATCCGCAAGCAGGGCGCCGGCGCGGTGGCGCTCACCGACGCCGCCACGTTCGCCGGCGGTGTGGTCGTCGAAGCGGGCGCGCTGCGGGTGACGGCGCCCGATCAGCTCGCCGCGGCGACGGGAGTCGCCATCGACGCGGGCGCCACGGTCGAGCTCGCGCAGGAGGGCGCCTTCGCAACACCGCTTAGCGGCGCCGGACGCGTGCTGGTGAACTCACCGGGCGTCGCGTCGCTCACCGGGGCCAACACCCACACGGGCGGCGCGGTGCTCGCCAGCGGGACTCTGGGGATTAGCCAGCAAGCGAGTCTTGGCTCCGGCGACGTCCGCTTCGACGGCGGCACGCTGCGGATCGAGGGAACGTCGCTCGGCTCGCTGAACAACCCGCTAGACATTGCCGACTCCGACGTGCGGATCGACGTGACGGACGCGACGCACACGTTCACGATTGACCAGTCGCTCGTCGGCGCCGATCGGCTCAGCAAACTCGGCGAGGGGACGCTGCGGTTCGACACGTCGCTGGACCTCAGGACCACAGGCGCGGGCGCCAGCGTCACCGTCGAGGCGGGCACGCTGGCGGTCGCAGGCGTTGTTCGGCTAGAAGGCGTTAACGGTGCCAATGTCGCGCCTGGCGGCGGGAACGGAGCCAACGGTTCGGCCGGCGGGGCGTTCACGCTCGCCGGCGGCGCCCTGGGCGCCTCGGGCGTGAACACGTTCGGCGGCAGAGGTGGTAACGGCGGGGCCGCGTCCGGGGTGGGCGGCGACGGGGGCTCGGGCGGCCGCGGCGGCAGCGGCGACAACGTGACGATCGCCGGAGGCGTTACCCTCGGCGGCGTTGCCCTCAATCTCTTCGGCGGCGACGGCGGGGCTGGACGCACCGGCAACAACGGCAGCGGGGGGTTCAACCCAACCGCGGCCGGCAACGGCGGCAACGGGGGTGACGGCGGCAACGCAGGCACGCTGTTGATCACGAGCGGCTCGCTCACGATCGCCGGCGGGGCGAACCTCTCCGGCGGCGACGGCGGCAACGGCGCGAACCCCGGCACGGGCCCCTTTGGCCCCGGTATCCTCGGGCGGTCAGGCCGCGGCGGCAGCGGCGGCTCGATCGTCCTCTCCGGCGGCGAACTCGTGTACTCCGGAGGGGTCATCGACCTCCGCAGCGGCTTTCCCGGCTCCGGCCTCGCCCCCACGCCGCCCGCACCGGACGGCTTCTTACGGATCCAGGGCGGCCAGCTCACGACCACGGCCGTGTTGCTCGACGGCGCCTTCTCCGGCAACGCGTCGTTCACCAGCGGGACGCTCCGCCTGACCGAACCGGTCTTCACCGCGGCCGTAGGCACTCGAACCTCAACACTTGTGGGGAGCTCACTATCGGCGAGCCAAACCCTGCTGGTGGACAACGCGATGGTGCTCCCCGCCGGGCGTTCGCTCATCGTGACCGGCGGTCGGCTCAGCGCGGGGACGATCGACCGCACTGCGGGCGGCGTGCTCGGCATGACGGCCGGGCGGCTGGAGGCGGGCGCCGTGCTGGGCGATCTCGACAGCAACCTCGAACTAGGCGGCGGTGTCTTCGCCCCGTCCGCCAACAGCGGCCCGACGCTCATCGATGGCGACTACACCGAGTCGGCCAGCAGCACGCTGGAGATCGACGTCGCGGGCGTAACAGTCGGCTCCGGGTACGACCAGCTTGAGGTGACCGGCGGCGCGACGCTGGCCGGCACGCTCGAGTTGCTGCTCGACCCAGCGTTCATGCCCGCCTCCGCCGACACGTTCACGCTGCTCACCGCGGACGAGCTGACCGGCGCGTTCGCCAACGTCGCCAGCGGCGAGCGGCTCGACACCACCGGCGGCGTCGGCTCGTTCCGCGTCGACTACTCGGAGGCGACCGACTCGGTCGTGCTGTCGCTCTTCGCGACGCTCGCCGGCGACTACAACGAGGACGGCAGCGTCGACGGGGCCGACTACACGGTGTGGCGTGACCGGCTCGGCGCGCCGGCGGGCACCCTGCCGAACGATACGGACGGCGGCGTCATCGGCGAGGCGCAATACGTGACGTGGGCGGCGAACTTCGGGGCGTTACTCCCAGGCCCGTCACAAGCCGTCCCCGAGCCGTCAGGGGCTCTGCTGATCGTGGCCTCCGCCGGACTCTGCGTTGCGAGACCATTGCGGTGACCCACTGGGCGAGCAAGAAGCTCCGCCTTGAGTGTGCGATCGACGATCGCCGGCGCAAAGGTCTGGCTGCCAGGCGCCGAAGTTGGACCACCCGTTCGCTCCGGGGCATCTTGCGAAAGTGCTGATGTTGAGTCGACCGACACGTGTTTCAGAGTTGCCGAATTCGCCTCGGCTTCATCGTTCGACGCACGGACCTCGCGTTCAACACGAGCTCACAGCCCGACGCCCGCTCAGAACTCCGCGGAGCCCGGCGTCCTTGGGAACGGGATCACGTCGCGGATGTTGGTCATGCCGGTCGTGTACTGCACCATCCGCTCCAGCCCCAGGCCGAAGCCGCTGTGCGGGACGCTGCCGTAGCGACGCAGATCGACGTACCACCAGTACTCCGCCGGGTCGAGCTGCGCCTCCGCCATGCGACGCTCCAGCACGTCGAGGCGGTGCTCGCGTTGGCTGCCGCCGATGATCTCGCCCACGCCCGGCACGAGGACGTCCATCGCCCGCACCGTGGTGCGATCCTCCCCGTTGGGCCCCTCCGCGGCGGGCTCCGTACCGGTGGGCCCCTCACCGTCCGGCTCGTTCACGTACATGTAGAACGGCTTGATCGCCGCCGGGTAGTCGTACAGCACCACGGGCGAGTCGAAGTGCTCCTCGGTGAGGAACCGCTCGTGCTCTGCCTGCAGGTCGGCGCCCCAGGCGACGGGGTACTCGAACTTCTGGCCGCTGCCGGTGAGGATCTCGACCGCCTCGGTGTACGGCAGCCGGACGAAGTCGTCGGCGACGAGCTTCTTGAGCCGCGGCAGCACGGCCTTGTCGATCCGTTCGCCGAACAACGCGAGGTCTTCCTCGCAGTCGCGGAGCACATCGGCGACGATCCGCTTCAGGAACCGTTCGGCCAGGTCGATGTTGTCCGTGAGCTCGAAGAACGCGGCCTCGGGCTCCACCATCCAGAACTCGGCCAGGTGGCGAGACGTGTTGGAGTTCTCCGCGCGGAACGTCGGCCCGAAGGTGTAGATCTTGCCGAGGGCGGAGGCGTACACCTCGCCCTCCAACTGGCCGGACACCGTCAGGTGCGTCCGCTTGCCGAAGAAGTCTTGGCCGAAGTCGGTGCGGCCCTCGGCGTCGCGCGGCGGTTGGTCGGCGTCGAGCGTGGTGACGCGGAACATCTCGCCGGCGCCCTCGCAGTCGCTCGCCGTGATCAGCGGCGTCTGCACGTACAGGAAGCCGTCGTCCTGGAAGAAGTCGTGGATCGACCGGGTGACGCGGTTGCGGACCCGCATGACCGCGCCAATGGCGTTGGTGCGCGGCCGGAGGTGGGCCCACTCGCGGAGCTTCTCCAGCGAGTGCCGCTTCTTCTGCAGCGGGTAGCTCTCCGGGTCGGCCCAGCCGTGCACGGTGACGGCGTCGGCCCGCAGCTCGGTGGCCTGCCCCTTGCCGCCGGAGGCGACGACCTCTCCGGTGACCGTCACACTGCACCCGGCGGTCAAACGCTTTACGTCGTCCGCGTAGTTGGCCAGCTCTTGCCGGGCGATGACCTGCAGGTTGCCTAGCGACGAGCCGTCGTTCACCTCGACGAAGCTGAAGCCCGCCTTCGAGTCACGCCGCGTGCGGACCCAGCCCTGCACCTTGGCGTGGGCGCCGACCGCGTCGGCGAGCCGGGCTTCCTTGACCGACAGTTTCTGCATCGGCTTCTTTATTGGCTGGGTCGGTTCGACGGAGAGGGGATTGGGGGAGATTGGTGATAAGGGGGATGACGCTGCACAAAGGTCGCGCGAGCGATACCGATCAGCGGCTGAGACAACGGCAGCGCTCCGTCATGTTTAATGGAGCCGATTAGAGCCCAAGGCACACGGGACACGTCGGCGCCAAGAGCGCCGTCGAAGCAACGCTTCGCGATCCCCCCTATCACCAACGCCCCCGAATCTCCTCTCTGGATCAAACCTCCCGGATCAGATCCCCTTGCTCGCGAGCCAGCGCTCCGCGTCGAGCGCCGCCATGCAGCCGGTGCCGGCGGCCGTGCAGGCCTGGCGGTAGTAGTCGTCCGACACGTCGCCCGCGGCGAACACGCCCTCGATGCTCGTGTTCGTGCGGAACGGCACGGTCCACGTCAGGTAGCCCTTGTCGTCCATGTCGAGCTGGCCGTTGAGGAAGCCCGTGTTCGGCGTATGGCCGATCGCCAGGAACATGCCCGTGGCGGTGAGCTCGCGGTCGGGCTCGCCGACGGTGCTGGTGAGCCGCACGCCGGTCATGCCGTGATCGTCGTCGCCCAGCACCTCCGCCACCTGCGTGTTCCACTGGATGTCGATCTTCGGGTTGTTCAGCGCGCGGTCGGCCATGATCTTCGACGCTCGCAGCTCGTCGCGACGGTGGATCATGTAGACCTTGCTGGCGTGCTTGGTGAGGTAGTCGGCCTCCTCGACGGCCGAGTCACCGCCGCCGACCACCACCAGCTCCTTGTCGCGGAAGCGAGGCAGGGCGCCGTCGCACACCGCGCAAGCGCTGACGCCGTTGTTCTTGAACCGCTCCTCGGACTCGAGGCCCAGGTAGTTCGCGCTGGCGCCGGTGGCGATGATGATCGAGTGGGCCTCGACCTCGTTCGTGCCGCCGGTGGCGTCGTGCGACTCGCGGCTGCGGAGCTTGAACGGCGTGCTGGAGAGGTCCACCTCGAGCACGTCGTCCGTGATGATCCGCGTGTCGAAGTTCTTGGCCTGCTGCCGCATGAGGTGCATCAGCTCGGGGCCGCTGCAGCCCTCTTTCTGGTGCATGTCGGCCAGCCAGTGGTGCTCCTCGTCGAGCGCCGACTTCAGATAGGCCGACAGGTCGCCCGCGGGCCAGCCGGGGAAGTTCTCTACCTCGGTGGTAAGGGCGAGCTGGCCGAGCGGCAGCGTGCCGCTCTGGCGGTTCTCTTCGCTGACGGCGCCCTCGTAGACGAGCGGCTTGAGGTTCGCGCGGGCGGCGTAGACAGCGGCGGTCCAGCCGGCGGGGCCGCTGCCGATGATGACGACGTGTTCGGGCACGGAACGTTCCTGTTGGTAGCTTCACCTAGAGCGGGCCCGAGGCAACTTCAGGCCCCGGCAGAGTGGGGAGTATAGTGGGGCGTCAAGGCGTGCGTCAGCGTGGGTCGGCGGGCCCCGCGAAGCGACCTGAGAGACGCCCGGCCCGCCCCGCCAGCCCCCGCTTCTCGGCGCTCAAAGATGCTCACGATCGCCGTCGCTCTGGGTTCGTTCGCCGCGCTGTGGGTCGCCTACCGCGTGTACGGAGGCTGGCTCGCCCGGCGGGTGTTCCGGCTCGACCCGACCGTCACCACGCCCAGCCACGAGCTGCGCGACGGCGTGGACTTCGTCCCCACGGCCAAGACCGTGGTCTTCGGCCACCACTTCACCAGCATCGCGGGCACGGGGCCGATCGTGGGCCCGGCGATCGCCGTGTTCTGGGGCTGGCTGCCGGCGCTCGTGTGGGTCGTGATCGGCTCGATCTTCATCGGCGCGGTGCACGACTTCGGTGCGCTGATGGTGAGCCTGCGGAACCGCGGCCAAACGATCGGCGAGGCGGCCGGTCGGATCCTCTCGACACGAGCGCGCGTTCTGTTTCTGACCGTGCTGTTCTTTGCGCTCACGATCGTGATCGGCATCTTCGGTTTGGTAATCGCGGTCATCTTCCGCACCTACCCCGAGAGTGTGCTGAGCGTGTGGACCGCGATGCCGCTGGCGATCGCCATCGGCTGGGGAGTGCTGCGGCGGGGTGGCTCGTTGCTGGGGCCCTCGCTGGTTGGCCTCGGCGTGCTGTACGTCACGGTGTGGCTCGGCGCGTATCACTTGCCGATCGAGATGCCGACGGTCGCGTCGCTCGGCGTGTTCGGCACGCCGGTCGTGCTGTGGACGGCGGTGCTGCTGGTGTACTGCTACGCGGCGTCGGTGCTGCCGGTGTGGCTGCTGCTGCAGCCGCGCGACTACATCAACAGCCTGCAGCTGCTGGTGGCGCTCGTGCTGCTGGTGGCCGGGCTGTTCGTGGCGGGCGCGACGGGCGCCGCCGACCTGAACGCGGCGCCGATGATCGCCACTGACGTGCCGGAAGACGCGCCGCCGCTGTGGCCGTTCTTGTTCATCACGATCGCGTGCGGCGCGTGCAGCGGGTTCCACTGCCTGGTCGCCAGTGGAACGACCAGCAAGCAGATCAGCAGCGAGAACGACGCCCTGGCGATCGGCTACGGCAGCATGCTGGGCGAGGGCGCCCTGGCGGTCGTTGTCATTCTCGCCTGCTGTGCGGGCCTTGGCATGGGCGTGACCAACTCGGCTGGCGAGACGGTCACCGGCCGCGAGGCGTGGACCACGAAGTACCAGGCCCAGATCACGACCGTCACCAACGCGGACGGCGTGACCACCACCACCGGCGGGTGGCGCAACCACAAGCTGCCGCAGAAGGTCGGCGCGTTCGTCGAGGGCGGGGCGAACTTCGTCGCCGCGTTGGGCGTGCCGGCCCGGCTGGCCGTTGCGACGATCGCGGTGCTGGTGGCGTGCTTCGCCGCGACGACGCTCGACACCGCCACTCGGCTGCAGCGGTACGTGATCCAAGAGCTGGCCGCGACGATCCGGCCGGTGGCGCCGCCGCTGGGCGTCTTCACCGGCAAGCACGCGGCGACCGGGCTGGCGGTGCTCGCCGGCGGCGCCGTCGCGCTCACGCCCGGCCCCGGCGGCCCCGGCACGGGCGGCCTCATTTTGTGGCCGCTGTTCGGCGCCACCAATCAGCTGCTCGCCGGGCTGTCGCTGATGGTGATCGTGTTCTTCCTGGCGCGCCGGCGGCTGCCGTTCGTGTTCGCTCTCGTGCCGATGCTGATCATGCTCGTCATGCCGGCGTGGGCGATGATCGATCAGATCCGCACCGACTTCTGGCCGAACAGCCAAACGAAGTGGCCGCTGCTCGGCTTCGGCGTCGGCCTGCTCGCGCTGCAGGCGTGGATGGCGGTCGAGGCGATCGCGGCCTGGCCCAAGATGCGCGCGGTGCTCGGCGAAGAGGCTTCCGCAACGCCAACGGCTTAAGGCGCCTTACGCGGCGCCGGAGTCTTGCTGCGAGACGCGGACGTGCGACTCCTCGATCGGGTCAAGGATCCGCACCGCCTTGCGTCCCTTGAAGGCGCCGGGCGCCGCGTGGAACTTCTCCGCTCCCTCGACCGACACCACGAGCGGGGCGCTGATGTCTTTCTCGGTCGCGATGATGTCGCCCGTCCGCAGGCCGATGAGGTCCTTCATCGCGATCCGCGAGTCGGCCAGGTCGACCACGAGTTCGACGACCGACTCGGAGATCTGATCGCCGATCAGCTGCATCGACTCGGGCGTGGACGGCTTCTTGCTGTACGTGACCCAGCTGTTCGCGCTCAGCTTGCTGCTGATCCGCTCGATCGCGTTGAACGGGATGCACAGGTTCATCATGCCGCGTGTCTCTCCGAGCATCAGCTCGAAGCTGATGAGCACGACCACCTCGTTCGGCGGCACGATCTGCACGAGCTGCGGGTTGCTCTCGACCTGGTCGACGTCAAGCTCCAGCGGGATAACGTTCTCCCAGGCGCCGCGCAACTCGTCGAGGAACATCGACGTGATCCGCCCCACCAGCCGGAGCTCGATCTCCGTGAGCGGCCGCCTCGCGGGAGGCGCCGACTCCGTGGCCCCGCCCAGCAGGCGGTCGATCATCGGGAAGAGCAGTGACGGGTTGATGTCGAGGATCAGCTGCCCCTCGAGCGGCGCCGCGTTGATCAGGTTGAAGCAGGTGGGGTTCTCGAGGCTGAAGACGAACTCGCTGTACGTGAGCTGGTCGACGCTGGTGAGCTTCACCTCGACGATCGTCCGCAGCAGGGCGGAAAGCGCGGCGCCGTAGTTTCGCCCGAAGCCCTCGTGCATCGTCTGCAGGGCGCGCATCTGCTCCTTGCCGACACGCTCGGGCCGCTTGAAGTCGTAGGTGGTGACCTTCTCGTTCGGCTTCGGCAGCGGCTTGATCGACTGCGAGATCGGCGGCGCCTGCGGCGCGAAAGCGGGCGCGGCGCCCCCAGGGCTCGGCGGCGGCTCGCTCTTCTGCGGCGCATCGCCCAGTGACCCGAGCAGGTTTTCGATCTCGTTCTGGTTGAGCACGTCGTCCATGACGCGGTCTCCAGGTGTTAGGGCGCCGGTGCGGCTAGCGGGTTTGCCCGCTGCCGTGCACGACGTACTTGTAGGTTGTCAGCTCGTCCACGCCGCACGGCCCACGGGCGTGGAACTTATCCGTGCTGATGCCGATCTCGGCGCCCATGCCGAACTCGCCACCGTCGTTGAATCGGGTGCTCGCGTTGATCATCACCGCCGAGCTGTCGACGCCCGCCGCGAACCGCCGCGACGCGTCGACGTCGGTCGTGACGATCGACTCGGTGTGGCCCGAGCTGTACCGGTTGATGTGCTCGATCGCGGCTTCGAGCGACTCGACGACCTTCGCGGAGATGATCGGGGCGAGGTACTCGGCGCCGTAGTCGTCGTCCGTGGCGGGCACGGCGCCGGGCAGCAGCTCGCACACCCGCTCGTCGCCGCGGACCTCGACGCCCGCGGCCTGCAACGCGGCGCCCACGCGCGGGACCAGCTCGCCGGCCACATCGGCGTGCACCAGGAGCGACTCGGCGGCGTTGCAGACGCCCAGCCGCTGCGTCTTGCTGTTGACGGTGATCGCCTCGGCCAGGTCGGCGTCGGCGGCCGCGTCGAGGTACACGTGGCAGTTGCCATCGAAGTGCTTGATGACGGGCATGGTCGCCTCGGCGGCGACGCGGCGGATGAGGCCCTCGCCGCCGCGGGGGATGGCGACGTCGATGCAATCGTCCGCCCGCAAGAACTCGCCGACCGCCGCGCGGTCGGTCGTGCTCACGAGCTGCACGGCGTCGGTCGGCAGGCCGATCTCATCAGCGGCTTGGCCGAGCAGCTCGACGATCGCCGTACTGGAGTGGATCGCTTCCTTGCCGCCGCGGAGGATCACGGCGTTGCCCGCCTTCACGCAGATGGCGGCCGCGTCGGCCGTGACGTTCGGCCGCGACTCGTAGATGAAGAACACGACGCCGAGCGGCGCGGCGACCTTGTCGATCTGCAGGCCGTTGGGCCGCACCGTCGAGTCGATGACCGACCCAATGGGGTCACGGAGCATCGCCACCTCTTCCAACGCGACGGCGATCGCCTCGATCCCCTCGGGCGTCAGCCGCAGGCGATCGACCTGGGCGTCGGTCAGCCCGTAGCCCGGGGCGGCGGCGAGGTCTTGGGCGTTGGCCTCGGCCAGTTCGCCGCCGCTCGCGCGGAGCAGCTCGGCGGAGCGACGGAGCCACGCGATCTTAACGCCGCCGGACGTGGTCGCTAGCTTGGCCGACGCCCGCTTCGCACGCTCGGCGACATCGCGGCAATAGCCAGGCAGGTCGCTGACGGCAGACTTGGCGGTGGGGCTGGCGGCGGCGGGGCTGGCGGTGCTCATCGGCAGAGGCGTGGTGTCGTTGGCTAACTATAAGCGGCGCAAAGAGATGGCATGAGTATCCCAGCCGCAAAATGCGGGGTCAACATCGGCGGCCGCTGCTAGCGAGTGCCGCCCGCCGCGACGAACCCCGAGAGCGCCTCGGCCAGCGGCCGCACGTCGTGTACGCGGAGCACCCGCACGCCTTGAGCGGCTAGGTGCAGGGCGACGCCGACGGTGGCGTTGGTGCGATCGGCGTCGGCGTCGCCCAGGATCTCGCCGAGGAATCGCTTCCGCGAGTGCCCCACCAGCATCTCGCAGCCGAGGGCGTGGAACTCGTCGATGCGGCGCAGCAGCTCCAGGTTGTGGTCGAACGACTTGCCGAAGCCGATCCCCGGATCGAGCCACAACCGCTCGGCCGCCACGCCCGTGGCGGCCAACGCGTCGCGGCGTTCGGCCAGGTACCGCTTCACGTCTTCGACCACGTCGTCGTAGGTCGGGTTCGCCTGCATGGTGCGCGGCGTCCCCTGCATGTGCATGACGCACACGCGGCATTCGCTGTCGGCGACGACCGGCAGCATCTCCGCGTCGCCGGTCAGTCCCGTGACGTCGTTGACGATCTTCGCCCCCGCCGCGAGCGCCGCCCGCGCGACGGACGCCTTGCTGGTGTCGATCGAGATGGGCGTGTCGCACTCGCCGACGAGCCGCTCGATCACCGGCAGCACCCGGGCAAGCTCTTCCTCGGCGTCGACGGGCGCCGCCCCGGGGCGGGTGCTCTCTCCGCCGATGTCCAGAATCCCGGCGCCCTCATCGATGAGCGTGCGGGCATGTATGACGGCTCGGTCGGCGTCTAGGTAACGGCCGCCGTCGGAGAACGAGTCCGGCGTGACGTTGACGATGCCCATGAGCACTGGTGGTTGCATCGGGGCAACTTACCAGGGCTCCTCCATCGTCGCGACGATCTGCTCGGCCAGCCGGACGATGGCGAGCTGCTGCTGCGAGACGAGCGACTGCCCCGCCTCGGGGATTAGCGGCGTCGCCTGCGAGATGCCCACTAGGCCCGTGAGCGACGGGTCGAGCGGCAACGCGGTTGCGAGCGGCGGCCCCGTCGCCAGCCGGCGCCGGTTCGTCCATAGCACCTCGGCACGGAGCTGGTTCTCCTGAAGCCGAGGGTTGTCGAACGCGTCTTCGGCCAGCGTGCGGCGGGCGTCCGCTCGGAGCCGCACCTCAAGCACGCTGTCCGCGTTCGGCGAGGCGATGACCTTGTACGGCGTCTTGAGCTCGATCTCTCGCACGACCGCCTCGGTGAGGCGTTCACCCAGGTCGCGTCGGAAGCTCTCCGACTCGATCATCGGCACGTACACGGTCTGCACGTCCGGGGCGTACAGCGTGCCCGCCCCCGCGCGGTAGCCGACACACCCCGTCAACGACGGGACCGCGATGGACACGACGGCGACAAGCATCGCTGCGGCGACAGGGTCGCCGCTAGCGCGTGGTCGACTGGCCATCGCCGGGCCCCTCAGCGATGCGGGTGACGTCGGCGTCTGGATTGAGCGGCGTGATGTCGTCGATCGCGGAGCGCTCTTGATTCTGCGGGAACAGCTCGACGAACCATTCGAGAGGCACATCGGGCATGTCGGGGCGCCCCTCGAGCTGTGCGATCCGCTCGCGCGCCTTCTGCGCGGCCGGTGTGTCGGGGTACTGCTCGACAACGCGGGCGAGCACGGTGCGGGCCGCCAGCACGTGGTCGGTCGCCTCGTAGTACGCGGCCAGACGGAGATCTCGCTCCTCGACCATCGCCGCGAGCTTCCCGCGGGTTTCGTCGAGGCGCGACCGCTCGTCGCTCTCGAGGCTCCCGGCGAACGTCAGCCGGATCCGCTTCTCGAGCTTCTGCGCTTCCTTGAGCGGCGTGCCGTCGTAGTCGGGCCCCTGGTAACGCTTCATCTTCGATTGCAGCCCGAGGAGGTGAGCCTCGAACTGGAACTCGCTCCGCGGGTACTCCTGCCGCAGCAGCGAGTAGTGGTAGTCCGCGTCCGCGTACTGCTGGCGCCGGAAGTAGATGCCGGCGGTCGCCATGATGGCGTCGTCCGCACGCGGGCCTGTCGGGTCGTTCAGCCGGATGGCGTCGTACAGCTTGATGGCGTTGCCGATGGTGTCGAACGTCGGCCGTTTCTTGTCGATCGGGTTGTAGCCGAACGGCATCCGCGAGGGGCTCTTGAAGTGCGAGCCCTCCCAGTACTGCGCGACACGCCAGATGCGATCGATCGCGCCGTCGAGCTTCGGGGTGCTCGGGTGCTCGTTGAGCAGTTTGACGTAAGTCTGCGTCGCCTTGTCGAACCGCTTGTCCCAGTAGTAGCTCTCCGCCTGGTGGAACAGCGCCAGCGAAGCGATGTCGGACTTGGGCCACCGCAGCGTGGCGTTCTCGAACTGGCTCGCCGCGGCGCCGTACCTGCCGGCCTGGAACAGCCGGACGCCCTCCTCGTGCGCGACGCGAGCCGCGACCTCGTCGGGGCCGTAGCCCACCGCAGCGCGGACGCGCGAGGCGGCGAGCTTGGGGTCGAGCGAAGGGAGCAGGCCCTCCGGCTCGTAGTCGCGGGTCAGCTGCACGGCGATTTCGTCGACCGGCGCGTCGAGCCGGCGACCGTTCTGGTCGAAGTACCCGGGCACACCCTCCACCTGGAAGCCCTCGCCCGGCACGAACACCGCACGCTTCTCGTTGGACCGCCACCACTCCGGCGTGCCGGGCTCTGCGCCGCCGCTGGAGGTCGGGCTGAACAGCGAGCCGAGGCTCGGCAGGCGCTGCCCCGTCGCGGGCGCCGCGAGTGACACGACCGCCATCAAGACGACGGTGCTGACGGTTAACTTCGCAGGTTGCGGGGGCATCGGCAGGCTTCGATCGCTGAGCCGCGGGCTTCGAATGCTCACTCCCCTCGGGAGCGCGAGGTCGGGGACCCTAAAGAGAGCGGGCGAGCGGCGTCAAGGTCGTCGCCGCAATGGCGCTAGTCGGCGTCTGCTGGCGCCGACTCGAGCCGCTCGACCTTGACTCGCTCGATCCGGCGACGGGTCGCCTCGAGCACCGTCACGCGTACCGTGCCGTTCCAGAAGACCTGCTCGCCGGCCGTCGGCACGCGGCCGAGCTCGGTGAACACGAATCCGCCGATGGTGTCGAAGCTAGCGTCCTCGGGCAGCTCTAGGTCGAGCGCCTCGTTCACCTCGTCGATGTGCGCACGGCCGACCGCCTCGACGGCGTCGCCGCCCAGCGGCCGGATCTCGGCCTCCAGCTCCTCGTCGTACTCGTCGACGATCTCGCCGACGATCTCCTCGAGGATGTCCTCGATGGTCGCGAGGCCCGCCACGCCGCCGTACTCATCGAGGATCAGCGCGATGTGGGTGCGTTCCTGCTGGAACTGCTCCAGCAGGTCGTCGACCGGCTTCGTGCCCGGCACGAAGATCGGCTTGCGCAGCACCTCGCGGAGCGGCAGACGGTCGGCGTCATCCGCCTTGCGCAGCTCGGGCAACAGGTCCTTCACGTACAGCATGCCAACGATCTCGTCGCGCGATCCTTCGTAGACCGGGATCCGCGTGTGCCCGACCTTCACCACGTCGGCGAGCAGTTCGTCCCACGACAGGTCGACCGGCAGCATGTGCATGTCGGTCCGCGGGGTCATGATCTGCGACGCCGTCGCGTCGCCCAGCTCGATCACCCCCTCGATCATCTCCCGCGCGTCTTCTTCCAAGAGGCCCTCGCGATGCCCCTCGGTGACGATTGTCATGATCTCTTCTTCTAGCGCGTCTTCCGCGTCTTGGGGCGTTGCCTTGCGACCGGCCAGCCGGTGCAGCAGCGTGTCGAGCAGCTGCACGGCGCCACGCAGCGGCCACGTCAGGGCGTCGACGAGACGCAGCAGGGGCCACGCGTAATAGACCAGCGGCGCCCCGACGACCCGGGCGACGGCCCACGGCCCGCCCACGCGCATGACCGCAAGCACCGCACCCGCGATGGCGCCGGCGGCGATGGTGGTTTCTACCGGCTGACGCGCGGCCGGGGGCACCATCACTAGAGAAAACAACGCCGCGACGAAAACCCCCGCGCCGACCGCCGAGAGCAGGTCGGCGCCGAGCGCCGCCGGACCGTAGCGACGCATGACCTCGCTGAAGCGGTCGAGCCGTTCGCGACGCTCGCAGATGTCTTCCAGTTCGCTACGCGAGAACCGACGCAGCGCCTCGGCGGCCAACGCCGCGAGTGAGGCGAGCGAGAGCGCGACCAGCGTCACCCCGAGCAGAGGATCGATGCTCACGGCGCGGCCTCCTTCGCCTCGGGAAGCGAAACGCCCAGCCGCGTGAGGACGCCGGCTTCGGCCGCCCGCATCTCGCGGCGATCGTCGTCCGTCTTGTCCCCGTAGCCCGCCAGATGCAGCAAGCCGTGCACAACGTAGAGGCAGAGCTCCGACTCGGCGGGCCAGCCGTACCGAGCCGCGTTCTCGATGGCGGTGTCGGCGCTGACGATCACCTCGCCCTCCACGCACGGCGGCGCGTCTAGCAGCGGGAAGCTCAACACGTCGGTCGGATAATCGTGGTTCAGATGGCGGGCGTTCAGCTTGTGGATCGTCGGGTCATCGACGACCGCGATGCTAATCTCGCCCTCGCGATACTCGGCGTCGCCCAGCACCAGCCCGGCCGCCCGGACGAGGCGGGCCTCGTCGATCGGCAGACGCGATTGCTGGTTGCTGACGGCGGTGTTGATCACGGGGGCGTGAGATCGCTCGCGGGAGCGCGTCACGCGGTCTCCTGTCCAGGGTACTTGACGCGGCCGTGGTACACCGCGGTCAGCGACTTGATAAGGCTGGCGCCGACCCGCTGCAGCTCTTGAAGCGTCAGGCCGCACTCGTCGAACTGGCCGTCGTCGAGCCGCTTACGGGTGAGTTGCTCGACGAGGTTCTCGATCCGCGCCGGGGTGGGCTCCACGAGCGTGCGGCTCGCGCTCTCGACCGCGTCGGACAGCATGAGCACGCCGGCCTCCTTGGTCTGCGGCTTCGGGCCCGGGTACCGGAACGCGGTTTCATCGACAGACTCGCCTGGCTCGCCGTCCGCTTCCGTGCGTTGCTGAGCTTGGCGGTAGAAGTACTCGACGAGCGTGGTGCCGTGGTGCTGCAGGATGAAATCGACGATGCACTCCGGCAGCTTGTTCTGGCGGGCGAGGTCGGCGCCGTCCTTCACGTGGGCGATGATCACCAGCGTGCTCATGGCCGGCACGAGCGTGTCGTGCTGATTGCCGTTCTGTCCCTGGTTCTCGATGAAGTAGCCCGGCTTGAGCATCTTGCCGATGTCGTGGAAGTACGCCCCGACCCGCACCAGCAGCCCGCGGGCGCCGATCGATTCGGCCGCCGCCTCCGCGAGCGACGCCACGGTGATCGAATGGTTGTAGGTGCCGGGCGCCCGCCGGATGAGCTCTTGCAGGAGCGGGTGCGTCGGGTCGCCGAGCTCGAGGAGGCTCAGGTCGGTCTGCACCCGGAACGCCCGCTCGACCACCGGCAGGGCGGCGGTCATCAACGCACCGGCCACTAGGCACCACAACGCCGCCATCAGGGACAACCGGAGGGTCGGCCAGAGCGGCTGTTCTTCGAGAACGCCCAGGGAGAGCGTCGCCATGATGGCCACCGCGGCGGCGGCGAAGCCCACGATCAGCAGCGTGCTGCGATGCCTCACCGCGTCCAGCAGCACGACGGAGCAGGCGGTCGGCGCGAGCAGCACCAACGCGTCGTTGAGGCTCATCCCCACACCGATCGCAGCGGCGCCCAACACCGCACCGGTGATGACCAACGCGGATTGATGGCGGTAGGCAATCGCCAGCGTCATGCCGAGCAGCACGAGCGGCGTCAGCTCCACGCGCCACGCCTGTCCGTGCGCAAGCACCACGCAAGCGATCGTAGCCAGGGTGCACAGCCACAGCAGCCCGTAGCTACGCAGGTCGAGCAACGCCTCGCGATCGGCTCGGTACAGCCCGACACCGCAAACAGCGACGAGCGCCGCGTACGCCCAGGCAGCGCCGGTCGCTCGGAGCAAGCGCTGCGACCAGCTCCGCTCACTCAACCGCTGCTGGTAGCCCAGCTCCAGCAGCTCGATGTCGTCCTCACTGAGCGGCTCGCCGGCGGCGGCCAGCGTCTCGCCCTCCTCGAAGGTGCGGAAGACGGGCTCCACCTCCGCTTCACGCGCGTCTTGCTGAGCCCGCGTCGCGGAATCGTTCAGCTTCAGCGTGGGCATCAGCGCCGGACGGAGCCGAGCGTAGAGGTGCTGCGACAGCTCGAGATCGGTCAGCCGCTGGTTCAACGCGAGCCCCAGCTCGGCCCGGGCGTTGTCGACCAACACACTCCGCACCGACGTCGCTTGCGGCGTTTCCTGGCTGGTGGATTGAACCAGCAGCCGCTCACTGTTCGCGTCGACCGGCTGCCTCGCGAGCAAGCCGAACGTCTCGAGCGGTTCGAACACGGCGTCGAGCGTCGTGGAGAGCGCCACACGGTCGGCCTCGTCGGCGAGCGACGCCTGGAAGCGCTCGAACCGCTCGCGGAGCTCCTCCCCGGAGCGTTCCGGGGCGCCCTCGGCAAGCGGCGGTTGGTACCGCTTCCATAGCTCGGTGTCGCCCGTGTCGAGCTCTTCGCCCTCGGCGCCGCCTTCGAGCGTCTTGGCTGCCAGCAGCCGATCGATCTCGCTGAGCACCTTGCTCTTGAGCTGCTGAAGCGGCATCGGATCGTTGTCGTAGACCGCCTCGGCGAAGCGGCGGGCACGCTCGCGTGCTTCTTCGGTCGCCCGCTCGTCCAGCTGCTGGAACTCGGTCGCGGCGACGATGTCGCGACGCGGCGTCTGCTCCAAAAAGAAATCTCGCGGCGGGTCCCACGCCCGGGTCATCGCGAGGATCGCGCCGATGGCGAGCACGGCGAGGCCCAGGCGCAGCAGCACGGCGCCACGCTGCAGGTCGGCCGCTAGCCGCGACATGCGGCCACGCGGCAGCTCGACCGAGGCCACACGCTGGCTGCGGGTGCGGGTTGTCGTGCCTGCTGACATGGGCTGCGGCAACGCTCACGCGTGGGTATCGCTCTGCGAGGAACCCGACGCGCTGTGCGAGCGTCAACTGGGCCGCTTGGATCCCTCCTCGTACGCGTTGACGATCTCGTTCACGAGCCGGTGCCGCACGATGTCCGCCCGGCCGAGCTTGACGCACGCGATGTCGTCGATGCCGCTGAGCCGCTCGACCGCGTCCGCCAACCCGCTGCGGGTGTGCGAAGGCAGGTCGACCTGCGTCGCGTCGCCGGTGACGACCACCTTGCTGTGGCTCCCCATCCGGGTGAGGAACATCTTCATCTGCGCGACGGTGGTGTTCTGCCCCTCGTCCATGATGATGAAGGCGTTGTTGAGCGTCCGACCGCGCATGTACGCCAGCGGGGCGACCTCGATGATGTCGTCCGACGTGTACCGCTTCAGCTGGTCGTAGTCCATCATCTCGCCCAACGCGTCCAGCAGCGGGCGGAGGTACGGGTTGATCTTCTGCTGCAAGTCGCCGGGCAGGTAGCCGAGGCTCTCGCCCGCTTCGACGGCCGGACGGACCAGCACGATCTTCTTGATGCGTCGCTCCTTGAGCGCCTCCACGGCCGCGGCGACCGCGAGGAACGTCTTGCCGGTGCCGGCGGGGCCGACGCAGAACACGAGGTCGTGATTGCGGATCGCGTCGAGGTAGACCGCCTGGCCGTCGGTCCGCGCGCGGATCTTGATGCCCGGCTGCTGGACGACGATGTCGTAGCCGGCGCCCGACGCGCGTCGCTCCCCGGTGGACTCGGCGAGCAGTTCGTCCAAGCGTTGCGGGCCGATCGCCCCCTCGCGGCCGACGGTCCGCTTGAGGCGTTCGAAGACCTCGGTCGCCTGCCGGACCGCGTCCTCGTCGCCCGACAGGTGGATGCGTCCACCCCGAGTCGCGATCTTCGCCGAGAGGTCTTGGCGAAGACGCTTCAGGTGCTCGTCGCCGACGCCGAAGAGCAGGACGGTTTCTTCAGGACCGCCAACCGGGATGGTGGCTTCTGTCATCGAACTCGGACGGCGAGCTCCGCGTGGCAAGCTGGTAAGAGAGGGTTCGTCGCGACCGGGCAACGCCCGTCTGGTCGCGATACGCAACTATAGCGAACCGCGTGATCAGGACGCCACCATCGCCCTCGTCGGCGGCACATCGAACCGGCCCGACTTTGCGTAAGTTGCGTATCCACAGGGTTTTACGGCCCGACCAACCGGACCAACCAGAGCAAGTAGGCGAGTGGCGCCGCGAACAGAATCGAGTCCAGCACGTCCAGCACGCCACCGAAGCCCGGCATCCAGCTGCTGCTGTTCTTGAGGCCCGCGTCGCGCTTCAGCAGCGACACCGCTAGGTCGCCCGCCACACCGGCGGCCGTAACGAGCACCGCGTACAAGACGCACCCAAGCCACCAGGGCGTCGGCCCCTGCGGCCACGAGCCGGTCATCCGCGCGGCGGCCGGGCCGAGCATGAGGGCCGTAACCCCCACCGCCACGAGCGCGCCGCCGGCGAGTCCCTCCCACGTTTTGCCCGGGCTGAGCACCGGGGCGAGCTTCGTCCGCCCGAACAGCCTGCCGAAGACGTACGCGCCGACATCGCTCGACTTCACCACGGCGATCATCGACAGCAGGGCTACCATGCCCCATCGGCCGTCGTCGCCCCACGGCCCGCCGGCGAGCAGCCGCAGCTGGACCACGAATCCCATCAGACCGCCGGCGTACGCGATTCCGAGCACCGCCAGAGCCAGCCGCGCCGTCGCCGAGCCGGGCTCCCGATAACGGAGCATCTCGAACGAGAACACGATCGAGCACGACGCGGCGAGACCCACGGCGACCCACCCCACCCGGCCGATCTCCTCGGCGAGCGATCCGCTGGTGAGCATCATCGGCGTGCAGCTCGCGACGACGGTGATCACGGAGCCGGGCACGACCAGGTACCGCGACGGGGCCGGTAACGCCGGGTCTTGCTCGAACATGCGGACGAGCTCGCCGGCCGCCAGGAACGCGCCAACGATCGCCAGCGGCGACATGATCAGCCCCGGCCGGGCCGCGCCGAAGTCGAGCACCGCCAGCGAGGCCAACAGGCCGACGAGCAGCACTCCAAGAATGATCCGCCAGTGCAGCAAACCGCGGTGTCCGGAGGGTCGGGTCGAAGAGAAAAAACGTGGCCTACGCCACGACTACAACTAGTTGGCCCGAACGCGTGAGTCGAGCGGTTCACACCGTCGGTGTAGCGCCGCCGAGACCGCCGTACCGCCGGTCGCGGCTGGCGTAGGCGTGGATCGCCTCGTGCAGCAGGCGTTCGTCGAAGTCGGGCCACGGCGTGTCCGTGACCCAGATCTCTGCGTAGCTGATCTGCCACAGCAAGAAGTTGCTCACACGCAGCTCACCGGCGGTGCGGATCAGCAGGTCGGGGTCCGCGTGCCCGGCGGTGTACAGCTGCTGCTCGATGGTCGACTCGTCGATCGCGTCGGGCGCGAGCTCGCCAGCGGCCACCCGCCGGGCGATCGCCCGCGTGGCGTCGGCCAGTTCTCCGCGGCCGCCGTAGTTGATCGCCAGGTTGAGCAGCAACCCATCGTTAGCGCCGCTCATCTCGACGGTGCGGTCGAGCTCCGCCAGCACGCGGTCGGGGACGCCCTCGCGGCGGCCGATCATCCGCACGCGGACGTTGTCCTCCATCATGATCGGCCGCTCGTCGATCAGGTATCGCTCGAGCAGTTGCATGAGGAACTCAAGCTCCTCGGCGGGCCGTTTCCAGTTCTCGCTCGACAGACAGTAGAGCGTGAGCTGCTCGATCGGCTCGAGGCGGGCGCACTCGCGCGTGATCGCTCGCACGACGCGGCCGCCCCGGTCGTGCCCGGCCACGCGGGCCAGGCCCTGCCGCTCGGCCCAGCGGCCGTTGCCGTCCATAATGATGGCGATGTGGCGCGGCCAGCGATCGGCGGGCATGCCGGACAACCGGCCGATCATCGGCGTTGGTGCAGAAGTCGCCACAGTCCGCCTGCGTAGTAGCGGGGCTCACCCCGCGGTGGCCATCGGCGCGAGGTCGCCGAGGAGAATCGTCTGGTCCCGCCCCGGTCCGACCGACACCAGCGACACCGGCCGGCCGACCAACTCGCTCACGCGGTCGAGATACGCGATCGCCGCGGGCGGGAAGTCATCCATCGATCGGCACGCCGTTAGGTCTTCCGACCAGCCGGGCACGCTCTCGTAGATCGGCTTCACCTGCCGCAGGTCGTCTACGTGGCTCGGGAAGGCGGTGGTCCGCTGGCCGTCGACCTCGTACTCGGTGCAGATGCGGATCTCGTCGAGCCCGCTCAACACGTCGAGCAGCATCACCGCGATCGAATCCACTCCGCCGAGCCGCGCTGTGTAGCGGACCGCGACGGCGTCGAGCCAGCCGCAACGCCGCGGGCGACGCGTGACCGTGCCGTACTCGTTGCCCTGGTCTCGCAGGTGCTGCCCGTGGGTGTTGTCCTGCTCGGTGGGGAACGGGCCGCCGCCGACGCGTGTCGAGTACGCCTTCACCACGCCGATCGCGTGGTCGATGTACCGGCCGGAAACCCCCGAGCCGTTCGCCACGCCGACGCCGCTCGAGTTGCTGCTGGTGACGTACGGGTAGGTGCCGTGATCCACGTCGAGGAGCGAACCCTGCGCACCCTCGAACAAGATCCGCCGCCCCGCGTCGACCGCGTTGAGCAGCATGTCTGTCGTGTCGCACACGTGCGGTCGGAGCCGCTCGGCGAAGGCGAGGTACTGGTCGTAGATCGCCGCGGCGTCCAGCTCGGGCGCCTCGGCGCCGGGCGGCGTCATGGCGGCCAGCACCGGCAGCTTCGCGGCGACGATGTGCTCGATCCGCGAACGCAGGTCGTCGCGGTACAGGTCGCCGAACCGCACCGCGTGCGAGCGGGCCACCTTGTCGCGGTAGCAGGGGCCGATGCCACGCTGCGTGGTGCCGATGCTCTCGTCGCCCTTCACGGCGCCGTCCAGCAGGCGATCCTCCGCGAAGTGCCACGGCAAGATGACGTGGGCCCGATCGCTGATCTTGAGGTTCTGCTCCAAGCCCTGCACGCCGCGGCCGGCGAGCTCGTCGAGCTCCTCGATCGCCTTCGCGGGGTTCACCACCACGCCGCCGGCGATGACGCTGGTGACCCCCTCGGTCAGCACGCCGCTGGGCAGCAGCGAGAGCTTGTAGACCTCATCGCCCACGACCACCGTGTGGCCGGCGTTCGCCCCGCCCTGATACCGCACGACGAAGTCGTGCTGCGGGGTGAGGATGTCGACGATCTTGCCCTTGGCCTCGTCGCCCCACTGCAGACCAATAACGCACGTGCCGGGCACGGGAACTCTCTCAACGGACGGGGCCAGAAAGGCGAAACCAGCTCGGCAGTGTAGGCGCCCGCATTGACCCGAGCAACCGGCGCGGGGCCGCGTCTAACCGCACACGGCTTCGCCTGACTCTGAACGGCCCGCTTCCGCGTTGCCCGGCTCCGCGAAGGAGACGGCTACTCGATCCGCAGCTCGACGGGCGTCAGCAACGCCACCGGCTCGATGGCGAACAGGCGTCGCATCCAGCCCGTACGGTCGGCGGCTTCGGCCAATTCCGGAGCGATGCCGCCGAGGCTGAGCACGTGCCGCACGCCGGCCCGGACCTCACGCTCGGCCTCGTTGTCGCCGAAGAGCGACTCGAAGAAGTCTGTCGCCTCCGGGTAGGTGTCGATGCGGACCTCGTCGTCCGCGTCGATGCCTGCCAGTCGCTTCGCTTCTTGCACCGCGTCGTGCAGGTCGCCGAGGCCGTCGATCAAGCGGAGGTCGGCCGCTTGGCGTCCGGTGTACACCTTGCCGCCGCCGAGGTCGCGGACCCGCTGCTCGCTCATGCCGCGGCCCGCCGCCGCCTTGGCGACAAACTGGCCGTAGGTGTCTTCCATCAGCGCGACCAACGCGGCCCGCTCGCTCTTGGAGAACTTCTCCAGCGTGCTGAACATGCCGCTGTTCTGGCCGCGTGCGATGAGGTCGCTGGTGACGCCGATCTTGTCGAGCATGCCGCGGACGGCCATCTTGCCGCCCACCACGCCGATCGACCCGGTGATGGTCGAGGGCTCGGCGATAACGTGGTCGCAGCCCATCGAGATGTAGTAGCCGCCGCTCGCGGCGACGTTGCCCATGCTGGCGACCACCGGCTTATCGATCGATCGGATCTTCTGCCAGATGAGGTCGCTCGCCACGGCCGAGCCGCCCGGGCTGTTCACCCGCAAGACGATCGCCGCGGTGCGCTTGTCACGGGCCGCGTCGTTGAGCGCTTTGACGATGGTGGTCGAGCCGACCGAGTCGCTGTCGCCGAACGGATCGACCTCACTCTCGCCGGTCATGATCGGGCCGCTGGCGTAGACGATCGCGACCTTCTGCCCGCGTGGGCCCCGCTTCTTGCCGCCCGACGCCATGAAGCCCATCAGCTTGAAGAACCCGGCCGGGCCGCTGAAGTCGGTGTCCACCTTCTCCTTGCCGTAGTTCTCAACGAACACGACCCGCGCCGCGTCGTGCCGGTCCGTCAGCTCTCCGCGCAGCTCGTCCGCGTAGGCGAGGCGATCGATCAGCCGCATCTCCACCGCCTGCGTCGCGGTGAGCAGGCCGGCGTCGATCGCCTCGACGACCGCGCCGCGGGTCATCGGGCGGTCCATCGCGATGGTGTCGACCATCTGCTCGTAGACGTCGTCGATCATCGCGGTGATGTTCTGCTTGACCGGCTCGCTCCACTTGCGGCGGGTGTAGGGCTCGGCGGCGCCCTTGGCCTCGCCGATGTGGACGAAGTCGGCCTTCACGCCGATCTTGGCGAGCATGCCCTTGTAGAACAGCGGCTCGGCCCGCACGCCGGGCAGGAGCAAGAAGCCCGACTCCGGCATCACGATCTCGTCGCACGCCGTAGCGACCAAGTAAGAAGACGCCGTGGCGATCTCCAGCTGCGCGATCACCGGCTTGCCCGACTCGCGGAACCGGGCGATCGCTGCCCGCAGCTCGTTCAGATTGCCACGGCCCACCTGCACCTCGCGGAGCGCGAGCACGATGCCGTCGATGTCGTCGTCGTTCGCCGCGTCATCGAACCGGACGATCAGCTTGCGGAGGTTGGTGCGCAGCTTGTCGAACGGCCCCGATCCGCCGGGCGACTCCGGCAGCGCTCCGGCGAGCGCGAACCGGGCGTAGCGGACCTTTTCCTTCTTGGGTGTCTCCTTCGTGGGAACCTTTTTCGGTTCGGCCTCCGCCTCGGTCTCGGCCCCTTCGTCCTCGGCGACCGACTCTTCCGCCGCCGGTTTCTCCTCGGCGACCTCGCTCGTATCGGCGGCCGCTTGTTCAGCGGTGGCGTCGTCCGCTCGTGCGTCTTGCGCAGACAGCAGCGACAGCAGACCAAGCGCCATCAGAAGCGCGAACCAGGGCGAAGCGTTCAGACGAGCGTTCATCAAAGACCTCTATGCGGGTATCAGCTGGTCGAGGGGCGGCCGAAGGACGGGCGGCGCCGTGTGCAGTCTGCGGGCGTGTGCGACAGAGATGGTTCGACGGAGAGCCCACGAGCTTGCCCACCGCTCAGCGAGACGGCCCAACTTGTCTATCTCGCTTTATCCTACCCCACGGATACGGACCTAACCGGGCAAGTTTCGCCCGGATAATCCGCCTGGGCTCCACAAAACGGCTTTGCTACGGTCCCGCCGCGCGATCCCCCGTCCGGCGCCGCGTACGCGGCCCGAAACGCGTCGTTTCGTCCGAGGAGACCCCAACATGCGGCCCCCCCGCCCCCTGCCCGCCCAAACGCTGTTGGCGATTGCCGTCGTCGCGATCCTCTCGGCCGCCACGGCGGCCCCGGCCTGGAACCCGTTCGCGCGGAAGAAGCCGGCCGCGCCGGCCCAGCCCGCAAGCCTCTCGCTCACCGATCAATCGGGCCCCTGGCTGATCGTCGCGACGACGTTCTCCGGCGACGGCGCCGAGGATCAGGCTCGGTCCCTGTGTCGTGAACTCTCCGCGACGCTGCGCACGCCGGCGTACGTCCACCAGATGACGTTCGACTTTGTCAAAGACGGCGAGCGAGTCGGCCGCGGCGTCGATAAGTACGGCGATCCGGTCCGGATGAAGTACCGCAGCGGCGAGACCCGCAAGGAGTGGGCGGTGCTGGTCGGCGAGTACCCGGCGGTAGACGACCCGATCGCCCGCGACCACCTGGCGCGTGTCAAGCGAATGAACCCCTCGGCGCTCAAATCCGCGGACGGCGAGACGGCTCAGAACTACGCACAGATCCGCCGAACTCAACAGATGGTGCTGCAGCAGCGCGGCAAGAAGGTGACCGACGGGCCGATGCGCACCGCGTTCATCACCCGCAACCCGATCCTCCCCGAAGAGTTCTTCGTGCCCCAGGGCGTCGACGAGTTCGTCACGAAGCTGAACAAGGGGATCGAGCACAGCCTGCTCGACGCCCCGGGCCGTTACAGCGTGAAGGTCGCCACGTTCAAGGGACGCGGCCAGTTGCTCGGCGCCACCAACGCCCGTTCAAGTGTCGCGAAGCGGCGTCGCGACAAAGACGACCCGCTGCTCGAGGCCGGCTGGAACGCCCACCTGCTGTGCGAAGAAATGCGAGACGCCGGCTGGGAAGCTTACGAGTTCCACGATCG
This sequence comes from Planctomycetota bacterium, assembly GCA_039820945.1. GTDB lineage: Bacteria > Planctomycetota > Planctomycetia > Pirellulales > Lacipirellulaceae > Botrimarina. The sequence continues at coordinate 41,811 of JBCBPC010000002.1, forward strand.
CAACGAGAGCTACGTCGCGGTCGGATCCTTCGAAACGGTGAAGAGCGGCGGCCAGCCGACGCCGGACGTGATGAAGATCGTTCGCACCTTCGGCGCCCACTTCGCGGGGCCGGCGACGCCGCTCGACCGCGGCCGCTCGGCGGTTACCACGCCCAAGGCCGACGCGGTGCGTCAGCAGTTCAACCAGCTGTTCACCAGCGAGGTTGGCCAGGTCGCCGGCGGATTGAACCCGAAGTACGCGAACGTAAAGACGGACGCTCGCAAGCCGCCGCGTCCGGTGCCGTTCGACGTGCACCCCCACGTGGTGGAAGCGCCGCGTCGCACGATCAGCAGCCGCTTCGCCTGGCGACGCTGAGCGCGACGGCGGAAGGCCGCGCGACACCACTGCAGACAAGCTCTACCGAGCCGCCGGCGGAAGCCGGCGGTTCTTTTTCATGGGTGCGGCGCCTAGTTTGACGCGTCCGTCGGTTGCCGCCGACGGCTTGGGGCGAGCGTCTTTCAAGCGAGAGAAGCAAGAGGGCAGAGCGATGCCACGACTCGTTATCGGTTCGCACAACGCGAAGAAGCGCGAAGAGCTCGTTCACTTGCTCGCGCCGCGAGGCATCGAAGTTCTCACGCTGGCGGACTTACCGAGCCGAGAGGGCGGCGGCGCCGTCGGGACGGTGGACGAAGACACTGGCACGTTCGAGGGCAACGCCGCGAAGAAAGCGACCGAGTACGCCGCCGCCCTTGGCGAATGGGTGCTGGCCGACGACAGCGGCCTGTGTGTCGACGCGCTCAGCGGTGAACCGGGCGTCGACTCGGCTCTGTACGCCGGCGAGCACGGCGACGACGAGGCGAACAACACGCTGCTGCTGGAACGCTTGGCCGAGGTCCCGCCCGCGAAACGCGCCGCGCACTACGTGGCGGTGCTCGTGCTCGCCGACCCGCAGGGCGCCGTCGCCGCGGAAACACGGGGCGAGTGCCACGGACAGATCACCACGGAACGACGCGGCGACGGCGGGTTCGGCTACGACCCGCTGTTCGAGGTCCGCGAGTACCACCGCACCTTCGGCCAGATGGGCCCCGCGGTGAAACGGGCCATCAGCCACCGCAGCCGCGCGATGCGGGCCATGCTGCCGCGGCTCGCGACGTTGGTTGGTGGGAACCACGGATGAACCCCGGTCGACCCGGATAAGCGCCGGGAGGGCGACGCTCCCGCGGAGCCGGCGCCGGAGCACGGATAGGCATTGCCTGTTGCACCGCGTCATTGAGCCGGGACGATAGCAACGCCGTTCATTGATGCCGGCTCGGCGGAAGCCTCGCCCTCCCGATCGGCTGTCACCCCATCCATCATCCGTGTTTATCCGTGTGCATCCGTGGCTCCTCTTCTCCCCGCGAGCCATACTCTGGCGGCGTGACCCGTGTGCTTGGAGTGAACGATGGCTCGATTCGTGTTCTTGCTGCTCTGGGCGTCGGTCCCGGCATCGGCCGTGAGCCCGACCGACGCGTGGCTCGCCGATGAGCTGCCGCGGCTGGTTGCGTTCTATCAAGAGCTGCACGCGGCGCCCGAACTGTCGCTGAAAGAAACGGCGACCGCCGCTCGGCTGGCCGACGAGTGGCGTGCGGCCGGGTTCGCAGTCACCGAGCAGGTCGGCGGCACGGGAGTGGTCGCCCTGCTGGAGAACGGCGCCGGGCCGACGCTCATGATCCGCTGCGACATGGACGCGTTGCCCATCGTGGAAGAGACCGGCGTCGCGTACGCCTCGAAGGTCCGCGCGCCGGACAAGCGGGGCGCCGTGGTCGGCGTCATGCACGCCTGCGGGCACGACATCCACATGACCAACGTGGTGGGCGCCGCCCGTTACCTGGCGAGCCATCGCGACGCGTGGCGGGGCACGCTGATGCTCATCGCCCAGCCGGCCGAGGAGCTCGGCGAGGGCGCCAAGGCGATGCTGGCCGACGGATTGTTCGCCCGCTTCCCGCGGCCCGATTACGCCGTGGCGATCCACGTGGGCAACGACTTGGCCGCCGGCCGGGTGGGCGTGAAGCCCGAGTTCTTTGGCGCCAACGTCGACTCGGTCGACATCACCGTCCGCGGACGCGGCGGCCACGGGGCGGCGCCGCACACAACGATCGACCCGATCGTGATCGCCGCGCGGCTGGTGCTCGACCTGCAGACGATTGTCGCCCGCGAGATCAAGCCGACCGAGCCGGCGGTCGTCACCGTCGGTTCGATCCACGGCGGCACAAAGCACAACATCATCGGCGACGAGTGCAAACTGCAACTGACGGTCCGCAGCTACTCGCCCGCGGTGCGGGCTCAACTGAAGGAGGCGATCACCCGCAAGACGCTCGCCGCCGCCACCGCGGCGGGCGCCCCCGAGCCAGAGATCGTGTACAGCGAGGGGACGCCGTCGCTCTACAACGACCCGGACCTCACCGCTCGCGTCACGCGCACGCTCCGCCGCACACTGGGCGAGGAGAACGTCGAGCAGGCAGAGGCGGGCATGGGGGCCGAGGACTTCAGCCGCTACGGCCGGGCGGGCGTGCCGATCTGCATGTTCCGCCTAGGGACGGTCGCCGAGGACCGTCTCGCGGAGCTCATGAAGCAGCCGGGCGGCCCGCCGTCGCTGCACTCGGCGAAGTACTACCCGGACGCCGAGCCGACGCTGCGCACCGGGGTGCGGTCGTTGTGCGCGATCGCCGTTGAGCTGTTAGCGGACGAGTAAGAAACCACGGATGAACACAGATATCCACGGATAAACGGGTCGCGGGACTTCGCCTGTACGGTAGGGCGAGGCTCCCGCCGAGCCAGTCTCGATGAGCAGGTGCCTGCGACCCGCCGTCAGCCATCGGCTCCGCAGGAGCGTCGCCCTCCCAAGCGTCGATCCGCGTCATCCGAGGTTCCAACCTCACCGGCCCTTCAGCCGTGGGTCGAAGGCGTCGCGGATGGCGTCGCCCAGGAAGTTCAACGCGAACAGCGTCACGCCGATCGCCACGCTCGGGTACACGATCAGCCACCAGTAGATCTTCAGCTTGGTGATGACCTGAATGCCCTCGTTCGCCAGCAGGCCCCACGACACGTCGGGCGGCTCCACGCCCAGGCCGAGGAACGACAAGAACGCCTCGAACAGAATCACCCGCGGGATCGTGAGCGTCAGGTACACGACCACGATGCTCAGCAGGTTGGGCACGAGGTGGCGGAAGACGATCGCCGTCTGCGAAACGCCCAGCGACTGGGCCGCCTCGATGAACGGCTCGTTGCGGAGGCTCACCACCTGGCCGCGGACGACCCGCGCCATGGTGAGCCAGTAGATGGCGCCCACCACGAAGTAAAAGATCGTGATCCGGTCGATGCCGTAGCCGGCCAGCGCGTCTTTGACGCGGTCTTCGCTGAGGATCGAGATCAGGAAGATTACCAAGAACACGAACGGCACGCTGTAGAGCACGTCGACGATGCGCATCATCAGGTTGTCGACCGATCCGCCCAGGTAGCCGGCGACGGCGCCCCACGTGACGCCGATCACCAGCGACACGAGCGTCGCCACCACGCCGACGATCAGCGACACCCGCGCGCCCCAGAAAATGCGGCTGAAGACGTCGCGACCCAGCTTGTCGCGGCCGCAGACGCTGGCCACCTGCCACTCGCCGAACACCGCGTGCCGCGTCCGGACCATCCAGCGTGAAACGGGGCCGAGCTGCGGGAAGCCCACGGCCGCGTAGGCGCGTTGCTGCAGGGCCGTGAGGGCGGCGCGGGCCCGGCTGAAGTCGCGGCGGGCCAGGCTGACCTCGTCCTCGGCGACGTCCGGCTTGGCGACGATCGCGGCTAGCTCGGCGCGCTTCTCACGGAGCTTCTCTCGCGCGGCCGGCATCCGCTCGTCCGACGCCGCGACCACCTCGGGGTCGAAATCGAACGTCTTCTCGAACAGCCGATCGGTCGTCGGCTCGGCGAACTTCTCGCTGGTGCGATCCCGGTCGGGCGGCTGCAGCGGCAAGACGGGCGTGAGCAACGCCAACCCCACCACGGCTACCAAGACGCTCAGCGACACCATCGCCGTCGGGTTCTTCCCCAGCCGACGCAACGCGTCTTGGGTGAGGGACACGCCCTTTTGCGCTGGCTTGGCGGGGGGGGTGCTCATGCCGCCTCCCGTGGGCTAGCGAAAGCGGAATTCGGAAGGCGGAAGGCGGAATCCGCGCAATCGATTGGCAAGCAACGCCTGCGCGTCGTTCCGCCTTCCGCCTTCCTCTTTCCGCCTTGCCGTCTCATTCCCACTCCACCCTCGGATCGAGCAGGCCGTAGCTGAGGTCCACCAGCAGGTTCATCGTGTACAGCAGGGCCGTGTAGAGCAGCACGAGGCCCATCGCCATCGGGTAGTCGCGGTTGATGGCCGACTGCACGAAGTGCCAGCCGAGCCCGGGGATGGCGAAGATCTGCTCCACCACCGGCGAGCCGGTCATGATGCCCGCTACGGCCGGGCCGAGGAACGACACCACCGGCAGCATGGCCGTGGGCAACGCGTGCCGCAGCACCACGCTCAGCGGTCCGAGGCCCTTGGCCCGCGCGGTGCGGATGTGGTCCTGCGAGAGCACGTCGAGCATGCCGGTCCGCGCGATGCGGGCGACGTACGCAGCGTACGGGGCGCCCAGGCAGAACGCCGGCAGCACCAGCTGCTCGAGCGATCCCCACCCGGCGGCGGGCAGCAGCTCGAACCAGAACACGAAGATGATGATCGCGAAGCCGGCGACCACGAAGTTTGGCAACGCGATGCCGATCGTGGCAACCGACATCAACGCGATGTCGGCCGGCGTGCCACGTGACACGGCCGAGACGATCCCCGCCGGCAGGCCGATGGCAAAGGCGATGGCGAGCGCCAACAAGCCGAGCGCCGCCGACACCGGCAACCCCTCGGCGACGATGCGGTTGACCGGCGCGCGGATCTTGGTCGAGGCGCCCAGGTCGCCGGAGACCACGGCCGTGAGCTTCAGCCAGTACTGCTCGTAGGGCGGCTTGTCGAGGTTGTACTCGCGGCGGATCGTCGCCTCGATCTCGGGCTCGAGCACCCGCTCGCTGCTGTAAGGCCCGCCGGGCACCGCACGCATGAGGAAGAACGACAGCGTGAACACCACCCACAGGGTGGCGACCATCCACAGCAACCGGCGGAAGATGAACCCTACCAAGGCGACGCCCCCTGGGTGGCGAACGCGGCAGGGGGCAGGCGGAAGGCGGAGTAACGCGCAGGCGATGCTTGAGCGTCGCTTGCCGTGGTTCCACCTTCCGCCTTCCGCCTTCCCCCTTCCGAACGCTCGATGCGGATGTACCGCAGCGGGTGGGTGTCTTGCACGTTGTAGTAGAAGCCCTTCACGTGCGGGCGGACGAGGTAGCGCGTGGCGTAGTAGAACAGCGGGATCAGCGGGCCCTTGTCCATCAGGATCTCCTCCGCGCGGCGGAGCATCGCCAGCCTGGCGGTGGGGTCGCTCTCGTACTTGGCCGCCTCGATGATCTCGTCGTACTCGGGGTCGCCCCATCCCGTCTGGTTGTTCTCGCCGTACGACAAGAACAGGTCGAGAAACGTGTTGGGGTCCAGGTAGTCGCCGATCCACGCCCGGCGGGCGACGTCGAACTTCAGCTGCCGTGTGCTGCTGAGGTACGTCTGCCACTCCTCGTTGCGGGTCGAGACGTCGATCCCCAGCACCCGACGCCACTGCTTCCGCACCAGCTCGGCGACGGTTTGGTGCTGCTCCTCAAAGTTGTAGAGGATCTCGATCCGCGGGAAGCCCTCGCCGCCGGGGAAACCGGCCTCGGCCAGCAGACGGCGCGCCTCTTCGGTGTCCGTGTCGCGGCACTCGGGCGGGTCGTACCCGGGGATGCCGGGCGGCGTGAACGACCGAGCCGGCTGCTCGACCGATCCCGCCGTGGCGATAATCTCCGTGCGGTCAATCGCCAGCCGCAGGGCCCGCCGCACCCGCACGTCGTCCAGCGGCGGCCGGGTCACGTTCATCGAGTAGAAGTACGTGCCGAACTGCGGGGCCGGATAGAAATCCTCGCGCGGCGGATCGACCTTCAGCAGCTCTCGGGCGGTGAGCGGCGACACCTTGGTGATGTAGTCGCACTTGCCGGTCTCGTACAAGTTGAACTGCGTCGTGAGCGACTCGACGGCGAGCGCGTCGATCGACTCGACGTGCACGTCGTCCGCGTCCCAGTAGTCGGCGAACTTGCGGAGCCGCATCCGGTCGCGGATGCGGCGAAACTCGAGCGTGAACGGCCCGTTGGTGACGATGTTCTCGGCCTCGGTCCACGCCAGCTTGCCGTACGTCTCGACGCACGTCTGGTTCACCGGCCACAGCGGATAGAAGCCGACCAGCTGCAGCCAGTACGGCGTGGGCGTCTCCAGCTCCATGACGATCGTGTGATCGTCCGGCGCGGTGAAGCCGACCTCGGAGAAGTCCAGCAGCAACTGTCGGCACGCCCGGGAGTCGGCGGTCGCGGCGGCGGCTTCGCCGATGCGGAAGCGATTCTCCTGCCCGTCGACCTCGACGACGAACGTGCGGTGGTCGGCGAACTGCGCGGCGTCGGCGAGGTCGTCCTCCGACACGCCCTCGTCCGTTTCGACGCGGACCAGCTTTCCGCGGAGCACGATCCCGCGGGCGTACTCTAGAGCGCCGTCCGGCTGCTCGTGCAGCTCGACCTCAACCAAGTCGCCCACCTCCACGCCCCGCGCGGCACGGCTGTAGCGTTTCGCGTTCTTCAAGTACCACGCCTGGTACGCGTACTCGGCCAGCGTGAGCGGGTCGAGGAACCGCCGCATGCTGTAGACGAAGTCCTGCGCGTTGCACGGCTCGCCGTTGCTCCACACGGCGTCCTTGCGGAGCTTGAACGTGTAGGTGAGGCCGTCTTCGGACAGCTCCCAGCTCTCGGCGATGCCGGGCCGGGGCTCGCGGTCCTTCGGCCCGAGCCGCACGAGGCCCTCGAACACCGCCTCAATGATCCGGCCCGCGGGCTGACCGGTAACGACCGCCGGGTCGAGCGACTCGATCTCGCCGTCGTTGTTGAACGTGTACTCGGCCGGCGGCAGCTGGCCCTGCACCACGACCCACACGATGCCCAGCAGGCCGAGCGCGGCGAGTCCAAGAGCGGCGGCGATGCGGGGCGACATGCCCGACAGCGTAGGCAGCCGACGGAGGAAACGCCAAGACGCCAAACGAGCCGTCGAGACAGCTAGACAGGACCGACAGGATGCCCAGGATGGTTTCGCGAGGCGCCTCTGCGCTCGTCCTGCCGATCCTGTTCATCCTGTCCAAGAAATGAGCGAGCAAGTCCGCCACCGCCCGCCGCGTGAGCTGACCCGGCCGCGTGAGCTGGTCGTCGTCTGCGCTCCGCTGCGTTCGAACGTGAACCTGTCGCGGATCGCCCGGGCGGCGGGGTGCTGCGGCGTGACGCGGATCATCGCCACCGGCCGGCCGATGAAGCTCGACCCCGAGATCGCCCGCGACGCCGCCGAGACGCTCACCCTGGAGAACCGCCGTTCGCTCACACCGGTGCTCAAGGACCTCCGCGCGGCCGGCTACCGGCTCGTCGGCCTCGAGCAGACGACCGACTCGCACGACCTGCACCACTACGCCTTCGAGCGGAAGACGGCGTTGGTCGTCGGCAACGAACGCTCGGGCATCGCCGAGGAAGCCCTCGCGGTGCTCGACGCCACGGTGGAGATTCCCGTGTGGGGTCTGCCGTACAGCTACAACGCCGCGACAGCGACGTGCATGGCGTTGTACGAGTACTGCCGACAATGGCCGGCGGGGTAGAAGGACACCAAGGACACGAAAAGGAACACTCCCTTGGTGTTCTTCGTGGTTCAACTGACAGCAGCGACGAGGCGTCCGTCAACGAGCTCGTTCGGTGTCACTTCGGCAAACGTCCCTTTAGTACTGCCCCCGCCCAGAAGCTCCACGGGCGCGTAGCGGCACGAGGTGCCGACGTAGCGGCCTTCGCCCAGCGGCGTCTCGACGAGCACTCTTAGTCGGCGGCCGATGAGCGATCCGTAGTACGCGTCGCGCAGTTCGGCCTCCACTTCCTGCAGGCGGTCGACACGTTCGGCCTTCTCCTGCTTCGTCACCTGATCGGACATCTCCCACGCCGGTGTGCCGCGGCGGCGGCTGAACGGGAAAACGTGGATCTTCGAGAACCCCGCCGCTCGACAAGTGGCGAGCGTCTCCTGGAACTCCGCCTCGGTCTCGCCGGGGAAACCGACAATGACGTCGGTGGTGATCGCCGGCTGGTCGAGCCGTTCGCGGAGCAAGTCGCACCGGTCGACGAACCGCTTGCTGCCCCAGCGGCGCCGCATACGGCGGAGCACGCTGTCCGAGCCGCTCTGCATGCTGATGTGCAGGTGCGGGGCGACCTTCTGCGGATGGTCGGCCATCACGTCGATCAGCTCGCGGGTGACCTCGGTCGCCTCGATGCTGGAGAGCCGCACACGGAAGTCGCCCGGCAGCTCAGCGAGACGCCGCACGAGGTGCGACAGCCTCACCCACGCCGCCTTATCGCGCGGCCGCTCACGGTTCCAGTCGACGCCGTAGTGGCCCAGGTGAATGCCAGTGAGCACCACTTCGCGGTAACCGTTACCGACGAGCCGCCGCACCTCTTTCTCGATGTGCTCCAGCGGTCGACTCGCGAGATTGGGCCGTACGTGAGGGATCACGCAGAAGCTGCATCGCAGCAGGCAGCCGTCCTGCACTTTCACGTACGCGCGGGTCCGCTTGCCCATGCCGGAGACGCCGGTCGGCGCGTCGGTCACGCCGAAGCGGCCCAGCAGGTCGGGCAGCTCACGCTTGTCGGTGACGACCTCGGTCACGTTCGGCAGCGTCGCCACCTCTTCGGGCGCCCGGGTGGCGTAGCAGCCCATCACCACGATCTTGGCCGCCGGGTTCTGCCGCGCCATGCGGCGGATCACCTTCCGGCTTTTGGCGTCGCCTTCCGCAGTGACCGTGCACGTGTTGACGACACACAGGTCGGCCGGCTCGTCGCCGGCCGCCTCTGAGTAGCCCGCCGTCGCGAGCCCCTCGCGGACGTACTCGGTCTCGTACTGGTTGACCTTGCAACCCAGCGTGTGCGTTTTGAGCTTCATGGCCTGTCGCGCGAGCTCGAATGAAAGCTAGACAGGATTCACAGGATGATCCGGATCGCCGCTTAGCGTCTTATCCTCCGAATCCTGTTCTTCCTGTCAAAAAAATCAGTCAGGCGCGCGGTGTTACTCGGCTTCGATCGTCGCGGACATCGAGCCCTTCGTGCCGCGTTCTTCGTCCTTGCCGTAGGCGTGGATCTGGTCTCGCTTCAGCTCGGCGTGCTCAAGCGTGGTCGTTAACACGACGGCGCGGCCCTCGTCGTCGACGGTCTTCGCCAGCTTGACGCACTCTTCCGCGTTGTGGCCGAAGAGCTCGCGGAGCATCTGCTGCACGTACTCGAAGGTGTGATCCTCCGAATCCCACAGGATCACGTGGTAACGCGGAACGCGGCGACGATCACGCTTGCCGGCGGCCTCGCGTTGCGGGGCCACCACCGCGGCCATGCCGGGCTCGTCGGAAGAGGCGTCGGAGGGGTCGTCCATCGCGAAGGGGCTTCGGTGGTGCAGGCGAACTAGTGGTGAAGCGGCGGCGGTCCGAGTATATTCGTCGCTTCGGCCGGCGGCCACGCCGCCGGCGTGCCAGCTCCCCCCGCCCGGTCGCGATCCTCCCCCCGATCGCGAGTTATGGCCGCACCGCAAACGACTCCGTCTACCAACCAAACGGCGTCTGCCGACGCCCCCGCGTCCGGCGCCGCCCGCGAAGCGTACGAAGCGAAACTCTTCGAGCTGCTGCGGATCCCCAGCGTGAGCGCCGACTCGGCGTTCCAGCCGGACGTGCTCCGCGCGGCCGACTGGGTCGAGGCCGAGCTCAGCGGCATGGGGCTCCATGTCGAGCGGCTGGAGACGCCCGGCAACCCGGTCCTGTACGCCGAGTCGCCGCCCGTGCCCGGCAAGCCGGTGGCCCTGGTCTACGGCCACTACGACGTGCAGCCGCCCGACCCGCTCGACGAGTGGATCACGCCGGCCTTTGAGCCGACGGTGCGCGACGGCGCCGTCTACGCCCGCGGCGCCACCGACGACAAAGGGCAGATGCTCACGCACGTGCTCAGCGCGGGCGAGGTGCTACGCAACGCCGGCGAGCTGCCGATCCAGGTAAAGTACGTCATCGAGGGCGAAGAAGAGGTCGGCAGCGAACATCTGGAGAACGTCGTCGCGCGAGAGCGCGAGCGGCTCGCATGCGACGTGGTCGTCGTGAGCGACAGCTCGCAGTTCGCGCCGGGCGTGCCGGCCGTCACGTACGGGCTGCGTGGCATCGCGTACTTCGAGATCCTGCTGCAGGGGCCGAAGCAGGACCTGCACTCGGGCACCTTCGGCGGCGGGGTGACCAACCCGGCCAACGTGCTCGGCAAGCTAGTGGCGGCTCTGACTGACGCCGACGGCCGCATTCAGCTGCCCGGCTTCTACGACGACGTCGTCCCGCTCACCGACGGTGAACGCGAAGAGTTCGCCGGCCTGCCGTTCAACGAGGACGGCTTCAAGAAGCAGCTCGACGTCGAAGGCGTCTCGGGTGAGGTGGGCTACACGACGCTGGAGCGTCGCTGGGCGCGGCCCACGTGCGACGTGAACGGCTTGTGGAGCGGCTACCAGGGCGAGGGCGCCAAGACGGTGCTCCCCGCGCGAGCGGGCGCCAAAGTGAGCTTCCGCCTCGTGCCCAACCAAGACCCCAAGCGGATCGCCCAGGGGCTGCGGGAGCTGCTCGAGCCGCTCGTGCCGCCCGGCATCCGGCTGACAATCGTCGATCACCACGGCGCCCCCGGCGTGGTGTTCCCGCTCGACAGCCCCTACATGACGGCCGCCTCGGCGGCGATCGAAACGGGCTTCGGCACTCGGCCGGTGTTCATCCGCGAGGGCGGGTCGATCCCGATCGTCAACACGTTCGCCGAGCAACTCGGCGCGGACGTGCTGCTGCTCGGCTGGGGCCGCGACGACGACAACACGCACAGCCCCAACGAGAAATTCGACCTGGGTGACTTCCATCGGGGCATCGCCGCGAGCGCCGCGTTGTGGCAAGAGCTCGCCAAGCAGGCGCCCGCATAGCGCCGCCGATCCCAGCCGATCCCACCCCAGCCAAGTCCAGCCGTCCAGCCAAGCCAAGCCGGCTCAGCCCTCCTCCGACCCTGCTAGCTCCCCTCCAGGCTCCTCATGCTCGACACCCGCTTCGTTCTTGAGAACGCCGACGCCGTGCAGAAGAACTGCGACGCCCGCGGCGTGAAGGTGGACGTGCCCCGGTTCGTTGAGCTGGAGACCCAACGGCGGGGCTTGCAGCAAGAGGCGGAGGAGCTCAATCGGCAGGCGAACGCGGTCAGCAAGACGATCGGCCAAGCCAAGGACGACACGGAGCGCGAAGCGCGGAAGGAAGAGGGCCGGCGGCTGCGCGCCGAGAAGGAGACGAAGCAGGTCGAGGTCGACCGCATCGGCGCCGAGGCGGACGCCATCCTCCGTTCGATGCCGAACTTGACGCACCCCGAGTCGCCCGTGGGCGACGAGTCGGCCAGCCGCGAGCTGCGGCGGGGCGACGTGACGCCGCCGACGTTCGCCTTCCCCGTGCACGACCACGTCGACCTAGCCGCGCAGCACGACCTGGTCGACTTCGAGGCAGGCTCACGCGTGTCGGGGCACGGCTTCTACTTCCTCAAGAACGAGGCGGTGCTCCTCGAGCTCGCGTTGCAACGCTACGCGCTCGACCTGCTGATGCAGGACGGCTTCACGCCGATGACCACGCCCGACCTAGCTCGGGGCGAGATCCTGCAGGGCGTCGGTTTCATCCCCCGCGGCCCGGAGACACAGATCTACAGCGTGGAGAACCACGACCTGAACCTCGTGGCGACGGCCGAGATCACGCTCGGCGGGCTGTACGCCGGGCAGGTGCTCAGCGAGGACGACCTGCCGATCAAGCTGTGCGGCATCAGCCACTGTTTCCGCACCGAGGCGGGCGCCGCCGGCCGTGCCAGCCGTGGGCTGTACCGCGTGCATCAGTTCACCAAGATCGAGATGTTCGCGTTCACCACGCCGGACCAGAGCGAGGATATGCTCAACCTATTCCTCGAACTGGAGTGCGAGCTGTTCAACGGCCTGGGGCTGCCGTTCCGTGTGCTGGATATCGCCACGGGCGACCTCGGCGGGCCGGCCTACCGGAAGTTCGACCTCGAGGCGTGGATGCCGGGCCGCGGAGCCGCCGGCGAGTACGGCGAGGTCACCAGCACCAGCAACTGCACCGAGTACCAGGCCCGTCGGCTCAACGTCCGTTACAAGAAGACCGGCGAGAAGGGCACGCACTTCGTGCACACGCTCAACGGCACCGCCATCGCGTGCAGCCGCGCGCTGATCGCGATCCTCGAGAACTGCCAGCAGGCGGACGGGTCGATCCTCGTGCCCGAGGTCCTGCGGCCGTACGTCGGCAAGGACCGCATCGGCGGCGACACCGAGGCGGAAGACGAGGCGCCCGTCGCTTCGGCTACCGTGTGACACCCGTCGCTCAGCCGCGATCGGTCGCCGAAGAGATCGCGCCCGCGACCGCGTCGGCCAGTGGTTCGTACGCCTCGAGCAGCTGCGGCATGGCCGCCCGCTCTGCGGCGGCGATCTCCACGCGCATCGCCGCCGCAGAGACGGCGTGTTGCCCATAGCTGCCGCCGGCGCCCTTCAGCTGATGGGCGAGCAGCCGCACACGTTCGTGATCGCGGAAGCGGATCGCTTCTCGCAATTCTCGGAGCCTGAGGGGCAGCACCCGCTTGAACTCCTCGAGGATCGCGAGCATCGCGGGATCGTCTTGCAGATTCATAGACGGCGCAGGGCGAGGGGGGTGAAACAACGTTCCGCGTTCCTTGCGGGATCGGCTGGGCCGTACGGGTCGTCCACCGTGGCTCGGCAGGTTGCGGTCGGACGAAGCCTCTTCGGTAATCCGTCAGGTGGTAACCCGAATCTGGCGGGGCGAAAGCACGATGGCGCCGGTTTCGTGACACACCGTTGCGGGTCGCTCGTTAGCCCGGACGCGATGCCGATCGACACCCTCACCAACGCCGCCCCGAGACGAGGACCACCGATGTTTGCTAACCGCAAAGCTGTGTTGCACGTCGATGACGATCCGCTGATCACGCGGCTGGTCGCCGAGTATCTGCATCACGCCGGGTTCGAGTCGGAAGCGGTGCACGACCCGCTCATGGCGATCGCTGCGATGGTCCGCGGGCAGTACCGCATTGTGCTGCTCGACATCCACATGCCGCATCGCTCGGGGCTGCAGCTGCTCTCGGAGATCACGTCGCTGGACGCCGGCGTGCAGGTGATCATGCTCACCGGCCTCGTGAACGAGACGACGGTGATCGAGGCGATGCGGCAGGGCGCGGAAGCGTGCCTGTTCAAGCCGCTGACCGACCCCGCGCCGCTGATCCGTGAGGTCGAGGACGCGTACGAGTTCAACAACCGATGGTGGGGCGCGCTGCGGGATCTCACGCAGCGTCGCAGGGTGGAGAACACCTACACGGCGGCCTCTCCGGCACAGCTGATCGAGGCCTGAAGCCGCACGATCGGCACGATCGGCGCCGTCGGGCGGGGGATCGGGAAAGCGGGGCGAAGTTACCCAGCTGGCGAAAGGGCGCCGGTCGCGGGGTCGATACCAACGACGGAATCGGGTGAGCGCCACGCTCGGCCGATCGCGACCCAACCCCCACGCCACCGGGTCTCAACACCCAACTATGGACCGGTGTGTGGGAGGGAGGCGTCGCCCCGTGTGTTACCCCTCCCCGCTTTCGTAAAGGAGTTTACTGATGAACGCTCAAGCTTCCCTGTCGGCCTTGTGTCTGGGCGTCGCCCTGACCTTCGGCGCCTCGAACGCCGACGCCTTCGGCTTCGGTCTGTTCGGTGGTTGCGGCGGTTGCGCCGCGGACTGCGGCTGCGCCATGGAGCCTTCGTGCGGCTGCGAGCCCTCGTGCTGCGCCCCCGAGCCCAGCTGCTGCGTTGCCGAGCCGGTCTGCTGCGACCCGTGCGCCGCCCCGCGTCGCTGCCGTCTGCTGTCGGGCCTGAAGGGTCTCTTCAGCCGCGGCTGCTGCGCCCCGTCGTGCGGTTGCGAGCCGAGCTGCTGCGTCGAAGAGCCCAGCTGCTGCGCCCCGGAGCCGAGCTGCTGCGCGCCGGAGCCCTCGTGCTGCGTCGCCGAGCCCAGCTGCTGCGTTGAAGAGGCCGCTTGCTGCGACCCCTGCTGCGCCCCGCGTCGCTGCCGTCTGCTGGACGGCCTGAAGGGTCTCTTCCACCGTGGCGGCTGCTGCGAGCCCAGCTGCGGCTGCGAGCCGAGCTGCTGCGTCGAAGAGCCCAGCTGCGGTTGCGAGCCCAGCTGCGCCGTCGCCCCGGCCTGCGGCTGCTGAGTTGATTTAGTCGAGATCGGCCACGCGTTCGCCCCGCCCCCAGCGGGACCCGAGCCCGAGGCCGAAACCTAAGCGGACACTAACAGCCGTCGTCGGGGTCTTCTCCCCGGCGACGGCTGCCGTCGTTTGGCGCCGCGGGTTTGTGGGTCCGCCACCACACGGCCAGCACGCTGCCGACGACCGAGTGTGTCACCGCGGAGATCGCGCACGGCACGGCGGCCGGGCAGAGCTGCGTTGCCGGATGCGTAAAATGCTGCGTGGCCAGCACCGTGCCGAGCCCCGAGTTCTGCATGCCGACCTCGATCGAAACGGTGCGGCGGACCAGTTCGTCGTAGCCCCAGAACCACGCGACGGCGTAGCCGAGCGCAAAACCGCCCGCGTGCAACGCGGCCACAGCGGCGACGAGCTGCCCGCCGTGGGTCATCACCTGCTCCGCGTTGCGGCCGATGATGTTCGCGCAGATCAGCGCGATGACGACCACGCTCACGAGCGGCGCCACCGGGGTCACACGCCGCACGAGCCGCGGCGCTAAGTGGTGCAGCGCGATGCCGAGGACGATCGGCAGCAGGACCACCTGCACCGTCGACGCGAACAGGCCCCACGCGTCGACCGGCAGTCGCTGGCCGACGAACCACTTCGTCAGCAGCGGCGTAAGCAGGATCGCACCGAACGTGCTGCACATGGTCATCAGCAGCGACAACGCCAGGTTCGCCTGGGCGATGTAGGTCACCACGTTCGACGCCGTCCCGCCCGGGCAGCAGGCGACGAGGATGACGCCGACGGCGAAGTCCGTTGGCAACGCCAGCGCGGTCGCGATCCCCCAGCCCAGCAGCGGCATGATCGAGAACTGCGAGGCCACGCCGAGCAAAATCGGCCGGGGCATCGCGAGCACCCGGACGAAATCGCCCACCGAGAGCGTCACACCCATGCCCAGCATGATGACGCCCAGGCCCGGCACGAGGTACGGCCCGAACCAGTCGAACAGCCCCGGCCGCCAGAGCGCCGCCAAGCAGAACGCAAGGACCCAGACCGGGAAGAGGTTCGCGATCAGGGTCAGCAGTCGGGCCACGGAGGCAGTGTAACACGGGCACCCGGGAGTGCGTTCGGGCGGCCCGCAGCCGCTACTCGGTCCACTTCGACACGAGGAGCCAGACCACGCCGTACAAGACCGTCACGGCGGTCATCGCCCACACCACGACTAGCAGCGGCAGGTAGCGAACAACGGACCACGCGATCCCCGGGTCCTTGGTGATCTGCGACGCAGCAATACCGATGACCATCGGCGCCACCGACAACACCAAGAGCACAGCGAGCGGCGCGTGGTACCGAGCAGTCATGTGTTGCGCGGCATGGGTGAGTCGCCGTTTCGACGCCGCTTGACCGCCGCGGCGGCGAACAGCGTGAGAACGACCGAAGCCATCGCCCCCGGTTCCGGCAGCGACGCGGCGGGCGACGCCCCGGCTCCGAACTGGTCCACCCACGCGTCGTACTGCGTGTCGCCGATCGGCTCGCCGCTGGCGTCGTTCGGCAGGCTGCCGGCGGGCTGGCCAACCGCGTCGCGCCACGTGGTGTAGTCGGCCAGGTCGACCCGGCCGTCGTTGTTGTAGTCGCCCGCCACGCCGGTCGCGGCGAACTCGACCAGCGCTACCCAGTCGTTGGTGCTCTGGAAGCCGTCGGGCGTGGGGCCGAGTGACACCCAGTCGCCCGCGGTCAGTGGCGTCTCCACGCCCACGAACACGCCGGTCCGCGGATTGAACCAACGCAGCGTGTACTCGCCCGCCGCTTGCGAGAGGTCGAGCTCCGGCGCGGCGCCGTCGGGGCCGTCGTCGTTGGAGCCGTCCGGCAAGTAGATGGCGTACGTCTCGCCGGGCTTGGCGAAGACCTCGCCGCCGCCGTAGTCGGTGTCCTCGTTCCGCAGCAGGTCGTCCGCCGGCTGCATCTCCCAGAAGGGCAGGTTGTCTTCCAAGAAGCGACGGGCGATCGCCGTGTCTCCCCACAGCTGATCGAGGTCCAGCAGGATGCCGTTGGTGGTGAACACCTCGCCGAAGTCCTCGAGCGCCTGGTCGCGGTTGTGGATGAACCACTCCACGCCACCGCCGCCGGACAGATAAATGTCCCACGTCATGTATCGCCGCGTCGCGTCCGCGCCCGTGTTGTTGTGCACGGCGGGCCCGAGGTCGAGCCGCGACGGCGACTCCGGCTCGTCGATCATCACCACCAGCGGGCGGCCCTGGGTGGTCGATTCCGCCCGGTAGGCCTCGACGATGTCGCCCCAGCCCTCCTCGCGGCCCGCCCACTGCAGCGACGTGACGTCGAAGTCGTCCTCGCCCACGAACGGCGCCCACGGCCCGCTCACGGGGTTGGTGGGGTTGCCCGCGTTGTGCACCGTCATCGGCCGGTCGTAGGGATCGACGTCGCTGAGGTAGTCGGCGAACTCCTTCACGGTCGCCGCGCCCAGGTTCAAGTTCAGGTTGTACTCCTCGCTCAGGTTCCACTGGGCGGCGTTGTGGTGGCCGAAGCGGGCGACCATCTCGCGGTAGAACAGCTTCCGCTCTACGCCGAGCGTGGCGTCGTCCAGCTCTCGCTTGTTGGGGGCCTCCGCCTCGTTCAGCACAAAGTGCAGCTGCATGTCGCGCGTCTGCGTGTGACGGAACAGCCGCTCCCACTGCGCGAGCTTGCTGATGTCGTAGTGCAGGTTGTCGTTCGACGCGTTGCCGTTGAGCTGCGCGGTCGTGCTCACGTTGACGAACGGGTGGGTGTCCTTCGCGTCGCCGCCGATGTTCATCGGCAAGAAGTAAATTGAGTTCACGCCGCGGTCGGCCAGGTAGTTCGCGGCGCCGATGATCCGCCGGCCGTCGTTCTCATCGGCGAACGAGAAGTCGGGCGTGTCCCAGTCCGGGTCGCCGGGGCGCCAGTCTTCCAGGTGCGCGTTGAACTCGTGCAGCACGCCGATCGACCCGCCGGAGCCCTTCGTCTGGGTGTTGTCGAAGCCCTTGTAGCCGAGCCAGTTCTCGGGGCTGTCCGCGCCGCTCTTGAGCCAATACCCGCCGTCTCGCCGCTTGAGGTAGTGCCCGCCCACGTACTCGAGCCGGCCCGTCTTGAAGTGCCCCTCGGCCGTGGCGGGCGTGGGGGCCACGTTGAACGTGCCGTTCGTGCCGTCGATGACGCTCGACGCCACGCCGGCCGACGGCAGGAGGTCGATCGCTACGTTCACGCCCTCGCGGAACGAGGCATTGTACGACCACTGCCCCGGCTCGTCGGGCGTGAAGCGAGACCGCCACACGCCGCCGGCCCCGCCCCCGGCGCCATCGCCGTCGAAGAAACCGGGGACGTTGTAAGACTGCCCCGAGGGGCCGACGAACTCCACCTGCAGGCGATAGTCGAGGAACGGGTTCGGCGTGGCCGTTGAGGCGCCAACGGCGCCACGGCCGTCGGTTTCCGTAGCGGCCGGGCCGGTGAAGTCGAGCGTGATCGTCTCCCACTTCGCCAGGGCGCCCGTGATCGACTGCGCCGACCCCGTCGGGCTGAGCAGCATGAGCACGCCGCCGCCGATCAGGCCGAGGATTGGTCCGAAGGTCCGTCCCACGGTCCGTCGCCGCGTTCGTGTTGCACGCATCTGTTGCCCCTGACCTTGTGGAGACCGAACGAACGCTCGGCGAGCGTCGGCGGTCAACCTAACCCCGTTCGCGGAGCCAGGACCAGCTAATTCTCGAACCTTCGGTCGAGCGACTCGCCGGCCGAGTTGCGTGCTGCGAACGCTGGTTGTGCCTGCTTCGTGCGCTGGGCCGCAGAAGCGGGCGGAACGGGCGGGCGGATCATTCGGCCCGCTCGTCGACACGGCGTTCGAGGTGCTCGCCGACCGCCAACGCCGCCGCGGCCAGCACCACGGACGCGCCGATGATCGGCCACGCGTTCTCAACGCCGCCCGGCGTGCTGAGCTGGTCGTACACGTACAGCGGGATTGTGCGTGTCTCGCCCGGCAGGTTGCCGGCGATCATGATCGTAGCGCCAAACTCGCCGAGCCCCCGCGCGAACGCCAGCACCGCGCCCGCGACGATGCCCCGCATCGCCAGCGGCAACGACACGCGAAAGAACACGTCCAGCGGCGTAGCCCCCTGCGTGCGGGCTGCGTCCTCCAGGCCCCGGTCCACGGAAGCGAACGCCGTGCGGACCGAACGCACCAACAGCGGGAAGGAAACCACTGCGGCGGCCACCGCGGCGCCCTTCCAGTCAAAGACCAGCCGCAGGCCGAACCACTGTTCGAGCATCCGCCCCACGGGGCTGTTACGCCCGAACGTGACGAGCAACAGGTAGCCGGTCACCACCGGCGGCAGCACGAGCGGCAGGTACACCGCCGTCTGCACAGCGGTCTTGCCCCAGAACCTCCGCCGCGCCAGCAGCCAGCCGAGCAGGATGCCCGGCGGCAGGCCGATGAGCACCGCGGCGCCGGCCACCCACGCGCTGAGCCGAACGGCTTCCCACTCGGCCGCGGACATAGACGCTCCCTTAGGGCGACGCTTCGGCAAACGGCGGATCGACGCCGAAGCCGTGCTTCTGGAACACCCGCCGGGCCGCGTCCGACTGAAGATAGTCAAAGAACGAGCGGGACGCCCGCGTGGACCGCTCGCGACGCACCAGGACCAGCGGGTACACCACCGGGCTGTGCGTGGCCGGGTCGAAGGCGTGGACCACCGCTACCCGCTCGGACGCCAACGCGTCGGTCGCGTACACGACGCCGGCGTCGGCTTCGCCACGCTCGACGTAGCTCAACGCCACGCGGCTGTCCGATCCACGGACCAAGCGGTTCTTCTGAACGAGCGACTCGTAGAGGCCTGGCGATCGGAGCGCCTGCTCGGCGTACACGCCGGCGGGCACGGCTTCGCCCGCGAGCGCCACGCGTCGCGTCGCATCGCCGAGGAGATCGGCCGGCGACCGCACTTCGGCCGGGTTGGCCGGCGGTGTGATCAGCACGATCTCGTTCGTGAGCAGCGGCGCCGCGTCCTCGGCTCGGGCCGCTGTGCGTACCGTGTCGGCCCACGCTTCACTTGCCGAGAGAAACAGGTCCGCCGGGGCCCCGGCGACGATCTGCTGAGCGAGGGCGTTAGACGCCCCCGTGCTGACCCGCACCCGCAGCCCGGGGCGCCGCGTCTGGTAGTCGGCGGCGATGGCCTTGACCGCGGGGCCGGCGCTGGCGGCCACGAGGATCGTCACTGTGGCTTCTTCGGTCGCTCGCGGGGCCTGACAAACTGGCCCTGCCACCGCGAGGCACGCGAACACGGCTAGCCACGCAACGGCCCGGAGCATGGATCGGCTAGCCCACACGCTCGGTCGCTGCCGGCTCGTGCGTACTGGAACGGGCGCCGTTCAGCTGGTTCGGACTGTCGGCTCCGTCCGTACGGGCGGCTCCGTCCGTGTTGGCGGCGTCATCAGCAGCGTCATCAGCGGTATCGACAGCGGCGTCGGCGTGGGCGACGTTGCCCGACTCCGCCTGCTCTCGGGCCGCCTCTTCGGCGTCTTTCTCCGCGATCTGGTCGAGCGCCAGCTCCATCCGCTTGGTCTGTTTCTTGTACAGCACCAGCAAGCCGACGCCGGCTAGCACCATCACCACACCGATCGTCAGGAACTCCTCCGCGTTATGGATGATCTTGGCGATGGGCTCGCCGAACCGATACGCCAGCCCGAAAACGATTCCCACGACCAGCGTCGCGCTAATGAAGTCCCACAGCAAGAACCGCAGGTAGGGGACCTTGGCGGCGCCGGCGGCGTAGTACACCGGCCCGCGGACGCCGATCAGAAACCGGGTGAGCAGCAGCACCTTGAAGCCGTGACGACGCACGGCGTGCTCGAACTTCTCTTCCTTGTCCGCGTCGATGAATCGCGACACCGATTTGTGCCGCGTCAGCCAGCCGTGACCCAGCGTGCGGCCGATGCAGTACATGATCGAATCGCCGAGCAGCGCGCCGAGCAGGCAGGCGCCAAACGCGATCGACGGCTTCAGAGCCCCCTGAGAGCTGAGCACCCCGGCGAGGACCAACGGCGCCTCTTCGGGCACCGGGATGCCGCACCCGCACAACGCAAGGAACGCGACAATCCCAAGATAACCCAGGTGGTTGACGAGGTAATCGAGCACGGCGGGGAGGGGGTAGGGGCGCTCTCGCAATTGGGGGACGACGACGGCTGTCCGCTCAGCCGGTCGGCCACCACGGGGAGTCCGCCCGCGGGGAAGCGGTGAATTGTAGCCGTCCGACCTGCCGTCAAGTACCGGGCGGGCTAGGCTCCGCGCCGCACCACCTCTACCCCGCTGCGGAACGGGGCGTCGTCACCCAGATTGAAGGCGTGGGCCGTCAGGCCGGGACCTTCGGGTTTCGGCGCCAGCAGCACCGCCCGCACGTCGGGGCGCCGCTCGCAGAGATCGGCCGTTCCTTCGATCCCCAGGATGTAGCACGCGGTCGAGAGCGCGTCGGCCTCCGCCGCGGTGGGGGCGATCACCGTGGCCGAGTACAGCCCCTCGGCCGGCCATCCGCTGCGGGGGTCGATCAAGTGCCCGTACCGCCGTCCTTCGTGCTCGAAGAACTGCGTGCCCGCACCGGACGTGCTAAGCGCCTCGTCACGCAGCACGAACTGGGCGACGCGTTGGTCGCGGTCGGTCGGATCGCCGACGCCCGC
Organism: Planctomycetota bacterium; assembly: GCA_039820945.1. Classification (GTDB taxonomy): domain Bacteria; phylum Planctomycetota; class Planctomycetia; order Pirellulales; family Lacipirellulaceae; genus Botrimarina. The sequence continues at coordinate 62,929 of JBCBPC010000002.1, forward strand.
TTCCCATCCGCCCACGTCGGCCAGCGGGTTCACGCCGCGCGCCAGCAGCGTGCTCGTGCCGCCGTGCATCAGGCTGTCGGCTACACCCCGCTCGCCCAGCAGTTCGCCCGCGCGATCCAACGCGTACCCCTTGCCGATGCTGTTCACGTTCAGCTCGACACCCTCGCGGAGTAACTGCACCGTCCGGTCCGTTGGATCGAGCACGACGTTCGTCCAGCCCACCCGCGCACGGGCCGCTACGCGATCCGTTTCCTCGGGCACGGCGCCCTCGCGGCGGGCGAAGCCCCACACCTGCGAGAGCGGACCGCTCGTCAGGTCGAACGCGCCGTCGGTCTCGTCGTGTAGCTCGGCGGCGAGCTGCAGCAACCCGAACAGCCGCTCCTCCACAGGCCACGGCTCGTCGGCCGCGAAGCGGTTCACGTCGATCAACTCGCTCTCTTCGCGGTAGACGGTCAGCTGATCCTCGAGCCGCTCCACCAGGTCCAGCGCCAGCATGCCGACGCCCGTGTCGTTCTGCTCGCGAGAGACCGGCAGGCGGAGTTCCCACTCGCACGCCATCGCGCGGCGCGAGAGCGTGACGATCCGCAGGTCTCGCCGCGGCAACGCCGGGGGCTTGGCCACCGGGATCACCTCGGCCATCGCGTCTTGCGCGGCGTCGATCGCCCCTTCGACGATATCGGCCGCGGCGCCCAACGCCGACCTGCCACGCAGGAAGTCTCGCCTCGATTGCCGTCGCTTGCTCATGACCCCAATTCTAGCCAACGGCGCGGTACCGCGAGACCGGTTACGATACCGGGCCACAGCGGCACGCCCGTCGGGCTACTTCGTTGTCGTCAGCCAACCTCACTAAGCTTCGCCCCCCGAACCCGCGTCTCGTTCATGTCGCAACCGATAATTAGTGTCTCTGGCTTGCGGGGCGTGATCGGCGAGACGCTCACCCCGGAGATCGCCTCGAGGTACGTCGCCGCGTTCGCGGCCGGGTTGCCCGAGGGCACGGTGCTGGTCACCCGCGACGGCCGCGCCACCGGGCCGATGGTGGCCGACGCGGTGCGGGCCGGTATCGCCGCCGCGGGTCGCGACGTGCTCGACGCCGGCGTGGCCGCCACGCCGACAGCGGGCATGCTCGTGCAGCACGAGGGATGCGTCGGCGGCGTGCAGATCTCCGCCAGCCACAACCCGGCCGAGTACAACGGGCTCAAGCTGTTCGGCGGCGACGGCCGCATCATCCCGGGCCCCGCCGGGCAAGCGGTGAAAGACCGCTACCTTGGCGGCGAGATCGACTACGCACCGCACGCACGCCTGGGCGGCGTGCGTTCGCTCGAAGACTCCACAAGCGAGCACCTGAGTCGCGTCGCGGCGGTCGTGGATGTCGAGCGGATCCGCAGCAAGCGGTTCCGCGTCCTGCTCGACTCGAACCACGGCTCAGGGTGCGTGCTGGGCCGCCCGCTGCTGGAGCACCTCGGCTGCGATGTCTGCCTGCTGGGGCCCACGCCCGACGGACAGTTCGCGCACCCGCCTGAGCCCACCGCGGAGAACCTCTCCGAAGTCGCGCACCAGGCGACCGAAGGCGGCTACGACGCCGTCTTCTGCCAGGACCCGGACGCCGATCGGTTGGCGATCGTCGACGGCGACGGCCGCTACATCGGCGAGGAGCTAACGCTCGCACTCTGTGTCGATCATCAGCTGCGTCGAAAGCCCGGGCCGATCGTCAGCAACTGCAGCAGCAGCCGCGTGACGCGCGACCTTGCGGAGAAGTACGGCGCCCCCTTCACGCAGTCGGCGGTGGGCGAAGCGAACGTCGTCGACGCGATGCTCGCGACCGACGCCGTGCTCGGCGGCGAGGGCGCCGGCGGTGTGATTCATCCGGACGTCGTCCTGGTGCGTGACAGCTTCCTGGGCATGGCGATGGTGCTCGACGCGATGGCCGCCCGCGGGCTGCCGCTCGCCGAGCTGGCGGACGAGCTGCCGCGCTACGCCATCCACAAGACGAAGGCGAAGCTGGACCCGGACAAGCTGGCCGCGACGCTCGACAAGCTCGAGCGCCGTTTCGACACGGCCGACGCCGATCGCATGGACGGGCTGCGGCTGGACTGGCCGCAAGAACGCAAGTGGCTGTTGGTTCGGGCGAGCAACACCGAGCCGATCGTCCGTCTGATCGCCGAGGCGCCGGAGATCGACGCCGCCCAAGCGATCTGCCGAGAGGCTGCGGAGGTGATCGGGTAGAGCGAGTCGCCGCGGAAACGTTCGCCCGAAGACCGCAGGCTTGTCGAAAAAGACGCCGCGGTAGTCGCGCTGCTAGCGCCGTTGGCGCACGAACACTAGAGAGGGGGCTGCGGCGCCCACCAACAAAAAAGCCGGGCCCGCGTGCGGTGCGGCCGCCGTCTCCGGCGACCTCACCAACACGCAGCACCCGGCTGCACCCCTTTCCCTGCTTCGTTCCCGCTCGCTGGGGCGACTAGCTCCGGCGGCGGCCCGTGGCGACGCAGCCCAGGAACGCGACGGCCATCGTGGCGAGGCTCATCGGCTCGGGGAGCGCCTGAATGTTGTCGACGTAGAACGTGACGGGCTCGTCGGTCGACTTGCTGATGAAAATCTGAAAGCCGGTGGCGATCAGGTCGTCCACGCCCGTGCCGAAGTCGCCGAAGATCTCGTCGTAAGACTCACCGGTGGCGAACGTGACCGGGTTGGTCGCCGAGTCGAGCAGCAGCGTCACCGGGTAGGTGCCAGCGGCAAGGCCGCCGAGGCTGAAGAAGTCGGCGAACTGAGCGCTAAGGCCGAACGCCTGCCCCGGGCCGGGCTGCGTGGCGCCGAAGCCAGTGATGCCAATGTCGGCGAAGGCGCCTTGGAACTCGTCGACGATCGTGAGGTCGAACGAAACCCCGCTCAGGCCCGGAGGGTTGCCGCGCAAGGGAGCGGGCACGGCGCTGGTGAGGGCGCCGACGAAGAAGGCGCCGGAGGGCACCTCTACCTTCAGCGAGCCGGCGCCGCTGGTGGCGCCGATGGTGTCGCTCACAACGGGGAAGAAGCCACCGTTGGGGCCGAAACCGTCGGTGCCGCCTTCAAAATCGTACATCAGCGTCGACGCCGAAGCCCCGTTGCTGAGCGTTGCGATCGCTGCTACCGCGATCGCTAAGTACTGACTCTTCTTCATGGGAACACTACCTCAAGGGAGTAAGTAACGAGGGTTGCCTGTATCGTGCTTGGGTTGTTGTGCGCGGGGCGGAACGCCTGCGTGCGTCTCCTACCGTGCTTGCCGCCTCGCCGCCGAATGAACGGACGCCAGGGCGATCGCCGCCAACGCGAGCGTGGCCGGCTCCGGCACGGCGGACGTTCCGGCGCCCCAGTTGTTCAACAGCGCGTTGAGCTCGTCGTTGTTGACCGGGCTGATGAAGCCGTTGACCCACTCGGGCGGGACGGTGTCGCTTCCCCAGTTGTTCAGCAGCAGGTTGAGGTCGGTGTTGTCAACGCTGCCGTCACCGCTGAAGTCGCCCTCGACCGTGTCGGCGACGGTGCCGACGCGGATGTTGTCGATGTAGCCGGTCCAGGGAGAGTTGGCCGACTTGCTGATGTAGATCTGGAAGCCCGTAGGGATGATATCGAACTCACCACTCCCCTCAGTTCCGACAATCTCGTTGAACGACAAACCAGTCTCGAACGTCAGAGGGTGCGGCGCCGAGGTGAGGTCGATGCGGACTTCGTGGGTGCCGGCTTCGAGGTCTTGCAGAGGCACTTCGTCCTCGAAGAACTGGATCGAGAGTCCCTCGAACAAACCACCTACAAAGTCTGGCTGCGAAGAGCCGAAGACCGTAATGCCCGCCTGCAGGAAGAAGCCTTCGTCCTGGGGAAACTGCTCTTCAATCGTCAAGTCGAAGACGACCGATTCGATGCCGGGGGGGTCGCCGATGAACTCGTTTGGAATCGTGCCAACATCGGCGAGGGCGCCAACGAAGGTTGCTCCCTGAACGATATCGACCTTCATCGACTGCGTGCCTTCCGTCGCGCCGATGGTGTCCTGCGTGATCGTGATCCCGGCGCCGTTGGGACCAAAGCCCTGAAGGTCGTCCTCAAAGGAGTACGCCAGGTTCAGCGCCGTGGCGACGCTGGCGGGCATCAGCGCGAGGCCGATTACTAGGGGACCGATCGCGAGGGGGAAGCGACGCCGTCGCGTCCAAGACAAAGCGGGGGCTCGGTGCATCTCGTCAACTCCGTTGGATCCGCCCTGGTGTTTGATCAATCGCTGAGTCGGCCGGTCGCGCGGTGCACGCACCAGCCGCCACCCAACCCACTTACGGATTTTTGGCAGACCGCAAAATAAATGCAAGCGATTTCTGGCGAAACGAATCGACAGCGCGGCGCGGATCGCTGAAATGCCCGACAGGAACAGCCTTTCGGTTGACATAATTAATTGAGAGTCTATGGTAATTGCCAGGCGACGCCCGCCGTATTCGTCCGTGCGCGAATGCGAGGCGGCGATGTCGCCTGGTGACCGCCGAGGGATTCGAGCCCCCGATTTGCCTGAACCGTGCGTAAGACCTCTCTCTCCAGCCGCCATACTGTTTGCCGACTTCGGTTGGCCGCGCTGATCGTGCTCGCAGCGGCGGGCTGCGGCCCCACGACCGATCGGCTGCCGATCGCCGGACAGGTCCGGTTGGACGGGGCGCCGCTCGATAGCGGGACGATCCGCTTCACGCCCGAGGATCGCAGCGTGACGCTCTCCGCGGGCGCCAAGATCCGCGAAGGGTCCTACGATATCCCGCGAGAGAAAGGCCTCCCGCCAGGCCGTTATTGGCTGCAGATTACTTCCCCGGACCGCTCGGGCGAGAAGGTGCGCGTTGGCGCCGGGCCCGGGAATCCGGGCGTCCTGGTCGCCAAGGAGCGGATCCCCGAGAGCTTCAATCTTCGCAGCCAACACGTGGTAGAGCTCACGCCTTCGGGCGATAATCGGTTCGACTTTGACATTGAGAGCGAGCCCTAGGGCTCGCCGCCACACAACCCGTTTGGAAGTCTGGCGCCATGCGCAATCACCCAGTCGTCAGTCACTTGATTACCCGTCACTTGGCTACCTCGTCGGCTCGACGCGGCTTCACCCTCGTGGAGCTGCTGGTCGTCATCGCAATCATCGGCATCCTCGTGGCGTTGCTGCTGCCCGCGGTTCAGGCGGCCCGCGAGGCGGCCCGTCGCTCGCAGTGCGTGAACAACCTCAAGCAGGCCGCGCTCGCGATGCAGAACTATCACGACACCTACGGCCAGCTGCCCGCCGGCAGCATCAGCTGCTGCTGGGGGACGTGGCAGATGGCGGTGCTGCCGTTCGTCGAGGAGCAGCAGCTCCGCGATCGGTACCAGTTCTTGCCGAAGGACGCGACCTTGTTCGACACGGACTACCGGTACGACGCCCAGGACCTGACGGCGAACCCGCCGATCGACAACCTGGGTGTCACGCAGACGCGGATGCAGGCCTTCACCTGCCCGAGCGACGAGCCGCAGGTGTTCACCGACCAGATCACGTATCACAACTACGTCGCCAACTACGGCAACACCAACCACGCGGGCGTGGATCACCAGCTGCCGTTCAGCCCGAACTACGTCGAGTATCTGGGCAGCCCGTTCACCGGCGTCGATTTCAGCGACACCCCGAGCGACACGGGCATCGAACGCTCGTTCCGTAAGATCTCCGACGGCCTGAGCAACACGCTGCTGATGGCCGAGACGGTGCAGGGAGTCGACGGCGACCACCGCGGGCTTACCTGGTGGGGTTGGGGGGCGGCCTTCGAGACGTTCATCGCGCCGAACGCGACGGAGCCCGACATCCTTCAGAACGCCACCGACTGCGTCGACACGATTCCGAACCCGCCGTGCGACGGCCCGTCGGGGAACGCCGGCCTCTTCCAGGGCGCGGCCCGAAGCCGCCACCCTGGCGGCACGAACGCGGCACGGTGCGACGGCTCGGTGACCTACGTGACCGATGACGTCGATCTTGCGGTGTGGCGTTCGGCCGGTTCCGCGGCGGGCGACGAGATCAACGACGGGGTTTGACCAACGCGAGCTTAATGCCGCTGGTCGAGCTTTACTCGAAGGAGCCGCGCGAGATCGGCGCCGCCCACGCCGCTTTGGCGGCCTGCTGCAGCGGATTGGTCCCGTCGGGGATTCGGTCCTGCCCCACCTCCCAGAAGAACACGCCGCGTAGGTCGCGTGACTTGGCCAGCTGGGTCTTCAGCCGAATCGATTCGGCGTCGTCGTAGCCGAGCACGGCGTCCGCCGTGGGCGCGAACAGCCACGCCGTGTCGGTCTCTGCGTCCCACTCGCGTCGCCAGCCCTCGGCCAGGAGCCCATTGATGTCGCGAGCAACGACGGCTCGGCCGGGCCGAGTGGTGGATTCCGTCGTCTCGTAAGGCGCCGAGACCGAGTACGCCCGGCCGTACAGCGGCAGGCCGAGCGCTATCCGCCTCGGCGGCAGCTTGCGTTCGACCAGCAGGTAGTCGAGCGTCCGCTCGATCGACTGGCGGTCACCGCCCGGCGCCTTCGACGAGGCACGCACCGGAGCGTGATGCCCCGCGAACGAGGTCCAGCTGCCGGCGTAGTCGTAGGTCATCACGTTGACCCAGTCGAAACTGGCAACGAGGAAATCGTTCGTGAGCCACGCCAGGGTTCGCGGGTGGGCGGCGGCGGCCATCGTCAGGACGTGCGGGCGCCCCTTCGTGGCTTCTAGCGTGTCGAGGCCGCGTCGCAGCTTGGCGGTGAGCCGTTCGTAGCCGGGCATCTCTTCGCGGCTGTCGGGGTACTCCCAGTCCACATCGATGCCGTCGTAGTCGGCCTCGTCGACCAACGCGAGCACCGATCGGACGTAGCGGTCTTCGGCGTCCGGATCGAGCACCATCTGAGCGAACTGGGCGTCCCAACCCCACCCGCCGAGCGAGAGCAACACGCGCACGTCGTTCTGATGCGCTCGCCGAGCAAACTCGCGATCGGGGACGTGCGGATTCGGCCGCAGCCGTCCGTCTGCGTCGGCCACGACGAAGGCGTGGCACAAGTGCGTGTAGAGCGAGTAGTCGATGCCGTCGGCTCGGCCACTGACGTAGCCGACGAAGACGTCCTGCCCTTCGTCAGCATGGGCTGGAGCCCACGCAATCGAGATCAACGCCAGCAAGATCGCCGGACCGGCGTGACAAAAGCGGATCATGCGGCGGGCTCTTGCACGAGCGTGGAGTTTGCGTCCGGGTCGGCACCCGACTCTGCCTCGGACGGGGCCGAGGAGGACGGCTCTTGCCGGTACGTCGCGATCAGCGCGCCGCTCGCGGCGACGCCGATGAGGATGGCGAACATCAGGGCGTCCGTTTGGCCGTACAGCAGATACCCGGTAGCGAACAGAATTGCGTACAACGCGACGCATCCGAGCGCCATGCGGGTGAGGCCGAGCGACAGCCGATCGGCGGACGCCGGCGGCGGGAGAGGCCGGCCGGCGGCGGCCGCCTTCTGGCGAATCAACCGCCAGCCGGGGCCGGCGGGGTTCACGTTTCGGCAGAACGCCTCCAGCGTCTCGTCGGCGTCCGGCGGTGTGGCGATCGCGACAAGCAGCCAACCCACGGTCGTTATCGCGACGCCAAGTGTCAGCTGCGCCCAGCTGGGAACGCCGAGCGACTCTCCGTACAACGCCAGCGACACCGCGACGACGAACGAGATGATCATGGCGGCAATCTCGCTGTACGCATTAATCCGCCACCAGTACCAACGCAGGATGAACAGCAGCCCCGTGCCGGCGCCGATCTGCAGCACGATCTGGAACCCCTGCGACGCCGTCTGCAGTTGCAACGCCAACACGCCGGCCAGCACCATCATCGACACGGTCGACACACGCCCGACCAGCACCAGCCGCTGCTCCGAAGCGTCGGGGTCCACGAAGCGTCGATAGAAGTCGTTGACGACGTAGGAAGAACCCCAGTTGAGGTGGGTCGAGATCGTCGACATGTACGCCGCCAAGAGCGACGCCAAGACGACGCCCAACCAACCGGCCGGAAGCGTCGTAAGCATCGCGGAGTACGCCAGGTCGTGGCCGATCTTCGACGGATCCACCGCGGGGAAGGCCGCCCGTAGGGATTCCAAGTCGGGGTAAACCACCAGCGACGCGAGCGCGACGAGGATCCAGGGCCAAGGCCGCACCGCGTAGTGGGCGACGTTGAACATCAGCACAGCCGCGGTGGCGTGGTTGGCGTTCCGCGCCGCGAGCATCCGCTGCGCCAGGTAGCCGCCGCCGCCGGGCTCGGACCCCGGGTACCAGACGCTCCACCACTGCACCGCGAGCGGCACGAGCAGCAGCGTCAGGACCGTGTTGGCCGACTCCCAGGTGGAGAAATCGAACTTGGGCAGCAGCGGGAGCTTATCGACAACGTTCGCATGAGACACCAGCGCGGCGAGGCCCCCCACCTCGGGCCGATTTACGGCGAAGTAAGCGGCCGCCAACGCCCCCACCATGGCGAGGATGAAGAGCAGTCCGTCGGTGAGCACCACCGCCCGAAAGCCGCCCAGGGTGCTGAAGACGATCGTGATTAGCGACGCCGAGACGATCGACACCAGCGGCCCCACGCCGAGCAGCACCTGGCCCATCTTGATCGCCGCCAGCATGACGATCGCCATAACCACCACGTTGAACAGCACGCCCAGGTACAGCGCACGAAAGCCACGCAGGAACGCCGCCGGCTTGCCGCTGTACCGCAGCTCGTAGAAGCCCAGGTCGGTGAACAGCCCCGAGCGACGCCACAGCCCCGCGTAGTTGAAGACCGTGAGCATGCCGGTGAGCAGCATGGCCCACCACACCCAGTTACCGGCCACGCCGTGGCTGCGCACCAGGTCCGTCACGAGGTTCGGCGTATCGGCGGCGAAGGTGGTCGCCACCATCGACGCTCCGAGCAACCACCACGGCATGCCCCGCCCCGAGAGGAAGAACTCGGACGAGTCCTTGCCCGACCGCTTGGCCACCAACGCCCCGATCGTGAGCACGCCCAGCAGCGTGCCGGCCACGATGAGCCAATCGACAATCGCCAGAGTCGGGCCGGGCGAGGCAGCGACGACCGCATTCAGCGTCATGGCGGTTGCGTGCCTCGTGATCGGGGGGGGAGACGGCGATCGGACCAGTGAGGTCCGCCCGGCCGGGTTGTTTCTCGAGCCAGGGCTCGCCGGCCGTCAGCACCCCTCTCAGGAAGCATCAGCCGCGGCGAGATAAAACGCTTCTCGTCTTTTTCTTTACGGTGTACAATAAAATGGACCGCTCCAAGAATCAACGGGTTCGCGACGGACGGAGCGGTTTCGTCAGACTCGCCGTCGCCGAGTCGTTACACGACGCCTCCGGCAAAGCTGCGCAACCGCTCTCTCTTCGCACGCATGACTCAGACCTCGATCGTACAGCCGAAACTCCTGAGCCGGTTGAATGAACGGCTGGTGTTGGACGCGATCCAAGCCCGCGGGCCGAGCACGCGCGCCGAGGTGACCGAGGCGATCGGCGTGACGTTCGCCACCGTGGCGAAAGCGGTCTCTTCGTTACTCGACGCGAAGCTCCTGGAAGAGTACGACGAGGCGACCGTTGGGCGCGGCCGCCCCGCCAAGCGGCTGCGGCTCTCGGTGAGCAACGCCCAGGTCATCGGCGTGGCGATCGAGATCGATGAGGTGACGGTCGGCGCCGCGGGGCTCGACGGTTGCTTGCGTAGCGATCACGTCAGCTTTCCGACGCCTCCCACTTACAACGAATTGATCGCGGCGATTCGAGCGGCAATCGCCACGTCGAACACGCCGGACGGTCCGGAGACGCTCGGGCTGGGTGTGAGCGTCGCGGCCCAGGTCGATCAGCGTGCGGGCCGTGTGGCCGCCGCGGCGAACCTGCCTTACCTGACGGACAAGACCCTGACGGAGGACCTCACCGCCGCGACGGGGTTCGCTTGCTCGCTTGTACGCGACACCCACGCCGTGGCGGCCGCCGAACGGCTCCGGGGCGCTGCCAAGGGCCTCGACAACTTCCTGCTGCTGCACCTTGGTGTGGGCATCGGCATGGGGTTGGTGATTGATGGGCGGCTGTTCCACGGGCAGCACGGCTACCCGGGCGAGCTCGGCCACACGACGGTCATCCCGGGCGGCGACTCGTGCCACTGCGGCCGCAAGGGCTGCCTCGAGACCGTGGCGAGCGAGTGGGCGCTCACCGACCGCCTTGGCCAGCAACTCGGCCGCCGGGTGTCGATCGACGACGTTGGCCGGCTGTTCGCCGCGGGGGATCCGCTCGCCCGCAAAGAAGTGCGCCGGGCGTGCAAGTACCTGGCGCTCGGGCTCTCGCACGCGATGCACTTTCTCAACCCCGGTCGGGTTGTCGTGTACAGCCGGCTGTTCGATCGGCAGCCCGACCTGCTGCCGTTGCTGGTCGGCCAGGTCGAGAAGTTCGCCCTGCCGCTGCACTTCAACGGTTGCGAGTTCGTCAACGCGAGGACGTCGCCGATCGAGGGGAGCATCGCTCACATCATCGAGCATTTGTCCGACGCGCTCGCTCCACGGCTCTCGATCGACGGGCTCGTCGGTTAGTGGCCCAGCGGGCGTATCGGAGTGTGAAGTTGGCTCGAACGCGCATCAAAGACGGCTCACCGACGATGATGAATCGAACCGGCAGCCGAGGTCCGTACGCCTTAGCGACGGTGGCGGGCGCCGCGCTGCTGACGTGTGTGTCTGCAGCAGCGGCGGAGCCGCTCCGCTGCAAGCTGATCGGCAACAACACGCCACGCGAGGGCGTTTGCACATGGGAGCTGTCCTGGCCGAACGACGCCAACCCGGCGGGGCCACGGGGCGGCACGCTCTACTTCAACCACAACCGCCCGCCCGCGGAACCGGGTCCGCAGGACCGTGTGAGCTTGGTCGAGCACATCAACGGCGACCTGTTCCGCTTGCGGCTCGATCTGCCCCCGAACGACCGACCCACGGAGCCGATCCGGTTCCTGTCGCAAGGCACAATCCAGAACGTCTCGGACGCCCCCGCGGGGTTCTTCCTAGTTCAGAACGACGGCAGCGCGAACGCGACGGCGGTGGACTTGTCGGTCAGGGTCAACCTGCAAGTGCTCGCGCCGGAGCAGCTGCCGAGCCGAGCCGTCGACGCGGAGTCGCCTGCGGTCATCAACCGCAGCGCACCGCTGCTGCCGCAGCCCGTTCGGTATCAACCGACCGAACCGACGGTCGACCTGACGAATCTTCCGATCTTCGGAAGAGCCACGCATGAGGCGGCCGCTCAACTCATCGAATCGGCGATCGGTCGCTCAGTCAGCCATCCTGCGGCGCCAGACGCCAAAGCCGATCCAGCCGATGCTGGCATTTACCTGAGCGTGGACCCCGCCGCGTTCGACGAAGTCCCCGCGGAACGGCGCGATGCGGCGTACCGCCTTAGCGTGTCCACTGGTGGACGCGTCACGATCGTCGGCGGTGGACGAGCGGGCCTGTACTACGGAGCCCAGTCGCTGGTCGCGCTGATCGAGAACAGCTCCGCAAGCAACGCGCCAGGCGGGACGACCACACCCGAGTGCGAGATCCTCGATTTCCCGCACTTCGCCTATCGAGGGCTTCACCTCGACGTCGCTCGCAACTTCCAGAGCCTCGCGACGGTGAAGAAGCTGCTCGACCTCATGGCGGCGTACAAGCTCAATCGGTTTCACTTCCACCTGACAGACGACGAGGGTTGGCGGCTCGCGATCGACGGGCTGCCGGAGCTGACCGAGGTCGGCGGTCGGCGGGGCTTCACGCCCGGCTTCCGCGACGCGCTGCCGCCGTCGTTCGGCTCGGGGGCGAGCCTGACCTCATCGGCCGGGAGCGGTCACTACTCTCGGTCCGAGTTCGTGGAGCTGTTGCGGTACGCCTCCGCGAGACACATCCGAGTGATCCCGGAGATCGATCTGCCCGGGCACGCCCGTGCCGCGATCCGCTCGATGCAGGTTCGCTACGAACGGCTCACCGTCGCCGGTCGAGACGCCGCGGCCGAGCAGTACCTGCTCCGCCGCCCCGACGATCCGGCCGAGTACGCCTCGGTGCAGATGTGGAACGACAACGTCGTCGACGTCCGCCTGCCGTCGACCGTGATGTTTGTCGAGCACGTTGTGTCGGACCTCGCGGCGATGTACGACGAGGCCGGCGTAACCCTGGACAGTCTCCACTTCGGCGGCGACGAAGTGCCAACCGGTTGCTGGGGCGGGGATGATCCGGCCGACGCGGATGCGTCTCACGACTTGTTCGCCGGCTTCATGAAGACGTGCGGCGAGATCGCGGCTCGGCACGGGGCACGGCTCGCCGGCTGGGAAGAGGTCTTTCTCGAGAGCGAACAAAGCGAAGATTCGCGACCGCCCAAGGGCGTCGCCTACGTGTGGAACAACATCTGGGGATGGGGGCAGGAGGACGCGGCGTATCGACTCGCCAACGCCGGGACGGACGTCGTGCTCTGCAACGCCACGCACCTCTACTTCGATCTGGCGTACACGCGCGACCCCGACGAGCCCGGTTACTACTGGGCCGGCACGACGGACGTACGAGAGGTCTTTGGCTTCCACCCGTACGACTACTTTGAGGGGCTGACGCACGACCGCCTCGGCAACGCGATCGCGCCGGAAGCGAAGCAGCGGCTGACGCGGCTGGACCCGTCGGCACACGACCACGTGCAAGGCATTCAAGGTCATCTGTGGGGCGAGAACCTGAACTCACTTGAGCGTCTGGAGTACATGGCATTCCCTCGCGTGCTGGCGCTCGCCGAGCGGGCGTGGCACGGGCCCGAGGGGTCCGCAGCTCGACAAGGACTCGATCGCTCACGCACCTGGTCGGAGTTCTCGGCCCAAGTGCAGAGATACGAACTTCCGAAACTCAGCCAGCGGCACGCGGTGCGACATCGCCCGTTCGCCGCACGCTGAGCCCGACAACAACCCGATCAAGGAGCGCTGGAGCGCATGTCATACGATCGCAAGCCATCAATTCTCTTCGCCCTCGTTTGCCTGTGCACGGCGACGGCCGCGAACGCCGTCGACCTCATCGGCTACCTGCCGTACTACCGCATGAGCGCGGGCTACACGAACAACGTGCTGCCGGCTCAGCTCGGCATGCTGGACGAGGTCCGCTACTTCGGGCTGACCGTCGATAGCAACGGAACGATCGTGCCGCTCTCAGGCTCGCTGCAGTCGCAGTTCAACAACATCGCGACGATCGAGAGCGTGATTGAAACGCTCCCCGAGGCGTCTCGGCCGCGGCTCACGATCACGCTCGGCGGCGCCAGCCAGGACGCCACGTTCACCAGCGTCGCCGCGAGCACCACCAAGACGGACGCGTTGGCCCAGAACATCGGGTCGTTGCTCGACACCACCGGCGCCGCGGGCGTCGATATCGATTGGGAGTTCCCCGACGCGGGCGTACAACGCACGGTCCAGTACCCCGCGATGCTGCAACGCATCAAGCAACAGGTCGGCGCGGACAGCCGCGTCTACGCCACCGTGGCACCGAGCGTGATGATGCCGAACACCGTGTTCGCGGGGCCCAACGGGATCGATGGCGTCTCGCTTATGACGTACGACCTCGGCTGGTGGAGCAACGACCCGGGCAACCCGAACGACGGCGAGCACTCGCTCTCGGAGTACATCGAGGACTCGGTCGAGGCCTGGACCGAGCCGTTCGGATCGTTGAACGATCGCTTCTGGGTGTTCGCAAACTGGGGGCTGAACACGCCGGCCGACAAGGTGGGCGTCGGCCTGCCGGTCTACGGTAGGGCGACCTCGAACCAAGCCGCGTACACGTACGCCGAGCTCGTCGCGGGCGGCACGACGACCGACGGCGAGTACTATCAGTACCAAGGCCAGGAGGTGTGGGCGCCCTCTCCGGCGCTGGCGGCCGAGCGGGTCGAGTACGCCGCGGAGCAAGGGCTCGATCATCTCATTTTCTGGGAGATCGCGCAGGACGTGGCGCCCACGAGCGACGCCTCGCTGCTCCGCGCGGCGTTCCTGGCGAAGCAGGCGCTGACGCCAGCGGCCGGCGACTTCAACGCCGACGGCAGCGTGGACAACGACGACCTCAACCTGCTGCTGTCGAACTGGGGCGCGAGCACGGCGCCCGCCGAATGGGTTAACGGTCTGACGCTCCCGGTCAACAACGACGAGCTGAACAGCCTGCTCGACAGCTGGGGCGCCGGCGCGACGGCCTCGGTGCCCGAACCAACCGCGCTCGCTCTGAGCATCTTGGTAGTGGCGGCAGCCTCACGCCGATCGGCCGTTGCTCGGCGGACACCCTGCGGCCTGATGCGGCCGCCCGCGAGAGTAGCGGTGGAGGGACTCGAACCCCCGACACGCGGATTATGATTCCGCTGCTCTAACCAACTGAGCTACACCGCCGCAGTGGGGAAGTATCGGCCGGGCCGCCGCGGTCGTCTAGACGGCCGATGGCGATCCAAAGGGGGAAAGGCGAAAGGGGAATGCCGGTGGCGGTGATGCGAGACCCTTCGGCATTCCCCTTTCCGCCCTCCCCTTTACCAAAGCTCCCACGAGCCCGTGTTGACGACATATAGGCCCAGCAGCAGGTTCGTCACCGCGTGGGCGGCGACGCAGTCCCAGTAGTTCTTGGTCCGCACCATCAGCCACGTGACCAGCGTGAACCAGACGAGCGACGCCAGCTTCTCCGGGTGGTAGAGCATGGGGAACGCCGTGGCGATGATCGCCGCCTGGGTCGTCACACGGCCGAACTCGACCCGCCAGAAGTTCGGGCTGACGATGTTCCGCACCAGCCAGCCGCGGAGCAGCAGCTCCTCGAACACCGGCACCAGCAACGCCAGGCCGATGAACCGCACCACCAGAAAGCTGTTCTGGAAGAGCGGTGTGCCGCCCAGCTGGTCGAACGGGTTGAACGCGGGCCGCTCCATGCCCAAGCCGAGCAGCCCCAGCACGCCCATCGCCCAGTGGTCGGGCCCCAGGGCCGAGGTGAGCTGCCCCTCCAGATTGAGTTTGCAGCAGGCGATCCACGCCACCACGCCTACCGCGCCCACGCCCACGGCCAGCGGTGACACCCGTAACGGCCACTGCCGCCACGCCGCGCTGCACAGCCAGAGGACGACCGCCACGATCGCCAGCTTCACGCTGTAGACGAGCGGGTAGTCCGAGTAGGTCAGCCCCAGCGAGTTGGGCTCCTGCGGCAATCCGGGCGTCGGGGCCGAGGGCTCAAAGCTGCTGAGCACCAGGTACACGCCCATCGGCAGCACGTACGGCCAGGTGCTGTCGCTCGCCAACGCGGTGATGCCGAACGGCCCCAGTCGGGGCTCGGACGAGGCGGGCGGATCGGTCGCGTTGCGGTCGGAGGCCATGTGGAAGGATAGGTCGCCCAATCGGGCGGTCCGGAGCGGGGTTTTGCGGCGATTTGTGGGGCGAATCGCCCTATTCCGCCATCGCGGGGCCGTTAAGATACAGGACTCGCGACAGCTTGCGAGGCGGCGCACACGGTGCGCGGGCCAAGACAAGCTGTCCGGGCTGCTATCCCCTCGGAGCGGCGGTGCTGGTTATCTTGCCCGCCCGGCCGAGTCCCGCCTCGCCCTAGAGTTCCCCGTAAGTTCGTCGCGCTGAGCGTCTATCCGCAGCCCCACCGCTCGCCAGACCGCTCCGCGCAAAAGGACACCAGACCATGGCCATGAACCTCGCCAACGTTCGCAACATCGGTATCTCCGCCCACATCGACTCGGGCAAGACCACCCTCAGCGAGCGGATCCTGTTCTACGCCGGCCGGATCCACAAGATCGAGGACGTCCGGGGCGGCGGCGACGGCGCCACGATGGACCACATGGAGCTCGAGAAGGAGCGGGGCATCACGATCACCTCGGCGGCCACGTCGCTCGAGTGGAACGACTACAAGATCAACCTGATCGACACCCCGGGCCACGTCGACTTCACCGTCGAGGTGGAGCGATCGCTCCGCGTGCTGGACGGCGCCATCCTCGTGCTGTGCAGCGTCGGCGGCGTGCAGAGCCAGTCGATGACCGTCGACCGGCAGATGAAGCGGTACAACGTGCCGCGGCTGGCGTTCATCAACAAGATGGACCGCACCGGCGCCGACCCGTTCAGCGTCGTCTCGCAGGTGCGCGACAAGCTGGGCGCGGACGCGGTGCTGTTCCAGCTGCCCATCGGCAAGGAAGACAACTTCCAGGGAGTCGTCGACCTCGTGGCCATGAAGGCCTACTACAACGACGGCGAGAAGGGCGAGACGATCCGCGTTGAAGACATCCCGGCCGACATGGTCGAGGACGCCCAAGAGTACCGCCACGAGATGCTCGAGGCGGTCTCGATGTACGACGACTCGCTCATGGAGAAGGTCCTGGGCGAGGAGGAGATCTCCGACGAGGAGATCCACAAGATCGTCCGCAACGCGGTCATCAACGGCGGCTTCACGCCGGTGTTCATGGGCTCCGCGTTCAAGAACAAGAGCGTGCAGCCGCTGCTGGACGCCATCACCCGCTACCTGCCGGCGCCTACCGAGGTGGAGAACACCGGCACGAGCCCCGAGACCGACGAGCGGATGGTGCTCGACTCGGACCCCACGAGCCCGCTGGTGGCCATGGGCTTCAAGATCACGGACGACGAGTACGGCCAGCTGACCTACACCCGGGTTTACCAGGGCAAGATCGAGAAGGGCGGCACGTACTACAACCAGCGTTCGCACAAGAAGGAACGCTTCGCCCGGCTGGTGCGGATGCACTCGGACAAGCGCGAAGAGATCGACCAGGCCGAGGCCGGCGACATCATCGCGATCATGGGCATCGACTGCGCGTCGGGCGACACCTACTGCGACACGGCCAAGTACTGCTCGCTGGAGAACATCTTCGTGGCCGACCCGGTCATCAAGATGAGCATCAACCCGCTCTCGCGGGACAACGCGGACAAGCTCAGCAAGGCGTTGCAGCGGTTCCGCAAGGAAGACCCGACGTTCCACGTCTTCACGGACGATGAGACAAACGAAACGATCATCGCCGGCATGGGCGAGCTGCACCTGGAGGTGTACGTCGAGCGGATCCGCCGCGAGTACGGCGTGGAGGTCGAGGTCGGCGCCCCGAAGGTCAGCTACCGCGAGAGCGGCCAGCTGCCGTTCGAGTTCGACCACAAGCGGAAGAAGCAGACCGGCGGCTCGGGTCAGTACGGTCACATCGTCGGCACCATGCGCCCGATGACCGACGAGGACCGCGCCGCGATGGAAGAGAACGGCGACAAGGGCGAGATGTACTTCGAGGACAAGGTCACCGGTGGCCGCATTCCCAAGGAGTACATCCCCGCCGTGCGCAAGGGCTTCGAGGAGATGATGGAGAAGGGCCCCGTGGCCGGTTACCCGGTGGTGGACATGGCCATCGAGCTGAAGGACGGCACCTACCACGACGTCGACTCGAGCGACATGGCGTTCAAGCTGACGTCGCGCGAGTGCTTCCGCGAGAACTTCAATCGCATGAAGCCGGTGCTGCTCGAGCCGATCATGAAGATGGAGATCGAGTGCCCCGAGGACTTCCAGGGCTCGGTCGTCGGCCAGGTGAGCAGCAAGCGGGGCATGATCGTCGAGACCGAGACGGTCGCCGGTGTGACCCGCATCATCGCCGAGGTGCCGCTGGCCGAGACGTTCGGCTACTCGAACGACCTCCGCAGCCAAACGCAGGGCCAGGGCTCGTTCAGCATGGAGTTCGCCAAGTACTCGCCGGTGCCCGGCAGCATTCAGGAAGAGATCGTCGCCGCCCGCAAGGCCGAGCTGCAGCCCGCCTGAGCCGTCGCCCCGATCATCGCCCCGCCCGGCGCGGCGCCCTAACCGTTAAACCAACGAGCCCGGTGAGCGATCGCCGGGCTCTTTTCGTAGGGGCCGCCACAGTTTTGATCGAGCGGCCGCCGGCCCGGATTATACTGAGCAGGGTGATCCGACACGCCTTCATCGCCGTGCGTCCGCACGTCCCGCTACTCATGCTGGGGCTCGGCGTCGTTGGTGTGACGATGGTGAGCGCCGGCATCGCCGCCCCGCTGCTGGCCAGCCTGCTGCTGGTGGGCTTGGGGGCCGACGCCGACCTCGGTCGGCGTTTTCACACCGCCCGCGCGACCGACCCGGCCGGAGACGAGCCCGCCGCCTTCGCCGCCACGCTGCGGGCCATGCACGCGGCGTTGTACGCGGGGCTGATCTTCATCGCTTGGGCGGCGTTGTTCGACGCGTCGAGCCGCCTGCTGCCGGGAGCGCCCTCGCGGACGTTCCTGTCCGTCGATCTGCTGCTGTGCGTGGCGATGGTCGCGATCCGCCTGCGACCCTTCTCGCGGTCCGCCTAGGGTGGTGTTGTGCTAGGTCGATGCGACTGGTGACGCTGCAAGCTTGCGAACGATGTCGGACCAGCTCAGGCGTTCGCGTCAGACTTGCTTGTGCTCGCTTTGTGGGAGGGCAATACTCCGGTCCCAAGGGCGAGGGCTACCGAGGGGCCCATTCGAGAGCATTCACCGAGGATCCGACACATGAAAACTCTAGCACGAGTGCTGCTATTGATCGCCGCGCTCGGGTTCGCCCCAATCGCACAGGCGATTCCTACCTTCCTGTTCGGCGACGCGAACCTCGACGGCGTCGTCGACTTCCAAGACGCGAATCTCATCACGAGTATCATCGCGACACCATCGCCGGGTGAGCCCACCGGACTCGAGGCCGACATCAACGCCGACGGTATCGTGACCGAAGCCGATCTCGACGACTTTTTCGAAGCGTACAGCTTCGTCTCCGGCGTGCCGGTCGCGACCGCTCTGGTCGATCTGAACTTCGACGGCGTCAACGACGCGGACGACTATGCGACCCTTCTTGCGAACCAGTCGCTCGCTTCAACCGCGTTCACCGACGGCAATCTGTTCATCGACGGCGTGATCGATCCGAGCGACATCGGCGTGTATCTGGCCCGCGGCGGCGTCGTGCCAGAACCGCACGCGTTCTTGCTGCTGCTAGTGGGCGTGCTCCTCGCCCACGCGAGGCCGCACGCGTAGACTGACACTGATCGCCCTTAAGCCCCGTCCGTTAGCACGAGCAGTCAGCTACCGATGCGCGCTACCACACTGAGATTTACCCCTTTGATTGTCGCCGCCTGGCTTGCCCAGGCGACCGCTGCTCACGCTGACGATTGGCCGCAGTGGATGGGCCCGCAGCGAGACAACGTCTGGCGCGAGACCGGCGTCCGCGAGGACCTGCCGGCCGACCTGGCGCCCAAGTGGACCGTGCCGGTCGATCTGGGCTACTCCGGCCCGGCGGTCGCCGACGGCAAGGTCTACCTGTTCGAGTACACCCGCACGTCGGGCGACATCACCAACAACCCGGGCGGCGCCGACGAGCTGGAGGGCACGGAGCGGCTCCGCTGTCTCGACCAGGCGACCGGCGAGGAGCTGTGGCGGCACGAGTACGACCGGCCTTACAAGATCAGCTACCCGAGCGGGCCGCGTTGCACGCCCACCGTCGTGGGCGACAGCGTGTACGCCCTCGGCGCCGAAGGCGACCTGTGGCGGATCAAGACGGGCGACGGGTCGGTCGTGTGGCACGTCAACTTCGAAGAGCGTTTCGGCGCGAGCACACCGCTGTGGGGCCACTCGTCGCACCCGCTGATCGTGGGCGACACGCTCTACTGCATCGCGGGCGGCGATGGCAGCGTGGCCGTCGCTCTCGACACCGCGACCGGCGAGACCAAGTGGACCGCGATCCGCAACGCGGAGCAGGGCTACTGCCCGCCGTCGCTCATCGAGCACAACGGCCGCGAGCAGATTGTTTTCTACTACCCGAAGGCGGTTGCCGGGCTCGACCCCAAGACGGGCGACCAGCTGTGGAGCATCGCCATCGAGCCGGCCTACAGCATGTCGATCGGCGCACCCAACAAGGTGGGCGACCGGATGTTCGCGACCGGCCACGGCGGCGTGTCGGTCTTCTTCGAGCTGCCGTCCGCCCCGGGTGAGCCGGCGAGTGTTCTTTGGGCAGGCAAGCCGAAGACCTCGGTCGCCGCCGCGAACATGACGCCCCTCGCCGACCCGTCGGGGGAGGTGCTGTACGGCTGCGACGCGCGCACCAGCGAGCTGGTCGCCGTCGATCTTGAGAACGAGGGCGAGCGGTTCTGGACGACCAAACGCCCGACGCTTGGCGAAGAAGCCGCGAGCAAGAAGGGCCGCGTCTTCCACGGCACGGCGTTCCTCGTCCGCCAGGGCGACACCGACCGCTACTGGCTCGCCAGCGAGACCGGTGATCTGATCCTCGCCGAGCTCACCCCCGAGGCGTACACCGAGATCGGCCGCCTCAAGATGGTCGAGATGACCGGCGAGACCTTCGGCCGGCCGGTGGTGTGGAGCGCGCCGGCGTTCGCCGATCGCTGCGTCTTCGCCCGCGACGACAAGCAGCTCGTGTGCATCGACCTATCCACCGCGGCCGGTGGCTGATCCCCTAGTGGGGGCTCTCAAGACGCATCCGGGGTAAGGCAGGCGCCCACGCCCACGAGTTGAGCCGATTCCTACGCCCGAACGTTACGACTTAACGGACTTCTTGGTCCTGTAAGACCAGGAGGTGCGAGCGTCGTTGTGAACGATTTCGTGCTTTCCTATGGGGGCATGCCGTTTGCGTGTTGCTAGGCGCACCGACTCGTTGCTTTGATGGAGGGGCACGCCCGCCGTTGTCTCTCGCACTAGGTGAACCCTCACCGACGCGAGAGCCCCGGCGGCGGGCCCCTTTTCTTCGACGGCACGGACCGCTGTCACAACGCTTCGAGAGGCTGTGATGAACTGCTCTCATTGCGCCGGCAAGATCTCACTGATCGCCGAGAAGTGCCCCAGCTGCGGCCGCTCCACGTGGTTCGCCGGCGGGGTGGTCGCCGCCGAGTTCCTGCTGCTGGCCGGCCTGTTCTTCTGGGCCGCTTTCCTGCCGGGCTTCTGATCGACCGACCCCGGGGATCGCCATCCCGCTCGCCGCCGCTCGTACGCTCAAGGGAGCGACGCCAACACCGCTGCGATCACGCAGGCGACCGACGTCCGCCCAAGGTTCCAGCGGTTCCACCGCGGCTCGAACGCCGCCCGCAGATCGGCCACCGCGTTGTCCTCAAGCGTGTCGAGGTCCGCGGCTTGTACGCAGTTGTTCAGCGGGATGTTGATGGTCATCGTCGGCAGCTGAACGCCAACGACGTGCGCAACCGCGGCGCCGGCGAGCAGCCACCGCGCCTCGCCGTGCGTGCCGAGGAACGCGACGAGTGCCACACCGATGAGCGACACCGCCGAGCCGAGCCACACGAGTAAGAACGCCGGCGAGCCGCGTTGGATCACGCCGTCGATCCGTTGAAAGGCCCGCAGGAAATCGCGGTCTGGCAATGACCGGATGCCCGGCATCACAACAACCGCGAAGGCGAACAAGAACCCGGCGAGCAACGCATTGAGCAGCTCGGCGGCGAACCAAATAGTGTACGTCATGGCGATGAGTGTACGCCGGCGGCTCTCACGCCGGCCAGTTTGGGGGAGCAAGGGTGGTGGGGATCTCTTGCCGACACGTGCTCGCGTCAGTCGGGGGCTCGCTTATCGCTGCTAGCACGGGCGGAATCTGGGCAGTCCGCTCAAGACGTTTCGCCGCTGGCCTGCGGGTTCAATCCTGTGCGATAGATCGTCCGATGCCGACTTCTGTGTGGGCGGAGACGTACGCAAGACGAAGCGTCTCGTCCGGAATCGCCGCTGCCGTTTGTGGGTCGGACGTAAGGATCGCACTCAAATGACCGCTTACCGACTTGTCTGCCAGGGCCCGTGCTTGGCGGTTGCGCTGATGCTTGTAACCGTGGCCACGCCCGGCACGGCCGCCGCGCAGGTAGGCATCAACGCCGCCGCCTTACACGAGGAGATGTTCGGCGATTACGGCCCGCTGTATGTGCTCACGGGCAAGCCGCCGGCCCGCTTCGTCAACGGCAAACGGGTCGTGCCGAAAGAGGGTTGGTTCTCTTCCTCGATGCGGAACATGGCCGGCAAGGTCCACAAGCGGCGCGGCGACCAGCCCACCAACAGCCGGGCGTCGTCAGGCGGGTACACCCGGTTGGGCCTCGACAACCTCTTGCTCGACGTGCCGCACGGCGATTGGGCCCAACGCACGCCGAAGTGGCGTGAACAGAACGCTCTGACGCTGTACCGCAAGAACCCGAAGCTCATCGTCTCGGCGCGGGTCGATCGGGTCGGTGTCGAGGCGAAGTCGACGAACAGAACGATGCTCGCCAAGTCGCAGGAGGAGGTCCGCAGCCAGCTTCCTAACGGCCAAGTGCTGCCCGGGGTTCAGAAGCTCTCCTCGCCGAACCTGGAGGGCGTGTCCTACAACGCGTCATCGACCGACAAGACCGGGGCGAAGCGACACTACGCGATCTGGCTCGCGACGCGGAACGGTTACAACTACTCGCTCGCCGTGTCGGGCGACCTCGCCAACCATCAAGCAGTCGACCAAACGATGCAGCAGTTCGTCAGCCGCCTGCGACAGAAGCAGCCGGAGCTCGTGGCTCGCCGCACGCAGCCGCAAAAGAAGAAGCGCGGTTGGTGGTGACACGTGGACACCGTCGTAGTGTGTGGAGGTGAACGGGTAGTCTCGGTTCAAGAACCTGGACGGAGTCTCCCTTCCGTGCTGCTCGGTCGATCGCCGCAACCGCCGGCTCGTGATCGCTCAGCATCATGAAGCCAACGACGAGCGGACGCCGCCCGGTGTCGCCGTAACCTGCAAACTCACGCTTGAACACGACTGAACGATAGCCCGAGGCGTGCACCTCTACACTGTAGTGGCTTGCTTCCTCAATAGGCACGTCGTGGTGCGGCGGAAGCCCAGCGGTGCTCGTAATGATCGCTCTGTCGGTCGTTACCGCGTAAACGCGATACCGCGACATACGCATCGATACGAAGGGAGCGGACGCGAAAGCCACCGCTGCCAACGCGACGAGGACGGCCAACGCGATGTCTCGACGATCGTCGGCCGCGCTCGCTAAAGAAGCAGCGATCATTGACAGAACGAGTGTCGGAACGACTGCCCAAGCTCGGAGGCAGGCCATACCCCGAGGAGCCGGGCCACCGATCCAGATGAGCTCTTCGCCCGGTTTGATCAGGCGATCAATACAGTCTCTTGCTGTCATGGGCCTCTTCTGTCGACGTTAGCCGTTTAGCGGCCGATCGGGCGGCAACTGCATCGCCCCCACCTAAGGTGGGTGTCCAACAGTGCGACGTCGTTTCGCGTCGTTGCGTCCTAGCTAGACCTCGATTTATCGAAACCGTGTCAGTACTCATTCCCCGCCGCCTTGCCGCTTAAATCCGCCGAGGCGGCTTCCGCCACCTGTCGCACGCGGCGTTCGGTTACTTCTTCTTGCAGGCGGCCGATCGCGGCGTCCAGCGGTTGGCTGCCCAGATCGCCGTCGATGCGGTCGCGGAGGGCGACCGTGCCCTCGTCGCGGTCCTTCTCGCCGACGATCACCAAGTAGGGGATCAACGCGAGCTGCCCCTCGCGGATCTTGGCGCCGAGCTTCGAGCCGCGGTAGTCGCCCTCCACGCGGAGGCCCGCCGCCTTGAGCTTCGCCTCCACCTCGCGGCCGTACACCTCGGACTTCTCGCTGACGGTGACGATGCGGGCCTGCACGGGCGCCAGCCACAGCGGGAACGCGCCAGCGAAGTGCTCGATCAGCACGCCCAGGAACCGCTCCATCGAGCCGAACGGCGCCCGGTGGATCATCACCGGCCGGTGCGGCTTGTTGTCGGCGCCGATGTACTCCAGGCCGAACCGCTCGGCGCTCGGCAGGTTGTAGTCCAGCTGCACCGTGCCCAGCTGCCACTCGCGACCGATACAGTCGGTCACCACGAAGTCGGCCTTCGGGCCGTAGAACGCCGCCTCGCCCGGCTCGATCGACAGGCCCGGCAGGTCCATCGACTCGCACACCGCCTGCAGCTCCGCCTCCGCGCGGTCCCAGAGAGCCTCTTCGCCGACGTACTTGCTGCTGTCCGGGTCGCGGAAGCCGAGGCGGACGCGGTAGTCGTTCATGCCGAGCGAGCGGAGCACCCACTGGGTCATCTCCAGGCAGCCGCGGAACTCGTCGGCCACCTGATCGTCGGTGCAGAAGATGTGGGCGTCGTCCTGCGTGAAGCCGCGCACGCGGGTCATGCCCGAAAGCTCGCCCGACTGCTCGTAGCGGTACACGGTGCCGAACTCCGCGAGGCGGACCGGCAGGTCGCGGTACGAACGCGGCTTGCTCTGGTAGATCATTGTGTGGTGCGGGCAGTTCATCGGCCGCAGCAGGTAGCGCTCGTGCTTGTGCGCCCACGCGTCGAGCGCCGCGGCACGGTCGTCGGCAGAGGCCGACGCGTCGACTTCGCCATCGAAGCCCAGCAGCCGCGCGGCGTCGAGCAGCTTCGCCTCTTCGTCCTCGGTGATCTCACCGGCGCGGAGCTTCTCGACGAGGCGGTCGACGATCGACCCGGCGTCGTGCTCGCACAGCACGGGGAACTGGCTCTCACGGTAGTACGGGAAGTGACCCGAGGTTTCATACAGCTCCACGCGCCCCACGTGGGGCGTGTACACGGCCTCGTAACCACGACGGACGAGCTCTTGCTTGAGCGCGTCCTCGAGCGTCTGCCGGATGACGGCGCCCTTCGGCAGCCAAAGGATCAACCCGGAGCCGACCTTTGGGTCGATCGTGAACAGCTCCAGCTGCTTTCCCAGCACGCGGTGGTCACGCTTCTTGGCTTCCTCGATCCGCTGCAGGTGCGCGTTGAGCTCCTTCTTGTCGAAGAACGCCGTGGCGTACAGCCGCTGCAGTTGGTCGCGCGAGGCGTCGCCCTTCCAGTAGGCGCCGGCGACGCTGAGCAGCTTGAACGCCTTGCCGATGTGGGCGGTGCTGGGGATGTGCACGCCGCGGCACAGGTCGACGAACTCTCCCTGCCGATAGAACGACAGCTCCGCCTCGTCGCCCAGCCCGGTCTCGACGTGCTCGACCTTGAACCGCTGCTCGAGCTCTTGGCACAGCCGGAGCGACTCGTCGCGTGGCTTGTCGAGCCGCTCGAACGCAAGGTCTTCTTTGACGATCTTCTTCATCTCTGCCTCGATCGCCGGGAAGTCTTCCTCGGAGAGCGGCTCGGGCAGCAGCATGTCGTAGTAGAAGCCGCCGGCGGTGGTGGGGCCGAACGCCAGCTGCACGCCCTCGTGCAGACGCATAACGGCTTGCGCCATCACGTGCGCGCAGCTATGCCGCATGATGGTGAGCGCCTCCGCGTCTCGCTTGGTGAGGAACCGCACGGTCGCCTCGCCGTCGGTCGGCAGGGCGTGTGCGAGGTCACGCTCGACACCGTCGACCTCCGCGGCGACGGCCGCCTTCGCGAGGCCCGGCCCGATCGCTTCGGCGACGCCGCGGCAGGTGACGGGCTCGTCGAACGACTTCTGGCTGCCGTCCGGCAGGGTGACGGTGAGCATCGCGCGGTCGGTGTAGGAGGGCTGAAGGGTCGCTTGGAGGATCGGCAATATACCGGCGAACCGCGAGCGGCCCGACCCCGGGGTCATTGCCTCGCCCCCCGCGGAAAGCGACCATGGAAGACCCACCAAGCAACGAAGGAACCAAGGCTTTGCCGGCTTCCTTCGTTCCTTGGTTCCTTCGTGGTTCCCCTGCCGAAGCCGCCGTCCATGCCCGCCGAAAACCCGACGCTCAACACGCTGCTGCCGCCCCGGTTTCTGTTCCAGTTCGCCGTGCCGGTGGCGAAGCGGTCGCCCATCTGGAGCAAGGGGGGCGTCGCGCTGGACGAGGGGTGCCGGCTGCCCGACCTGGCGGCGCTCGACCGAGAGACCCCGGCCAGCGAGCGGCGGTTCGCCGACGTGCGGCTGGCCTGGGCGCCCGAAGGCTTGGCGATGACCGTCGTCGTCAAGGAGAAGACGCAGCCGGCCTGGTGTCGCGAGACACGGTTTGAGGAGTCCGACGGGCTGCAGGTGTGGATCGACACCCGCGCAACGCACAACCTGCACCGGGCGACCAAGTTCTGTCACCGCTTCGCGTTCACGCCGGCCGGCGGCGGCCGAGGAGACAAGGAGCCGATCGCCGATCAGATGCTCATCAACCGGGCCCGCGAGAACGCCCGCCCCGTGAAGCCCCGCGAGCTGCAGGTCCGCAGCAAGCTGACCAAGGACGGCTACCAGATGGCGGTCTTCATGCCGGCGTCTTCGCTCGGCGGCTACGACCCGTCGCAGTACCCACGGCTGGGCTTCAACTACGCGGTGATCGACCGCGAGCTGGGCGTGCAGACGTTCGCCAGCGGCGTCGGCATGCCGTTCGACGAAGACCCCGGCTGCTGGGCGACGCTAGAGCTGGCGGACGGCTAACGTCGGTCGCCCGGAAGCCTCGCCCTCGCATCTCGGCGGTGTTTCGAAGTCTCACGCAGAGGCGCAAAGACGCAGAGGTTGCGGCCGCCCCGGTGCTCGTAGAACAGACCAGTCGTGAAGCGGGGCGATTACGTTAGCCGCACGCGTACGACGGTGTCTTCACCGAGCCGATCGATACGCGTGTGGCGAGACGAAATCGCCTCGGTCAGAACGCCGGCGCCCACTCCGGCTATCGGCCCCGGCGCCTCGGCGCCGCCGATGATCTTCGGGGCGATGAACGCGAGGGCCTCGTCCACGAGTCGCTCGTCGAACAATCGGCCGAGCAGCTTGCCGCCACCCTCCACGAGGACGTTCGTCAGCCGGCGTCGGCCGAGTTCGTCCAGCAGGTTCCCCGCTTCGGCCTGCATCACCTCGACCCCGCAGGACTCGAGCGCCGCGGCCTCGTCGATCGGGTAGCCCTCGCCGATGGCGACCAGCACCGGCCCGCCATCGGGCGTCTTCCAAAGCTTGCGATCGAGCGGCAGCGGACGATCGCCGGCGATCACCACGCGCAGCGGCGTGCGGGGACCGACCGGCCTCGCGGTGAGCAGCGGATCGTCGGCCACCAGCGTTCCTGCGCCGACGATCACGGCGTCCATCCGGCCGCGGACTTCGTGCACGAGCGCCCGCGACTCGGGGCCGCTAATCCACTGGCTGTCGCCCGTATGGGTGGCGATCTTGCCGTCGAGCGACATCGCCCACTTGGCGATCACCCACGGGCGCCCGGTCTCGGTCAACTTGAGGTAGGACGCTAACAGCCGGCGGGCTTCTGCTTCGCGGACCCCGACGATGCACTCGATGCCCGCGGCGTCGAGGGCGGACAGGCCGCCGCCGTCGACCTTGGGGAACGGGTCGAGCGTGGCGATGACGACCCGCGACACGCCTGCCGCGATGAGCGCCTCCGCGCACGGCGGCGTCTTGCCGGTGTGGCAGCACGGCTCGAGCGTGACGACCGCGGTGGCTCCGCGTGCGTGCTCTCCGGCGTTCGCCAGGGCGTTCACCTCGGCGTGAGGCCCGCCAAAGCGTTCGTGGCAGCCCTCGCCGACCACCTCGCCGTCGCGGACGACCACGCAGCCGACCATAGGGTTCGGCTCAACGCGCCCCTGTCCCTGCTTCGCAAGCGCCAGAGCGCGGTCCATCCATGCGTCGTAAGACGCGTCGCTCACGACGGGGTCCACAGCTTCTGACCACCGCCTCCGGCAGGAGCGTCGTCGCCCGGGGTCCAGATCTTGCCGGCCTCGGGCTCGGGCCCGGCCGCCATCGCGGGCGCGGCAGGGCCGCCCTGCGAGGCCGGGACCCCCGGCGCCGCTTCGCCCGGCGCAGGAACAGCGCCGAGGGCGTAGAGCAAGCGGTACAGCTGCTCGGCCACGCCCGGCTCGTTCAGGTGCACCGAGCGAAGGTGCTCGATCAGGTCGTTCGCGCGTTGCATGTCTCCGGAGAGCACCCGGAGTTCCAGCTCGGTGATGTCCCACGGGGCGTTGCTCGTGCCAGCGGCGTCCGCCTCGTCGCGGGCCCGCTCGACCCAAGCGAGGGCGTCCGCCGGATCGGGCTCGAGCGACACCAGGCGGTGAAAGAGTTCCTCACGCGGGAGCTGGGGCGATGGCTCACGCTCGAGCAGCGTCTTCGCCAGCGCGACGATCGCCTCGTTGGCGCCGCACAGGACCGACCGGCGATACAGCACGATCAACTCTTCCGTGGCGAACACGGACAGGTCAACGCGCGTCAGCCGCGCGATCGGTGTCATGTCCAGATCCACGGTCGCCGCGGGCACGGGCTGCGTCTCCGGCAGGCCGACCGTCTCGCGGAGCGCCCGGAACGCCTCCGCGTCGACGCGGCCAACGGTCGATTGCTCGAGGTTCAGCACGGCCGCCTCGAGCGGCAGGCGCAGCTCGGCGACGCCGCCGGCCTCCACCGGCGACTTGCCATGGAGCGCAGCCCGGGCCAGGTTTGGCCAGACCTCCAAGAGCGTTCGTCGGCGTTCCGCCTCGATCAGCTCACGGCGTAGGTCCGGTGGCGTGTCCGCCGGAAACTGCCAGCGGATGCTCAACGCCGATTCCACGACCGGCGCCTCGCCGACAACCTCCTCGGCGGGCGTCTCGGCGACACCACGCTCGGCGACGTTCGCCAGCAGTTGCTTGGCCGAGTCGAACCGATCATCGCGATCCACGACCAGCTCAAGACGCTCCTCGCGGTCGGTCTGCCGACCGTAGTGGGAGAGAAACCCGATCACACGCGGCACGTCGTCGGCTTCGATCCCGAGGCCCGTCGACGGGAGGTCCCGATCGAGCAGCGAGAACGTATGCCGCGGCGGCGGGCCCTCGATCCCTTGCAGCTCCGACTCGCTCAGCTGGTACGCGACCGTCCGCTGATCGCGGGTGAGCCGGTCGATCAGCGTCTCGTCGTCGGTCACCTGATAGGTGAGCTTGACCACGTCCAGCGGTTGGTCGCGGTTCTCCGTGTCGACCACCTGCGCGATCGCCTCGGCCTCGATCGCGTCGTCGCTGGGGCCGTCTTGCTCGAAGCTCAGCTGAGCGTAGCGACGCAGTCCGTCGACGAACTCTCGATCTTTACCGAGCCAGCCCGCGACCAATCCGTAGTTGTATTGCAGGACGGCTTGATCCGCGTGCTGAGAAACGAGTTCCTCGAGCAGCCCGGCGGAACGCCGCCACTGACCGCGACTGGCGAGCAGCTGCGCCTGATCGTGCGCCGCCTCCCACGCCACGCCCGGGGGCGGTTCCTTCATGTACATCTGGTCGCGTAGCAGCAGCGGCATGCCGGCTACTTGGTTGAGCTTCACCAGCGTGCGAATAGCCTCGGTGTCTTCGCCACCGGCCGCGCCGTGGTAGAGCCACAGGTGCGCGCGGGCCGCCACCAATGATCCGTCGATCATGAGCGCGTGGCCCACGGCGCCGATCGCCTGCTGCACGCGTCGCGGCATGCTATCGGTCAGCAGCTCCATCGCGTCCTGCAGCGGGCCGACGGCCGCCTGCCCCCCCTCGGCCGCCGCAAGCGTCGCCGCCAACGCGTGGGCGGCCGGGTTGGTCGGCTCCGCCTCCAAGTAACGCTGGATCGTTGCCGACGCCGCCTCGCGCTCGTCGAGCGAGAGCTCGATCGTCGCCTTGATGTCGAGCAGCGAACCCCGTCGGGGTGACTTCGCTAGCACTTGGTCGAGGTGCTTGAGCGCAGCGCGAGGCTGGTCCCCCTCGAGCATCCGCTGCACTTTGTCCAGGTCCGCGGCCAGGTCGCCGCAGCAGAACTTCAGCTTCTTGCCGCTGCCGCATGGGCAGTTGCCGTAGGGATCAATCGCCATGAGTGCTTGCCGGCACGGTTTGCTAGCGGCTCTCGCACCTGTTCGCGATGGCGCGACGAGCCGACCAGAGGGACGTTCCGCCCGAACACCTGCTTGCGAGACAACAGCTCACCAGGCCAAGGCGGCCCCGCATTCTACCGGTTGCCGCCCCCGGCTCCACCGGCGGGACAGGCTTGGCGGTCTAGAGAAGCTATTGGCGACCGTGCGGATCGTGCGTGTTCTGCCGATTTTACGGGTATTTCCTCTACTCGCGGTTGCGCGGGGCCGATCTTACCACCACGGGCGGCTGCCACGCCGTCTGCTCCGTAGAAGGCCTGCGCGGCCTTGGGGGGAAGTTGGCGCCGCTTAATCGGCCCACGCTAAGGGAGACCTACCGGTGGTGAACCTGCTCCGATTCCGCTCGTTGTCGATGGCCCTCGCAGGGGTCGCGATTCTCGTTTCGCCGTCGCTCGCGGCGGCGCAAACGCCGACACCGGCCGACCCGGCTGAAAGCGTCCTCGCGGGCCAGACCATGGTCGAGGCCACGGCCGAGCCCGTGGCGACGCCGGCGCCCGTTGGTTCGTTGGCAGACACCGACACCAAGTACGCGCCGCTGTCGTCGTATCTCAACTTCGGCGACGACCTGGCGAGCTTCAACAACACCATCGCGCTGACCGAGAGCACCGGCACGTGGCTTCGCCGCGGCCTCTGGTACGCGGACGTCGACGCCATGGTCATGCAACGCACGTGGAACTCCGACGAGTTCACGTTCGCGCAGGAGTTCGACCAAGTGCTTCGACAGGTCGTCGTGCAGTTTACCGTCGACTTCACCGAACTCGAGCAAGTGCAGGTCGCGGACCTCGGCGAGAGCTCCCCGGGGTCAGAAGGCATGCCGCGCCTCGCCTTGGGACGATTCCTGTTCCGCGACACGCAGAACCGCGATCACAGCGCTGAGATGGTTGTCTTCGGCGGTGGTGAGTGGGTCGATCGGCAGGGCCTACAAGCCTCGCTGATCGGCGCCGGCGAAGGCTTGATCAACACGAACCGCAACGCCAAGGGCCTGCAGGTTCCCGGGTTCATCGACGGGGACGACGTCACGAACATCGACGAATCGACCGGCCGCACCTCGTTCGACGGGGCGGAGGAGATGGTCATCGAGTATCAGAGCCGCTTCCACAGCTGGGAGTGGAACTACTCGGTCGCTCAGCGGATGCGGAAGGACCGCATGGAGCTGGATCCCAACGGGAGCTGGGTGCGCCGCGCTTCGCCCGGGCTGACCTACGATTTCCTCGCCGGTCTGCGGTACTTCGATCTTGAAGAAGGCGTCGACTGGTCCGCAACCAACATCCGAGGCCTCGCGCCCAACCCCGTTCTGGCCCCACCGGCGCTCGATCCGGGCGACGGCGCCATCGCCGACGACCTGCGGTCCGACGGCTTCTACCGCGTCAATGCGAGCAACAACCTGTTCGGCGGGCAGCTCGGTGTTGGCATGACTTACGAGACGGATCGCTGGAACTTCTCGCTGTTCACCCGCAACGGGGTTTACGTCAACGATGGTCGAATCACGGCAGACGTGACGTACACCGACCTCCCCGACGACGTCGACGACCCGGGCTTCTCGCGAGACAACAACGAGAACAGCGTCGCCTTCTTGTCGCAGGGCGGATTCACGGCCCGATACCACCTGCGGCCGAACCTGTCGCTCCGCGCGGGCTGGGAGTACCTGTTCGTCAACAACGTGGCGTTAGCCCCCAACCAGCTCGACTTCAACCCGGCCACCGACCGCCTCGACCTGACCGGCGACGTCTTCTACCACGGCATCACGGCGGGCACGGAGTACTACTGGTAGGCTCGGGTCGTAACAGCTGGGTAAACCGACGGACCGCGACACCCCCTCATCCGAGGGGGTGTTTGGCGTAGACTGACGCCGCGCGGAGGGCCTACGGTACCGATCCCTCCTACGCTGCCCTGGCGGTCCGCGTTTGGTCCGTCTGTCACACGCGACGCCACTTGGCCCCCGATGCCCGGCCAGACTCACGATCCCGATCGCCCCGTCTCGCCGCTCGACAAGCGGCGCTGGGGTCTGTCCACGTGGCTGTGGATCGCGATGGCCGCGGCGCTCGCCATGGGGATGATCCCCCGGGCCGCACGCCGTGCGGTCGAGAGCAACACCAACAAAGCCGAGGACTGGCTGCCCGCCAGCTACGCGGAGTCGGCCGACCTGCGTTGGTTCCGGCAGCACTTCGCCAGCGAGGCGTTCGTCCTCGTGAGCTGGGAGGGCTGCACGCTGGGCCAGAGCGAGCAGCTAAAGCTGCTCGAGCAGAAGCTCGCCGCCGTGAAGGACGACGCCGGCTGGGCATGGTACCCGAAGATCGTGACCGGCCCCGGCACGGTCGAGCAGCTCACGCAGCCGCCCTCGGGGTTGGACCGTTCGGCCGCGATCGCGCGGCTTGAGGGAGCCCTGGTCGGTCCCGAGCAGGTCGGCGCCGCCGGTGAGCCGCTCGGCGATGAGAGCCGGACGACGTGCTTGCTCGCGTTCTTGTCGCCCCAGCTGACCGACAACAACCGCGAGATGCGCGCCGCGGTCGATCGCATCGAGCAGATCACTCACGCCGAGTGCGGCGTGCCGCTGGCCGGGATCCATATGGGCGGTCCGCCGGTCGATAACGTCACGATCGACAAGGAGGGGGAGCGAACGCTTATCCGGCTTGCCGGTCTTTCCGGGCTGGTCGGCATCGCGTTGTCGTACGTGTGCTTCCGCAGCTGGAAGCTCACCGGCATGGTGTTCTTCACCGCGGCGGTCAACGCGGGCCTGAGCCTCGCGATCGTCTTCTACTACGGCGTGCTCGAGGTCTTCGCCTTCGGCGCCGTGGAGCCGCGCTTCGGCAAGGCCGACGCGATCCTTATGTCGATGCCCGCGGTGGTGTACGTGCTGGCCCTGTCCGGCGCGATCCACCTGGTGAACTACTACCGCGACGCCCGGCGCGAGGGCGGGCTGTTCGGCGCCGCGGAGCGAGCGGTCGGCGTCGCCTGGGGCCCCTGTGCTCTAGCGGCCTTCACCACGGCGGTCGGCCTCGGCTCCCTGGCAGCGAGCGACATCCTGCCGATCCGCAAGTTCGGCATGTTCACGGCCATCGGCGTGCTGGTGGCGGTGGCGATGCTGTTCGCATTGCTGCCGGTCATGCTGCATCTGTTCGCTCCGGGCGAGAACGTCCTGAATCGGCGCCGCAAGTCCGACACCCCGTCCACTCCGTGGTACGCCGGCATAGCCAGGCTCGTGACGACTCGGCCCCGCGCCGCCTCACTGGCGACAATCGGCCTAGCGTTGGCCCTGGCGATGGGCCTGCCGCAGATCAAGACGTCCGTACAGCTGCTGAAGCTGCTCGACCCGCGTTGTGATCTAATCACCGACTACGCGTGGCTCGAAGAGCACATGGGCAACCTCGTGCCCATGGAGGTCATCGTCGGGCTCGACGCGGACCGACTCCGCAAGCCCGACGAGCCGGCGCTCGTCGACCGGAGCAACGCGACCCCCGACACGGCGCCCGCCGCGTATCGGCTCACGATGCACGAGCGTTCAACCCTGGTGCAACGGCTGCAGCAGCGGATCGAGGCGCTCGGCCCCGTGAGCAAGGCGCTCTCGTCCGTCACGTTCTCGCCGGAGCCGGTGGGCGGCGGCGGCACGGCCTCGCTCCGCGGCAGCGCTGAGTACGCCACGAGCACCGCCCTAGAAGAGAGTCGCGATAACCTGGCCGACTACCTCCAGCTCGAGCGTGACGAGGCCGGCGCCCTCACCGGCCGCGAGCTCTGGCGGATCAGCGCCCGCGTCACGGCGTTGGCGGACGTGGACTACGGTCAGTTCGTCGAAGAGCTGCGTGAGCAGGTGCAGCCGATCCTCGATGCTTACCAGACACGCGACGCATTGATCGCCGATCTTGCCCGCACCGCGGCGAAGCCGCTCGACCAAACCAAGCTGTGCCTGCTCTTCCGTGCCGACGCGGCGGTCGCCGCGGCGACGGAGGAAACCACCCCGCTGCTGTCGCAGCTGCTACGCGAGTCGGCCGTCGATCTGGGCGCCGCTCGCGCCTTCGATGTCTCCACGCTCGCGGGGCGCGACGCCGAGGAGCTAGAGAAGCTCGTCTCTGTGCTGAGCGGGATGGACGTGGTGTACGCCACGTCACCAGCCGACGCCGACGCGGTCCGGCAGATCGCCGGCGGCGACACCCTCAACGTGCGGTTGATCGACTCGAAAGCAACGGGCGCCGTCCCCTCGATCGACGCCCCGTCTATCGATGCCCCCTCCATCGATGCGACGTACACGGGCGTGGTGCCGGTCGTTTACAAGACGCAACGCGAGCTGCTCGCTAGCCTGCGGGAGAGCATCGGACTCGCGACGCTGCTGATCGCCGTCGTGATGGTGCTCGTGCTGCGGAGCCCGCTGGCGGGCATCGCCTCGATGATCCCCAACGTCTTCCCGATCGTCGTGGTGTTCGGCGCCCTGGGCTGGTTGGGGATCAAGGTCGACATCGGCATCATGATGACCGCCAGCGTTGCGCTCGGCGTCGCCGTCGACGACACGCTGCACTTCATCACATGGTTCGGGCGCGGCATCCGTGCGGGGCTCGACCGCCAGACCGCCACGCTGCAGGCCTTCGACCGCTGCGCCACCGCGATGACGCAGACGACGCTCATCGGCGGGCTGGGCCTAGCGGTGTTTGCCGCGAGCACGTTTACCCCCACTCAGCAGTTCGGCTGCCTGATGATCACGATGCTTGGCACGGCGTTGGTGGGTGACCTTGTGCTCCTGCCCGCGTTGCTGTGCGGGCCGCTGGGCAAGCTGTTCGCCCCGAACGCCGCTGCGACCCCGGGCGTCGATCCGCCCGGCGACGCACGGGCCGCACTCGCGCCGATCCCCTCGCCCGAACCGGGCGACGGAGAGCCGGAGGCGAACGGACCGCCTCACGAGCCGCCCGCGACGGTGCCGTTCAAGCCGGCGGCGACCCCGCCCGCACGCCACGGCGAAAGCCCCGCAACGGCGACCCCGCACTCGCGGTTGTCGAACGACTCGGCCGCGTTGGAGCCGGAGCACGCCTCGCTGCGCGAGCGACTGCGTAGCTTCCGGCGGCCGGGTGTCGATGAAGGTCACGGCTGAACCGACCGCCGGCGGTTACAAACGGCGATAGTTTCGAGTGGCGGCGATTCCGAGTGGCGGAGCCCGTTTCTGGCACGACGCCGGCGGGTAGACTCTGTCGCGTGGCGCCCCCGAGTCGGACGCGCCGAGGCGCCCTCGCCGAGTCACCATGCCGCGACGCAACCTGCTGCTGATCTTCGCCGCGTTGGGTGTAACGCTTGCTCTTGCTTCGCGCGCCGAGCAAAACCCGCAGACCCGGCACGTGTCGCGAGGCTTTCGGCTGATCGACGAGTTGGCGCTCGATGAGCCACCCGACGAAGAGCTCGTCGACGGCGCCATGCGGGGGATGATCAGCGTCTTGCGGCGTCGCGGAGACACGCACTCCGCTTACTTTCCGCCTCGTGTCGCGGAGCCGCTACGCGATGAGATGCGGCAGGAGTTCGGCGGGGTCGGCGTGATGATCCGCGTCGCCGCTGAGCCACCGGGCGGGCTCGTGGTCGTCGAGCCACCCGACCCGAGCGGGCCGGCGTTCGACGCCGGCGTGAAGAACGGAGACCGCATCGTCGCGATCGACGGCCATCCGACCGAGGGGATCACCCTGCCCGAAGCGCTCGAGCAGCTCCGCGGTCCGATCGGCGCCCCGGTCGATCTGCGTCTCGCGCGGCCGCAGTCTCCGCCGAGCGAAGAGAACGACTACCTCAACGTGACGATCACCCGACGAGCGATCAAGCTGGCCGCCCTCAAGGGCGACCGCCGCCTCAAGAGCGGCGACTGGCGGTACGACCTCACCGGCGCCGAAGGTGTCGGCCACGTGCGGATCGCGATCTTCGGCAACCGCACGGCCGAAGAGCTTGCTGAGGTGCTCGACGATCTCGTCTCACGCGGCGTCTCGTCCGTTGCGCTGGACCTGCGTGACAACGCCGGCGGCGCCGTAGACGCGTCGATCGCGGTCGCCGATCTGTTCCTCGACGCCGGCGCCCCGATCATGTCGACCCGCGGCCGCGGCGGGCGGGTGATCGACGAGTACGACGCCGAGTCGCCCAGCCGGTTCGACGCCCTGCAGATGGCGGTGCTGATCGACCGCGACACGGCGAGCGCCGCTGAGATCGTCGCCGCCGCGCTGGCCGACAACGATCGGGCCCGCCTGTTCGGCGAGCGAAGCTTCGGCAAGGGCACGGTGCAGCAGTTGCTCACCGTCGGCGCCAGCCGGAGCCTGCTGAAGCTGACCACCGCGAGCTACTGGCGGCCGAGCGGCGTCAACATTCATCGGCTCGAGAGCGCCGGCGACGACGAGCCGTGGGGCGTCACCCCCGACCCAGAAGACACGGTGCCCCTAGCGGACGAGCAGCTCGAGACGTTCCGCCTTTGGCGCCGCGAGCGAGACTTGCTGCCTAGCGACGAGGCGCCGGACGCCCTCCCGCCGGGTCCGCTCCAGGAAGACGCGGTCCTCGCCGCGGCGGTGGAGTGGCTCGCGGCCGAGCCCGAGTGACAGCGTTCGAGTTGCGGCGACTGCGTGAAGTCGTTGGCGCGACGCTGCCCAGCGTCAGAGGCCTTCGTTGAGGCCTTGCAGGTCGTCGGGCAAGAAGCGGCCGTCCTTGCGGATCAGCTCGCCGTCGAAGTGCACCTCGCCGCCGCCGTAGTCCTCGCGCTGGATCAGCACGAGGTCCCAGTGGATGCGGCTGCGGTTGCCGTTGTCCGCCTCCTCGTAGGCGTTGCCCGGCGTCAGGTGGAACGAGCCGCCGATCTTCTCGTCGAACAGCGTGTCCAGCATCGGATGCCGCACACGGTTGTTCGTGCCGAGCGACCACTCGCCGCAGTAGCGGGCGCCCTCGTCCGAGTCGAGCAACGCGTTCAGCCGCTCCGTGTTGCTGCTCGACGCCTCGATGATCTGTCCGTCCTTGAACGTGAACGCGATGTCGTTGTGGACGATACCCTGGTAGCGGCTGGGCGTGTTGAATTGGATCGTGCCGTTGATGCTCTCACGGACCGGGGCGGTGAAGACCTCGCCGTCCGGGATGTTCCGCTCGCCGCTGCAGGGGATGACGGGGATGCCCTTGATCGAGAACTCGAGGTCCGTGCCGGGGGCAGTGATCTTCACCCGGTCGGCCGCCTCCATACGCTTCACGAGCGGCTGCTGCGCCTCACGCATGGCGGCGTAATCGGCCGTGCAGACGTTGAAGTAGAAGTCTTCGAAGTCGCGCGTCGGCATATCGGCCGCTTGGGCGAACGAGTCGGTCGGGTACCGCAGGACGACCCACTTGGTCTTCGGCACGCGGTACTCGTTGACGTGCCGCAGCCAGTGCTGCTGGTACAGGTCCATCCGCTCGGCCGGCACGCCGTTCATCTGGCTGGCGTTCGCGGCGCCCCGGATGCCGATGTACGCCTGCACCTGCTCCATGCGGTTGCGTTCGAGCGAGCCGGAGAGCTTCATGCCCGTCTCGGTCGCGTTGGTCAGCAGGCTGCGTTGCACGCGTTGCTGCTTGATCTCCACGAGCGGCGTGGCCTGACGCTTCGCGGCGCCCTCGACCAGGGCGCACACCAGATCGGACTCAGGCAGATCGATCGCTTCGATCAGGATCGTTTCGCCCGGCTGCAGCTCGCAGCTGTGATCGAGCAGCAGGTCGGCCAGGGTGTCGATACGCGGATCGTGCATGATGGAGGGGCGAGAGGTGGTCGGGGCGGGCTGGGAGCTTTATGAACGTCTCGTGTCGGTCGCAGAAGGGGGTGGCCGGAATCTCACGGGGGCTAAAACCGGCGGTGGTAAAGATTTACGCTGTATCTGTGCGGTGGTAGACACTGAACCGCGAGCGGCCGCGGGCCGTAATGACGGAACCCACCCGATAAGCCTTTGGGCTCTTCCGGCCTGGGTCCGCCCGCTGTCCGCTAGATCCGGGAGGCTTTTCCATGGCGACCGACCTGCACACACCCGGCCCCACCGAAACAGGCCCCATCGCCGTTCCGCCCACGCCGGATACTTCCTCCGCCGACGCCGGTGAGGTCTCCGAGCGGATCCCGCGTGAAGCCGCCGCGCCTTCAACCAACAACGGCGACGCCGAGGTTTCCTTCGCGGAAACGGCGTTGAAGCTGGGCGGCAAGAGCGACGACGAGGCCCGCCGCACCGGCGCCATCGACCGGGCGGACGACGAAGTGGAGGCGCTGTTCGCGCCGCGCTACCAGACCACCCACAGCCCGGCGCACCGCGCTATCTGGGAACGGTCGGTCCCGCTCGAGGAGTTCCGCAGCACGCCCGCGGCGCCGTCGCCCGCCATGCAACGCGTCATGCGCGAATCGCTCGACGTTGTGCGGCGGCACAAGCAGGCGGGCACGCTGTACAACCAGGACGGTCGCGTCCGCGAAGAGGTCCTCGCCGAGCTGGGCGACGCGGGCTACTGGGGACTGCTGGTCGATGTCGAGCACGGCGGTATCGGCGCTCGGTTCTCCAGCGTCGCAGGGTTCCTCACGCAGATGGCGACGCTTGACGGCACGATCGCTGGCCTGGCGTCCATCCACGGCTGCATCGGCGCCGTGGACCCCGTGAAGACCTTCGGCGACGCCGCGCAGAAGGCCCGCTGGCTGCCGCGGTTGGCGTCCGGCGAGCGGCTCAGCGCGTTCGCCCTCACCGAGCCCGGCGCCGGCAGCGATCTGACGGCGCTCAAGACCACCGCGGTGCTCGACGGCGATGCGTTCGTCGTCACCGGCGAGAAGCTGTTCATCTCCAACATCCGGCCCGGGCGGACGATCGGCCTCGTCTGCCGCGTCGACGAGAAGCCGGCGGTGCTGATCGTCGATCTGCCCGACGAAGAGAACGAACACTTCCAACTGAAGAAGTATGACATCTACGCCCTGCGGCACCTCTACAACCGCGGCATCGTCTTCAACGGTCTGCGGGTGCCCAAGGAGAACCTGCTGACGCCGCCCAAGGGCGACGGCCTGACGATCGCCTACCACGGTCTGAACCTCGGTCGGGTGTCGCTGTGCGCAAACGCGGCCGGCACGATGCGGTCGATGCTGGCCGACCTGCTGCCGTGGTCCGACTACCGCGTGACCTACAGCGAGCCGATCGCGCAACGCGAGCTCGTCCGCCGACGCATGGGCGAGATGGCCGGGCTGATCGTCGGCTGCGACGCGTTGGTGCAGTGGTGCGGCGGGCTGCTCGACTCCGGGTACCGGGGCGAGATGGAGTGCATCATCGCCAAGATCTTTGGCTCCGAGGCGCAGAAGCACGCGGCGATCGAGCTGTACATGAAGACGCACGGCGGGCGGTCGTTCTTGGCCGGCCACGCCTTTGGCGACAACGTGCACGACTTCCTCGCCCCCTGCATCTACGAGGGCGAGGGCGAGATGCTCGGCATGGCGTTCTTCAAGTCGTTGGTCAAGGACCACGGCAAGCGTTACTACGAGCCGGTCGGCAAGGCGCTAGCCAAGGCGGGCATCAAGAAGCCCAACCCGCTGAACCCAACGCACGCCTTGGCGTTGGCCGGCCCGGCGGCGCCGTATCTCGGCTGGTGGGCCGGGCGGAAGGCGTCGAGCATCGGGGCGCCGGCGTGGCTCATGGACCGGTACCGCTCGCACGTGGAGTACGCCGCCAAGGCGTTGCCGCGGATGGCGCTCGAGATCGACGCCGCGATGCAGAAGCACCAGCTCCGGCTGGCCGACCGGCAGTGCCGCATGGCGGACCTCAGCCAGCGGGCCCAAGACCTCATCACCATGCTCGTGGTGGCGCAGTACGCGGCCGAGCACGCCGACCCGATCGTCCGCGACGCGGGCGATCTGCTCTGCGAGAAGCTCCGGCAGAAGCTCACAGGCGCCCGCCCGCGGGACCGCTACTACAAGCGGATCACCGACCTGGGCCGCCGGATCGCCGACGGCGAAGCGAACGGCGCGGGCTC
Organism: Planctomycetota bacterium; assembly: GCA_039820945.1. Classification (GTDB taxonomy): domain Bacteria; phylum Planctomycetota; class Planctomycetia; order Pirellulales; family Lacipirellulaceae; genus Botrimarina. Next base: position 102,620 of record JBCBPC010000002.1, read on the forward strand.
GCTCAACCTGGCGAACGTCGGCGGCGGCGAGATCCTGCAGAAGTACGGCTGATCGGCAGTCAGCAAAGCGTTCAGGTAAGCTATCGGTGACACGCTTCGCCGAACCATCAGCAAATGCCAATGCGCCACTCCTTCACGCTGCTCCTGCTCGCCATGCTCACGCCGCTGTCCGCCGTCGCCGAGGAGTCGCTCGACGAGCGGATCACGCCCGACGTGTTGGAGGTCTTCGCCTCAGACGCTTTTGAGCACCAAGGCTTCACGCTGCCGTACCGGTTGGCGTCGCCCAAGGTGAACGCCGACGAGCGGCGGCCGCTGCTGGTATTCCTGCACGGCTACGGAGAGCGGGGCCAAGAGAACCAGCGGCAGCTGATCCACGGCGGCCGCACGTTCGCCTCGCAAGACTTCCGTGAGCGGTACCGGGCGTTTGTGCTCGCCCCACAGTGCCCGGACGGCGTAGAACCGGGGACGGACGAGCAGCGTGTTTGGACCCGACGCCTGGAGCGCGAGGCGACGCCCGAGAACGACGTCCAGCAAGCGCCGACCGCGCAGCTCGCCGCCGCCGTCGCGTTGGTGGATCACCTGATCGCCACACAGCCGATCGACGCCGACCGCGTCTACGTTTGCGGACTGTCGATGGGCGGCTACGCCACGTGGGAGCTCGCCGCTCGGAGCCCGGAGCGTTGGGCCGCCGCGGCGCCCATCTGCGGCGCGGGCGACCCCGGCCACGCCGCCAAGCTAGTGAGCCTGCCGATCTGGGCCCTGCACGGCGACGCGGACTTCGTGATCCCCGTCGAACGGTCGCGCGAGATGGTCGCCGCCATCACCGCCGCGGGCGGAAGGCCGATCCTCACCGAGTACGCCGGCGTGGGCCACGACAGCTGGACGCCGACGTTCCAGAGCCAGCACGTGTGGGACTGGCTATTCGCTCAACGCCGGTGAAGCCGTCGGCGCCGATCGGCGGTCACGCCATCCTCGATAAACGCGTGACAGAGCGCCTTCGAGCGAGCCGGCCGTGTCGCGTGGCCGGGCGTGCAGCGTCCGCGACGCACGCCTCGTGGCGCCCCAGCTGAGCTTGTACGGCTCGTCGCCGCGGAGCAGGTCGAACCGGGTGTTGCCCGCGGCGAGCGCCGCGCGGCACGTCGCCATCATCGAGAGGTGTCCCGCGTCGGAGCCCAGGCCGGCGACGCTGATGCCGCCCTGGTAGGCATAGTGGCAGTCGTCGTCGCGGAGGGCGTACTCGATCGCCGCAGGTTCCCCGTCGAGCTCGAGCAACGCGAGGTACAGCCGCCCCTCAGCCAGCAGACGAGCGCTGGCCAGGTCGTGGAAACGATTGAACTCCGGCAGGTCGAACACGCCCTGCTCGCCCATCGCCCGGCGACGCTCGCCGTGCAGGTCGACCAGCAGCGGCCAGAGTTCGCGGCGATCGGCCTCGCTCTTGGCGACGCGGACGGTGGCCCGCTCCGTGTCGAACCAATCGCGTTGCCAGCGACGCAGCTTCTTGCGACGGTTCTTGGACAGGCTCGCTAGGTACGCGTCCCAACGCTCGTCGGCGTCGTCGGTCTCACGGACCGACTCGGGGAAGGCGATCGGGAACGAATCGACGCTGGCGACCCACTCCGTGTCGATCCCGGCGTCTTCGAGCAGTCGGAACAGCTCGGTCGTCGGGCGGTCGTCAGCGTCGAGGTTCTCCAATCGTAGCCGGCGCCACGCGTGGCCCGCGTTGTCCACGATCCACCGCGCGACGGCGGTAACGACCGCCGGCTCGTGTTCAGACGATCCGCACAGCAGCGTCGAGTGATCGGTCGCGGCGCGGCCGTCGCCCAGCACACGCAGCGTTGGGCCGAGCAGCGGGTTACGCGTCAAGTACCACGGCGCGAGGCCGATCAGGCGGCCGTCGTCGTCGCGCACAGCGAGCGTCGCGAGGTGGCAGTGTCCGTCCGACTCGCCGCAGGCCTCCCACCAAGCGATCAGCCACGCGGGCGACTGCATCGGCGTGGGCTGCGCGAGCTCGGCCCACTCGGGCTCCAAAGCCCGCAGGTCGGCCGGGTTGTCGATGACCTCAAGCGGCACGGCGGCACGCTCCTTCGATGCAGAATCCGTCGCCTCGCAGCAACCGGGCGTCCGAAGCGTGGAGCCTCAGACCGCGACCGGCTCTTCTTCTTCGTGAGCGGCCAGCGTCACCGTCTCGTCGACGTCCAGCAGGCGGAAGCCGTCCGGGGCATTGGGGTCCAGGGCGAACGTGACCGGGTACGTCCACTGCTCTTTCTCTTTGCCCACGAGCTTGCCGGCGTACCGGTCGACCCGGGCCAGCAGCTGCTTGACGTGGGCCGCGAGGCCGTCGGCTTCGATGCTCTGCGCGACGTAGCCGAGCCGCTGACGCAGCACGTAGTTGCCCGTGTGGACGTTCAGCCGGCGGCGGGCCCGCGCGTTCTTGTGCTCTGTGGAGAGCGACACGTTAAGCCCCTCCAGGTTCTCCACGCGGTGCGGCGCCAGTTGGGGCCACGTGATCAGCTGGCCCGGCTGGGCGTCGAACGCCAGCGCGTACTTGTCCCACTCGGGGTCGTAGGGCACGTCCTCGCTCCACTCGCCGGAGCAGACCTTCTCTAGGCAGAGCGACGAGGCGAAACGCTTGTCGAAGTGCGGGTAGACCCAGGCCCGCTTCTTGCCGCGGATGTGCCACAGCATGTTGACCGGCATGTCGACGTGGTAAGGCACCCACGCCTGCGGCGAGCTGATGAGCAGGTTCGCGGTGCGATCCTCCGCCTTGAAGTGCGGCGCGCCCGCCTCGAGCTCGCCGAACAGGGCGTTGATGGCCTCGGCGTGCTCCGGCTGGTGATCAAGCATCTTGCGGCAGTTGATCCACAGGTGGCCCTCGCGAACCATCTGCACGAGCTCGTCGCCCGGCACGCCGTTGCGGTCGCCCTCACGCCAGTCGAACTTCTCCTTGGTCTTGCCCATCGTGTTGACGGACAGGTGCTCGGCCGGGTGCGAGTCGAAGATCGCCGCCAGCGCGTCGTCGGTGAACAGCCCGGTCTCGGCCAGGCCGTGGTCCGCGACGAGCACGCCCCGTTCGAGCGTCTCGAAGTCTTGCGACTGCCAATTCTTCAGCAGGGGGTCGGCCATCTTGCTAGCGGGGGTCCCGGGGCAGGCATGGGGGAGTCGGCCGCGGGCGCTGTGCGCGCAAGCCGAGTTACCGAAACCTACGCCGCGCCATCCCCGGCTGCGGAAAGCAGCGAGCACAACGCCCGCCGCGGCCGCCGGCACAACCCGCAGAGCCGGCCCACTTGGGGCCGAGGATCGGGGCCACAACAGCACGCAGGACGACGACGCGGATAACGCCAACCGCTCAAGAGAGCGATCAGGCCCAGAGCAGGGCGATCTGGTGCGTCGCCAACGCCGCCACGTACGCCAGCACGCTCATGTAGCCGAGCTGGAACAGCGGCCACTTCCACCCGCCCGTCTCGCGCTTGGTTACCGCCTGCGTCGGCAGGCACTGCATGGCGAGCACGTAGAACACCAGCAAGCTCAGGCACGTGGCGGTGGTGAACACCGGGGCCCCGTCCGCGTCGGTCGACGCCGTCAGGGCGTCCAGGAGCGACGCCTCGTCGCCCTCCTCGCCGAGGCCGTACAGGATCGACAGCGTGGAGACGATCACCTCCCGGGCCGCGAACGACGTGACGACGCCGACCGTCATCTTCCAGTCGAAGCCGAGGGGCTCGAACACCGGCTGCATCAGCCCGCCGAGCCGACCGGCCAACGAGCGTTCGAGCGACGCCTGCGCGAGCAGCCGATCAGCGGCCTCGGCGTCGCCGTCGGCCTCAAGTTCCGCGAACGTCTGCTGCTGCGCTACGGGCAGGTCGGCAAGGTCGGTCTTCGGATAGGTCGCCAACGCCCACAAGACGAGCGAGATCACCAGGATCGTTGTCCCCGCGTTCTGCACAAACTGCCACGCGCGATCGACCGTCTCGACCAGGGCGTTGCGGATCGACGGCCGTCGGTAGTTCGGCAGCTCGATCACTAGCGGACGGCTCTCGCCCGGCAGGATCGTCCGCTTGAGCGCCCACGCCGCCCCGAGGGCGGCGATCACGCCCAACGCGTACGCGCCGGTGAAGGTCAACGCCGCGGCCACCGGCCGATTCGGGAACAGCATGGCGACCACCATGGCGTACACCGGCACGCGGGCCGAGCAGCTCATCAGCGGCGCCACGAGGATCGTCACCAAGCGGTCGCGGCGGTCGTCGATGATGCGTGTCGACATGATCGCCGGGATCGCGCACGCGTGCGCCGACAGCAGCGGCACGAACGCTTGCCCCGGCAGGCCGACGCGCTGCAGCAGCCGGTCCATCACCAACGCCGCCCGGGCCAGGTAGCCCGACTCTTCCAGCAACGCGAGCAGGAAGAACAGCAGGCAGATCTGCGGCAAGAACACGAGCATGCCGCCGACGCCGGCGATCACGCCGTCCACGACGAGGCTCTTAAGATCGCCCTCCGGCAGCCAGCGGCCGACCGACTCGCCCGCCCAGCCGAACAGGGCGTCGATCAGATCCATCGGCACGGTGGCCATCGAGAAGATCGCCATGAACACGCCGAACATCACCGCTGCGAAGGCCAACGGCCCGGCCACTCGGTGCGTGAGCACCCGGTCCAGCAGGTCCGTCAGGCGGCTGGATGCGTCCAAGTCGCCCGTCAGCGTGTCTTCGCGGACCGACTCCGCCCAGTCGAAGCGTGACGCGTAGCCGCAGCCACTGCAGCTGGTGCACGCGCACGCGGCGTCGTCCAGCATCGGCAGCCGCTGCTCGTCGGCGAGCGACTGCATGGCGATCACCAGATCGTCGACCCCTTCGCCGGTCCGTGCCGAGACACGCACCACCGGGCAGCCGAGCCGCGCGCTGAGCTTCTCCAGATCGAGCAGCAGGCCGAGCCGGCCGGCGAGATCGCTCATGTTCAGGGCAACGAGCGTCGGCTTGCCGAGCGCGAGCGCCTCGATCGCCAGCGGCAGGTGCCGCTCGAGGTTCGTCGCATCGACGACGATGACGATCGCGTCCGGCGCCGCCTCGCCCGCGTGCTCGTTCACCAGCACGTTCCGCGCGATCGACTCCTCGGGCGTCGAGGTCTCGAGGCTGTACAAGCCGGGCAGATCGAAGACCTCGAGCGGTCGCGCTCGCAGCGGCCTACGTGTGGAGGGCTTCAACAACCCGCGGCGGTGCTCAACCGTAGTGCCGGCGAAGTTGGCCGTATGCGCCCGCAGACCGGTCAGGCGATTGAAGAGCGACGTCTTACCCGCGTTGGGATTGCCCACCAGCGCGATCGTCGCGCTGGGCGACTCGGTCGCGGCGAAGCGGTCTGCTTGCCCGGGCGATTCCGGGGCATCGCCGGCCGAGTGTTCGGTAGCGGTGGGGCCAACGCTCACGTGAGAGGGTCCACTGGCGGCTGCGACAGACTCGTCGTTAAGCGGCGATTAGCCGCACCGAGTCGATGAGCCGCTGCGACACGCCCACCCGCGATCCAAGGACCCGGAGCACCCACGCGTCGCCCGTGCGGAGCACCTGCACCCAACGCCCTTGGCAGACGCCGAGCGCCTTCAGCCGCATCACGTCGCTCGACTCGCCTACGATCCGTGACACCCGAGCCCGCGCCCCGACCGCCAACTCCGACATGCAGACTTCTCGGCACGGAACGGTGGCCGGGCTGGTTGCGGCGACTTCGGACGGCATCGGACGCTCGTTCGCGCGGGGTCGGAAGGACGGAAGGGCTCGACGGTTTCGACGCCGTGGTCAGCCGAGGCGACAGCACGGAATCAACTCTCTTATCGGCAAAAACCGCGGCCGATTGTGGCAGCGACCGCGGAATTGAGAATCAATCTCACGCGTCGCTAGCGTAACGTATCGCTGCCTTTGCCCGGCAACAAGCGGTGGTCGGACGCTTGGCCGCCAGATTTCAACAAATTTCCGCTAGCCGATCTGTTTTAAATCAGACGCCACGGGGTTCGGAGCGTCCCAGGCTGCTTCGAACGCTGGGCCACGACGCGATCAACCCGCCGGACAGTGCTAGCAACGCGGCCGGGTAGAACTCCGCGACAGGCCGCTCGTCCAGGCAGAACCAGGCGAGCGTGCCGGCGAAGACGAACTGCGTCATGATCAGCAGCGAGACGATCTGGCCGCGGAGCTCGCGCATCGCTTGGTTGATGAGCGAATGGCCGACGATCGTCGGCACAAGCACCAGCAGCGCGACCCAGGGCCACTCGCTCCGCCAGTCGATCGCCGCGGCGTCGCCGAGCCACGGCGTCGCGATCCAGGCGACGATCGCGGCGACGGCGTACAGCGGCGTCACGTACAACAGCGTCGTGGGGTGGTGCCGGTACCGACGGGCCAGCACCAGGTAGATCGCCAGCATCACCATCGAGCCGAGGCAGACCGCGTCGCCGGCTAGCGTGCACGCGGACACTCGGAAGTCGGCCACGAACAGCAGCACCAGCCCGGCGGACGAAACCGCGGTGGCGATCAGCTCGCGACGGGTGACCTTCTCGCTCACGAGCAGCCACAGCAGCAACGGCGTCACGAGCGGTGTGAGGTTGACGATCAGCGTGCCGTTGGCCGCCTTCGTCATGCGGACGCCCAGGTTCCAAGACGCCAGGTGCATCGCCAGCATCAGCCCCGGCACGACCGTGTCGCGCAGGTGGGTCCAATCGAGCTGCTCGCGGTGTCGGCGCCAGTCACGCCACGCGAACGGCGCGAGCGCCACGCTCGCGAGCGACAGCCGCAACGCCGTGAGCGTCACGGCGTCGATGTCGCTCAGTTTGATCCAGAGCACCGCTGTGGATCCGGCGAAGACGCCCAGCAGCAGCTTGAGGAGCGGCAAGATGCAGATCGCCCCGCGGGCTTAGACGTTGAACAGGAAGTGACAGACGTCGCCGTCCTGCATCACGTAGTCTTTGCCCTCGACGCGTAGCTTGCCCGCCTCGCGGATCGACTTCTCCGACGCGTGCTCCACCAGGTCGCCCACCGAGTAAACCTCCGCGCGGATGAAGCCCCGTTCAAAGTCGGTGTGGATCACGCCCGCCGCTTGGGGCGCGGTGGCCCCGATCGTGACCGGCCAAGCACGCACTTCCTTCTCGCCCGCCGTGAAGTAGCTCTGGTAGCCGAGCAGCGTGTAGAGGCCGCGGGCGAGCACGGCGAGGGCCGGCTCCTCGAGCCCGACGCTCTCGAGCATTTCCTGCCGATCCGCGTCTTCGAGCTCCGCGAGTTCCGACTCCAGCCGGGCGCACAGGGCGACGACCTCGCCGCCTTCCGCGGCGGCCCGCTCGCGGACGCGGGTCACCAGCTCGCCGGAGCCGTCGAGGCCGTCCTCGTCCACGTTCGCCACGTAGAGCACGCGCTTGGTGGTCAGTAGTTGCAGCTCACGGAGGACCTTTGCCGATCCGGGGTCGTCGTACACCACGCCCCGCGCCGGCTTGCCCTCGGCCAGCAGCCGCTCGCAGTCGGCCAGCACCTCAAGTTTCAGCTTGGCGTCTTTGTCGCCGGTGCGGGCCGTCTTCTTCGCCTTGACGATCTGCGACTCGACGGACTGCAGATCGGCCAGCATCAGCTCCGTATCGATCGTCTCGATGTCGCGGATCGGGTCGACCGAGCCGTCGACGTGCGTGATGTCCGCGTCTTCGAAGCACCGCACCACGTGGGCGATGGCGTCGACGTTGCGAATATGGCTCAGGAACTGGTTCCCGAGGCCCTCGCCCTCGCTGGCGCCCCGGACGATGCCGGCGATATCCACCAGCTTCAGCACCGCGGGGATCACCTTCTGCGTGGCGATGAACGACTGAATGGTGTCCAGCCGCGGGTCGGGGACCGACACGGCACCCACATTGGGCTCGATCGTGCAGAAAGGGTAGTTCTCGCTCGCGATGCCCGCCGCGGTGAGGGCGTTGAACAGCGTGCTCTTGCCGACGTTCGGCAGCCCGACGATGCCTGCTTCCATAGGTGCTTTCTGGTCCGGGGGGCTCGTGTGAGCCCAAGATTCTAGATCGGCGCCCACGGGGGCGACAGCGGCGGCAACCTAGCGTGGCCCTTGGACGATCCAACCGTCATAATCACGCGTAGCAACAGACGGCCCAGGGTGTGCCCCTCCGGCATGCGGTTCTGCCGCCGTCTCGGCCTTCGCAAGGACTTGCCCACCAACGATGTTCGATCGTCTGATCCACCGACTTCTCGCCTCGCTCTGTTTCGCGCTCGCCGCCGCCGGTTCGTCGGCTTGGGCCGAAGACGCCCCCGCCACCGAGGCGCCACCGGAGGCGGTCCAAGCCGCCCCCGCTGTTGGGCCCGACTCCACTATTGAGCCGGACTCCACTATTGAGCCGGACTCCGCTGTTGAGCCGGACTCCGCGGACGCGCCTGCCCCCGCCGCCGAAGAATCCGCGTCTGGCGACGAGCCGGAAGCGCCGCCGTCCGACGAAATCCGAGTACCAGAAGAGGGGCTCGACCTGACGTACGACGCGGACGAAGACCCGACGGACGTGGCCGACGCGCCGCCGATGCCGATCGATGAGTCGGTCGAGCCCACGCCGCTGCCGGCCGAGCCGCCCGCCGCGTCGGATGACAACCCCGGTCAGGCGCTGCTCGACGAGGCGCTCGAGACCAAGCTGACGGCCAACAGCCTGAACGACCTCAACGAAGTGGTCGACCTGATCGACGAAGCGCTCGAAGACGGCCTGGACGACGACAATACCGCTTTCGCCGAGCAGGTGCTTGTCGCCACGCTGGTCCAGCGAGCCAACGTGTTCTCGAAGGCGATCCTCGGCCAGCCGGTCGCCGACCCCCGCCGCGACCCGCGTTGGCTGAAGGTGCGGCAGGACGCGCTCACGGACCTGATGCGGGCGGTCAGCCTCGACGACCAACAGGTCGAGGCGTGGATGATGATCGGGCGGCTACACTCGGTGAAGCCGGGAAACGCCAGCGAAGCCCGCCGCGCGCTCGGCAAGGTGATCCGCTACGCGCGTCGCGTTGCCAACGACCCGAGCGTCGAGTCCATCACCGAGGATCAGCTCGCGCAGGCCTACGCCCTCCGGGGCGCCGTGCAGAAGAATCAGGCTGACCGCCTGGAGGACTTCACGCAGGCGATCGAGCTGGCGCCGGACAAGAGCGAGTACCGCTTGCTCCGCGCACGGCTGCACCAAGCAGCGGGCCGCGCCGACGACTGTCTGGTGGACATCGACGAGGCGCTGGAACTCGCGCCGGACAACCCAGCCGTACACGAGCTCAAGGCGCTCGCGTTGCTGATGCGGGAGGAGCTCGACGAAGCGCTCGCCAGCTTCGATCGAGCGTCGGAGCTCGCGCCCAAGGCGGTGAGCCCCTACCACTACCGGGGCGAGATCTACAGCCGGAAGGGCGATCTCTCGGCGGCGGTGGCCGAGCTAGACAAAGCCCTCGAGGTGTCGCCCAACAACCTGGCGTCGCTGCTGATCCGCGCCGAGCTCTTGACCCTGTCCGAGGAGCACGAGCGCGCCCTAGCCGATCTCGATTCCGCGCTGGAGCAGCAGCCGGCGCTCGTGCGGGCGCACCTGATGCGGGTGCGCAGCCTCGAGGCTCTGGGCCGCGACGACGAGGCCCGACAGGTCGTCGAGCGGCTAGCCGCGGCGGCCCCCAATCGGGCCGACCTTCAGCTGCAGCTCGCCGCCTACTACGTGGATCGCGAGCAGGCCGAGCCGGCTATCGAGGCCCTCTCACGCGTCATCGAGCTCGAGCCGACGAGCGTGATGGCCTATCGGCTGCGGGGCGACATGCACCTGCTGGTCGGCGGCCACGCCGAGGCGTTGAACGACTTCCGCGTGGCGTTGGACCTCGCCCCGACGGACCCCGGCGTGCTGAACAACTATGCCTGGACGCTGGCCACCAGCCCGTTCGACGAACTCCGCGACGGCCCGCTGGCGGTCGAGCTCGCCGTCCGCGCCTGCGAGGAAACCAAGTACGAGCAGCCGCATATCTTAAGCACGCTCGCCGCGTCGCACGCCGAGGCGGGCGAGTTCGACCAAGCGGTTCGGTGGAGCGGCAAGGCGGTGGAACTCGCCACCAGCCAGAGCGAAGAGGATCGCTACGACGGCCAATTGAGCCGCGAACTCGAGGCTTATCGCGAAGGCCAGCCGTGGCGCGAGGTGCAGAAGCAGGACGGCACGGGCTTCTCGGGACCGGCCAATGACCCGGCCGTCGCCGGCCCCTCCGAGATCGAGATGCCGACGGCCGACACGGTCGAAGACGCCCCGATCGAGGCGGCCGCCGCCGAGAGCGAGACGCCACGCTCGTTCGACTTCTGACCCACCGCCGCGCCGGTTGAACGACACCGGATCACGCCGCCGGTCGGCGCTGCGTGCGGGCCTCGCCTGCGTCCGCAGGCGGCTCGCCGACCACGCGCTCGATCAGCCCGTACTCGAGCGCCTGATCGACGTTCAGGTAGAAGTGGTTGTCGCCCGGTTCGTCGAACCACGCCTGCGGCACACGCGTGCCGTCGGCGTAGATGCGTCGGAAGCGGGCGAGTTCTTGCGTGTCCGGGCCGAGCGGGCCGTCGTCGAGGTAGTCGTTCACGTGGATCGACAGCAACGCCTGCGGGGCAGCGAGGCGCTCGCCCGTGGCGCCGGCGAGCACCACGGTGCCGGCCGAGTAGCACCCGCCGGTGGCGATGACCGTCACTGGCGGACGGATGGACCGCATCGTGTCCACAATCGCAAACGCCGCGTCGAGCCAGCCGCCCGGCGTTGAGAGGTGCATGGTGATCGGGACTTCGGAATTCGCCATGTCGAGGTAGAGCAGCTGCCGAATCACGCGTCGGGCGACCCGCTCGTTCATGCCCTCCGTCACGACGATGATCCGTGAACGGAGCAGGGGATCCTCCGGGTCGAGCGGCGGCTCTGCGAAGCCTGACTCGTTGAGCCGATCCATCGCCAGATCGACCGCCGGCTCAGCCAAGAACGCGGCGCCGCCGACCGCGTCGACCTCCTGGATCAGCCGCACGGCGAGCACGCCGACCGACGTTAGGCCGAAAACGCCGGCCAGGGCGAACACCACGGCGGCCGTCGGCAGCAGCCAACGAAGGCTCATCGGACACTCCGGAACGAGGGCGGGCGCTGCTCACGCCGAGCAGTCTGCTTAAGATCATGCCGTGAGCAGTTCCCCCGACGCCACCCACCGCGACGCCGCGGTCCGGTGGCTCTACAGCCGAATCAACTACGAGGCGACTTCGCCGATCCCCTACACCGAGCAGGGGATGAAGCTCGACCGTATGCGCGAGCTTGCTCACAGGCTGGGCGATCCGCAGGACAAGCTCAGGGTGATCCACGTCGCGGGAACCAAGGGCAAAGGCTCCACCGCCGCGATGATCGCCGCCGCCCTGCAGGCGGCTGGCCAGCGGGTAGGCGTCTACAGCTCGCCGCACTTCGAGAGCATCGAAGAACGATTCGCGGTGAACGGCGAGCCGTGCTCGGCCGCCGAGTTGGTCCACCTCATCGAGCAGGTTCGACCGGTCGCCGAGGCGATGGACGCGGCGCCCGCGGACGGACGAGGACCCACGTTCTTCGACCTCACCACGGCGATCGCGTTGCTGCACTTTGCGCAGCACGCGGTGTCGGCCGCGGTGATCGAGGTCGGCCTGGGCGGGCGGCTCGATTCGACGAACATCGTCGCGCCGGAGGTCGCCGTCATTACCAGTATCAGCCGCGACCACACGGCGCAGCTCGGCGACACCGTCGAGCGGATCGCCGCGGAGAAGGCGGGCATCATCAAGCCGGGTGTCGCGGTGGTGAGCGGCGTCGGCGACGGCCCCGCAGGCGAGGTGATCGAGCGGGCAGCGCTCGCGCACGAGGCCGACTTCTGGCGGGCCGGCGATCGTTTCACGTTGCTCGCGGGGCGCGACTCCCGCACGTTCCACTGGCGCGACGCCGCGGGCCGGTCGCGGTCGATCGAGGGCGTCCGTGTCGGCATGGCGGGCGAGCATCAGGCCGCCAACGCGGCGACGGCGCTCGCAACGCTGTGCGTGCTCGCCGAGCACGGCTGGCCGATCAGCGCCGAGGCGATGCGCCGCGGCGTGGCCGAGGCACAGCTGCCCGGACGCGTGGAGCGCTTCGCTGGCGGGCCGCCCGTGATCATCGACGGCGCCCACAACGACGCGTCGGCGGCCGCGCTCGCCCGCTCGATCGACGAGCTCTGTGGGGGTGTCGGCGTAGCCCGGCGGGTGCTCGTCGTGGCGATCGCCGCCGACAAAGACCGCCGGGCGATCCTCGCGCCGCTTGTTGCGCGCGTGGGCTTCGTCATCGCCACGCGTTTTGTTGACAACCCTCGGGCGTCGCAGCCGTCGGAACTCGCGGCGACAGCTCAGCAAGTCGGCGATTCAGAGACCGCCGTCCGTACCGCCGAGGACCCGGCGTCTGCCTACGAGCTGGCCAAACGACTGAGCGGCCCGACGGGGGCGGTCATCTTCGCCGGGTCGCTACTCTTCGCCGCCGAAGCCCGGCGGCTGGTCCTCGCCGAACGAGGCGCGCCCCCTTCGCTAGCCAACGGCGTCTGAGGCGTCAGACGCTCGTGTCGGCCAGCAACGCCTCGCCCAGCGGGGTACCGGCGTGCGACGTGAGGTCGATCGCGGCGCCGGCCGACTGCTCCTGCCGGACCTCGTCCTGCAGCTGCTCCACCAGCGAGCGGATGTGCGGGTCGGCCCACGGCAGCAGGTCGCTGGGGCGGAAGCGGCGTTCGAGTCGCGTCGGCATGCTCTCTGCTTCGGCGGGGGCGACAACAACCACGCAACGAATCTTGCTAGCAGTAACCATCGTCAAGCTCCTTCTTCGTCCGGATGGATCAGATGCTCGGGATGAGGCGTCGAGAGGGGGGAGACGTGTCGCTGGGGCCGCGGCGGCCGTGTGCGGCGACGTTCGCCTCTGCTCTGGACGTTCCTGATTGGCCCTGGTTGGCCTTCCCTGTTCGGGAGAGACGTAAAGCATCGACCGTGCCAAACGCTTGCGAGCGACGGCTGACAACCGCTCGCAAAGCACCGTAAGCCGATTAACAGCAAGGCTTTACACCCCTTGAACGACCGCGCGATGCTAGCGACTCACGCATGCAAGAGCCGGCCTCAGCCGGTGTAAACCTTGCAACCGCGACTGAACAAATGGCGACCTCGTGGTGGAGGCGACGGTTCTGAAGAAGGGTCTGAAAAAGGGGATGAAGGGAGCTTGCTAATAGAGGGCATCGCAAGGCGTGCGGACGATCGATCTCGCTGCAGGCGTCCACGGCCCACGCTGACGAATTGCTTTGAAATGAGAGTTGGCGGAGAGGTAGACCTTGCGCAGTAATAAGTTGGCGGCCGACCAACGCTTGGCGACCCCCCTGTCACCAAGCTGCCCCGTCTCTCCTTCCAGTCAGCTACGGCCGCAAGAAGCCGTCAACGCAGGCGCGACATCGTCCGCAGGAAGTCGCGCTCCAGCTTGTCGAGTTCGCCGAAATGATCGACGAACTCGCTCATCCGACGGCTTGCCTCCGAGACGCCGCGATCGTTGCTGCTCGAGCCTTCGAGCGGGTCTTTCGCCGCCATCGTCTTCACGTACTGGACATACGCGTCGCCGCGTCGCTTCACGAGGTAGTACGTCAACGCCCACGCGTCCGCGTAGGCGTCGGCGGCGGTGCGAGGGTTGCGCAGGCGATCGTCCGACGCGATCAGGCTCGTGAGCGACTCCCGGCTCCAGCCGTTCAGGTTTCGGCGAAAGTCCTTCAAGCGCACGTAGTTCACCTTGCCGATGCCCCGCCAGCCGCGGCTGCTCTTGGCGTTGGGCGCCTCGAAGTAGACCGCCATGCCCTCGACGAACCAGAGCGGCAGGTCGGCGTAGCGCTGCATGACGCCGGTGTTGTACGCCACCTGGTGCGTCGCCTCGTGGACGATGGTCGCCACCAGCGGCTCTGCCACCGGCGTGCTGAGCATGCGGGTGATCTGCCGCCGCGAGCCGCGCCGGCCCCCGCCCGCCTCGGCCCGCAGCTCGTCGCTGCCGGTCAGGTCGAACATCCGCACACGATTGGTCCGCATGCTGTAGTAGCCGACGGCGCCGGTCGTGCCGATCTCGGCCTTCGCGTACCGCTGGTAATCGTCGCGCGAGCTGTGAATCACGACGCCGAGCGGAAACCGGGGCGCCTGAAGCTCGAGGCCCTGCTTCTTCCAGTACCGAGTGAGGGCCTCCTGCAGGCTCTCCAACAGCGAGCTCGCCCACTCGGCGTACTCGCGGCTCGTGTCGTAGACGACCGTGTAGTGGGTCGTCGTATGCACGCGGAAGCCATCGCCCATCTCATCTTGCATCTTGGCGCCGAGCGCCTCGCCGTCTAGCGGTGCGAACGGCATGTCGTCGGTCGATCGTTCGACGACGTCGGATCCCGGAACAATGTACCGCCCGCCGTCGAGCGTCTCGAGCAGGACGCCGCCCTGCGAGTCGCGCGCCAGGTAGCGGCCGACCTCGGTCCGCTCACCGGCCGCGGCGCCCGGCGCGGCGCGATCGCGAAACGTGATTGTTTCAACGGCGTGCGCGCCCGCAGCGAGAAGCAACACGACGATCGAGAGTAGGGCCCGCACCATGCCTCCATCGTAGCCCGCCGCCGCAGATTTTCCCGCCGCCGCTCTAGCCGGCCGGTGAGGCCAAGCCGGCGAGCTTCTCTCGCAGCACGAGCACCTGCTTCTCCAGCGCCTGCTGGTCGATCCGCACCCGCTCGAGGATCTTCTCGCTGGAGCCGCGGATCGTCTCGGCCGGCTTGCGGATCTGATCGAGGTTCTCGGCCCGCTTCTCGATCTCGTTGATGGCCCGGTCGATCGCCTCGTGGTCGAGCGTGTCGTCTTGCTTACCCCGATGGAACTCGATGACGCACGCTCGGGCGATCTCGATCGCGGCGAGCAGGTAGGCGTCGGTCGTCGGGTCGTCCGCGTCCCACAGCACGACCACGTCGTTGCGGTAACGGGCCAGCGGACGCGTGCCCTCGGGCGCCGCGGCGCGGGCCCACACAAACACGCCGAAGCCGGCGGAGCGGTTCTTGCGGGCGGTGTCGAGCTCTTCGCGCGCCTTGCTGGCGGTGTAGCCGAGGGCGTCCTTCGCCTCGAAGACGATGCGGGCGTCGGCCGCGGGCGACTCGGGGCCGAGCGTCACCACGGCGTCGCCCACCTTGCAGTTGCGGATCGTGCCCGTCGTGGCCCCGGTGCCCTCGCACAGGTCGCCGCGGCTCTGGGTGTCGTTTTGCACGAACGCGCAGACCGCCTCCTCGAACACGGCGCCGTGCTCGGGGCTCGCGGCGGCGGACTCTCGCTTTTGGGTTAGCCGGGCCAGCGTCTCGGTGACGCGTTCTTGGAACTGCTGATTCGCCTCGGCCTGGGCGCCCAGGATCGTCGTGATCTCTCGCTTCAGCCGCGACAGGCCCGACTCGTTGTTGTCGAGCGAGAATTCGCTCGTGATCCGCTGCTGCGCGTTGTCGACGTTGCGCACCAGCCGGCTAAGCGCGGAGCCTTCTTCGTTGAGCGAGAACTCCTTGACCACGGCGTCGATCTTGCCGCTAAGGTCCTTCGTCAGGTCGCCGTGCCGGCCTGTCAGTTCGCCGACCAGCCTTCGCAGTGCGCTGTCTTCGTAGTCGAGCGAGAACTCGCGGAGCACCTGCTCTCGTTGCGCGGCGAGCTGGCGTTCGACCATCTGCGTGAGCCGCGCGATCAGGCCGCCCGACTGCTCGGGGTCGAGCTGGCGCATCAGCGGGCTATCGCGCCCGAGCTGCTCGGCGAGCATCTTGGCCAGCGGAGAGCCCTCGCCGTGCAGCTGCGTGCGGAGCAGGCCGGCGAGCTCGCCGTCGTCGCTCACCAGCTGCTGCACGCGTTGGCCAAACCGCCCGTCGCTAGGGTCGAAGTACTCCTTGAGCACACCGGCGGTCCGCTCCTGTGTCTGCCGGGCGTGCTGCTCGAGGCGGTTCTGCATGTCGCCCAGCAGACGGTCGCCCATGTCCTTGAGCCGCTCGGTGTCGAGCCGGCTGGCGGCGTCTCGCAACGCGGCCACACCGATCTTGAGGGCGTCCAGGGCGTATTCATTACGCGGGGCGCCCGCTTCCACGTCGCACAGCGCCGCGACGGTGGTCGGGTCTTGCACCAGCAACTCCAGCGTGATGCGCGGCGGCCGCGCACCGGCCGCGGTGCTAGTGCTGCTGGCAACAGCGGCCCAGTCGGTGGCGCCGTCGTCCAGCTTGGTGTCGTCGTCGTGCGGACCGTCGTGTCGTTCGGCGGCGCCGTTGTCGAACAGCATTCCGGGGGCGGCGTCTTGCGGCATGCAGGGCTCCGTGCGCGTTGGGTGGCGAGGCGTATCGTTTGTACACTGTTTGCGGACGCAGTACACGCCGCGATCCGGCGTAGCGGCGGCCCGATCTCCGCTGCTATAAGGCCGGCCCGCTGTGTCGAAGCACGTGCCCACGAGAAGAGACCAACGATGCCCCGATCGATCCTCGCCACAGCGCTGCTAGCGGTGCTCGTCGCCGGTCCGGCGCTCGCGCAGCAAGCCGCTCTATCGAACGCAGCGCCGAACGTGCCGCCGGGATTCGCCCTGGCGCCGGCCGAGCAGGCGTACCTCGACCAGGTGCTCCAGGCCTGGGAAGCCGAGAGCGGCAAGATTCAGACGTTCTCCGTCGGCTTCACGCGGATGGAGTACGACCCGGTCTTTGGTCCCGGAAAGGACCCCGCCACCGGCGAGCCGATCGCCAAGCGGCACGAGGACGGCGAGTTGAGCTACCAACGGCCGGACAAGGGCCGCTTCGAGATCACCCGCGTGCTGGCGTGGGACGCGGCCGCGGGCGATCACGTCGAGAACGAGAATATCGTCGGCGAGAAGTGGGTCTGCGACGGCAAGGCCGTGTACGAGTACGCGACCGAGCAGAAGCAGCTGAAGGTCCGGCCCATCCCGCCGCACATGCAGGGCGAGAGCATCGTCGACGGCCCGCTGCCGTTCTTGTTCGGCGCGGAGGCGGACAAGCTCAAGAGGCGTTACTGGCTGCGGCTCGATCAGAAAGCGCCCGACGACACGCTGTGGCTCGTCGCACGGCCGAAGCACCACCAAGACGCCGCCAACTACACGCAGGTCGACCTGATGCTCGACCGCCGGCGGCTGCTGCCGACCGCCATGCGGGTGCAAGCGCCGGACGGCGTGCAGACAACTTACGTCTTCGAGATGAACACGGTGAAGGTGAACGACACCATGGCCCGCATCTGGGGCCAGTTGTTCAGCGCCCCGCGGACGCCGTTCGGCTGGAAGCGCGTCGTTGAGCAGGCCGGCTCGGGCCCAGCCGCGAACTCAGCCGCGAATCAAGCCGCGAACCCAGCGGTGCGGAAGTGAGGGAGGCGAGTGGGCAGAAGGCGGTTGGAAGTAGGCAGAAGGCAGTCGCCTCGGCAAACCCTAATACCTAACCCTTAACCACCTCACTCCTAACCCCTGCCTCGCAGCACGTCGTCGTACACCGCGGCGACCTGCCGCGCCATCGCCTCGGCGCTGAACCGGTCCGCGTGCCGCTCTCGGGCCGCGATCGACGTCGTTTCGTACTCGATCTGGCCGGCGGCGAGCTCCTCGAGCGCGTCGGTCAGCTGGCTGACGCTGCCCGGCTCGACGAGCAAGCCCGTCTCGCGGTGCAGGATCGCCTCGGCGGTGCCCTCGCAGCGGGTGGCCACCACCGGCAGCCCGGCCGCCATCGCCTCGAGCACCACCATCGGCAGGCCCTCGCCGAACAGGCTGGGCAGCGCGAGCGTGTCGATCCGCGCGAGCTCCGCCGGCACGTCGTTGGTGAAGCCGATCCACTGCACGCGGTCGTTGATCGCGAGGCGATCGGCCAACGCGTGCAGCTCTTGCTCGTACTCGGGCGTCTCGAAGGGGCCGATCGCCCGCAGGTGTACATCGTGCCCGCGTGAGCGGAGCGACGCGAGCGCCTCGAGCAGCACCTCCGTCCCCTTCCGAGGACGGAACAACGCGACCATGCCGACCACCAGCGGCCCCACCGGCGCCCGGCGGCGGCGGGCCCCGGGTGAGTCTTCCGGCAGCGTCGGCACGCCGTTCATCACGCACCGCACCCGGTCCGGCTTGAAGCCACGCTTGAGCATGTGGTCCGTGAGCGTCGGCGACACGGTGATCAGCCGCTTCGCGCTGCGAGCGAACCAACGCTCGGTCGAGTCGTTCGCCAGGTTGGTGAAGCGGCGTGTCGAGTCGCGGCTGGCCGGGCTGTGCACGTGGTACACCAGCGGCACACCGGTCCGATGCGCCGCCGTCGCCGCGATGACCAGCGACCGGGGCGTGTGCGCGTGGATGATGTCGTAGCCCTCGTCACGCACGCGGCGGGCGATGGCGCGCGACGGACGCAGATCGAGCCGGCTCCGCATCGCGTGCTCGACCAGCGGCGCGTGGGTCGCTTGGCGGCACGCAGCGAATCGGCCCGGCAGCAACGACGCCAGCCCCACCTCGTAGCCGAACGCGGGCAGCCACTCCGCGAGCAGGTCCTGCACGCGTTCGGCGCCGGAGTAGTGCTCGCCGTTGATCACGTGCAACGCACGGAACAGCTTCGGGCGAACCAACGCCGGCGTGGACACGCTGGCGGGGGTCTCGACGGCCGGGGCGGCCGGGGGCGAGAGCAACATAGCTCGCCTCGGTGGTGGGTGCGTGAGACGCGGACGAGAAGAGCGGGCTCGTGGAGAGACAAGCGCGCAGCAAGCACGCCGTTCACTCCTTCGGAAGCCTAGCTCGCGATCCGCCCTGCGGTCGGCGCCCCAGCGCGCGGCGGCG
Organism: Planctomycetota bacterium; assembly: GCA_039820945.1. GTDB lineage: Bacteria > Planctomycetota > Planctomycetia > Pirellulales > Lacipirellulaceae > Botrimarina. The sequence continues at coordinate 121,410 of JBCBPC010000002.1, forward strand.
TCCGCCCCAAGCCCGCACAACCCGCTTCACCGGACGCGCTACTTCAGGTCGCTCAGCTTGTTGATGTCCACCTGCTTGCCGACGATCAGCAGCACCTGGTCGGCGGAGAGCGTGTACTCGCCGCCGGGGAACATCTCCAGCTTGCCGGTCATCGCGTCCTTCACGCCGATCACCCAGATGTTGTACTTCCGCCGCAGGTCGAGCTCCTGCAGCATCTTGCCCGCGTAGCTGTCCGGCGCCGCCACCTCCAGGAAGCTGTACTCCGGGTCGATCGGCAAGAAGTCCAGCACGTTGGGCCACGTCATGCGGTCCGCCAGCTGCCGGGCAATCTCTTCCTCGGGGAAGATCACCCGATCCACGCCCAGGCACTTGAGGATCCGAGCGTGCTCGCTGGTGACGCCCTTCACCACCACCTGCTTGGCGCCGAGCTCCTTGGCGTGCAGCGTGGCGAGCAGCGACTGCGTGATGTCCTCGCCCATGCTGATGACAACCGCGTACGCCTGCGACACCGGCAGGTGCGACATGGAGTCGCGTTCGCGGGCGTCGCCGATGACCGCCTCGTACAGTACGTCCTTGAGGTGCTCGACGGTCTCTTTGCTGTTGTCCATGCCGGTCACCCGGCAGCCGTTCTCCGACAGCCGCTCGGCGAGCGCGCCGCCGAACGAGCCGAGACCAACGACGACGAAGTGCTTGTGATCGGCCATGTGGGGGGCGTGAGGGGTGAGGCTTGAGGGGCGAGAAAGCCGGTGGCTTCTTGGCCCGCTCGCACGGTAATCCCCGTATGGCGCCAAGGGGAGGGGCGGGGGCGAAAGCCGCACCCGGGCGTCGATCATCGACGCTTAATCATCCACGCCCGCGGTCGTTAGCCGACCAGCGGTTCGTCGTTCGGGTACTCGACCGGCTCGGCGCGTTCGCTGTGCGATAACGCCACGAACGTGGTGATCGGCCCCAGCCGACCGAGCAGCATGAGCAGCACGACGATCAACCGGCTGGCGTCTGTCAGCTGCGTGGTCATGCCGGTGCTGAGACCCACGGTGCCCAGCGCCGAAATGACCTCGAATAGCACGTCCAGGAACAGCCCCTGCTCGGTCCGCAGGCCGAACTCGCCCTGCTCGATGACGAGCACCGTGGTGAGCGCGATCCCGGCGAGCCCGACGAACAGCATGGCGGTCGCCACGGCCCGTTCGACCGAGGCGATCGGCAGCGTGCGACGGAACAGGTTCACCCGCGAGTAGCCCTGGAACGTGGCCCAGGCCCGCAGGCCGATGATCGCCGCGGTGGTGACCTTGAAGCCGCCGCCGGTGGAGCACGGCCCGGCGCCGATCATCATCAGCAGGATCGTGAGGAACAGCGACGCGTGGCTCAGGTCGCTCATCTCCACGGAGTTGAACCCCGCCGTGCGGCAAGACGCGCTGTGCAGCGCGGCCTTCACGATCCGCTCGCTCACCGGGGCGCCGCTGAGCACGCCGTCCTTCTCCAAGATCAGGAAGCTCAAGAAGCCCACCAGCAGCAGTGCCGCGGAGCCGATGAGCATGATCTTGCTGTGCAGCTGCAGCCCACCCCACCGCTCGGCCGCGGGGCGTTGCCGCGATCGCCACAGGTCGATCACCACCGGGAAGCCGAGCCCGCCAATGACGATCAGCAGGCCGATCGTGCCGTTCACGATCCAGCTGTCCGCGAACGGCGTCAGGCTTGAGTCGTTCAGCGCGAAGCCCGCGTTGCAGAACGCGGACACGCTGTGGAAGAACGCGTGCCACAACGCCTCGCCGGGCGACTCCCACACGCCGAGCGTGGCGAAGCGTTGAAAGTTGAGCAGGTTGTAGGCGCCCAGGACGACGAAGCCCGTTGCCTCGCACAACGCGGTCATTGTCAGCACGCTGGTCAGGATGCGTCGCAGGTCGCTCTGCCCGTCGCGACCGCGTTTCTCACGGACCGGCCCGATGCGGCTGCGGCGGAGCTTGTCGGCGCCCAGCGTGTCGGCGATCGCCTTGCGTTGCCGCAGGCTGCCACGCTTGTCGAACTGCACCACGATGAACGTGGTGACCGTCATGATGCCGATCCCGCCCAGCTGGATCAGCCCGAGGATGACCGCCTGCCCGAGCAGCGAGAAGTCGTTGGCCGTCGAGCGGACCACCAGCCCCGTGACGCAAGACGCGCTGGTCGAGGTGAACAACGCGTCGAGCACCGAGAGCGGCCGGCTGGGGTCCGCGGCGCACGCCGGCAGGAAGTACAGCAGCAAGAAGCCGAGCACGATCAGCCCGCCGTACCACGAGAGCGACGCGCGGCCGGGGTAGCGGTTGATGGAGCCGACGAACTGCGGCATGGCGGCGGGCGCGAACACAGGGGCCGGGGAGCGACCCGTAAGCCTAGCTTGCGGGAACGCGGAACCTTAGAGCGGATTTCTCACGGGCGTAACGGTCTGGCGGCGCAGGAACGCCGCCGCCACGAGCCCGGCGATCGCGAGCCCCGCCAGCAGCAGCCACAGCCGCTGGTAGCCGGCGGCCACGTCGCCCGCCTCGCGTGCGGACTCCACCAGCCAGCCCGCGAGCAGCGGCCAAAAGATGTCCGGCGTGAATCCGACGAACGACACCAGCCCGGCCGCGCTGCCGGTGAGCGACGCGGGCACGCTCGATTCCTGCAGCGTGGCGAAGTACACGCCGCGCAACGCGCAGCTGGCAGACCAGGCGACCGCCAGGTTGCCCACGACCAACGCGAACCAGCCGCCCGCCGGCGCCGCGTAAAGCAGCCCGAACGCCACGGCCGACAACCCGAAGCACAGCCGCGCCGTGCCGGCGGCGCCGAAGAACCGGTCCGCCACCCACCCGGCGCCAAACGCCGCGACGATCCGCAGGCCGGTTAGCCAGGCGGTAAGCATCGACGACTGCGCTTTCGACAACCCGTACAGGTCTTCGCAGTAGTGGCCGTAGTAGTCGAACGTCTTAAACGCGCAGTAGGCGGTCAGCACCACCGCGGCTTGCAGCCAGATGGCCGGGCGTTTCAGCAAGCCGGCGAGCGTTGCGGCCGACAGCTTCGGCCCCTTCTGCTTGCCAGCGCCAAGTGATCGGGGCACACCGCACCAAACCACCACAGCCGCGACCACGCTGAAGGCGGTATATCCGATCATCAGCCAACGCATCGCCGAGACGGTGTCGTCTGTCGAGGGGCGGGTTCCATCTGGTGTGTCAGCGAGGAACCCGCCAACGACTGCAGTGGATGCTACAGCAACGCATAAGGCAACAAAGCCACGCCCGCCGTCCACCACGCCGAACGCCTTGCCCTGACCACCCTCGCCACCCAGGGCGCGCGTGGCCCGCGCCAGCGGCGACCAGAACGCCAGGATCGTTGAGGCGCCCCAGTAGGCGAACAAGCACTTCAGGCCGAACAAGCTCGGCAGGGTCGCCATGTAAAGGCTGCCGAGGCCGGTGGCGAGGATTGAGCCCGCCATCAGCAGCCGGGGAGAGAACCGGTCCGCCAGCGGCCCGCCCAACGCGTAGCAGATCATTGCCGCAAGCCCGTACCACGCCTGCGCCTCGCCCAGCTGAAACTCGTCGATGCCGAAGGCGTCGAGCAGCGTGGTGCGGAAGTACCGGCCCGGATGGTACGGCGGCACGAAGATCGCCTCGCCCGCCAGGATCAGCGTCGCGAGCGCGATCAGCCGGCGAGTCGGCGAGAGCGTGTCGTGGGGGCTCGGCTTCAATCGACTGCGGGTGACGGAGTGTTCGAGTTCGGAATTCCGACAGGGTCAACAGGATGGAACAGGGTACGGGGTCACGCTACCGGGCGCTGGTAGGAGGTGCTCGCGCGGGGTTCTGGTCGGTTGAGCGGGCGGCCTATCATACGGGCGTGAGCACCGTGGCCCCCGCGGCCGCCGACGCCGCCACCGGCGTCCTGGTGCGGTTAGCGGGACAACTTGCTGAGCAGGACGACTTCGCACGCGTTGCCGACAGCCTCGCCGCCGGACACGGCGGCACGCTGGGCGGGGTGTGGGGATCGTCGCGTGCGCTGGCCTCGGCGGCCCTCGTGGAGCGGTGCTCTGGCCCGCTGATCGTCGTCCTGCCGCACGTGAGCGACGTCGATCCGTTCGTCCGCGATCTGGCCAACTTCTTCCCGGCGGGCGACGACCCGCTGGCGCCGACGGTCGCCGCGTTCCCCGCTTGGCAGGCCGACCGCAACGAGCGTGTGGTGCACGACGCGGCGTTCGGCGCCCGGCTGCGGACGCTCAAGCGGCTCGCCACGCCCGAAGCCGCCCCGCCCATCGTGGTCACCTGCATCCAAGCGTTGCTGCAGCCGGTGGCGACGCCCGACACGCTCGCGGCGTCCACACGCCGCATTGCGAAAGGCGACACGCTGGACGCGGACGAGCTGCTCCGCTGGCTCGTCGACCACGGCTGCCACCGCACCAGCGGCGTGGAACTGGCGGGCGAGGTCTCCGTGCGGGGCGGGCTGATCGACCTGTTCGCGCCCGACGCGGAGCGGCCGATCCGCATCGAGCTGTTCGGCGACGAGGTCGAATCGCTCCGCGCCTTCGACCCGGCCACACAACGCAGCGTCGCTACGCTCGACGAAGCGCGGCTCACGATGCTCGACCCGCAGGCGCCCCAACGGGCCCACTTCACCGCCTACCTCGGCGATCACCTGCCGGGCGAGCCGTGGATCGCGTTGGTGGAACCGGCCGACCTCGAGGAAGAGGGCCGCTTCTACCACGAGCGCTCGGACGACGCGAAGTCGTTGCACAGCGTAAAGGCGACCCTCGGCGAGCTGTACCGCTACCCGTCGGTCACCCTCGCCGGCGTGCCGCAGGGCTCGCTCGAGGAGACCGGCCACCTGGGCTTCGAGTCGGTCGAGCGGTTCAGCGGCGCGCTAGAGAAGGTACGCGACGAGCTGGAGACCATCGGCCGCGGCCAGCACGCCGTAATCGTCTGCCCCACCGGGGCCGAAACCGAGCGGCTCCAAGAGCTGCTCGGCAAGACGCAGATGGCCGCCGAGGGCCGGCTGTCGCTGGTAGAGGGCCACTTGGCGAGCGGTTTTCGTTACGTCGGCGCCCGGGCGATCGTGCTGAGCTCCGCCGAGCTGTTCAACCGCCGCGACGTCGCCCGGCAGAAGGGCAAGGCGGTCACCGGGCGGGCGATCGACTCGTTCCTCGAGCTCCGCGAGGGCGATCTCGTGGTGCACGTCGCCCACGGCATCGGCCGCTACCGCGGCATGAAGCTCGTGGAGAAAGAGGGCCGCGCCGAGGAGCACCTAGAGGTTGAGTACGACGGCGGCACGCGCATCTTCGTGCCGTGCAGCAAGATCGAGCTGGTTCAGAAGTACGTCGGCGGCAAGAAGCTCAAGCCGCCGCTGGCGAAGATCGGCGGCAAGGCGTGGACGCGGCACAAGCAAGCAGCCGAGCGGGCGGTCAACGACCTTGCCGCCGAGATGCTGGAGGTGCAGGCCCGCCGCGACGCGCGGCCCGGCATCCGCTTCCCCGATGACACCGAATGGCAACGCGAGTTCGACGACGCGTTCCCCTACGACCCCACGCCCGACCAATCGACCGCCATCACGGCGATCAAGGAGGACATGACCAGCGGCAAGCCGATGGACCGTCTGCTGTGCGGCGACGTCGGCTTCGGCAAGACAGAGGTCTCGCTCCGGGCGGCGTTCAAGGCGATCGACGCGGGCTACCAGGTCGCCGTGCTGGCGCCGACCACGGTGCTGGCCGAGCAGCACCTGCGGACCTTCCGCCTGCGGATGGCCGAGTTCCCGTTCAACATCGAGGGCCTCAGCCGCTTCGTCACCCAGGGCAAGCAGAAGAAGATCGTGAAGGCCGCCCGCGAGGGCGCCGTCGACGTGCTGATCGGCACGCACCGGCTGGCGTCGCCCGACGTGGAGTTCGCCAACCTGGGCCTCGTCATCATCGACGAGGAGCAACGGTTCGGCGTCGCGGTCAAGGAACGCCTCAAAGCGCTCCGCTCCATGGTCGACGTGCTCACCATGACCGCCACGCCGATCCCCCGCACGCTGCACATGGCGCTCTTGGGCGTGCGGAGCATCTCCAACCTGGAGACGCCGCCGGCCGACCGACTGGCCGTCGAGACGCGTGTCACCCGTTTTCAAGAAGAGATGGTCCGCCACGCGCTCTTGCGTGAGATGAACCGCGAGGGGCAGGCGTACTTCGTCCACAACCGCGTGCACGACATCAAGAACGTCGCCGCGCGGCTCGCGCAGATCGTCCCCGAGGCGCGGATCGGCGTCGGCCACGGGCAGATGACCGGCTCGGAGCTCGAGGACGTCATGACCCGCTTCGTGCGGCACGAGTACGACATCCTGCTGGCGACCACGATCATCGAGTCGGGCCTCGATATCCCGAACGCCAACACGATGATCATCGACGACGCCGACCGGTACGGCCTGGCCGACCTGCACCAGCTCCGCGGCCGCGTCGGCCGGAGCGACCGGCGGTCTTACTGCTACCTGCTCGTCGACGAGAACAAGCACCTTTCGCCCGAGGCGGCCCGCCGGCTGCGGGCGATCGAGGAGTTCAGCCAGCTGGGCGCCGGCTTCGCCCTGTCGATGCGCGACCTCGAGATCCGCGGGGCCGGCTCGCTGCTGGGCACCGAGCAGAGCGGCCACATCGCCAGCGTCGGCTACGAGATGTACTGCACGCTGCTCGAGAACGCCGTGCGCGACGCCAAGAACCTGCCGCCACGCACGTCGATCGACGTGACGATCGACCTGCCCGCCGAGGCGTACCTCTCCGCCGGGTACGTCGGTCATCAGCGTGACCGCATCGATCTGTACCGCCGGCTCGCCCGCGTCAGCGGCGACAAGGAGCTCGACGACTTCCGCGGCGAGCTGACGGACCGCTTCGGCCCGCTGCCCGAGCCGGCCGAGCGGCTGATCGAGCTGGGCAGCCTGCGTGTAGCAGCCCACGGGTGGGGCGTGCAGTCGGTCCGCCGCGAGGACCGGTTCCTCGTGCTGGGGTACACCGACAAGTCGGCTATCCGGGCGCTGGCGAACGCGTCGGGCGGACGATTGCGGATCGCCGACGACCGCGAGGCGTACCTGCCGATCCCGCCCAAGAGCGACACGCCGGCGGGGTTGCTAGCGCTGCTCGAAACGCTCTTGCGAGCCGAATCGGCCGCCGCCTAGACTCCGCCGCCCTCATCTCCGGGGGTGCGTGCGCAACCGACGCACGCGGGCCAACCGCCGATCATCGACCCCCGCTAGCTGTGCTCGTTAGCCGGTACCTCATGCTCCGATTCACGCCGCTGCTCGCCTTGGCCATCGCCGTTCAAGCCGGCGCAAGCCGTGCGGCCGAGCCGTTGGCCGAGGGCGAGGTGCTGGCCCGCGTGAACGGCGAGGTGATCGTCGCGGGCGACCTGCTGTGGGAGGCGCAGCTCATCCTCGAGCAACGCCTCGCTTCGTTGCCTCCCGAGGCGCGTGCGAACGTGCCCGAGAAAGAGCTCAACGAGGCGAAGCGGAAGATGGTCCAGGAGCTGCTCTTCTCGCGGCTCGACATGATGCTCATGTACGCCGACTTCCGCAGCAGCGTGCCGATGGCGGACCTCTCGAAGATCCACGCGAATCTCGAGCCGCAGTTCATGACGCAGGAGATCCCCAACCTCCTTGAGAAACTGGACGCGGAGAACCTGGGAGAGCTCAAGACGATCTTCCGGCGAGTCGGCACGTCGATGGAAGAGCGTAAGCAGGACTACTACCGCAAGTCGATCGCCAGCGCGTGGCTGACGGAGTCCGTCAGCTTCGACGAAGAAGTGACGCACGAGCAGATGCTCGACTACTACCGAGAGCACCGCGCAGACTACGACTTCGACGCACAGGCGAAGTGGGAAGAGCTGATGGTGCGGTTCGACCGCCACCCGACCAAGCGCGAGGCGTGGGCGGCGATCTGCGTGCTCGGCAACCAGGCGCACCCCCGCGCGGCCGCGGTCGCCGTCGGCGAGCCGGCATTCGCCCCCATCGCCCAGACCGGATCCGAGGGCGTTTCCGCGGCGGACGGCGGCGTGTTCGACTGGACGACCAAGGGGTCGCTCGCGATCGACGCCCTCGACAAAGCGATCTTCACACTACCACCCGGGCAGCTGAGCCCGATCATCGAAGGCCCGAGCGGGTACCACATCGTCCGCGTGATCGAGCGTAAAGACGCGGGCCGCAAGCCGTTCCGCGACGTGCAGGCCAAGATCCGCGACAAGATCAAGAACGGTCGGTTCCAGAAAGCGGTGCAGCAGAAGGTGGTCGAGCTCAAGCGCGACGCCCGCCTGTGGACCGTTTTCACCGGCGACATCGACGCCTCGGGCGCCGCCCGCACCGCCGACCGCGGCACGAAGGTGCGGTGAGCCGGCAACGGTGCGTCGTTGATCGTACCGAGCACCAGACTACGCTAGGGTCAAGTCGCTCTGCGGCTCCCGCCTCCCCGGTCGTCTGGCCTCACGATGTCTCGCTCGTCGCTCGCGCCCTGGCGGCGCAACACGCTCGTCGCGCTCGCCGCGATTTGGTTCTCCGTTGTCGTCGGCAGCCAGTTCGTCATCCCTCCGGTCATCGCCGGGGCGTTCGATGGCGAGTCGTCGGTCGCCTGGCTGAACAAGAAGATCGCCAACCACCGGGCCTACCGCGCCGGCGCCGAGCTCGACGCCTCGCGCGAGTGGTACGTCGCTTGGGCTGAGGGGTATGCGGTCAAGGCGTCCGCTCTGGTGACCCTCGGCGTGCTCACGGCCGGGGTGCTCATCGCCTCGCCCGCTGCGCGGCGGCGGGTACGGAAGTTTCTGTTCGCCTCGGCGGCGCCGCTCAATCTGGCAGTCCTCCGTGTCGCGGCGTTCGGCATGCTGCTGTACCTGCTGCGGACCGAGCCGATCATGACCTACGCCGGCTGGTCGCGCGACATGTACGAGTGGCCGCTCATTGCCGGCCTGTTCTATAAGTTCTTGCCGATCACGCCCGAGGTCGTTGGCCCCACGCTCACCGTGGCGGTTGTCACCACGTCTTGCGCGTTGGTCGGCTTCTTGACCCGCTTCACGGCGCCGGTGAGCGTGCTGCTCGGCTGGTACCTGATCGGCATCCCGCAGCTCTCCGGCAAGGTGAACCATCTGCATCACGTGATGCTCATCGGGCTAGTGGTGGGTCTCTCGCGATGCGCGGACACGCTGTCGGTCGACAGCCTCTTCCGCGCCGTCGGCCGAGCCGATCGGGGCGTCGTCTCCCCGCCGCGGCGGAGCGTGCGTTACGGCATGCCGATCCGCGTGGCGATGCTGGTGCTCGCCACGGTGTACTTCTTCCCGGGCTTCTGGAAGCTGGCGACCAACGGCCCGGAGTGGGTGTTCAGCAACAACCTAGAGAACCACATGCTGCAGAAGTGGTTCGAGCTGGAGCACTACGTGCCGCCGATCCCGCTGCACGAGATGCCGTTCTCCGGGCAGGGCGGGGCGTTGTTCGCGTTGGTGTTCGAGCTGGGCATCCCGCTCGCGCTGTTGTGGCGGCCGACCCGCGGCCTGTGGGGCCTCATGGGCATCACGTTTCACAACCTGACCAACCTGCTGATGCGGATCAGCTTCATCACGCTGCAGGTGATGTACGTGATGTTCGTCGACTGGCAGCGGCTGTTCACGTGGCTCGGCCGCCGTGTGTACGGCGAGCCGATGCGGATCCTCTACGACGGCAACTGCGGCCTGTGCCGCCGAACGATGGCGGTGCTCGGCGTGCTGGACTGGATGCAGCAGCTTAGGCCGGTCAACGCGCTCTCGCGCGACGCCGTGGAGGCCGAGGAACTCGACTTCCTCGAAGACGCCGACCTCATGACGGACATGCACGCCGCGTGGCGCTCGGACACCGACGACTGGGGCGTGGAGCGTGGTTACGCCGCGTACCAGGCGCTGGCCTGGCGGGTCCCGCTGCTGTGGCTCTCGCTGCCGCTGGTGTACCTGCCGCCGGTGGCGATGGTCGGCCGGGCGATCTACCGCCGCGTCGCCGACAGCCGCGCCTGCCGCGTGCCCAGCGGCCCCAGCGACGCGGCCCCGCCCGTGCGGCTGGTCGCCGGCTGGGCGTGGCGGCCGTTTGCGGTGATCGCCGCGTCGGTCTTGCTGATCCAGTGCGTGCTGGGCGCCGGCCGGCTGCACAAGGCGTGGCCGCTGGCGTGCTACCCGTTGTTCGATCAGATCGCCGAACGGACGGTCATCTGGCCGGAGTTCGAAGCGGTGTCCCCCGCCGGCGAGGTCACGCCGCTGGACGACGACCCGATCCGCGACCGCTTCGGCCGCGGCCGGTACGTGGCGTCGATGCAGCGTTTCATCAAGACGCCGCTCGACCGCGAAGCGGCCGACGCGATGCTCGCCGACTTCGTGACGACCTGGCGCGACAGCGGCGACCTGACCGACGACGAGCCCGCCTCGTACCGCGTCTACCTAGCCAAGTACGAGCTCACCGGCCCTGCGCGACCGGCGGCGCCGATCGAGCGGACGCGGTTGATGGAGACGTCGGCGGGCGAGGCGGAATAGCGCTGGCGACCGTGGGCTCGTCTCCGATCGGGATCTCGCGCGTGAGCTATTCCCCATACACGGCGTGGGGCCGGCCTAGTCCATCGCTCGCATGGATCGACCTAGGCGTTTACGTTCTAGTAGGTTTGGGCGCACCGGCGTAACGCCACACTCTCCAAGAAGGCGACCCTAGCGACTGGGTCGCTTTGACCGCCCAGCCTCAGAAGTCGTCGCCACCGTCTGCAGTTCGGCGGAATGCGTAAGCTCAGCGGCTGGTCCATCCGCTGTAACGCACTCGTGAGACGGCAAAGAGGCAGTATACTGCCGGGGTCATCTCATTCGACGCCCGCTCCCAACCACATGAGATACACCGATGGTTTGCTTCCGTTGGCGGACCAGCCACGACACGCTTTTGCCAGCCTTTGCGGCGTGCGTGCTGGCAATCTCTTCTACCTACGCTCAGGATCGCCAAGCAACCACGGATCAGCCGCGCATGTTTGAATCGGTAGTAAGTTCTTTGGAGCAAGGAGACTTCCCGCCCCAGCATGCGTTATTGATCCAGCAGCACGGCGAGCTGCAATTGGAGCGCTATTGGAGCGGGCCCGATCTCGTCTATGGCAGACCGGCTGATCGTGACTTTGGCCCCGATGATCTGCACGGGACCCGTTCCTGCACGAAGAGCGTGGTTGGTTTGCTAGTCGGAATTGCCGTTCACGAAGGTCTTCTGCCGGTGTTGGAAACACCCGCTCATACCCTGTTCCCCGACCTCGGACTCGAGAATCAGAAAGGGTTCTCAGCGAAGCACCGGGAAGTGACGCTTGAGCATCTGTTGACGATGACCGACGGCTTCGACTGGCAGCAGCACGAGTCAGACGACCATCCCAACAACGAGGCCGAACTCGAGCAATCGGACGATGTGGCGGCGTACGTCTGGTCGCAACCGATGAAGCGTGCTCCGGGCGAGGCGTTCAACTACAACAGCGCTGCGACTGCGTTGCTCGCCAGAGCGGTGAGAAGAGGATCAGGTCGGGACATCGAAGCGTTCGCCGAAGAGAAACTCTTCGGTCCTCTGCAGATCGAGCATTGGGAATGGTTGCACGATCTCGATAACGAGCCGGCCGCCCACTTCGGCTTACGATTGACACCGAGAGATATGCTGAAAGTCGGGCAACTCGTTCTACAGGACGGAGAATGGAACGGTAAACAAGTTGTCCCGGCCGCCTGGATCAAGGAGATGTCCGACCACGCGAACGGAACCCGAAAGTACCGCTACCAGTGGTGGCTGGAAGACTTCTCGACAACTGAGCAGCCGGCGAGGGTTGTGGCTGCTTTCGGTCGTGGAGGCCAGAGCATCTTTGTGTTGCCGCAGCAAGACGCAGTCGTCGTACTGACAGCGGGGCACTACGACGACAACCGAGCGGCTGGAGCCCGGAAGAACCTTGTGAGGCAGGTGATTCTGCCTGAGCTGCTTGCGCGTTGACCGTGACGCAATAGCTGAGTGGGATGAGAGTCGCCGCCAACCGCCTAGTCCCGTCGGCGGACCTGTTCAGCCACTCATCTCATACCAGTGTTACTCGCGGTGGGATTGACACTCGATGAACAAGTACGCGATCTGGGCGTCGGTTTTCGTGATTCCGCTTCTTTACGAGCTGTGCCGCCGTGTCGCCGCGGAGCACTACGTGATGGTGGCTCTGGGGTTGCACTGGTTGCTCACTGCCGCCGTGCTTATTTGGACGAAGAAGACGCTGGCAGGCCCCAAGGACATCGGCCTGCCAAACCTGCTCAAGGGCTTCGCCTGCTTCGCCTGTTGCATCGCCCTCTATTGCGCGGCGCTGAATTGGGTCTTTGGCTCTATGAGGCTTGGCGACTGGCAATGGAGTTTGCCGGGCATGACGACATTCAAGCGCTCGGGCATCGTAGCGATGGCGCTCTCAGCTGGATTTTGCGAAGAGGTGATCTACCGCGGATACATGATGACCGCCCTCAAGAAGGCTGGACAGCCGATATGGGTCGCGATGGTGGCTTCCTCGTTATCATTCGTATTCTTCCACGGCATGCTCCCAACCCCCATGCTTGTCGCCGGTTTCGTCATCGCCATGATCTGGGCCGCGATCGTCCAGCGAACATCTCTGCTCTGGGCCACCGTCTATATCCACGCATTCTGGGACGCATCCGTTGCGCTCATCCCGTGGCACGCACTGTTCATAGGTGAGTGACGGTGATCGTGCGATTCAGTGCTACGCGACTAACCCTTCACATAGTTGGATCGCCATCTCTTGAGCTTCGCCGCGGCGGTTGCCTCAACTTCGCGGAGTTCGGCCTTCGGCCAACTCGCCGAGGTCGTTTCTCGCCGAGGACACCTCAGACGGAGCCGCCCGCAATCGATCTGACGGCGCTCACGGGTCGAGGACGAGCGAGGATCGATCTCCTTCGACGGCCTTGGCACGCCGCCAAAACCTACTGAGGCCCGACACGCCGACGTTGCTCGACGGCAACCGAACACCGACAGAGCTGAGGACGCCCGGGACCCCGAGCGACGGCGTGAAAGCGAGCCACGCCACGCCGTGTCGCTCGCCCACCTCACTCGCCGATCGTGCGCTTCCGCCGCAGCAGGTGATGGTAGTGCTGGGCGAAGCGGTGCGACTCGTCGCGGACGTACTGCAGCAGCCGCAGGGCGAACGCGTGGCGGCTGATCCGCAGCGGCTCGCTCTCGCCCGGGCGGTAGACGAGCTCTTCCTTCTTCGCGAGCGAGATCACCGTCGGCGGCTCGATGCCGAGCGTGCTGAACGCCTCCATCGCACGGCTGAGCTGGCCCTTGCCGCCGTCGATCAGCAGGATGTCGGGGAACGACGCCCCGTCCGCGTCGAGCTTCTTGAACCGCCGGGCGACGACCTCGCGGATGCTGGCGAAGTCGTCGATGCCCTTCACCTCGCGGATCTGGAACCGGCGGTACCCCGGCTTGAACGGCAGCCCGTCGATGAACTGCACGAGCGACGCCACCGTCTCCGTGCCGCCCAGGTGCGCGATGTCCACGCCCTCGATCACGCGCGGCTGCTCGCGCAGGCCGAGCACCTTCTGCAGCCCGGCGAGGCCCTTCTTGGGGTCGACGTAGAAGACCTCCGGCTGGACGTCCTCCTCCAGCTCGCCCCGCTCGTCGAGCCGTTCGAGGAGGCGGATCTCGTCGCGGAGGCGGGCCGCCTTCTCGAAGCGGAGCTCCTTCGACGCCGCCTCCATCTCGCCGTTCATCTCCCGGAGCAGCTTGGTGCGGCCCCCCTCCAGGAACGTCCGCAGGCGGGCGATGTCCTTGCGGTAGTCTTCTTTGCTCACGCGGAGGTTGCACGGCGCGGTGCACTGATCGATCGACGCGAGCAGGCACGGCCGGAACCAACGCCAACGCTCGTCGCCCTCGTCGATGTCGAGCGAGCACGTGCGGAACTTGAACACCCGCTGCAGCACCTGCACGGCGCCACGCAGCGCGCCCATGCTGGTGAACGGGCCGTACAGCTTGGCGGCCGACGACTTCGGCTCGCGGGTGATCTCCACCCGGGGGAAGTCCTCGTGCGTAGTGATCTGCAGGTAGGGGAACGTCTTGTCGTCGCGTAGCTCGCGGTTGAACCGGGGCTGGATGTCCTTGACGAGCCGGGCCTCGAGCAGCAGGGCATCGACCTCGCTCTCCGCGTCGAGGTAGTCGATGTCGTACGCCTCGGTCACCAGCTGCGCGGTGCGTTGCTCCTCGGCGGCCGCCTTCAGGAAGTAGCTGCCGGCCCGGGCCCGCAGGTTCTTTGCCTTGCCGACGTAGATGACGCGGCCCTTGGCGTCGTGGAACAGGTAGACGCCCGGTGTGGTCGGGAACTTGCTGCGGACCTTCTCGGCGGCCCGTTCGAAGAACTCGGCCTGCGTCTTGGGCAGCGTCGGCGGCGGGGCGCCGTCGTCGCCGTCGGGGGTGGTCTCGAGGGTCGTGCTGTCCGCGTCGTCCGCCATGCAGGAAGCGTAGGACCGCGGGGGACCACGGAGAAGGGGATCGAGCGGGCGGGGCTGCGCTGGGTCTCGACGGGTCTCCGCTGCGTCTCCGCTGGGCGGTCGCTACTGGGCGGTCTCCACTGGGCGCCGGCTGCGTCCGGCCGTGCCTGGGCGGCGTGTCGCATCCGCGGCGGCTCGCGGCTCGATTTCGGATGGGCTGCGGCCCTGGGCTGCGGCATGGGCTAGCGGGCGCCGGCGCCCGCCTTTTCTGGCGAATCTGGCAATAAAGATGTTGCCACACCTATTGTTGGTACGTATGAATTGCCGGACGCCAGTGCGCACGCCGCCGAGGCCGCAGGAGAACCCGCCATGAAATCGCCCCTGGCTACCGAGATCGGCAAACGCGACGCCTTCGCCCTGCCGGAGGAGGAGACGCTGCTCAACATCCTTCGCACCGCCTGGCGGCTGCAGGAGCCCAGCGAACGGCTGTTCCGCCGGCACGGGATCAGCGGCCCGCTCTACAACGTGCTCCGCATCGTGCGGGGCGTCGGCGGAGAGGGCACGCCCATCGGAGAGATCGGGCCGCGGATGCTCAGCCCGGGGCCCGACGTGCCGCGGCTCGTCGACCGGGTCGAGAAGCTCGGCCTGGCCGAGCGACGCCGCTGCGACCAAGACCGCCGCGTCGTGCGGGTGCGGCTCACGGCCAAGGGCAAGCGGCTGCTCGCGAAGATCGACCCGCTGCTGGAGAAGCAGCACGCCGACCTGATGGGGCATCTCACCGCGTCCGACCTCGCGAGCATCAACCGACTGATGACCAAAGCGCGGCGATCGCCCGCGCTGTGCGACGACGAAACCTAGAAACCTTAACCACGGAGCTCATGCCGATGAAACTCGCCACCCCCCGCACGCTGATCACCGCGTCGATGATCGCGGCGTCGATTATCGCCACGATCGGTCCGAGCCACGCCTCGGCGGCGTCGTACGCGGTCGACGGTTCGCACACGTCCGTCGTCTTCAGCATCAGCCACCTGGGCTACAGCTACACCTACGGCATGTTCCGCAAGAACAGCGGCTCGTTCGAGTTCGACCCGGACAACCCGGCCGCGTGCGCGTTCAACTTCACGGTGGACGTCGCGAGCCTCGACACGATGGACCCCAAGCGCGACGAGCACCTCCGCAACGCCGACTTCTTCAACGCCAAGCAGTTCCCGCAGATCACGTTCCGCAGCGAGAGCGTCCGCAAGACGACCGGCGAGGACGGCAAGCCGGTGTACGAGGCGACCGGGCCGCTGACCATGCACGGCGTCACCAAGCAGGCGACGCTGCCGATGACCTTCCTGGGCGAGGGCCCCGGGCCGTACGGGAACTATCGCACCGGATTCCTGTGCCGGACGTCGTTCAAGCGGTCGGACTTCGGCATGAACTTCATGGTCGGCCCGATCGGCGACAACGTCGGCGTGACGATCAGCTTCGAGGGCATCCGCCAGTAACCGTCCGAGTGTGCTACGGCGGGCGGCGCGGTGGCGTCGCCCGCCAGTTCTTTGTGGAGACGCTCCGATGCTTGGACCGGTCGACCTCCTGCTTGGCGGTGTGATCCCGGGGATCGTCGCCCTGCTGATTCGCGCCACGTTGCACCGAATCGGTTGGACGCAGGCCGCGTGGCCGCTGGCGATCGCCAGCGGCGTAGTCGTCGGGCAGGCCTCGCTCGCGGCCGTTCCTACGGTGGCCGAAGCCGGCGGCCTGACCGCCGCCGTGTCGGCTTATTTCGCGGCGTTGCCGGAGGCGTTCGCGGCGTTCGTGCAACCGCGTCAGGCGAGCCACTGGCTCGCGGCCGGCACGGTCGTGGCGGCGGCGGCGACGTTGCTGCTCGCACGCCGTCATCGCGTGGCCCGAAGGGCCGGCGCTCTGCTGGGCCTCGCCCTGGCGTTCACCCTGCCCACGCGGTTGCTGTGGGGCAGCGTCTACTTCCTCTCCGAATGGTCTCGCGAAGAAGCGATCCTGCGGGTGGCGTTGATGGCGTGCGGCCTGGTCGCGCTCGGCTGGTTGGCATTGCCTCGCGTGGAGCCCGACGACTCACCGACAAGTTTGGGTCCGCCGACAACGCCTCGTTCGCTCATCGGTCCGGTGCTGATGGCGGTCGTCGCCTTGGGCGTCTCGGTGCTGCTGGCCACCTCGGGCAGCCTGTCGTACGCCCAGCACGGCGGTGTGATGTTGGCGGCGATTGTGGGGGCCACGCTCGGCGCGATGGGGCAGATCAGCTACCGCTCGCTCGGCGAGCATGCCGGACACGGCGGTTTGGTGGTCGTCACCTGGTTGAGCGGCCTGGCGATGCTCGGCGCTTTCTACGCAGAGATCACGCCGCTCAATGTTGTCCTCGCCGTCGTCGGCTTGGGCGCGGCGATCGCTGCCGGCGGTACGCGTCATACGACTTGGCGACGAGTGGCGGTGTGCAGCGTCGTTTGCGTCGCCGCCGTCGGCTTCGCCATCACGAGTTCGGGGCTCGAGTTCTCGCGGGCGATCGCGCAACCGACCGACAACCCGTACCTAAACTGGCAACCACCGTCCGATACCGGCGTGGAATGACACCGGCGGAAGAGGCTCACCTTCGACCGAGCCCTTACGCCTCGGCGGCGTCTCCCTCGGCCGGCGTCGCGGCGGGGCCGGCCGGCTTCCGCTCCGCGTCGGTGCCCGGCACGATCTTCGGCTCGGGGCTCGCCTGCTGGATCAGGTCTTCGAGCTGCGTGGCGTCGATGACTTCCTTCTCAAGCAGCGAGCCGGTGATCGCTTCGAGCGCTGGCCGGCGGCTGGCCAGGATGTGGCGGGCCGCCTCGAGGTTGTCGCCGAGGATCCGCTTCACTTCTTCGTCGATCTCGCGGGCGGTCTGCTCGCTGTGGTGCGTCGCGCTCGCGGAGCCATCGGGGCTGAGGAAACCGGTCGTCCGCTCACGGTACGTGACCCGTCCGAGGCGGCTCATGCCGTAGTCCATGACCATGCTGCGTGCCGCGGCGGTAGCGCGTTCCAGGTCGTTGCTCGCTCCGGTGCCGATGTCTTCGAGGATCAGCTCCTCGGCGAGCGTGCCGCCGAGCATCACCTGGATTTGGCTCTCCAGCTGGCCGCGGGTCATCATGTAACGGTCGTGCGCGGGGCGCTGCTGCATGTAGCCTAGGGCGCTCAGGCCGCGGGGGATGATCGAGACCTTGTGAACGGGGTCGGTGTTCGGCAGGGCGTAGGCGACCAACGCGTGGCCCGCCTCGTGCACGGCCAAGCGTTGCTTCTCTTCGTCCAGCATGATGCGGCTCTTCTTTTCTAGGCCGATGCTGGCCCGCTCCACCGCCTCGTAGAACTCGTCATTGCCGACGAGCTCCTTGCCGTTGCGCGCCGCCAGCAGCGCCGCCTCGTTGACCATGTTCGCCAAGTCCGCGCCGACGAAGCCGCTGCTGATCGCCGCGAGCGCCTTCACGTCGACCTCGCTGTCGACCTTCACGTTCTGCAAGTGCACCTCGAGGATCTCCTCGCGGCCGGAGACGTCCGGCCGATCGACGAGCACCTGGCGATCGAAGCGGCCCGGCCGCATGAGGGCGGGGTCGAGCGTCTCGGGGCGGTTGGTGGCGCCCATGACGATGATTCCGCTGTTCGTGCCGAAGCCGTCCATTTCCACGAGCAGGGCGTTGAGCGTTTGCTCACGCTCGTCGTGGCTGCCCATGGCGCCGTTGCCACGGGTCTTGCCGAGGGCGTCGAGCTCGTCGATGAACACGATGCACGGGGCCCGCTGCTCGGCCTGCTGGAACATGTCGCGGACCCGCGCGGCGCCAACGCCGACGAACATCTCGACGAAGTCCGATCCACTGAGCGAGAAGAACGGCACTTCCGCCTCTCCGGCGACCGCCTTGGAGAGCAGCGTCTTGCCGGTGCCCGGAGGGCCGACCAGCAGCACGCCCTTCGGGATGCGGCCGCCCAGGCGTTGGTAACGCTCCGGGTTCTTCAAGAAGTCGACCACCTCGCGGAGCTCGTCGACCGCCTCCTCGATGCCGGCGACGTCGTCGAACGTGACGTCGAGGTCTTCTTGCGCGACCAGCTTGCCGCGGCTGCGGCCGAAGGCCATCGGCGACCCGGCTCCGCCCAGCCGGCGGAGCATGAAAATCATCAGACCGACCAGCAGGGCGGTCATCAGCAGCGTGGGCGCCCAGTTCAGCAGCGGGCTGGGCATCGACGCGTTGTCGTAATCCAGGCCCGCCTCGCGGAGCATCGGGCCCACGCGATCGTTGTTCGGGTTCCAGTTGACGCGGAAACGCACCGTCTCAGGCTGCGTAACCGCCGGCGTGTCGCCGTCTGCTTGATCGTTGGCGCCGAGGACCAGGCAATCGACTTTGCCGGTGATCTGGCGGTCATCCACAATGATCGCCTGCAAGCTCGACAGCTCGAGCTCGCGCTCCGGCTCGGAGATGCGATCGATCATCGTGGCCGATCCCGATTCGCTGGCGACGAGTTTCTCGAAGGTGCTCCACGGGATGTCCATCACGCCGGGGCCGCCCACCATCGTCACTAGCAGCATCAGGCTGATGCCCACCGCCAGCAGGTACCACACAAAGTTGCCGCCCTGCTGACCCGACTTCTTGCTGTCGTCTCGAGGCGTTTCGTTCTCGGGCTGGCTCATAACGGCTCGAAGCTGAGGACTCGGAGGGGGACGACGCTGCGATCGGGCGGCCGGTGCAGCCGAGAGCTTACCGCAGCGGGGCGGCGCGTCTCACGACACGAACCGACCTTGTTGGGTGCGCGGCGGGTTGCGAAGCGGTTCGGCGACGCTGTGCGGTTCGCCTTGTCCGCGATTCTGGGGAGCCCTAGAATCGGGTGGCGACGGGTGTTGCAACCTCAAGCGTAGCAACAGATTACCGCTCGGCGACCCTCGGTTTTCGGTGACTCTCGCGGCGGACTCGGCGCCGTGGCTAGTCGTTGCCGGCGCAAGCCCGTCAACCGTTCGCCGGTCACCCTCGCAACGTTTCTCGCCCCTCTCAGGTCGCTCTCGCCATGCCCACCGCGACGAAACCGCCGGCCCGCGGCGTGGCGGTGTTCGGGTCGACCGGCAGCATCGGCCGCAACGCTCTGGACGTGGTCCGGAGCAGCGGCGGGCGGCTCAAGCCAATCGTGCTCTCGGCCCACCACAAGCTGGAGCAGCTCGAGCAGCAGGCGCAGGAGTTCAAGCCGCCGTTCGTCGTCGCCACCGATCCGCAAGCGGCCGCCGAGCACTCCTGGAGCGACCTGCCCGCAAAGACGGAGCTGCTGGTCGGGCACGAGGCGCTCGAACGCGTCGCGGCCGACTCGGCGGTCGATGTGGTGCTCGCGGCGATCGTCGGCAGCGCGGGGCTGAACAGCACGCTCGCCGCGCTCGCGGCCAAGAAGCGGGTCGCCCTGGCGAACAAAGAGACGCTCGTCATGGCGGGGCCGCTGGTGCGCCGGCGGCTGGACGAGGCCGCGTCGCAGTTCGAGCACCCGCAGATCATCCCCGTCGACAGCGAGCACAGCGCGATCTTTCAGTCGCTCGCCTGCGGCCAACGACGCGAGGTGGAGCGGATCGTGCTGACCGCTAGCGGCGGCCCGTTCCGCACCTGGGCGCGCGAGCAGCTGGCGCAGGTGACGGTCGACGAGGCGCTCGCCCACCCCACGTGGGACATGGGCCCCAAGATCACGATCGACTCGGCCACGATGATGAACAAGGCGCTCGAGGTGATCGAGGCGCGGTGGCTGTTCGACATGCCGGTCGACAAGATCGGCGTGGTCATCCACCCGCAGTCCACCATCCACTCGATGGTCGAGTACGTCGACGGCTCGGTGGTCGCGCAGCTCGGCCCGCCCGACATGCGGCTGCCGATCCAGCACGCGCTGGACTACCCCGACCGTGTGCCCGGCCCGGCCGAGCGGCTCGACTGGACCCAGGCGCACCATCTGAACTTCGAGCCGGCGGACTTCGATCGCTTCCCCGCGTTGGAGCTCGGATTCGAGTGCGCCCGCGAGGGCGGCACCACCGGGGCCGTGCTGAACGCCGCCAACGAGGCGGCCGTGCAGTCGTTCCTCGACGGCGAGCTGCACTTCACCGAGATCGTTCCCGCCTGCCGCAGCATCCTCAGCGCCCACGAGTACGAGACGAACCCGTCGCTCGAGCGGCTGGTGGAGCTCGACCGCTGGGCCCGCGAAGAGATCCACACCTGGGTCTGCGCTTAAACACCTCTCACGCTCTCTGCCGGCAATGGACCTCTTGGCCTACACCCTCGCTGCGCCCGCCCTCACCGTCGGCTCGTTGCCGCTCGCGGCGCTAGCCGACCTGCTCAATACCGCGGCGGTGATCGGCATCACCGCGCTCGCGCTCGGCTTCGTGATCTTCGTGCACGAGCTCGGCCACTTCGCCGTGGCGAAGATGTGCGGCGTACGGTGCGAGAAGTTCTTCGTCGGCTTCGACGTCGGTGGCTACAAGGTCAGCAAGCAGATCGGCGAGACCGAGTACGGCGTCGGCATCCTGCCGCTGGGTGGCTACGTGAAGATGTTCGGCCAGGACGACAACGTGGCGAACCTGGCGGAGCAGCTCGAGCAATCGAAACAGCTGGAGGGCTCGCCAGACGCCAAAGAGATCATCGGCCCCAGCGGCGACAAGCTCTGGGTCGACCGCCGCAGCTACCTCGCCAAGAGCGTGCCGCAGCGGATGGCGATCATCTCCGCCGGCGTCGTTATGAACGTGATCTTCGCGTTCATCTTCGCGTGGATCGCCTTCGGCGTGGGCGTGCCGGAGACACCGGCGAAGATCGGCTTCGCCTCGCCGGGCGGCCCCGCGTGGGAGGCGGGCCTCCGCACGGGCGACCGCATCGCCGTGCTCAACGGCATCGAGTCGCCGACGTTCAACCAACTGATCCAGCAGGTGATCCTCACCGACCTGGATCAGGGCTTGGCGATGACGATCGAGCGCCCGAACACCGAGCCGTTCGACGTGAAGGTGCAGCCGCGGATGGCGGACCTGGCGCCACGCATCAAGGTGCAGCCGACGATGCTCCCGGTGCTGCGGAAGAAAGACCCGGTCGTCGCCGCCGCGCCGTCCTCGCAGGCCGAGGGCGACGGCTTTCAGCCGGAGGACCGCATCACGGCCGTCAACGGCGAACCCGTCGAGTCGTACGCCGACCTGGCTGGTTTGCTGATCAAGTACCAATCGGAGCCCATCACTTACACGCTCCAACGGAAGGGCTCCAAGGAAGAGGCGACCACGACGGTCTCCCCCAACCCAATGGAGCGGCTGGGCATCGTGGCGACGCTCGGCCCGATCGCGGCCGTGCAAAACGGGTCGCCGGCGGCGGACGCCGGCCTCGCGGTCGGCGATCGCCTGCTCCAGTTGAACGGCGCCCCGATCGGCGCCGGGGCCAACGCGATCGACCCGCTGACGCTCGACGACTACCTCGCGGAGGCCTCGGTCGACGGTTCCGAAGAGGTGACGCTCACCGTGCTTCGGGCCGGCGAGTCGTCGCCGGCCGAGGTCACGCTGCAACCGCGTTCGGTGCGTTGGTCCGTAAGATCGGGCGACAACGAGCCGCTGGGGATCGAGTCGCTCGGTGTGGCGTGCCCGCTGCTGGCGAACGTGGCCGGCGTGGTCGCCGACAGCCCTGCGGCGGAGGCGGGCCTCGCGCCCGGCGACAGCCTCACCGAGGTGACGCTACGCTCATCCGACGCGGAGGCCGACGGCCTGACTTCCCAAAAGATCGTCATCGAGCTCGGCGAAGGCAAGCAGAGCTGGCCGGTCATCATGCAGTTGATCCAGGACAAGACTCCTGGACTCGAGGTCGATCTACAGATCGACCGGGGCGGCGAGGCGGTCAGCGTGACGCTGGCGCCGGCGCCGTCCGCCACGCAGTTCTGGCCGCCCCGCGGCATCGGCATTCAGACGCTCCAGGAGAACCGGCAGGTCGACTCGTGGAGCGAGCGGGCGTCGCTCGCTTGGGAGGAAACCACCAGTCAGCTCTCCGGGATCTTTCGGCTGCTGCAGAAGCTCGGTGGTCAGGTCTCTGTGAAGGCCCTCGGCGGGCCGGTGATGATCGCTCAGGTGACCGGGCAGAGCGCGTTCCAGGGCTGGGGCCCGCTGCTGATGACGCTCACCATGTTCAGCGCGAACCTGGCGGTGCTCAACTTCTTGCCGATCCCTGTGCTCGACGGCGGCCACATGGTGTTCCTGGCCTACGAGGGCCTCACCGGCCGGCCGGCCAACGAACGGATCGTGATGGCCCTGCACGTGGCCGGCATGATCTTCTTGCTGAGCCTCATGGCGATGGTCTTCACGCTCGACATCTCGCGACTGCTGGGCATCGCCCTCTGAAGCCGACGGGCGTGAGCGTGAACGTGCGGCTGCCCGGCTTGCGTCGCACCGGCGAGATTCGCTATCAGCCACCGCATGAACGCGAACCTCTCATGCGGGTGGCTGCCCGCCGTGCTAGCTGCGCTGGTCCTGGGGTCGGCGGCCGGGTCCGCCGCCCAGCCGCTGCCGTACCCGACGACCGGATCGCCGGAAGTGGTCACGCCGCTGCCCGTGGCGCCCGCCGCGGAGCTCTTGGCCCCCGCCGCGCCGATCACCTACGAGCAACTGCTCGCCCCCAGCGCTGCCAACGCCCCGCCGGCCGACACCGGGGCGCCGCCCGTGGTCGTGGAGGTCGATGCGGCGGAACCCGGTTCGGAAACGATCGCGGCGCCCGCCGTCGAGCCGGAGCCGGTGTACCACTGGTACCAGCCCACGTACTGGTTCGGCCCTTCGCCGTGGGACTCGGGCTTCGAGCTGGGCCTGAACGGCGCCGGCGGCACGAGCGAGTCGATCAGCTTCCGCACCGGCGGCTTCATCAAGCGCGAGGGCGACGACTATAAGTTCGATTCGAGCCTCTACTACAACAAGACCGAGAGCGAGGGCGTCGAGATCCAGAGCAACGCGCTCTTGGACGTCCGCTACGACTGGCTGTTCGGCGACTCGCCGTGGACGCTGTTCGTCATGTCGCAGACGTTCTACGACGAGTTCCAGGTCTTCGACATCAACCTGAACGCGAACAGCGGTGTCGGCTACCGATGGATCAACCGCGACTGGACCAAGCTGACAACCAGCGTCGGTACCGGTGTGTCGCGTGAGTTCGGCGGCGTCCGCGACGAGTGGGTGCAGGAGGCCAGCTTCGGGCTGAACTACGAGCTGCAGTTCACGGAGACCAAGAAGTTCTACTCCAAGGTCGACTACTTCCCGGAGTGGGAGAACTTCAACCGCTACCGTGTGCTGGCGGACGTGGGCCTCGAGATCGAGCTGCACCAGCCGTCGAACGTGAGCCTGAAGCTGTCGGCCACGGACCGCTACGACAGCGAGCCGGACGGCGTCGAGCCGCACAACCTCAACTACTCGGCCCTGCTCATCTGGAAGCTGTGAATCGCGGTGGACGCGGCGAGCAAACCGCGGGCGGTTGGCGTAAACTGGGGCGCACCCACGCCCGTCGCTCACACGCCCCGACACGCAACATGCTCGCTCATCTGTGCACGCTCCTGCTCCTGCTAGCCGCCTTCACCGCTCCGGCCCGCGCCGACGACTCCGGGTTTGTTGACCTATTCGACGGCGAGTCGCTCGACGGCTGGGTCCAGCGCGGCGGTGAGGCGCCCTACAAGGTCGTCGCCGACGCCGAGGGCGGGCCCGAGATCGTCGGGACGAGCGTCATGGGCACGCCCAACTCGTTCCTGTGCACCGATCGTGACTACGCGGACTTCGTCCTCGAGTTCGAGGTGTGGGTCGATCCGGCCGTGAACTCCGGCGTGCAGTTCCGCAGCAACGTGTACGACGCGCCGACGGGCGATCGGCCCGCCGGCCGCGTCCACGGCTACCAGTGCGAGCTGGACCCGTCCGATCGGTCGTGGTCCGGCGGCATCTACGACGAGGCCCGCCGCGGCTGGCTCTTCAACCTGGAGGGCGACGAGCATGCCGACGCCCGCGCCGCGTTCAAGCCGGGCGACTGGAACCAGATGCGGATCGAGGCCGTGGGCGACTCGATCAAGACGTTCGTCAACGGCGTCCAAGCGGCCGACCTGTCCGACGGCATGACCGCCACCGGCTTCATCGGCCTGCAGGTGCACGGCATCGGCAAGCCGGAGCAGGCGGGCAAGCAGATCCGCTGGCGGAAGCTGCGGATCCAAGAGACGCCGTGAGCCCGCCCGACGGCGAGACATCGCTCCGCGTAGCGACGCTCGACTCGCCCGTCGGCCCGTTGCTCGTGGCCGCCGACGACGCGTGGGTTTGGCTCGTCGAGTACGCCGCAGAAACGCGCGCCCGGCGTCAGCTCGACCGCGTCTCCCTGCGCCTCAACGCGACCGTCGCTGACGGCTGCACTCCGCTGACCGAGCAGTTGGGCGAAGAGTTGGCCGAGTACTTCGCCGGCCGGCTGACGAAGTTCACCACGCCCGTGAAGCTCGTCGGCACGCCGTTCCAAGGGCGGATTTGGGCCGAGCTGTGTCGCATCCCCGCGGGCCAGACCACCAGCTACGCGGAGCTGGCCCGCCGCATCGATCGGCCGACCGCCGTGCGGGCGGTCGGCGCCGCGAACGGGGCAAACCCCATCTCGATTCTCGTGCCGTGCCACCGCGTGGTGAACACCGGCGGCGGGCTGGGCGGCTACGGCGGCGGGCTAGACCGCAAGCGTTGGCTGCTGGAGCACGAGCAGCGGGTCAGCGGACAACGGCTCTTCGTCTGAGGGCTATCGCCCCGAGCGAAGCGAGCAACAGCGCGGTCGGCTCGGGCACGCCCGACAAGTCATTGGCTGAGCCCCCGGCAGACGTGTCCGAAAGCTGCGAGCCGAAGTTGTCGACCCACACCTGGTAGTCGCGCTCCTCGTAGCGGACGCCACGCAGGTCTCGCCAAGTGGTGTAGTCGGCGAGGTCCACGGAGCCGTCGCCGTTGAAGTCGCCCGCCTGCAGGCCGTCGGTCGAGGCGAACCGCCGGATCACGCCGTCGCGTTTATTGAGGAGATACACCTCCCCGTCCGGGCCTTCTTCCAAGCGAATGTCGGTGCGGGTGAGGCCGTTGTCACCGCTCCCCGGGCGGATGAGGTCGAGCAGCGTCGTCGGCGAGCCGCCGCTGGTGAGCCGCACCTCCTCGTACGGGGCCAGGTTACCGCCGCTCAGCGCCCCGAGACTGGTGAAGTCATCTTGCTCCACCAGTTCATCGACGTTGACCGCCCACAGCTTATTGCCCTCGGCGAAGTCGCCGAAGAAGTACTTGCCGCGGAGCTCGGGAATCGCGTCGCCCCGATAGACCGGCCCGCCGACGATCGCCAGCAGCCCGTCGACGAAGCCGTTGTTGTTGAGGTCGTGGTCGTACTGCGCGACGGGGTAGGTGAAGGCGTCCGTCGGGTGGCCGCCGGGCAGGGCGCCGACCGAACCCGGGTTGTCGTAAAGGAACGTTCCCTCGCGGGCGTCCCAGCCGTAGTTGGCGCCGGCGACGCCGAGGTTCACCTCTTCGACATTCCCCTGGCCGATGTCGGAGATGAGCATCTTCTCTTCCGCCGCGGTGTCCCACACGAACTTGTGCGGGTTGCGGAGGCCGTAGGCCCACACCTCTTCGATCGTGTTGGCCTGCCCCACGAACGGGTTGTCCGCCGGCACGCTGAACGGCGCCCCGCCCGACTCCAGCGGGTCGACCCGCAGGATGGACCCGTGCGGGAAGCCCTTGCCGCCGCTGCCCGAGGTGGTGGTCGAGATGTCCTGGGCGAGGTTCCGCGGATCGCCGGCTCCGCCGCCGTCGCCCAGCGCGATGTACAGATTGCCGTAGTCCGCGTCGCCGGCCGCCGCGTTCGGGTTGAAGCCGATCTGGCCGATGTTGTGATCGTCGAACGGCTGCCCGACGCGGATCACCTCTCGGTACGACGAGGGGATCACCTGCCCGGTGGCGTCGACCGTCCACTCGCCGACCGCGGAGTCGTGGTCGAGCCCGGGCGGCGAGTTGAAGAACTTGGGCGCCGTCTGTTCGGCCGGCGGCGACGCGAACGCGTCGCGGCTGTGCGACGTGTAGAACTTGCGGTAACCATCGGAACCGGAGTCGTTAAACCCCGGATGAAACGCCATGCCGCGCAGGCCGGTCTGGAAGCCGATGTTGGCGTTGCCGACGACGTCGTAGATGTCGAAGAACTCGGTCGCGGTCGGGCTCGGCGACGCCGGGTCGAACGTGTAGATCGTCCCGCGTTGGTCGAGCACGTACGCCAGGCCCGGCGCGCCGCCGAAGACAAGGTCTTCCACTCGGGGCTTCTGCCCGCCCGTTCCCGGGCTGTTGGGGATGGTGACGACGTCCTCGATCTCGAGCGTCCACGAGGTGGTCGGCGCCGTCGCGTTGATGGGGTTCGCGAAGGTGGGAGCCACGCAACCGGCGATAATCGCCGCGGTGAGAATCGAAGGCTTGGTAGACACGGTTCGCACTGCTTAGGAGGTCGATCGAAGTGATGTAGAGACGGCCGGAGCGACGGCTAGCCGCGGCGTCCTTGGACAGCCATCGCAACGAGCACAAAAGCCGTCGCCGCGGCGGGCTCGGGGACTGCGACCGCGGCTTGCCCGGCCAACGCCGCCGACCAGGTCTCGTAGCCCGCCAGGTCATAGTCCGTGCCGAGGCCATCGCGCCACAGCGTGTAGTCCGCCAGATCGACCACGCCGTCGTAGCCGAAGTCGCCCGCCTGCGAGCTGTGCGGCACGGTCACGAACTGTTCGCCTGCGATCGCGGCCAGATTGACCGCGGAAATCGGCCCGCCCAGATTGCCCCGCAACACGCCGACGCCGGAGAACTGGTTCGACAGATGGTTGTACTGGCTGTTGCCGATGAACGCCGTCAGACGGAGGTCGTCCGTCGGGCTGCCGATGACCGCCAGCGGGATCGAGAACTCGATGCCGGTCTGCACATCGGCCGGGTTGCCGGTCGCGGGGCCCGTGCCGGCATCGACGCCTTGCGTGTTGCTGTTGTTGATCGCCATCCGGAAGTCGATGTCGTTCAACAGGTCGCGTTGCTCGGCGAACAGGTGCGCGTTCGGCGTGCAGCTTAGGTCGCCGTCGCCCGTGCAGGCGTTGTTGACGCTGTCGATCGGCTCGCCCTGGTCGAGCCCCGGCTCCACGCCGCCGGCGCTCCGCTGGAAGCCCATCGCGGACACTCGCCCGTCCGGCCCCGCGGTCAGATCGCCGTAGTAAGCGCTGAACGAGTAGGTGTTGGTCCGTGTGGCGTTGATGAACTCATCGCCGTTCGAGAAGCCGAAGAAGTGATCCGCGGCGAAACCGGCGTCGAATCGCAAACCGTCCAGCTCCTGCAACGCTTCGGCGCCGTCTTGGTCCGGCGGGCAGCAGAACGGGTCAACGCCCGCCGGCGCGTTGCCGCCGTCGATGCGGTTCATGCCGCCCGGCTCGCTGTCGATGAACACGCTCAGCTTGTTGTAGTTGCTCTCCAGGTTGCCGGTGATCAGCACGTGCAGCCGATCGCCGACGACCGCCGAGTACACGGCGTTGATTTCCGAGCCGCCGTTGGCGAAGCGGGGGTCGCCGTTGGTCGCGTTGCCGTACTGGGTGTTCGTGTTCTGCACGGAGAGCGCGGGGCCGTAGAACGCGTTGTCGCCGCCGAGCGAGCCGTCCACCGTCGGTGCGGCGCCGGCCGAGGCCGTGCACCAGAGCGCGGCGGCCCAGCCGAGGAGGGGCGCAGGATTAAGACGCATCTTCGGTGACTGCCGAGAACCAAGAACCGGCGGCGTGTTCCGTTGCTTCCGCCGCGACAAGACCCCTGATCTTAACAGCCCGGCGCGGCCGACGCACGCACCGCGGCGGCGGCGATCGCGGCGGTCTCGATCCGTAAAATCCGCGATCCGAGCGACGCCGCGGTCCAGCCCGCTTCCTCACCGAACGTCGCCTCCTCATCTGTAAAGCCGCCTTCGGGGCCGATGGCGATCGCCACGTCTTCCGTCGCCCCGGGCGACAACGCGGCCGCGCCGCCCGGGTGAGCGAAGAACCGCTCGTCGGCCTCGGCCTCCGCGACGAACCGATCGAACGGCAACGGCTCGTCAATCGCCATCAGGCGGTTGCGGCCGCACTGCTTGGACGACTCGATCACGAGACGCCGCAGCTTCTCCAACGCCGCCGGCTTGAGCTCAACGACGGTACGCGCCGTGACGACCGGCCGCAGCCGTGTGACGCCGAGTTCCGTTAGCTTCTCGACGAGCACCTTCTGCCGATCGCCCTTGGGCATCGCGACGCCGAGCGTGAGCGTGAACGGCAGCTCGCGGTCGACCGGCTCGCTCGCCAGCACCGCTAGCGTGGCGTCGCCGCGCCCAAGCCGCACAACCTCCGCGGCGAACTCGACACCGCTGCCGTCGAACAGCGTCACCCGGTCGCCCACGGCCGTCCGCATCACGTGCAGCAGGTGATGCGCCTCGGGACCGGCGAGCGTGGCCGTGTCGCCGGTGATCGGTTCGTCGGAGAAGAAGCGGCTTGGCATGACGCGCGGGAGTGCGAGGAGCGTGGTGCTAGCAGCATCGCCGCTCGGGCAGCGGGATCAAGACCACACGCCACCGCAGCCGATGCCGTTTGACGAAGGCCCGCCGTGGTGCGCGGCCCGTTGCGCCTTCACTCCGTTGTGCCTTCGCAACGCACGTCTGTCGCCTCCAGCCTTCGGCTATCGCATGTATCTGCAGCACTGGGGTTTCGAGCGGTCTCCGTTCGTCGCCACGCCCGAGACGCCGTACCCGACCCGCCCGCTGGCAGAGGCGACCGCGCGGGCGGACTACCTGGTGGGCGAACGCCGGCGGATGGGCGTGCTGCTGGGCGGCCGTGGAGTCGGCAAAACGACGTGCCTGGCGACGATCGCCGATGAGCAGCGGAGCGGCTCGCGTCGCGCCGCGGTGGCGTCAATCGACGCGGTCGCCCTCACGGCTCGCGAACTGCTCTGGCGCACCGCCGAGGGTCTCGGCGCCGCGCCGGACCCGGCCGACACGCAGATGAACCTTTGGCGGCGGATCGAGGATCGGCTGGCAGAGCAGCGTTGGCAGCAACGCCCGACGGTGCTGCTGATCGACGACGCCCAGGAGCTCGGCGCCGACTCTCAGCAGCAGCTCGTGCGACTCGCGAGGCTCGACGGAACGCCCGAGGCGCAGTGGACCATTCTGCTGGCGTCGCCGGCCGACACGCTCGAGCGACTCAACGACGCGCTGCTGCACCTGATCGACCTGCGGATCGACCTGGGGCCGTGGGCGATCGACGACACGATCGGCTACGTGCAGACTTGCCTGGTCGACGCCGGTCGGCTCGACCCGGTGTTCGACTACACGGCCCTCGAGCGACTGCACGAGCTGTCGCGCGGCGTTCCGCGGCACGTGGTGCGGCTGGCCGACTTTGCGCTGCTGGCCGGCGCCGGCTGCCGGGCCGAGACGATCGACACCGAGATCGTCGAGCAGGCGTTCGCCGAGACGAAGTGGGCGCCGGCCGGCGTGGCGCTCGCGAGCTAGCCTTGTTTAACGCGGCGCGTGTTCACGGGATCTTCGAGCCGCCACGCGAGCCCGGCAGCAATCGTGCGGGCCAGCCAGCCGACGAGGAACAACCCGGCGTACACCTCCATGGCGTCCGCGCCGGCTTGCAGGCGTTGGTCGAACAGCCAGCCGCCCAGCAGCGTGGTCGCCGCATTCGCCAGGTCGCCAGCCGTGTGATAGACGGCTACGTACGGCGAGTTGTTGGTCGGGTCGGCGTAGCTGACCTTCAGCGTATCGAGCCCGATGTTCAGCGGCGCGTACGCGACCCACACGACAAAAGCGACCACGATCCAGCCGGGCGCCCACCACGGCGGGGCCGGCGTCGCCAGCAAGTAGAACAACGGCCCGGTCGCAACCAGCAGCTGGGCGAGGGTCATCACGCGTCGCACGCCATAGCGCCGCAGCCAGACGCCGCTCTGGTGCGTGATGGCCGCCTGCCCGCCACGCAGCCCGGCCCGCAAGCCGACCATCGACGCGTAGTCGATGCCGAGCACCTTCCACGGGTACATGCCCTGCGCGGCGGCGGTCAGGCCGTTGGCCACGGCGAAAGACATGCTGAACGCCAACAGCCGGCGGTAACGCCGATCC
Source organism: Planctomycetota bacterium (assembly GCA_039820945.1). Lineage (GTDB taxonomy): Bacteria > Planctomycetota > Planctomycetia > Pirellulales > Lacipirellulaceae > Botrimarina. Next base: position 151,951 of record JBCBPC010000002.1, read on the forward strand.
AGCAGAGCCGCGACCAACGTCCTAGCCGGCGCCACGGGCCGAGCGCTGGGCGCCCCGGCGAACGCCGGCATGAAGCCCAGCGGCACGACCGCGATCACGAGCAACGCGGCGCCCACCGACGCCGACGCGGCCAACGGCTGCCAACGCTCACCCGCCGGCAGCGACCACGCCCAAAGGGTCGTCAGCAGCACACTCGCGCCGAAGCCGAAGATCCGCCCGTACAGCTTCCATCGCTCTCGCCCGGCGACGAGTTGGCTGCGGATCGCCCGTGGGTAGACGTCGCCCAGCCAACTCCACAGGGCCACCGTCGCCGCGTACTCGAGCAGGTGGTAGACGCTCCACGCGACAACCAACGCCGTCACGCCCCACGCCGCCCCGTAGCGGCCGGCGTACGTCGCGGCGATCGGCACCATCACCAGAGTGGCGCCGCTCGCCAGGTACCCGACGAGGCAGAAACCTTTTCTCCCCAGCGCTCGCCCGCCGCCGGCCCGCCGCCGGGCACCCCAGCCAAACACCGCCGGCGCCCCGAGCCGCAGCACACCCGCCAGCCTCGGGGCGGCCAAAATCGCGCTAATCGCGACTCCTTTCGCCCCCAGCTGCAACGCCAGGTAGATGACCAGCGTGCTGGAGATGAGGCCGTTGCCCACCGCCCACAGCAAGCCATTGGCGTAGCTGCACGCGATGGCCCGTCGGCGGTCGCCCCGGCGTTCGCGTGCAACTCGTCGGTGGGCGGCGGGGCTCACGGAAATACGTTAGCTGCCGCCGACGGGCGCCGCCACGCACGCTGGTGTGACACAAGTGTGGCGTCTTGGCGACGCGGCGACCGTCCGACAGAATCTTGGCTTCGCCAGCACGCCCATCAAGGTCTCGCCCGTGGCCAGCTCTGCCCCCACCGCCAACCCACCGCTGGTCGGGGTCGTTATGGGCTCCGACAGCGACTGGCCGACGATGCAGGCGGCGTGCGAAGCGCTCGACGGGCTTAGCGTCGCCCACGAACGGCGGGTGGTCTCGGCCCACCGCACGCCGGAGGAGATGGTCGACTACGCCAAGTCGGCCGCCGGCCGGGGACTGCGGGTGATTATCGCCGGCGCCGGCGGCGCGGCGCACCTGCCCGGCATGATCGCGTCGCTCACGTCGTTGCCGGTGCTCGGCGTGCCGGTGCAATCGAAGGCGCTCAGCGGGCTCGACTCGCTGCTGTCGATCGCCCAGATGCCCGGCGGAGTGCCGGTCGGCACGCTCGCCATCGGCGCGGCAGGCGCCAAGAACGCCGGCCTGCTGGCCGCCCGCATCCTCGCGACCAGCGACGCCACCCTGCACGCCAAGCTCGACGAGCTCCGCGAAGCGGAGCGCCGCCGCGTCGCCGCCCAGGAGTTGCCGTGACCCCTCCCTCGGCTGCGCTCGGCGTGGCCGAGGGCCCGCTACCGCCCGGCAGCACGCTGGGCGTTTTCGGCGGCGGGCAGCTCGGCCGCATGTTCACGCACGCCGCGCAGCGGATGGGCTACCGCGTGCACGTGTTCAGCACCCACCGCGACTCGCCCGCCGGCCAGGCGGCGGACCAGGAGCACGTCGGTTCGCTGGCCGACCCCCGCAGCGTGGCGAGCTTCGCCCTGGGGTGCGACGCCGCGTCGCTCGAATTCGAGAACGTGCCGACCGCTTCGATCGCCGTCGCCGAGCAGCACACGCCCATCCGGCCGGGCAGCCACGTGCTGCACACCACGCAGCACCGCGTCCGCGAGAAGACGTTCTTGCGAGACACGGACGTGCCGGTCGGGCCGTTCGCCCCGGTGAACTCGCTCGGAGAGCTGCGTTCGGCCGCCGCCACGATCGGGCTTCCCGCGGTGCTGAAGACCGCCCAGATGGGCTACGACGGCAAGGGCCAACGCGTGCTCCGCGAGACGGCCGAACTGGAAGACGCGTGGCGTACGCTCGGCCCCGGCGACTGCATCCTGGAGGGCTTCGTCGACTTCGCCCGCGAGGTGTCGGTGCTCATCGCACGCGGCGTCGACGGGGCGACCGCCGTCTACGGACCCATCGAGAACGACCACGCCGACCACATTCTCGACGTGTCGGTCTACCCGGCCCCCGGTTCGTCGCCTGTCACGAGCGACGCCGCGAAGCACATCGGCCTCCGGGTGGCCGAGGGGCTCGACGCCGTTGGCCTGTTGTGCGTGGAGCTGTTCGAGCTGCCCGGCGGCGAGCTGCTCGTGAACGAGATCGCCCCGCGACCGCACAACTCGGGCCACCTGACGATTGAGGGTTGCCGCACGTCGCAGTTCGAGCAGCAGGTTCGCGCCGTCGCCGGCTTGCCGCTCGGCTCGCCCGACCCGGTAGCGCCTTCAGCCATGGCCAACCTGCTGGGCGACCTTTGGGAGACGGGCGAGCCTCGCTGGTCCGCTGCCCTTGCCGCAGGCGCCGCGCTGCATCTCTACGGCAAGGACACGCCGCGGCCCGGCCGCAAGATGGGGCACCTCACGGTGCTCGGCGATACGCCCGCCGCCGTCGCGGCGTCCGCCCGCTCTGCCCGCGACGCACTGCGGCCTTAACCGACAACGGGGGAGACGCATGGTCCGCAAGCGTGTTGAGCGACATCTGGGGTTTCTCGTCACCACGGCGATCGGCGGCGTGGTGTTTCTATTGCCGCTGGTGGTCGTCGGCGCGTTGCTGGCCGAGGCGTGGCAGATCGTGCTGTGGATCGCGGCGGCGATCAGCGTGCCCGAGTGGCTCCAGCCGCTCATGCCGGACAGCTTTGGCGTCGCCGCATCGGAGGTGCTGATCGGCATCGCAGCGGTGGTCGCTATCTGCTTCTTGTGCGGCGTGCTGGCGACGCGGCGGCTAGGCCGCTGGTTCACGAATCAGGCCGAGGGCTACCTGACGTTCTTCTTCCCGCGGTACGTCGTCTTCAAGGAGCAGCTCGCCAGCAATCTGGGCGGCGAGCGGGCCGGCGGGCAGCTCAAGCCGGTGCGTGTCCGCGTCGGACCGTTCGACCAGTTCGGCATGGAGGTGGAACGCGACGTCGGCGACGGCCACCCCGAGGGCGAGGTGGTCGTCTACCTGCCCAGCGCACCCGACCCGTGGAGCGGCCGCGTGGTGATCGTGCCGACCGACGCCGTGACGCCGATCGACGGCGACCCGGGCGACTTCCTGGCGATCTTCGAGAAGCTGGGCCGCGACACCTTCAAGTACCGGAATTGACAGCCGGCGGGCGGACGCAACTAGCCGGCGCGGTCGGCTGCCCTATTATCTAGAGCGTCCCCACTCACGACTCACCGCCGGAGCGATTCCGATGCGCCGTACCATTCTTGCCGCCGCCCCGCTCGCCGTCGCCCTCTTGCTGACCTCGTCGGTCGCCCGGGCCGACACCGTGCTCGACCACACGATGGAGACGCTCAACGGCGGCGACGTGAACCTCGCCGAGAAGTACGACGGCAAGGTCGTGCTGCTGGTGAACGTCGCCAGCCGGTGTGGCTACACGCGGCAGTACGAGCCGCTGCAGGCGCTGCACGAGAAGTACGCCGACCGCGGGCTGGCGATCGTCGGCGTGCCGTGCAACCAGTTCGGCGGCCAGGAGCCCGGCTCGGCCGAGGAGATCGCCCAGTTCTGCCAGCTGAACTACGGCGTCGAGTTCGACATGCTGGCCAAGGTCGACGTGAAGGGCGCCGGCCAGTGCTCGCTGTACGAGGAGCTCACCGCCGCCGAGCCGTACGACGGCAACGTCGGCTGGAACTTCGAGAAGTTCCTCGTCGGCAAGAACGGCGAGGTCCTGGGCCGCTACAAGTCGGGCGTCGACCCGATGGGCGCGGAGCTGACCGCGGCGATCGAAGCGGCGCTCGCGGAGTGAACACGCCCGACCCACACGTCGCCGTTACGCTTCAAGTGGGCCTCACTTGTCTGCAAGGTGGAAGTTCACGTTCCTCCCGTCTGCCTTGATCCAACCGGATGTCGCGCGGGTGGCCCCGGTTCTTGAACCGGGGTGGCGTAGCCACATGAGGCACACACAAGATCGGGCCCGCAGCCTGCAACAGAGCGGCTGCCTCGTGTCGCCTCTGGCAACCCAGGTTCGAGAACCTGGGCTATCCCACTCTCCGACTATGACGTGATCAGTCCACCCACGCGTACCGCAGCAGGCACCACAACGCCCGCAAGCCGTCACGCACGCCGATCTTCTTTCCCTCGTCCCAGCCGCGGCTGTGGTAGGCGATCGGCACTTCTTGGAACCGACAGTGCCGGCGGGCGAGCTTCGCGGTGATCTCCGGCTCGAAGCCGAAACGGTTCTCCCGCAGCACCATGCCCCGCAACGAGCCGCGGCGGATCGCCTTGTAGCAGGTCTCCATGTCGGTCAGGCGGAGGCCGGTCGTCAGGTTGCTGAGCGCCGTCAGCGTGCGATTGCCCCAGCGATGAATGCGGGACGAGGTCGGTGTGTCGCTCGCCAGGAACCTCGAGCCGTACACCACGTCCGCCTCTCCCCGCTGGATCGGTGCGATCAGCTTCGCGAAGTCGGCCGGGTCGTACTCCAGGTCCGCGTCTTGCACGAGCACGATGTCGCCGCGGGCCTCGTTGAGCGCCGTGCGCAACGCGGCGCCCTTGCCCTTGTTGTACCCGTGCAGGATGACGCGGATGTCCTCGTGCTGAGCGTCGAGGTCGATCAAGAGGTCGCGCGTGCCGTCGGTGCTGCAGTCGTCGACGATCAGCAGCTCGTCGTGCTGCTTCTGAGCCCGGACGCGGGCGACGATCTCCTCGACCGTCTCGCGCTCGTTGTACACGGGCATCAGCACGGAGACCTTTAGCCGCAGCTTGGGGTCGATCGCCGGCTTGGCGGGGGTTGCCTTGTCCGCGATGTCGCCGTGCCGTCGCGCCTCGTCGAGCGCCGCCTCGGCCTCGGCGAGAGTCCGCTCCATGCGGTCCTTGACCGGCGCGACAGGGTCGGCCGGACGCTGCGTCGGCTGGACGGCGGCGAGATGCTGGTCGTGCTCGGTCGTTTCTTTGGTCAGTGTCTTGCTCATGGCAATCAGCCTTCGTCCTCAAGCCGTGGCTCGCTCGGGGCGTGCGCGACGGCGGTGGGGGGGGAGGGGTCGGTTCGGGGGCCCAGGTCCCGCGGCAACGCGGGCCAAGGGACGCAGGTGTTCGAGGCGTGATCGCTCACCAGCCGCCAGTCCTCGGCGATGTAGCGCGACGACTCGGGGTCATCCACCACCGCCGCGCGGCCCCACACTTGGGCGAGCGCGTCCTGGTACACGAGCGACCAGGTGGGCGACTCGCCCGACGCCGCCTCTCGCATGACCCGCACGGGCGTCTCGTAGCCACGTTCGATCAGCACGTAGTCGGGCGTATCGACGGCGAGCGTCGCCGCCGGGGCGATCGGGCCCGACGCAACGTCGCGGCTTCGGGGCCAGGTATCGGCCAGCAAGAAGTCAAAATGGCGATCGATCACCGCTTGCGGGTAGCACGTGCGGAAGCGGCCGTCGAACGCCACCCGCACGTCCGGCGCGAGCGCCGCGATGGCGTACTGGGCCCAGTTGAAGTTCACCAACAATCGGCCGCTGGGGTTCTGATCGGCGAGCCACTGAATCGCGTCCACCGGGTACTGGCTCCGCGCGACGGGGAGCTCAGCCAGCCGACGGCCGACGACGAGCGTCTGCAGGCCGATCGCCAACGCGAGGCCTGTCACGCCGATCGCCCGCATCCGCGTGGACATCCCCGCCACCGGCAGACCGGCCGCCGCCTGGCGCCGCAGCCGGCTGGCTATCGACTGCACGTACGTCGGCAGCCAAAAGCCGCACAGCAGCGCGAAGAACGCGATGTGCCGCAGGTGCGTCGCCGCCTGCCAAGCGACCAGCGCGAGGATTACCACCTTCGTGACGTCACGCTTTCGGTCGGTGAACACGAGCGAGCCGATCGCCACGATCACCAACCCAACGAAGGGCCAGAAGACCGGGTTGCCGGGGAGCGGCGGGCCCCACTCGGTGATCTCCGGTCGAGCGACGCCCAGCGAGCCGAGCATCCAGCCGTGCAGCTCGTAGCCGTACGGCGTGGCGAGCGTCGCGGCGCCCATCGCCAAGCCAACGAGCGCAAGCCCCCCGGCGTGACGCCAAGCGTCCGGGCGGCGCCGAACAACTAGCTCCAACGCCCGCCCGCCGAGCAACGCCAAGCCGATGGCCAACCCGGCGACGAACCCGCCGTGCGAGTTTGCCCACACCGCCATCAGCACCGGCAGGGCGGCGAGCCATCGCCAGTCGATCGGGTCCTCGTCCGCCTTGCGGCGGGTGTTAATGAAGTCGGCCCGCCGATTGCCCCAGCCGGCGAACGCGCGCTCCAAGGCGAGCAGCATCACCGCGCACCACAAGAAGCTCAGCAGCTGCGGCCGCAGCGGGAAGAACGCGTGCAGGTTGTGCGCAACCAGCAGAAACAGGGCCCACGCGGCGATCGGCCTGACGCCTTGGCGCCGGGCGGCCAGCCACATCATGCCGAGGATCGCCATGCCGAGCAGGCACTTGGCGATCAGCACGCCGGTGGCGCCGATCGTCGCGAAGCCGCCGGCGAGCAGCAGCTCCGCCAGGTTCTCGTGATTCACCCACGGATGGCCGACGGCCGTGTAGGTGTGCGTCGCTGTGCGGGGCAGTTCGCCCTCGGCGAGCCAGTCCTGCGCGTACCGCACGTGGCCCCACAGGTCGGGATCGACCAGGTTGAGCGACAACGGCGTGGCGCACGCCACGACCAACAACGCCACCAGCAGCGAGCGGAGCTGGTGGTAGTCGCGGCGGGCGGCGTCGAGCCGCGTCGGCGTACGGGCGTCGGACACGGCGGCGGGGGCGGGGCAGGCGGCGGGGAGGTGGGGGCTCTCGCCGCGCGCAACGCGGCTTGTAAGGATACCCCACGCGCACCGCGCCACCGTTGCGACCAGCGCGGATTGCCCGCCAAGCCACGGCCGGCCAGGCCGCATATTCGGCGCGCACGCGACGCTAGCGAGCCGCACAGCACGTTGCGGCCTGCGTCGGAAGTCAATGCCGCTTCATCACTTAGGCGCGCCGCGGAGGAGCCGCGTTCGCCTTGGCGGGTTCGGGGGGTTCTGATACTTTCCCGCCACTCGCCCAGGCGGCGTGCGGCTTCGGCCGCAAGGAAGGACGCCCGCGAGACGCCGCCAACGACCGGAACCCCGCCCACGGCGACGCCGCGCGGGGCGAGCGATAAAGGAGTTCGCATGACCGTCCCCGCCCCCACCACCCAATCGCGGGCGCACATCCGCTGGATGATCCGCCGCGACATGGAGCAGGTGCTCGGCATCGAGCGGCGGAGCTTTGAGTTCCCGTGGAGCGAGAACGACTTCCTGCAGTGCCTCCGCAAGCGGAACTGCATTGGCATGGTCGCCGAGCGCGGCGACGCGATCATCGGCTTCATGATCTACGAGCTGCACAAGACGCGGCTGCACATCCTGAACTTCGCGGTGGACCCGATGTGCCGCCGCGGCGGCGTCGGCGCCCAGATGAGCGAAAAGCTCATCGGCAAGCTAAGCAGCGGCCGGCGGACGCGGATCTCGCTCGAGGTGCGTGAGACGAACCTCGCCGCCCAGCTGTTCTTCCGCACCGTTGGCTTCCGCGCGACGTCGGTCCTCCGCGACTTCTACGACGACTCGACCGAAGACGCGTACCTCATGCAGTTCTGCCACCGCAGCGACGAGGCGGCGTTCGCCGACGAGCTCAGCGCGATCCATCGGATGGCCGGCTAGAGCTTGCTTCGGTTGCGCGGCGTCACACGGCCACGTGCGTCGCCTCCAGGCTCGGCAGCTCGACCACGGCGATCGTGTGCGGGTTTGCCCGGTAGAGCGCTCCGGGGTTGAGCACGAGCGTCTCGCCGACGGTCTCCAACCGCTGCTTGTGCGTGTGCCCCGTGCACACCAGTGCGTACGCACCGCTGTCGATCGCAGCGTGCAAGCGGTACGCATCGTGCCCGTGCGCGATGGCGATCTTTGCGCCGCCGAGTTCGACCTCACCGAACTCTCCGCAGAACGTCTGCCCGTTCTTGGCGATCGCCTGGGCGAGCGGCGCGTGGTCGTAGTCGCAGTTGCCGAGCACGTAGTACGCCGGCCACGCCGCGAGCAGCTCAATCACGTCGGGCGTTCCGATGTCGCCGCAGTGCAGCACCGCTTCGACCTCGAGCGACTCCAGCATCCGCACCGCGCGTTGGGTGTTCTCCACGGCGCCGTGGGTGTCGCTAATCACTCCGATCCGCATGCGGGGGTCTCGCTTCGCGTGTTGTGATGCTGGAGCCTGTCGATCGCCGCGTCGTGGGCGGTGTCGACCGCTTCCCGGGCGTCCGCCTCGCCGGCTCCTGAGGAGAGCACGGTGCACACCGGGCTGCCCGGCTCAAAACGATCGCCCCCACGCGGGAGGTCGGCAAGCCGCCCCGCGGCTTGTTCGGTCTCGGCCCAGCCGATGAAAGCGTCGGTCGCCGTAGCGCCGCTCGGTGCGTACACGATGCGTTTCGCGTCGAGGCGGTCCGTGGTCAGCGGCCAAGGATCGACCGATTCGCCCCCGCACGCGGCCGCGTGCGCGGCCACCACCGATCGTCCCGTTGCTCGCTCCAACACCTCGGCCGACGCCGGGTAACGCGGGTTGATCTCGATCACGGTCACTTGGTCGTCAGCAACAACCAGATCAACGCCCACCACGCCGCGAAGTTCAAGATCATCGGCGAGCACGCCGCCGAGTCGCTGGAGCGTCTCTAGCATCAGCGGACGCGGCTCGATCGGCCCGATCGAGCCGCAGTAGCCCCACTCCGCCACGCCGGGTTGGCCGACGAGCTGCTCGGTGACGCCCAACAGGCGAGCGCCTCGGGCGTTCACCGCGTAGACAACGCTCATCGGCCGACCGGGAACGAATCGCTGCACGTAGCCCCCGGCCGGTGTCTCTTCGTTGGACCCCAACCGAGCAACGCCCGACCCCGAGGCGCCCCGATAGCTCTTCGCCAGCCACGCCCCAGAAACGCGCGACGCATCCCGTGCGGCTTGCGTCTCCGGAAACGCCACACCGGCGTTGGCAAGCAGCCGTTGCAGACAGAGCGGGTCCCGTGCGTTGCGAAGCGAGCGGCCCTGGACGCCCCACAGCGGCGCGATCGAAGCCATCCGGTCAATAAGCTCCGGATGATTCTCGATTGCGCCGGTGAACATCCAGGCGTCGACCGACTGTGCAGCGAGCCACTCCGCCAATCCGTCCGGGTAGTCACGCACGCGCGTGGCGTCGCACACCGTCCGCAGGTCCGCATCGGCGAACAGGTCGGCCGCGATCACCTCAAAGCCCGCACGCACGGCCGACTGCGCCGCGGCCCGCACACTGGCGCCGACGATGGCGATCCGCCGCGTTTGGTTTTGAACCACGGATGACACGGATTTCACGGATCGGGTGGGGACGCGCTCAGCCGTGCTATCCGTGTCATCCGTGGTTCGAATCGCCGGGCGTCTCGTAGCTCGGTTTGCCACGATAGACGTCGGCCGGGTACTTCGCGTGGTTGCGGAGCATCTTCGCGCGGACGGTCTCGGACAGGTCGAGCTTCAAAGCCCCGGCAATCGCCAGGCAGTAGCCCACCACGTCGGCCAGCTCCTCGCCCGCCGCGGCCCGTTTCTGCGGGTCGTCGGCGACGGCGTGCGACGCGTCGTCATCGATCCACTGGAAGTGTTCCATCAGCTCGGCCGCCTCGATGGCGATCGACATCGCCAGGTTCTTGGGCGAGTGATAGACCGACCACTCCCGCTCGGCGACAAAGTCCTCAACGAGCTTCTGCAGCTCACGCACGGTGGTGGCGTCGTCTCCGGTGCTCATGCGACGGAGGATAACCACAAAGGAACCAAGGAACCAAGGAGTCGCCGCTTTGGCTTCGTGCCCCCTTTGTTCCGTCGTTCCTTTGTGGTTCCCTTGCTTATGACTTCTCCCTTCTACCGACGAATGAGATACACGCGATGCGGATCGCTTACCTCGACTGCGCCAGCGGTATCAGCGGCGATATGACCCTCGGCGCGCTGGTCGATGCGGGCGTCGATCTGGCCGCCATTCAGGGGGGGGTCGACTCGCTCGGCCTGCCGAGCTGTCGGCTGGTCGCGTCGCAGGTGAAGAAGAAGGGCTTCCGCGCAACGCAGGTCGTCGTGGAGCACGAGCCGGAGCACGCCCACCGGCATCTGAGCGACGTCACGCGGATGATCGACGGCAGCACGCTCACGCCCAAGCAGCGGGAGCTCGCTACGGCGATCTTCACCCGCCTGGGCGAGGCCGAAGCGAAGGCCCACGGCACGACCATCGAGAAGGTCCACTTCCACGAGGTGGGCGCCGTCGACTCGATCGCCGACATCGTCGGCTCCGCCATCGGCTGGGACCTGCTGGGTGTCGACGCGGTGTACGCCTCACCGATCCCAACAGGGACGGGCTTCGTGCAGATCGCCCACGGCCGGTGCGCGATCCCGGCGCCGGCCACCGCGGAGCTGCTCACCGGCGTGCCGCTCGCGGAGTTCCCCGAAGACAAGCCGGTCGTCGGCGAGCTCACCACGCCCACCGGCGCCGCGATCGTAAAGACGCTCGCCAAGAGCTACGGGCCGCTGCCTGCGATGACGATCGAGCAGATCGGCTACGGCGCCGGTCAGAAGGATTTTGACCACCCGAACCTGCTGCGCCTCGTGGTCGGCGAAGCGACGTCCGCACCGAGCGAGCCGTCGGAGCAAGCCGGCGGAGGCGCCGCTGCTCCCACGACTATCGTCCTGCTCGAGACCAACCTCGACGACACCCCGGGCGAAGCGCTCGGCGACTGTGTCGAGCGGCTGTGGGCCGCGGGGGCGCTCGACGTGTCGCTCACCTCGCTGCAGATGAAGAAGCATCGCCCCGGCGTGATGCTCAGCGTCCAGGCGGCGCCAGCGGACGCGGATCGGCTCGCCGCCATCGTCTTCCGCCACACGACCGCCCTCGGCATGCGGCGCCAGACCGTGCAACGCATCGTGCTGCCGCGACGCACCGAGTCGGTCGCGACGCCGTGGGGGGCCGTTGCGGGCGTTGTGGCCACGCTGCCCGACGGCGGCGAGCGGTTCACGCCCGAGCACGACGCCTGTCAAGCGGTAGCGGACGCGGCGGGCGTGACGGTCAGCAACGTGTATGTGGCCGCCGCGGCCGCGTTCGGCCGAAACGACTAAGCGGCGCCCACTTCCTCCCGATCCGGTGCGATGGTCGATCTGCTACTCATCGCCGAAACCGGCGTCGCGGAGCAAACGCCTTCGCAATTGCCGTCGATCTTGTTCGCCGCGGGCTGTGGCCTGCTGGCGATGATCCTGCTCCGGCGCAGCTACCGGTACTTCGGCAAGCGGACCCGCGGCGGGTCGGGCCCGGCGATCGCCGCTCAGCCCCGGCCGACCGGCCCCTGGGACGGCGCCAAGCGAGACGCGGCGGCGCGGCTCGACCGCGAGCGGGTCGAGCTGCACGAGCTGGCCCGCGACCTCATGGGGCAGCTCGATAGCAAGACGCGGGTCCTCAATCAGCTGGTTGCGCAGAGCCAGCAGCAGATCGAACGCCTCGAAGTGCTGCTTGATATCGCGGCGAGAGAGGAACCACAGATGGACACAGATGAACACGCGTAGATAAAAAGCGCTCATCCGCGGCTAGCTAAACGCTTTCGAGGGCTGCCCCAATCGCCGCCGCGCCGACGAGCGGCGCCTGGCAGGCGTGGTTCTGGCAGACGTACAGCGTCGGCTCGCCCGGCGTCTCGCTCTTGCCGGCGAAGACCGACTCGAGGTGCGGCGACCGATGGCCGCTCCCCATGCGGCCCGCAAGCAGCGTCCGCGGGGCGTACGACTTGCGAAGCTTGGCGGCGATCGGCCCGGTCGCGGCCTCCTCGCCCAAGACGACAAGCTCTTTCGCCGGGCCCAGGTACAGGTCGAGGGCCGATAGCATCTGCCCCGCCGCGGCGGGCGCCCGCTCCATGACGGTCGTCGCGGCGACGAGCACCCGGCGGGCCGCCTCGAGCCACTTCGCCTCGCCCGTGAGCTTGCCGAGCTTCACAAGCGCCGTGGCCGCCAGCGAGTTGCCGCACGGCGTGGCGTTGTCCATCAGGTCCTTCTTCCGAACGATCAGCTCTTCGTGATCGTCGGCCGTGTAGAAGAACGCACCGCCGTCGGGGTCGGTGAACCGGTCGAGCACCTGCTGCATTAGCTCGCACGCCTGATCGATGCGCCGCTCGTCGAACGTCGCCTCGTACAACGCGACCAGGCCGCACGCCACGGCGGCGTAGTCGTCGAGGTACGCCCGGTGCTTTGCCTCGCCGTCGCGCCAGGAGTGGAGCAGCCGGCCGTCGGCGTCGCGCATCTTGGTGAGCACGAAGTCGGCCGCCCGCGTCGCCGCCTCAACGAACGATGGCTCAACGAGCACCGAGCCCGCGCGGGCCATCGCCTCGATCATCAGGCCGTTCCAGCTCGCCAGCACTTTGTCGTCGAGCCCCGGCCGCGGCCGCTTGTGTCGGGCGGCGAGCAGCTTCTCTCGCGCCTTCGCCAGCTCGTTGGCCAGGTCGGCCGCGTTCACGCCCATGAGCTTCGCGTGCGTGGTGATCGGCTTCGGCAGCCACAGGATGTTGCGGCTCTCGAAGTTGCCGATAGGCGTCACGTCGTACACCCGGCAGAACACGTCGGCGGCGTCCTCGCCGACGATCTTGCGGATCTCCTCGGGCTTCCACGTGTAGAAGAGGCCCTCTTCCTTGTGCCCCTCGGGGTCGCCCATCGGCGCGCTGTCGGCGTCCTCGGTGCTGTAGAAGCCGCCGTCGGGGCCGGTCATGTCCTCCAGCACGTAGTCGAGCGTCTCCCGCGCGATGCGGCCGAACACGGGCTCGCCCGCGGCGGCGAACGCGTCGGCGTACACGCCGGCCAGCAACGCGTTGTCGTACAGCATCTTCTCGAAGTGCGGCACGAGCCAACGCTCGTCGACGCTGTAGCGGGCGAAGCCGCCGCCCAGGTGGTCGTAGATGCCGCCGTTGGCCATGCGGTCGAGCGTCAGCTTGACCATGTCGAGCCACGCGCCGCGTCCGCTCGACTTCCACAGCCGCATGAGCACGGCCAGATCCATGGTGTGCGGGAACTTGGGCGCCTCGCCGAACCCGCCGTGCGTGGCGTCGAACGATCGCTCCAGCTCGCGGCCGGCCACCTCGATCAACGCGTGACTCAGCTCGCCATCGCCCTCGGGCGTCGCGGCGCCGAGCCGGGTGGTGAGCTGCTCAGCGGTGTCGAGCGCCTGCTCGCGGCGGTTGGTCCACGCGTCCTGGACGGCCTCGAGCACCTGGTCGAACCCCGGCATGCCGCGGCCCGCTTGCGGGGGCCAGTACGTGCCGCCGTAGAACGGCTTCAGGTCGGGCGTGAGGAACACGCTCATCGGCCAGCCGCCGCGGCCGGTCATCTCTTGCACGGCCTGCATGTAGACCTGATCCAGGTCGGGCCGCTCCTCGCGATCGACCTTGATCGGCACGTAGTGCTCGTTCAGCACCTCGGCGATGGCGTCGCTCTCGAAGCTCTCGTGCTCCATGACGTGGCACCAGTGGCACGCCGAGTAGCCGATCGACAGGAAGATCGGCTTGTCCTGCTCCTTGGCCAGCGCGATCGCCTCATCGCCCCACGGCCGCCAATCGACCGGGTTGTCCTTGTGCTGCAGCAGGTAAGGCGAAGTCTCGCCGGCGAGCGCGTTGGGCATCCGTTCCGTACTTCCTGTTTGTGGGAACCACGGATGGCACCGATGAACACGGATGGGCGTTCGCTGCCGCTATCCGTGTCTATCCGTGTTCATCTGTGGTTGCTACTCGATCCACCCGCCGCCTAGCACGCGGTCGGGCTGGGCGTCAGCGTAACAGACAACCGCCTGACCGGGGGTGACCCCTTGGGCGGGCGTGTCGAAGGCGATGCCGAACCGGTCGGCGCCATGCCGGGTCAGCGTCGCCGGCTGTGCGGCCGAGTTGTAGCGGATCTGGGCGTGGCAGCGGACTGGCTCGCCGCTGGGCAAATCCACCAACCAGTTGGCCTGGTCGGCGGTCAGCTCCGTTCGATCGAGGTCGCTACGTTCGCCGAGCACGACGCGGCGGGTCTCCGGCTCGATCCGCACGACGAATGCCGGCTTGCCGAGCGCCACGCCGAGGCCCTTCCGCTGGCCGATGGTGAAGCCCTCGATACCGTCGTGCGTGCCGACCACCGTGCCATCGGTGGTGACGAGCTCGCCCGTACGGTCGTCGCCGCCGTTGTCGCCACCGTCGCTAAGCCGACGTTTCACGAACGCGTCGTACCGGCCCTGCGTGACGAAGCAGATCTCTTGGCTGTCTTTCTTCTCCGCGACACGCAAGCCGACTTGCCCGGCCAACTCGCGGATCACCGGCTTCTCGTACCCGCCCACCGGCAGCAGCATCCGCGGCAGCAGCTCGCGAGCGATCCCCGCTAGCACGTACGACTGGTCCTTGCTCGCGTCGACGCCCCGCAACAGCGCGGGCCCCTCGTCACGCTCTTCGAGCCGGGCGTAGTGGCCGGTGGCCACGTACTCGGCGCCCACCGAGTCGGCGTAGTCGAACAGCTTGCCGAACTTGATCCAGTTGTTGCACTGCACGCACGGGTTGGGCGTCCGGCCGCGGGCGTACTCCGCGGCGAAGTAGTCCATGATCTGCCCGAACTCTTGGTTCAGGTCGAGCGCGTAGAAAGGGATGCCCAGCCGATCGGACACGCGGCGGGCGTCTTCGGCGTCCGCCGCGGTGCAGCAGCCCTGCTTGTGGTCCAAGCGAGAGACGACCGGCAGCGTCGGCAAGCCCGCGCCGGCATCATCGAGACGGCACGCGGCGGGCGACTTCTCGCCATGCCGCATGAACACGCCGATCACGTCGTGCCCCGCCTCCAGCAGCAAGTGCGCAGCGACGCTCGAGTCGACGCCGCCGGACATGGCTAAGACAACGCGCGACATGCAAAGCGGGCAGCAGGCAGTGGGCAGACGGCAGCAGGGAGGGGCTCGTTAAGCAAGCCTGCCGTCTGCCTGCTGCCCTCTGACCACTATCTTACGCGGCTCGCCCGCCGATAGAATCCGGCCGTTCACCAGAGGTTTCTTCGTCGGACAGGTGTCCTATGGACAAAGAATGGCACGATCGCGCCGAGGCGATCCAGGAGGCCCTGACGCAGCTCAGGGACTCTCTTTGACTACGCCGCCAAGAAGGACCGCATCGCGGCCATTGAGGCGGAGCAGGGCGACCCCGGCTTCTGGAACGACCAAGAGAAGGCCCAAGCCGTCATCGGCGAGCTCAAGGGCCTGACGAGCGTCGTCGGCCCCTTGGACGAGGCGATCGCGTCGGCCGACGACCTGGCGGCCGCCTTTGAGATGGCCGAGGAGGACGAGGCCTTCGAGGAAGAGGTCCGCTCAGAGATCGCCGGCCTTGAGGCGATGCTCGAGAAGCTCAAGCTCTCCGCCCTGCTCTCCGGCCCGAACGACGCCTCGGGCGCCATCATCCAGATCAACGCTCGCGACGGTGGCACCGACGCCAACGACTGGGCCGAGATGCTGCTACGGATGTACCTGCAGTGGGGCGGTAAGGCCGGCTACACCGCCGAGCTAAACGACCGCTCCGACAACGAAGAGGCGGGCATCAACAGCGCCACCGTCACGCTCCGCGGGCCGATGGCCTACGGCTACCTGCGCGGCGAGACCGGCATCCATCGACTCGTGCGGATCAGCCCATTCAACTCCGAGGGCAAGCGGCAGACGAGCTTCGCCGCCGTCGATGTCTCGCCGGAGATCGCCGACTCGGTCGAGATCGAGATCGACGAGTCCGACGTCCGCACCGACACCTACCGCGCGAGCGGCGCCGGCGGCCAGCACGTCAACAAGACCGACTCCGCCGTGCGGCTCACGCACGAGCCCACCGGCATCGTCGTGCAGTGCCAGAACGAACGCTCGCAGCACAAGAACCGCGCCACGGCTTGGAAGATGCTGCGGGCCAAGCTCGCGCAGCTCGAAGAGGACAAGCGAGACGCGGAGGAGGCGGCCAAGCACGGCGAGCAGGCCAAGACCGGCTTCGGAAGCCAGATCCGCAACTACTTCTTGCACCCCGATCAGCGGGTGAAGGACACGCGGACCAAGTTCCAGCAGGGCAACTTCCACGCGGTGCTGGACGGCGACATCCAGGGCTTTCTCGATTCGACGCTCCGCTGGCGCGCCGGGCAGCCCGTGGAAGACGCGGGCGACGACGACTGATCACGGGTTCCGGTTGATGGAACCACGGCTGCACACGGATAAACGCGGATGCCGAGTGAGGGACAAACGGGCGCTCGACTCACCAGCGGCGCCGCCGTGCTCGAGTTCGTGTGGCGGGGCGATCGGTTCCTGCACACGCTGTCGATTGGCGATGCCCGTTGCGAAGCGCAAGCCGACGCCGACGGGATCGAGACGCCCGTCTACCAAGAGGTGCATCAGCAGGGCGACATCGTGTTCGCCTCCGGCTTGTCGGGCGACCGCCATTGGTCGGCCAGCGTCGAGCCGATCGACGGCGGCTTTTCCTTCGACGTGGCGTGTCGGGTGAAGTCGCCGGCGGAAAGACTTGGCGTGACCTACCGGGGCGAGCGCTTCCGCGTCGAAGCGGACCCCAAGGAACCCAACGCCCCGACGAGCATTTCCGTCGCCGGCGACGCCCAGGTGATTGCACCGTTCGCCGAGCAAGCCACGCCGCCGGTCACGGTGCGTATGCGGTATCGGCTATTGGTCACTGCCTAGTCGACCGTGTTTCAGTCCCAGCCGTACATCTGCAGGACCTCGGCGACGATCCATGCCATCGGCAGGCTGGCAACCATGAGGGCGAAAAGCACGAGCATCACCCGCTCGCCGACACGCCCCGGCGCGCGAGCGAGCCACACGAGCATCGTCGCAAAGCCCAACGGCGCCGCAACGAACGGAGTGAGCAGCAAGCCGATGCCCGCCTGCGGGTCGGGATGCAGCAGCACAAAAAACACCCACGCGGCGGCAGCGACGCCGGCGCCACTAAACCCAACGCGAGTCGCACCAACCGGCGGCGAAGGTTTATCCATCGCATCCCCTCTCACCGGTGCAGGGTCGCGTTCACCGCTATCGGTCGGCCGCCTCGATCGCCGTGTACGTCTCGCCCGTGCCGTGGTTCTTGTAGCCCGGCTCGCGACGCTCGCCGGTGGGCGGCGTTAGCTCACGGACCCAGATGTTGCGGAACCGCACCGGGTTACCGTGGTCCTGCAGGCCGATCGGGCCCTTCGGCCCCATGTCGACGTACCGCGGCTGGCGGTGCCACGGCGTGTCGCCCCGCAGCGGGAAGTGGTTCTGCACGAGCACGCCGTTGTGCACCACCGTCACGTACGCCGGCGACTCGAGCTTGCCCGACGAGTTGAACCGCGGGCACGTCCAGAAGATGTCGTAGGTGTTCCACTCGCCCGGCTTGCGCATGGCGTTGGCCATCGGCGGCGTTTGCTTGTAGACGGCGCCCGCCTGGCCCTCGGCGTAGGTCGGGTTGTCATAGCTGTCGAGCACCTGCACCTCGTAGCGGCCCATCAGGAAGACGCCGCTGTTGCCGCGGCCCTGGCTCGTGCCCTCCACCTTGTCCGGGGCGGCCCACTCTAGGTGCAGCTGGCAGTCGCCGAACCTCTGCTTCGTGTAGATGTACCCCTGGCCGGAGTACGCCACGCCGTCCTCGACAGGCCAGTTCTCTCCGTTGTCCCACGCAGAGAGGTCCGTTCCGTCGAACAGCACCACCGCGTCGGACGGCGGCGCCGCGAACGTGGCGCCCGGGTCCACCACCGGCGGGGCCGCCCAGTCCATGCCGGGCAGGAACTCCGTCTGAGCCGGGGCGAGCGAAGCAAAGCTGGCGAAGCACAGAAGAAGGCACTGAAGACGTGCGAACGTATGTCGGAGCCGCGTTACGAGGAGCCGCGTTACAAGGAGCTGCGTCATGTGGTGGTGCGTTCCGGAGAAGGTGTCATGGCTCGTGGGGCGCCAAGGTGAGCCAAAGCATCTAGTATCACCAGCCGGGGGCCGACGAACAACTTCCGGCCCGCGACGCCGCCCGACGCCCCCCGGCGGGCGTCCCCGGGCTTGCGGCCACCGCGGGGGCCGGGTGTGATGCAGCCCATGGTCTTTGAGCAGATCGATCATCAACGCCGCGAGCTGACGGACAAGTACGTCATCGTCACCGGAGATCGCCCGGAGCTGGCCCGCTTCGAGGGGGTCGTCGGCCAGGTGAAGACCGTCAACATGAGCGGCCGCGCGCTCGTCGAGTTCACCGGCCTATTCAACAACGTCGGCTGGTTCGACATCGATCCGCACTACCTGCGGGTGGTCGATAAGCCCGCCGAGGAAGCCGCGGCCAAGAAGCCGGCAAAGAAGACCGCCTCGAAGATCCCCGCCAAGGGCGGCGCCAAGACCGCGGCCGATATCCTTGCGCTCGCTCGTGGCGCCGGCCCCAAGCAGCCCAAGGCAGACGCCGCCGGCCGCGCCCCGAAAACACCCTCGGCAGGGGGCGGCGCCAAGCCAAAACGCGTCAGCCCCTCCGCCAGCAAATCGACCGCCGATATCCTGGCGGCGGCCCGCGGCGGCGGCGCCTCGCCACCGGCGGGCCCGAAGCCAGCATCCAGCCAGCCAGCCTCGAGCGCGCCGGCGCCCGCGGGCGAGAAGCGGATCAGCCCCTCGGTCGGCCTGTCGACCGCCGACGTGCTCGCCGCCGCACGCGGCAAAGCGCCCGCCCTAACGGCAACCGCCAGCGACTCGGCGTCCTCCGATCCCCCAGCCAAGAAGAAGCCCGCGGTGAGCAAGACCAGCAGCCTGTCGACGGCCGACATCCTCGCCGCGGCCCGCGCCAACAAACCGGCCGAGAAGGCGGAGCCGTCCGCCGCCGCCGCGCCGACCGCCACCCCTTCGGCGAAGCGCTCCGAGCCAGAGCGGCTGTCAGCCGCCGACATCCTGGCGATCGCCACCGGCAAGAAGTCGCAACGCCGCGAGCCGATCGTCCACACCGAGCCGCTCTCCAAGACCAAGCTGCCCGACGCCGGCGCGGCCCGCCCCGACACCCTGCCCGAGCCGATCGACACGACCAAGCTCAACGCCGAGGCGATCCGCAACCTCGGCGGCCGGAAGTAAGCGTCGGTCCAAGCGGTGCTGTGCTGCACGAGTGATGAGCCGAACGCTCTAGCGTCGGGTGGGCAGCGTGCAACCCGACGCTAGCGCGTTCGGCTCACTAGGGGGCGAACGAACCCTTAACACGGCGGCGCCGACGCGGCGGCACGGAGATCGCGGTCATGGAAGAAGAAACCCAACGCCTCGCCGACGCGATCCAGCAAGGCGACTCGACCTCGATCGGCGGCGTGCTCGGCACGCTCGACGCCCGCGAGACGGTGCGGGCCGTCTGCGACCTCGGCGACTCCGACCAGGTGGCGATGTTCGCCGCGTTGCCGCCCACCGAGGCGGCCGAGGTGCTGGACGACCTGCCCGACGTCGAGGCCGTCGAGGCCGTCGGGCTGCTGCCGCCCGAGACCGCCGCGGCGATTCTGCACGAGCTGCCGAGCGACGAGCAGGCGGACCTCGTCGCCGCGCTCGATGAAGACGACGCCGACGCGATCCTAGCGGCGATGGACCCGGTCGAGGCCGACCGGATCACCGAGCTCGCCGCGTACCCGCCCGACACGGCCGGCGGACTGATGGCCACCGAAATCGTCGCGCTCCGCCAGACCGCCACGGTCGCCAAGACGCTGGACCGCTTCCGCCGCGACGCCGATCGGCTCCGCAAGCTCGACATTCAGTACGCCTACGTCACGGAGAAGCCCCGCCGCCTCGTTGGGGTGCTCCGGCTCCGCGACCTGTTGCTGGCAGACGGCGAAGAGAAGCTGGCCGATCTGATGATCGCCCACCCCCTGTCGATCCGCGCGGACGCCGACCTGCTCTCGCTCCGCACGCTGTTCGACGAGCATCCGTTCCTTGGCGTGCCGGTGGTCGACGAGGAGGGCGAGCTGCTGGGCGTTGTCGGCCGCGGCGCCGTGGACGAGGCCACGCAGGACCAAGCCGAGAGCGACTTCCGCCGCTCGCTCGGCCTCGTGCAGGAAGAGGTCCGCTCGCTGCCCACGCTCAAGCGGTCGCGGCTGCGGCTGTCGTGGCTGTCGGTCAACATCCTGCTGAACGTCGTCGCGGCGAGCGTCATCGCCGGCTACCAAGAGACGCTCGAGCAGGTGATCACGCTGGCGGTCTTCTTGCCGATCATCTCCGACATGAGCGGCTGCAGCGGCAACCAGTCGGTGGCGGTCAGCATGCGTGAGCTGTCGCTGGGCCTCGTCGAGCCGGGCGAGGTGCTGCGCGTTTGGCTGAAAGAGTCGACCGTGGGCCTCATCAACGGCGGCGCGCTCGGCGGGCTGCTGGGCGTCGTCGCCTGGATGTATACGGGCAACCCGTGGCTCGGGCTCGTGGTCGGCTCGGCGCTGGGCCTCAACACGCTGGTCGCGGTGCTTATCGGCGGCGCTCTGCCGTTGCTGCTCAAGCTCCGCGGCGTCGACCCGGCGCTGGCGTCCGGCCCGATCCTCACGACCGTGACCGACATGTTCGGCTTCTTCCTGGTGCTGAGCATCGCCACAGCGCTGCTGCCGCGACTGATTTGAAACGCCAGGACGCCGGAGATTCAGCAGGAGGCCGAGGAAGATCGGGCTGGATCGACCGGACGAGCAGGATAGAACGCCGCGTCGGCGCTGCGTAAGCAGCTCTGACAAGCCTCCACGACACGCCAATGATAATGTCCCGGTTGCTCTCGAGGATGATCGACGACCTATCGGGCTGCTGGCGACGGCTCGTCGCCACCGACGTCGTCGCCAAAGCGATCGCCATCACGCTGCTCGCGCCTCTGCTTGGCCTGTTGTTTCGGGCCATGCTAGCCGTGTCGGGCGACGCGTTGCTTACCGATCAGGGCATCCTGGTCTTCCTGCTTGGGCCCGCTGGCTGGGCCTGCGCCGTGCTGGCGGGGGGAGTCTGGCTCGCGATCGTCGCCCTTGAACAAGCCGCCCTCCTCTGGATCCTGGCTGCCGACTCGCGCGCGCGGCCGCCCAGCGTAATCTCAGCACTCCGGTTCGCAGGCCGGCAGGCGCTGCCTGTCATGATCGTGACTGGCAAGATGGTCGCCTTGGTGCTGCTCACCATCGCGCCCTTTGCCGTGGCGATCGGGCTTCTGTACGCTTCGCTGCTCGGTGAGCACGACATCAACTTCTACTTGAAGGAGAAGCCGCCGGAATTCTTGATCGCGGTCGCCTTGGCGAGTCTGGCCATCGGCGGTCTCGTCGTGGTCTTGCTCAAGCTCTTCTGTGGCTGGTTTCTCGCGTTGCCCGTTGTGCTTTTTGAACAAGGTTCGCCATGGAACGCCTTGCAGGCGAGCAAGGATCGCGTGAGTGGCGGACGCGGTTTCGTGCTCGCTGGCGTTGGGCTGTGGCTAGCGCTGACGGTCACCCTCTCGGCTCTTGGTAGTGCCGTGATCGTCGCGACAGGGTGGATGGTCGTTCCCATGATCACCCACAGCTTGCCCCTTCTGCTGTTTGTCACCGGCGCCTTGGTGCTCGTGTCGATAACGATCGGCTTGGCTACCAACACGCTGAACACGGTCTTGTTCGCTTCGCTGATGTTCGCCACCTACGAACACCTGGGGGGCAAGGCACGCCTCGAAGTGCCGCTCGGCCCAGCAGAAGCGCCACCCGAGCAGCCGCTAAAGCTGCCCGAGCATTGGCTCGTCGTTGTGACCCTCACGGCGGCGAGTCTTGCGGTGTTCATCGGCGCCTTCCTGCTTCGAACCATCGAGCCCGACCGCGATGTCGCCGTGATCGCCCATCGGGGGGCGTCGGCCGAGGCGCCTGAGAACACGCTTGCCTCCATCCGCTTGGCCATCGACCAGCACGCCGATTGGGTTGAGATCGATGTCCAGGAAACCGCCGATGGAGAAGTCGCGGTCTTTCACGACAGCGACTTCATGAAGCTCGCCGCTAACCCGCTCAAGATCTGGCAAGCCACGGCGACCGACCTGGAAGACATCGATATTGGCAGCTCGTTCTCGTCCGAATACCAAGGCGAGCGGGTCCCCCTCCTCGGCGAGGTTCTCGAACTCTGCAAGGACAAAATCAACGTCTTGATCGAGCTCAAGTACTACGGGCACAACGATCGGCTCGAGCAACGCGTGTTGGACTGTGTCGAAGCGGCGGGAATGCAGTCTCAGGTGAGGTACATGTCCCTCAATCTGCCGGCGATCAAACGCATGAAAACACTGGCCCCCGAAGCCAACGTTGGCCTCCTGATGTCGGTCGCGGCGGGCGACCTGAAAGACTTCCCCGCCGATTTCCTCGCGATCAACGCGCGCTTCGCTGATCGCCAGACCATCAAGAGAGCGCACGCCCTTGGCCGCCAGGTCTACGCCTGGACGGTGAACGACGCCTTGAAGATCTCGCAAATGGCGACACGTGGCGTCGACGGATTGATCACCGATCTCCCCGCGCCAACACGATCGGTCCTCCGCGAGCGAAGCCAACTGAGCCCGCCCCAGCGCTTGCTGCTGGAACTGGCCGACATGTTTCGGCTGGAGCGCGAGATGCTGAATCGGGAGACAGAGTAAGGCGCCGCGAGATCGTGGCGCCACCACCGCAACGGCGGCTGAGTCGCCCCCGTGAGCACGAGCCCAAGAGACTCTACAGGCCTACACGGCCGCCTGGAGGGCCATCCCCTCTCGTCATCCCGTCGATCCTGTCCGGAGTCGAACGGCCAACTCGCCGAGCTTCTCCACTAGCACTGCCTCCAGCCGCTTCACTTCCTCCGGGAGGGCATCGGCGACGTTCTTTGTCTCTCCCTCGGGAGTGTTGTGGTCGTACAGCTCTCGATAGCCATCGGCGTGCACGATCAACCGGTATCGCTCTGTGCGGACAGTCGCCGCTCGACGCCAGTAGCTCACGGCGACATCGGCCCCAGCACTCGGGTCTTCCAGAAGCGGCGCCAACGAATCGCCATGCACGAAGTCGGGCGCCGGGACACCGGCCAGCTCACACAGTGTCGGGAAGAGGTCGATGCTCTCGACGACGGCGTTGGTCGCCTCTCCGGGGCGGCGGAGGCTCGGGTGCGAAACGATCAGGGGCGATCGGAGCGACTCTTCGAACAGGGTGTGCTTGCCCCACACCGCGTGCTCTCCCAGATGCCAGCCGTGGTCTCCCCACAGGACGATCACGGTATCGGTGTGCCGCCCGGTCTCGTGCAGCTTGTCGAGCAGGCGTCCGACCTGGGCGTCCGCGTAGCTGACACACGCGGCGTAGTGCTTGCGGACCGTGAGTGCGAACGTGGCGTCGTCGTTCGGGTTCTTGCCGCCCCGGTCGTACTTCATGAACTCGCCCGATCGGGTCCAAGTCGTCCGGCCCTGCGGCCGGTCGGGGTGCGGTGTCGGCGGCAGCGTGGCGTTCTCGTAGATCCTCAGGTACTTGGCAGGCGCGCCGAACGGCAGGTGCGGGCGCAGCAGCCCCACCGCCAGGAAGAAGGGCCGCGTCTCATCGGCGGCAAGTGACGTCAGCTGCGCCAACGCTTCCTCGACCGAGACGCCGTCCGGGTAGATCGCATCGGGCCCTTCCGCCGCCTGCACGACCGCCATCCGATTCGCCTTCGCGTCATCACGAATCTCACCGTGCGCGAGGCCGTGCATCCAACCTCGCGGGTCACGCCAGGCGCCGGCGGGAAGCAGGTGGCGATCCCACGACGCCGGCATCTCGAGGATCGTCCGGCTGTTCCATCGCGGCCCGCCCCAGCCGCCCGGATGATGCGAGACCTTCCCGACGGAAACCGTTCGGTAGCCGCTCTGGCGGAACCACGCCGGCAGACTCGGGGTCACGCGTCGGGGGTCCTCGGTCATCGCCGCCGCACGCTCGAACAACGCTGCGTTGCTGCTCCCGCCGTAGCGGCCGGTGAGCAACGCGCATCGCGACGCCCCGCAGGTCGGCGCCTGAACGTAGTGACGGCGAAAGACGCGGCCGCCCGCCGCCAGCCTGTCGATGTTCGGCGAGTGAATGTACGACGCGCCGAAGCAAGCGAGCTCCGGCCGCAGGTCGTCCACGCAGATCAGCAGAACGTTTTGCCGCGTCGCTCCGGCGCTGGCGGTGGCGGCCAAGAGCACTCCGACCAAGGTCAGCCAACCAGCCAATCGTCGCCCCGTACCGATCACTCAACCGCCTCGCCTGATGGTAGAACCATGATCGGCACGTGCTTTGGAACGCTTGGACGCGAAGACCATCACGGCCGCCGAGACTGTGTGGAACGATGAAGCCTCCGCAGATTCAGCTGCGCAGCTCGCTGCCCAGGAACGCCACTCGTTTGCACTTACGGTGCCCGCTGGAATCGGCGTCGACCTAATACCGCTGAACAGGCTCGTGAAAGTAGTAGCACAGCCCATCAGGTGCCACCACGAAGAAGACTTGCAGCTTCTTGCCATCGCGTTCATCGAATCGCAGGTCGTCAATGTCCACCCCACGCGATTCGAGCTCTTCTTTCATGCCTCTTATATTTGTTACCAAGACGGCCGCGCCATCTTGAGAAGCATCACCACCGTTGATAGCGAAGCCTAGTCTCGTCCCGTCTCGTTCAAGAAGAACTGTTGGACAAGGGTCGCTACGTCGCTCCACCTCGACCATACCGAAGTGGTTTGAGTACCACTTTGATGTCGCATCAAGGTCAATGACTGGAAGAGCAAGAACATCTTGCTGAAAAGGAAAAGCTGCGTTGAACGTCTGACTTTCCGACATGGAAACCAATACTCACACTAGCTGCGGATGTGGTGCGACGGCGATGCACGGGTCTTACCAGATGCTCGACTGCCGGTTTACTCGTTCTTGGGACTCTGGTGCTGAAAAACCTCCTCCAAGGTGACGCCAAAGGAATCGGCGATCAAGAAGGCGAGTTCGAGTGACGGGTAGTACTTCCTCCGTTCCAAAGCAATCACCGTCTGCCGCGTGACACCCACGCTGTCGGCCAATGCCTGCTGGGTCATCTCACCCGCCTTGAACCTCAGTTCTCGGATGCGGTTGCTGATCTCTGCCTTATGCACGGGCCAGCCTCCGGTAGCCGATGACAATCACGCCGTAGTAGACGACATTCGCTATAACGAAGGCGGCAAACAGCCACTGCACGGCGGCCATCGCGGAGAGGACCGGTACGGCGAAGTCGGCCGGCGACACCTCGACGCCGTTCGCCGCCATACGCTTGATCGTGACGACTCCCGCAACTGGCAGGAGAGTAGCGATGCGCAGGATCCAGGCGAGCACCGCCGCCGCCAACCCGAATCCGGCCCACTTCGCGGCATGAAGCTCGATGCGTTGATCCAGCTCGTCAACTGGCGGGGTGTCTCCGGTGGCCCGAATCGACCGTGTCGCCACGGCGTTCACGATGTGGAAAATTACCAACAGCACGACCAACGCGATGGTTGCAAGCACAAAGAATCCCAACGCGGCCATCGGATGCCGCAAGACGACCGCGAAGTAGGGGACATAAACCAGCCCGATCGAAAGCAGGCAGGCCCAAGCGCTCTTCTCGTGGAAACCCATGTGACGTTCCTCCCTAGGCGGTCGACGGTGTGTCTGCTACACCAGACACCGTGTAATTTGAAGCTTACACCGTTGATTCGCTCAGCGACACGCCCTCTTGGGGAGAATTGAGAGTTTCTTGGGAAAGATCCCGGATCCGTAGGCATCCGTCGCAAGCGTGCGTCCGACCAGTTGGGGTCGCCTAGTCTGCGTCGGTTTTGAACCCTCGACGCTGATTCCGCATCCCCCTAACGCGCGCAGGAGGCGTCGTCCTGAGCAGCGAAGCAACCTGAGCGTGAAACTGCTGCCCAGACTCGGAGAGGCACCGCAGCGTCTCCAGACGCTTCTGCGCGATGAACCCGCCTCGCGTCGTCATCCTGCAAGTCCTGTCGAACTCCCTCACCAACGCCTCACACGATCAGCTCGCTGATCGGCGTGCCGCCGCCGGCGATCTTCATCGGGCGGCCGTTAAGCGACGTGAACTTGCGGTCGAGCGACAGGCCGAGCGCCTGGCACACGGTCGCCATCAGGTCCTCGGACGAGTACGGCGTCGACTCGACGGCCATACCGTCGGAGCTGGTCTCGCCGATCGCCAGCCCGCCCTGCAGCCCGCCGCCGCCGACCACGGCGCTCCACGCCCGGGCGTAGTGGTCGCGGCCGGCGTCGCCGTTGATGCGCGGCGTGCGGCCGAACTCGCCCATGCACAGGATGACCGTGTTCTGCAGCAGGCCCCGCTCGTCGAGGTCCGAGACCAACGCGCTCATGCCCCGGTCCAATTGCGGCAGCTTCGTTTCTAGCTGCGTGAAGCAGTTGTCGTGCAGGTCCCAGCCGCCGAAGTCGACCTCGACAAACGGCACGCCGGCCTCAACGAGTCGACGCGCCAACAAGCAGCCGCGGCCGAAGCCCGAGTCGCCGTAGCGCTCCTTGGCGGCGGCCGGCTCCTTGTCGACGTCGAACGCGACCATCTGATCGCTCCGCATCAGCGACACCGTCTTGCCGAGCACCTTGGCGTGCTCGCCCGCCGCGGCGCCCCGACGCTGCTTCGCGAATCGGCCCTCGATCTCGGCGAGCAGCCGCAGCCGGTCGCTCATCCGCTCCTCGTCCACCAGCGGCTGCGCGTCGCGGACCCGGCCGCTATTGTCGACCTGGAACGGCGCGTACGCCATGCCGAGGAAGCCGGGGCCCTCGCTCGAGCCGCCGATCGAGACGAACGGCGGGATCTCCAGCCACGGCACCGAGTTCTCTAGCTCGTGGGCGATCACCGACCCGTAGCTCGGGTGCACCACGTTCGGGTTGGGCACGTAGCCGGTGTGCAGGTAGTAGCGGCCGCGGGTGTGGTCCGCCTCACGCGTGCTCATCGATCGCACGATCGAAAGGCGATCGCCGAGCTTCGCGAGGTTCGGCAACGCCTCGCTGATCTGGTAGTCGCCCGTCGTGGCGATCGGGTTGAGCGGCCCACCCGTGGGGGCGCCCGGCTTCAGGTCCCACATGTCGATCGTCGGCGGCCCGCCGTTCATCCACAGCAGCACGACCGACTTGTGGTTCCGCCGCAGCGTCTCGGACGCGGCCTCCACGGTGCGGCCGAACGCGAGCGCCGTAGCGCCCAACGCCGCGGAGCCGGCGAGGTGATCCAAGAAATGCCGCCGCGACATGCCGGCGGGCGTGTTGTTGAAGAGTGATCGCATCGCGTTTGCTCCTCGGTCGCGTGGCGAAGTCTTGGCGTCAGCCAAGCGGAGACCGCCAAGAAAACCGACTAATGATTCAGGATGAACTCGTTGCTGTTGAGCAGCGCCCACCACACGTCGCGCAGCGTCTCGGCCACGTCGCCCTCGCGCTTTGCGAGCAACGACTGGGCGAGCCGCAGCTCGTCGCGTGTGGGCTTGCGTGCGAGCGCGGCAAGGTAGAGCCGATCGATCCGCTCCGCGTCGCTGAGCGTGTCGTCCCACGCGATCGACGCGAGCAGCGTCTGGTTGTCGTAGTCGCCCCCGCGGAGGTTGGTCGCCCGACGCATCACTCGGCTATTCATCATCGCCAACGTCTGCGAGATCGAGCCGTTGAAGGTCGTCGCCTCGCCGTTCTCGTCGTTTCCCTGATCGATCGTGAACTGCCGCAGCCATCGGCGACGGGCGCGGTCGGCCTCTTCCTCAGACAGCCCCTCGTCGGCGCGCGTTGCGGTGACGAGCGAGTCGTAGATCTGCTCGGGCGTGAGCTGCCGCAGGTAGAACCGGCTGAACGCCGGTGTGACGCCCGCCGCCGGATCGTCGTCCGCGTTGCTCCGCCCCGCGCGGCTGTCGAGCTGGTAGGCCCGCGACGAGACGATCCACCGGGTGAGTCGGCTCCGGTCGAACCCGCTGCGGACGAACGCGTCGGCCAGGGTCTGCAGCAGCTCGGGGTGCGACGGCGGGTTGTGCGGCCCCATGTCCTCCGGCGGCCGCACCATGCCGTAGCCCAGCAGGCGGGCCCACTCTCGGTTGACGGTCACGCGGGCGAACTCGTCCGAGCGGGCGATCAGGTCCGCCAGTTCCGCACGACGATCCACCACGTCCAGCCGGCCGCTGTCGCCCTCGTCGACACCCCGGTCGAGCATCACGTCCGCCAGCGGTGTGCCGTCGATGAACGTTGGGTACGCGACCTTCAGCCGGCCGTTGCGCAGCTCGTAGTACAGCTCGGCTCGCTCCTCGCCCTCGAGCGTTACGCGGCGGCCCGCCTCGCCCATGAAGTCGCGGTTGACCACGCGTCCGTAGCGACGATTCGAGTCTTCCTCGCGGATTGGCTGGAACCGCGTCTGCCGGAAGAAGGCGTTGAGCTCCCAGAACTGGTTCTGGCGTTGCTCGTTGAACGGATGGTTGTGGCACTGCGTGCACTGGACGCTCGTGCCGAGGAACAGCTGAGCGGTGCGGGCGGTCGCCTGCACGGCGTCGTCGCCCAGCTTGTCGACCAGGAAGTTGGCGGCGCCGTTGTGGTCGGGGTCTTCCGGCCGCACGCTGCCGGTGGCGGTGACGAGCTCTCGCATGAACTCATCGTGCGGCCGATTCGCCCGCATCTCGTCGCCCAAATAAGCCTCAAGGCTCTCTCGGTGGATCGGCGAGTTGTTCCTCATCCCGCCGGTGCGGCCAACCAGCAGAATGGCCCACTGGGTGGCGTCCCACCGCGAACGCTCGACCGTGTACTCGCGCCCTAGCAGCCGATCGACGAGCCACGCGCGACGCTCGTGCGGCGGTTCCGCGAAGAAGGCTCGCAGCTCGTCCAGCGTCGGAACACGCCCGATCAGGTCGAGGCAGACTCGGCGTGCCCACGGTCCGTCGGGGGCGGTGGGCGAGGGCGAGACACCCGCGTCTCGCCACGACTGCTTCAACAGCTCGTCGAGCCGAGAGACGACGTCCTCGTCGGTGAGCGAGGAGTCGGCCGCCGCGGCGCCCCGGCCAACGGCAAGCACGAGCATCGCAGCAACGGCTAACGCGGCGCCACGCATCGCTTCGGTCCCTGGCGTGTTGGTCTCGATAAGTGCGGTGACGCCGGATCGCGTCCGGCCGCCGCGTTCATCCTACTCAACCGCAACGGGCTTCCGCGGCGCCGCGGGTGAACCGAAAACGCCCGGATGAATTCCAGACGAGTCTCGCCGTCCGAGTGTTCGGCGACGACCGCCGTGCATCGCAACGCTACAGGTGTTGCAAAATCGAACGTCTCAAAACGCAACGGGCGAGTCGGGGCCGCCTGTTCCAAAGGCCCCGAACTCGCCCTGAAGGTGGATGCGTTTGATCGTGCGGGTTGAGGTACGGCTTCTCTCCCCGCGATCGTAACCCCTTCTCTGCCTGAGGTATGCGTCACACCGTTGCGTCTGCCTCTCCGTCTGCCGACCCCAGTGCCTCTTCTGTTCCGACCCCGGTTGGCGATCGCTCGCCGATGGTCGTGGCCTGCTGACGACTCAATATAAAGCATGCGGCGTGCCAAAGAATTACACCCACCTGGCACCATGCCCCGGAAGAGAGGTCGCATCGACTTCAAAATGCTATCGTTATGATCTCAAACCCGGGAGTTCCGAAAGGCTCGTGCGCTGGTTCCTAGCCCTTAAACCTCTACTGGAAAATGGCTTACGGCCGATTCGGCCTGCGTGGCACACCGCCTGCGTAAGGGAGAGCCGAGCGGGGTCCCAGTCCCGCTCGTTTCCTCATCCCGCACCGACGCGCCTGGGCGCGTCAGAAGGAGGTACACACGATGAATCAGCGATCTCTCTTGAAGCGGGCCCTGCTGACGCTCGCGATGGTTGGCGCCTTCGGCTTCGCCACCGCCGGAACGGCCGGAGAAGCTGAGGCCCGCCGCTGCTACGGCGGCGGATATGGCGGCGGCGGCTTCTACGGAGCTCCCGGCGGCTTCTACGGCGGCCCCGCGATCTACCGAAGCTCCTTCCGTGGCCCCGGCTACGGCTACCGCAGCTTCTACCGAGGCGGCTACTACGGAGCTCCGCGGGGCTTCTACGGCGGGCCGGCGTTCTACGGCGGCGGTGGCCGCGGCTTCGGCCTGACGATCGGCTTCTGATCGGCCGTCGGTCAACGCTAACAACGCCAACACAAAAGCGGCGGCCCGGCACTCATGCCTGGCCGCCGCTTGTCGTTTACCGATGCGGACCGCCGACGCTTTTCAGCGGTCGAAGAACTGCTTGATCGAGTACACCGTCACCTGGCGCCCTGCGCGGGCGATCGACGTGGTGAGCGGGATCTCCTTCGGGCAGACCGAAACGCAGTTCTGCGAGTTGCCGCACGCCGAGACGCCGCCGGGGCCCATCAACGCCTCGATGCGGGCGTCGGCCTCCATCTTGCCGGTCGCGTGGTCGTTGAACAGCATCGCTTGGCTGATCGCCTGGGCCCCTAGAAACGCCGTGTCGTGCTCGGCGTTCTTGCGTGCCTCGAAGTCCGCGTCGCTCTCGCCCGGCTTCTGCTCGAGCTCCACCTTGGTGTACTGCGGGCAGGCCTCGAGACAGCAGCCGCAGGTCATGCACTCCGACAGCGGGTAGCGACCCTCCTGGGCGTCCTGCGACTCCCGCGGACCGGCGCCCCGATCCAGGTAGTCATCGACCGGCACCCACGCCTTTACACGTTCCAGCGAGCGGAACATCCGGTCGCGGTCGACCACCAGGTCTCGCAGCACCGGGAACTTGGTCATCGGCCGCAGCTCGATCTCGCCGGGCCGCTCGTCCAGCAGGCGATCCACCAACGCCGAGCAGCTCTGCCGGGCCTTGCCGTTGATCACCATCGTGCAAGAGCCGCACACCTCCTCAAGGCAGTTGCAGTCCCAGGCGACGGGAGTCGTCTTATCGCCCGACGCAGTCTTCGACATCCGGGCGATCTTCTGCAGAACGCTGATCACGTTCAGATTTGGCTCGTACGAGATGCGGAACCGCTCCCACCGCTCCGGCTTGCCGGGGCCGTCTTGGCGGAGCACCCGCACGTCGAACGTCTTGGGCTGGGCTTCTTTGCTGGGAGCGATCATGTCTCGATCCGCTGCGGATGATCGGGGCTTCGGCGGGGCGGCGTGTGGGTCCCGCGAGAGCCTTGAATTTATGCGTTTTTCGACCGCGTAGCCAGCCGAGGAGCCGGCTCCGCCGTGACGCGAAACCGACGCTGGCCGGGCCCTGTTAACGGCGTTCTGTTTGGCGCGACGGCGGCCCACCCGGTACGCTTCGCCCAATCGGCCCCGCCCTCGCCACGCGTGCCCCCCGGCACGCCCCCTCCGTGGAAGGAACGCTCCTATGGCCAAGAAATCGACCAAGAAGGCCCCTCCGAAGAAGAAGCCGACCGGCGTGAAGGCGGTCGCCAAGTCGCTCGCCAAGACGATCGGCGCCGCCAGCACCGAACTCGACGAAGAGGCGATCGGCCACGCGGCCGGCGAGGTGTGGAACCTGCTGCACGCGGGCGGTCCCCAGTCGGTGTCGGCCCTCAAGAAGCTCTCGACCATGCCCGGCGAGATCACCGTGATGGCGGTCGGCTGGCTGGCCCGCGAGGGGAAGCTGCACTTCGACACCAGTGGTCGGTCCGTGAAGGTCTCGCTCCGCGGCTGACGGCCCCCGTCGACCACCGCCGCGTCGGCCAGTTTCTCCGTTACTTCCCTGCGTTCACTCCCGGCGCCACTTCAGGCGCCAGGGGTCCTGCGTCCGCTCCTGAAAGCGTTGCAGCCGCGCCGTGAGCCGCTCGGCCGTGGCCGCGTGCGCGGGGTCGGCGGCCAGGTTGTTGGCTTCGTCCGGGTCGGCGGCCAGGTCGTACAGCTCGAGGCGGGGCCGATTGAGGTAACCGTCGACCGTCTTTAGCCCGTACGGCGCGTCGGATCCCTGCGCCAGCTGCGTCTGCCACGTGGCCGAGTCCCACAGGTCCGAAGCGGACGGGAACGGCAGCTGATGCGCCACGTTCCAGATCAGCTTGTAGCGCTCCTCGCGCACCACCCGCATCGGGTAGTACATGGTGACCTCGTGGAACGTGTGCGATCCGAAGACGGCGTCGCGTGGCTCGTACGTCCCCTCGCCGGTGATCAGCGGCAGGAACGACCGGCCCTGAAACGGCCGGCGACGACCGGAAACGCGCTGGGCCACTTTGGCGTCGACCACATCGCCGTGCGAGAGCACGCCCGCCGCGTCGAGCAGCGTCGGCGTGAGGTCGGTCCAGCTCACGAGCTCGTCGGCCCGCTCGCCGACGCGTGAAGACGCGGGGTGACGGACCACGAGCGGCGACCGCATGCCCGGCTCGTACAGCGTGGTCTTGGCGCCCTGCATCGCGATGCCGTGGTCCGACAGGTACACCAGCAGCGTGTTGTTCCACTCGCCGGCGGTTTTGAGTTCGTCGATCAACGCCCCGAGCCCCGCGTCCACCCGCGAGACCGACACGTAGTACTCGGCCAGCTCCGCGCGGCAGGCGGGCGTGTTGGGCAACCACGCTGGGACCACAACCTCTTCCGGGTTGTAACGCACCGCGTCAGGCTCCGCGCGAGCTTCTTCGTTGCCGAATCGGTTGGCCCGCAACGGAGCCGGGCCGACGCCGGCGCCGCGGTGCGGGTCGATCGTCGCCACGTAGAGGAAGAACGGCCGGTCGGCGTCGGCGGCGATCACCTCGCGGCACGCCCGCGCCATGGCGACCGGGTCTCGCGCCGAGGCCTTCAGCACCCTGTCGAACTGGTAGTTCGCCTTAGGGTACACGTGCAGTTTGCCGACCCGCGCCGTGCGGTACCCGGCCGCCGAGAGCCAAGCGGGCAGGCTGACGACGTCGGCGTGACCGCGAAAGGCGTGCTCCGCGTGACCGAGCCCGTACTGTCCGTTCGTGTGGCCGTGCAGCCCCGTGAGGATCACCGCGCGGCTCGAACTGCAGCTGGCCGTCGTGCAGAACGCTCGGTCGAACACCACGCCCTCGCTCGCCAGGGCGTCGAGGTGCGGCGTGCGGATCACGGGATTGCCGTAGCAACCCGCGTCGCAGCCGTGATCGTCGGCGATGTAGACGACAACGTTGGGCCCCTCGGCGCGGGGTCGGTCCCCCGCCCCGCCGATCGACGTGACCAAGAGAGCAACGCAAGCCGCGGCGTAACGAAGCATCGCGAGCCCCGGGGGTGGATGAGGCGGGAGTCGCCAAGGCTGATGAGTGGCGCCGCAGAGCGGCGATCTTTCCCTGCACCGGATCAGGGTAACCAAGATCCTTCGCCTCCACCAAAGCCCGCTCACGACAACGCGTGACCCAGCGAGAGAATCCCGCCGCCGAACCAGACGAGCCAGCCGCCGATCCAAGCGAGGACCCGCACCGATGCGCTCAGCCGCGACTCGGCGGGCGCGATGAACTCAGCCATCACGCCAACCACGACCGCCGCCACGCAGTACGGGAGCAACGAAAGGGAGAACGCAACGCAGCACGATTGCCCCTCGCGGCTGATGGCGCCGGAGAGGGGCCCCAGCAGCGTGCCGACGGTTGTCGCGACGACGAGAGCCGGCCGCTCGTCAGCCCGATCGAGACCAGCCAGCACCGCCCACAGCGTCAACGCAGCGAACCCGGCCCACAGGAGCAGGAACGAGTGGGCCCGCCAATCGGCACGCACCCAACGCTTCTCACTCAGCGGCGTGGCCACGTGAGGCCCTTAAGAGGCCCCTGCCATCGCCGGCTCGGCGCCGCTTCCGGCGGCCGCGGCGTCCTTGGCTGCCTGACGCTCTTTCCAGACCTCTTCGATGATCTCACCGCCCACCAGGCCGTACAGCCGGGGCCGCGGCGGGATGAGCGACGTGTCGACCTCTTCGTAGCTGAGCGTGGGCTCGCCCTTCTCGTCGAACGAAGCGATCGTGCTCTTCAGCCACTTTGCGTTCTTCTCCTCGAACGCGTCGCACCACGCCTCGGCCTTGCGGCGACGCTCGGCGGGATCGTCCGCTTCAACGCCCGGCATCGCGAAGTCGGGCTTGAAGTGGGCGCCGCGGCACTCGTCGCGGGCCAGGGCGCCCTTCAGCAACGCCTTGGCCAGCGGGAACATGTCTCGCAACGCCTTGGTGAAGACCACGTTTTGGTTGGTCCACGCGCCGGTGTCCGACAGGCTGCAACGCTGGGCCCGCTCGCACAGCTCGCTGACCTTCGCGAGGCCCGCCTCGAGCTGGTCGTTGCGCCGCACGACCAGAGCGGCGCGGGTCATCTCCTCGCCCAGCTCGTGGTGGATCTGGTACGGGTTCTCGTCGCCCTCGCCCGGCGAGTTGACCATGGCGTCGTGCTTGGCCTGCTCGTCGGCGAGCGCCTTGCGGTGCAGCGAGTCGAACGCCTCGTCGGCCGTCGACTTGTCAAGCGAGCCCAGCATCTTCTTGATGCCCGGCGCCACGAACAGTCCGGTGAAGATGCACGACAGCAACGAGTTGGCGCCCAGCCGGTTGGCTCCGTGGTAGTGGTAGTCGCACTCGCCGATGGCGTAGAGCCCCGGCACGTTCGTCTGGTGGTTGCGGGGGTTGGCGGGGTCGAGGCCGCCGTCGGCGCCGCGGGCGTAGTCGGCCCACATGCCGCCCATGCTGTAGTGCACGGCCGGGAAGATCTTCATGGGCACGTCACGCGGATCGACGCCCTGGAACTTCTCGTAGATGTGCAGGATGCCGCCCAGCTTGCGGTCGAGCTCCTCGCGGGGGATGTGCGTCAGGTCGAGGTATACACACTGCTTGTCCGCCTCGACGGACAGGCCGTCGTTGACGCACACGTCGAAGATCTCACGCGTGGCGATGTCTCGCGGGACGAGGTTGCCGTACGCCGGGTACCGCTCTTCGAGGAAGTAGTAGCGCTCCGACGCCGGGATGTCGCCGGGCGCGCGAGAGTCCTGCGGCGTGCGGGGCACCCACACGCGGCCGCCCTCGCCCCGGGCGCTCTCACTCATCAGCCGGCACTTGTCGGCGCCGGGGATGGCGGTCGGGTGCACCTGAATGAACTCGCCGTTGGCGTAGTTGACGCCCGACTGCACGCACCGGCTGGCGGCCGAGCCGTTGCACGCCATCGACATGGTGCTGCGGCCGTACAGCAGCCCACAGCCGCCCGATGCCACGACCACGGCGTCCGCCTTGAACGAGCGGATCTGCATGGTAACGAGGTTCTGGGCCAGGGCGCCGCGGCAGCGGCCCTCGTCGTCCACGATGGGGCCCAGGAAGTCCCAGCCCTCATACATGTTCACCAGGCCCTCGGCCTTGCGACGGCGGACCTGCTCGTCGAGCGCGTACAGCAGCTGCTGGCCCGTGGTGGCGCCGGCGAACGAGGTTCGCTTGAACAGCGTCCCGCCGAACCGCCGCTGGTCGCGGAAGCCCTCGCCTGTGCGGTTGAACGGCACGCCGAGGCGGTCCATGAGATCGATGATCTTCGGGGCCCAGTAGGCCATCTCCTTGACCGGCGGCTGGTGCTGCAGGAAGTCACCGCCGTAGACGGTGTCGTCGAAGTGCAGCCACTCATCGTCGCCCTGTTGCCGCGTCAACGCATTCACGCTGTTGATGCCGCCCTGGGCGCAGGCGCTGTGCGACCGCTTCACCGGCACGAGGCTCATCAGGTCGGTTTTGACGCCCATCTCGGCAAGCTTCATCGTGCAAGCCAGGCCGGCGAGGCCGCCGCCGACTACCAGAACGCTTTGATCGGCCATCTTGGGTTCCCTGCTGGGTTCCCCTCGGGGGCGAGGGGTGGTGATGCCTGTGCTGCGGCCGGCGGGCCGCCTGGTGAATCAATCGTCCGAATCGGTGGCGAACGAGACCGATTTCGTGGGCGTCGCGTCGGCCTCGTCGTCGTGGCTCTCTTCGCTGGCGTGGTCGCCGCCGACCGGATGATTCTCGATCCACTTGTGAGAGTCTGCCGAGACGAGCCCCGCTTCGACCTTCGTGTTGAACAGCTTCTGCTCGCCCTCGCGGGCCTCGGCGAACGCCTCGCCCGAGCCCACAGCCACCATGCCGCCCAGGGCACTCAATCCAACCGCAAGCAGGGCGACGCCGAACACACCGCACACGCCCAGGGCCTTCTGCTGGGCCTGCGGGCTGGTCCACACGCCCCAGGTGATGCCCATCGTCCAGAGTCCGTTTGCCAGATGGAACACGCTAGCGACGATGCCAACGACGTAGAACGCGATGATCAGCGGGTTTTGCAGCGCGGCGCCGGCGGTGGACGAGGCGTTGAACGGCCGGAATTGGTGCCCGCCCAGCGGCTCGGCCAGGGCGAGCCACCAGTCGAAGTGGAACCACCCGTGCATGTGGAACACGTGGTAGAAGATGAAGACCATCGCCACCATGCCGCTGGCTCGCTGCAGCGTGTAGCGGATGTTGCTGCCGTACGCGTACGAGCTGGTGTTCGGCAGCCCCGTGGTGATGATCCAGACGCCGATCAGCGCGTGGAACAACAGCGGGATAAAGATGAACGCCCACTCCACTAGCGGCAGGATGCTGCCCAAGGCGTGGATGCCGTAGACGTTGTTTTGGAACGTCTGCGGGCTGTCGAGCACGCTGGCGTTCACCGTCAGGTGAACACACATGAACGCGCCCACGGGGATGAGGCCCGTGAGCGAGTGGAGCCGACGGATGAGGAACTCGTTCCGCTCCAGGAACGACGGCGCGGAAGCCGCCATGGATCGCCTCTTTGGTTGCACGACCGGCGCCGCCCGAAAATCTGCGGGGCGCCACGGTGGCAACCGATCGCCCGAAGCGACGCTTAACCCCGGCGGCTGGGGGATCGCTCAGCCGCGGAGTATACGGCCGCTGGTTGACGGGCCGCAACGGAGCGAGCCTCGTTCCCCCGCTGCGGGAAGGCCCAAACCGGCCTCACTGGGCCGCGCGGCGACGGTACTCAAGCGACAGAGCCGACTGGCCGTTGGCGTCGAGCTCGTCGGCCAGCGCCACCAGGGCGGGTCGCAGCTCGGGGTCGTACGCCACCGCGTTCATGTACGACTGAATGGCGTCTTCGCGCTCACCGCTCAGCGAGAACGCCTTCCCACGGCGGTAGTAATGCGTCGCCTCGGTCGGCTGCAGGCGGATGGCCTCGTTGAAGTCGGCGATCGCCTTCTCGAAGTCTTCCTGCTGCAGATGGGCCAGGCCGCGGTTGACGAACGCCGGGATGTACCGATCGCTAACCGCCACGGCCTCTCCGTAGGCCCGGATGGCCTCGTCGTAGTCGCCCCGCTGGGCCCAGGCCATGCCCTGCCAGAGGTTCGACCGGGGGCTGTCGAAATTGATGCTGGCGGCTTGCTGGAAATCGCGGATCGCCAGCAGCTCTTCCCCCTGATAGAAGAAACAAATACCCCGGCGGAAGTACGCTTCGCCCAGCGACGGGTTGATTTGCAACGCCTGCGAGAACGAGCGGACCGCGTCGCTGTAGTTCTCCTGCAGCCGCTGGAGCACGCCCTTGCGGAACATGGCGGCGGACCGCGATCCCGCGGCGTTTGCGTCGTCCTCGTCCAGGTCGTTGATGATGAAATCGCAGTCGGCGATCCCCTCGGCGAAGAACTGCGCGGCGGTCGTCGGATCGTCCGCCTCGACGCCGAGCTCCTCCAGCGCGAAGGCCCGCGTCAGGTAGGCCTGCACGAACGGGTACTCGTCTTCTTCGTTCTCGGGCGTGTAGTTCTCGATCGCCAGGGCGAGCTGGTCCGCGGCGTCCGCGTAGTTCTCTTCCTGCAACGCGATCGAGGCGAGCGTGAAGTACACCTCGTGCTCCTCGGCGTCGATCGCCAACGAGTCGGCCAGGTCCGTGCGGGCTTGCTCGTACTTGCCCAACGCGGTGTACGCCTGCCCCCGCAGCAGCAGGGCCTCGGCTCGCTGCTCGGGCAAGTCCTCGTCGGTGTCGATCCACTTCGAGATGGCCTTCTCGCCCTGAACGGCGATCCCGAGCTTGATCTGCGCCTTGCCCAGGTTGAACTGGTACTGGGCGTTGCTCCGGCTGGCCTGCGCCGCGGCCTGCAGGTCGGGCAGGGCTAGCTCAAAGGCCCCGGCCTCCATGTAAATCTCGCCGCGGGTGTTGCGGATCTCGCCTTCGACCGCCGGGGCGCCCTGTGCGTAGGTGAGCGCCTCTTTGAGGTCTTCCAGCGCGGCCTGGTACTCCT
Organism: Planctomycetota bacterium; assembly: GCA_039820945.1. GTDB lineage: Bacteria > Planctomycetota > Planctomycetia > Pirellulales > Lacipirellulaceae > Botrimarina. The sequence goes on from JBCBPC010000002.1 coordinate 190,043, forward strand.
CCAGCTGCCCGAACGCCTTCGCCCGGAAGACCAGCAGTTGAAGCAGCTCTCGCGAAGGCCCCTGGGGCTTCAGGGCGTTCACCACCTGGCTGAACGACTGGACCGCCTCCTCGTACTCGCCGTTGTTGAACTGCTCGCGGCCGGTGTCGACGAGCGCTTGGGCCGACACCTCCCCCTGGGCGGCCTCGCCTTCGTCCTGCGCCCGCGCGGCGAGCGGCGTCATCGCAACGCCGGCCAAGAGCAACACGGCGGGGCAAGCAAAGCGAGCGGGAGCGTTCATACCGCGGTACCTTCGGGGCGCCGGTAAGGCTTTGGAGGATTCCAGAGCGAGGGACCGCCGACCGACGAGGGACCGCCGGCGCGACACGCTCACGTCTACGGTTTCGGCCGCACGCCCCTACGCGGCTTAGGACGCTTCGCCTCGGGCAGGGGTTCCCGATTGGACGGGTTGTGCGGCCCTCGCGCCGCGGCGGTTCGCGGCAGCGTCGGCATTCGCCGGCGATCAGTCGAGCAGAGCGGCCGGCTGCGTGTCCTTCTTGCCGGCCACCGCCTTCCGGCCGCAGTTCTTCGCGGCGACGGTGAAGGCCGAGGCGTACGCCTCGGCCATCTCGGCGGTGAAGTCTCGCTCGATGGTGCGCTTCAGCCGGCCGAGCTCATAGACATGAACCACGTAGTTCGTCTGCGGTTCCGGACGGCCGTACTCATCAACGGATTCGTCCGCGGTGCTCTTGTCGGGCCCGGCCGACGCTCCCGTCGCGGATTCCTTCTTGTCGGCCGTCTCGGTCGCGGCGTCCGCGGGCTTCTCGTCCGGGTCGATGCCCAGCTCGTTGTCCAGCCCAAGACCGGCGCCGAACGGCCCGGCCGCCGACTTCTTCTTCTTGGCCGCTGGCTTCTTTTTCTTCCGCGGCATGATCTCGACGTCGCCGTTCGCGACCGCCGCCCGGCGGGCTCGCTTGGGCTTGGGCGACGCCTCGACCGACTCGTCACCGGCGCCGTCCTCGGCGGTCTCGACCGGCGCGTCGTCGTCGTCGCGGGGCGCCGCCTTCTTTTTGCGTTTCGTCGGCTTCTTCTCGGCGTCGCCCTTGTCCGACGCCGTTTTCTTCTTGGTCGTTTTCTTTTTCACGACCTTCTTCTTGGCGACCTTCTTCTTCACAGTCTTCCGCTTGACCTTCTTCTTGGGCTTCTCGCCCTCGCCGTCGACGAAATCCACGTCCGCCTCGTCGTGGAACAGGTCTTCTTCTTCATCGCGTGGCTTCGGCATCGGCTCAGTCGGCTCGGGCCCGGGCGTCGGACCGCCGGATAGGCGGCTCCGCTCGGTGGGTAGCAACAACGAATAGTGGCGCCCGGCTGCCAATGCGGCGTGAGCTGGGCGATCAGCCCAACTCGCCTGTTCCCCGCCGAAATCCGACGCGGAGTGCGAGAAACCACCAGAGAAACGTGCGGCGCCGCGGCGCCGGTCGGCCGCACGAGAGCTGATCTCGCGCGGCCGAAAGTAATATCCCCACCCACAAAAACAGCGTCAACAGCCAAGCCCGCCGCGGCTCAGTGGTAAACGGTCAGCTCGCGGGCCGTTTCTACCGCCCGATTCAGGGCCGGATCTTCGTTCGACGCCCCGCCGCGGTAGGCGACGGTCCGCTTTTGGCCCGCCGCATCGTCCTCTCGCCCGTCGGCCACGCTCGTAGCATGTCGCACGACGATATCGGGCTTCACTCCGACCTTGCTGATCGGGCGGCCGGCGGGCGAGTAGAACTTGGCGGTGGTCAGTCGCACGCCGGCCCCGGCATGCGACATGGGGAAAATCCCCTGCACAGATCCTTTGCCGAACGAGCGATCGCCCACGATCTTCCCTCGGCGGTTATCGAGAATCGCCGCGGCGAAGATCTCGCTCGCCGAGGCGCTGTCGCTGTCAATCAGCACCACGAGCGGCATCTGCCACGTGCCGTCGCGGTGGGCCCGGTAGTCGAAGTCCTCGCCGGCGCTGCGGCCGCGGGTCGAAACGATCCCGCCCTGAGCGACGAACTTGTCGACCAACTCAACACTCGCCGTCAGCAACCCGCCTGGGTTGCCACGCAGGTCGATGATCAGACTCCGCATGCCGCGGCTGTGGAGGTCCCACAGCGTGGTCTCCATGTCGCTGCTGGTGGTCTTCTGGAACACGGGGATGCGGACGTAGGCGACTCCGGTGTACGGATCGAGCATCTGCACCCGCTCCATGCTGGGCACTTCGACGTGCTCGCGGCGGACCGAGACCGTCTGCCTCTGCGGGGCGCGCGGCCCGCCGGCGGAGCGATCCGCCGTCATGCTCGCAGCCAAGTCGATCGCCTCGTCCAGGCCCGGCGACTCGACCGTCACCTGAGCGATACTGCCCACCTCGCCCGTGAGCATCGCGGCCGCCTCGTCCGTCGTAATCGTCGAGGTAGCGACCCCATCTACGGCGACGATGCGATCGCCCGCCGAGAGCCCGGCCTGGGCGGCGGGGCTGCCGGGGATCACCCGCACGATGAGCAGGGCGCCCCGGCTGCTTTTCAGCTCGACGCCGAGCCCCACGAAGTTGCCTTCGATCTGGGCGTACACGTCGCGAAGTTGATCGGGCGTGAGGAACGCCGAGTAGTTGTCGAGGCCACCAACCGCCGCGGCGACGAACTCCAGCATCCAGGCCGCCGATCGGCCGCCCAGCCGCTGCTGCGCGACCGAAGCAAGCCGCGTGGCGGTCTGCCGCGCGGCAGTCGGGCTCCGCAGGCTGTCGCGGGACGGCGCTAGCCGCGTCGCCTCGGCGATGAATGCCTTGACCGCCGCGTCGTCCGGCGAGATTTGCAGGCGGCGGCGGACCTCGGCGTCGCGGGCCGCGATCACCACGGCGTGAGCGCCCCGGCGGACGATACCCCCCCACGAGGGGGTCGCCACGTAATGGGAGTCGATCTTGGCGAGCACTTCGCCGTACAGCTCGGTCGCCGAGCGGAGATCGAGCCCGCCGACCATGTCGCTGAAACTGGCGTCGGCGTAGCGACGCTCGAGGCTGTTGTGCAGCCGCGAGATGTCGAAACGTCGCTCGAGCCGGCGATCGGTCGGCGCGGTGCGAAGGGCCTTCTCGTAGTGAGCCACCGCGTCGCCCCACAGGCGCTGCTGCTCGAGCTCCAAGCCGTCGGCCAGCGCGGCGTCGGCCAGTTCGGGCAACGCCTCCGTGGCGATGGCGACCGGCGGCTCCTGCGAAGCGGCCGGCGCCCACGGCGTCGGCTGTGCGAGGGCCTGCGCGGCGATTCCCGCGAGGAGGGTCAGCGCCGCCGAAGTCCGCCAAGCACACAGGCGGTTAGGGGTGCGGCGTGAAGGGGCACGCATAGGCATAGGCTCGTTCCGTCTCACGGGCGATTCGACACCGCAACGCGCAGCGAGCCGGGGCAAGATTGCCGGGGCCGAGCTGGGCAAGAGCGACGTGGTCGCTTCGCGAACGGGGAACTCACGGGGCGGCAAAAGCCGGGACCCGCGAGGGGAGGGCGAACGCGAAGTAGTGCGGCCGAGGAGTCGGGGCGCGTCCCAGCTCAACAAGACGGGCGTGGGCTCTCACCTGTGGTGAGGCGCCTGCCCGGTTCTCGTGTTTCCGAGTCCGTGGAGTGATGAGCCGGGGTGCGACTCATCGGGCCACCGGAATATAGAACACAGAAAAACGCGGGTCAAAAATTCGGTGGCGGGTTTCTGCCGCGCCGTCGCGGGGTGAGGTCGTATCACCCGCACACCTGGCGCTAGCCAACCGCCCGCCGTTTCAACCGCGCCGCGCAACCGTCAGCGGCCGCTGCAATCGTCGAGGTCGCCACCCGGGGGCCGCCGGGTCGGCGAGGCGTCCTTGCCGCCAAATGTGCCGGGGCGCCCTCGCCCCAGCAGGATCTCGTCGCTTTCGTCTGACACCGTTACGCCCAGGGCCCAACCTGGGTTCGCCGACCGACTCGCGAAAGCGTTTCGGCGGTGCTATCGTCCGGCCCTGCCGAACCGATTCCCAAACCTTTCAGTCTGCACGCTGTCATGCCGTCGTCTCCCGTCAAACGAGCCCTGCTAAGCGTCAGTGACAAGTCGGGCGTCGTCGAGTTCGCCGCTCGGCTGCACGCAGCGGGCGTGGAGCTTCTCAGCACCGGTGGCACCCGCCGCGCGCTCGAAGAAGCGGGCCTCTGCGTGCGCGACGTTGCCGATTACACGGGCTACCCGGAGATGATGGGCGGCCGCGTCAAGACGCTGCACCCGCGTGTGCACGGCGGGCTGCTGTGCCGCCGCGACAACGCAGATGACATGGCCGCCGCCGCCGAGCAGGGCGTCCAGATGATCGACCTAGTGGTGGTGAACCTGTACCCGTTTGCCCAGACGATCGCCCGCGAAGGCGTGACGCCCGCTGAGGCGATCGAGCAGATCGACATCGGCGGGCCGTCGATGATCCGCTCGGCGGCCAAGAACCACGCCTTTGTCGGCGTCGCGACAAGCCCCGACCAATACGACGCCATCGCTGATCAAATCGAGGCAGACGGTGGACTCTCCGATGAGATGCGCCGCGAGCTCGCGGGCGCCGCGTTCGCCCACACCGCCGCCTACGACGCGATGATCGGCGAGTACTTCGCGGGCCTCAACGGGCAGGGGCCGCTGCCGCCGGTGATCAACACCACGCTCGAGCGTGTCGCGACGCTGCGCTACGGCGAGAACCCTCATCAGCAGGCCGCCCTCTACGCCAAGGCGGGCGCCCCGGCCGAAGCGGTCGTGCACGGCGAGCAGCTGCACGGCAAGGAGCTGTCGTACAACAACTGGCTCGACCTGGACGCCGCGTGGTCGGCCGCCAAGCTGCTGCCCTCGCCCGGCGTGGCGGTGCTGAAGCACAACAACCCGTGCGGGGCCGCGACGGCCGACACCGTCGGCGAGGCCACACGCCGCGCCTGGGACGGCGACCCGGTGAGCGCCTTCGGCTCGATCCTGGGCTTCAACACGGAGGTCGACGCCGCGGCCGCCGAGTGCCTGGCCGAGCCCGGGAAATTCGTCGAGGCGATCGCCGCCCCCGCGTTCAGCGTTGAGGCGGTCGAGATCCTCACCACCAAGCCGAAGTGGCGGAACAACGTCCGGCTGGTGCGGATCGGCGGAGCGAACGTCGGCGACCCGCGGGTGCTGCGGGCCATCGACGGCGGGTACCTGGCGCAAACGCCGGACGACGCGGCCGACGAGCACGACGCGTGGAAGTGCGTCACCGACGCGAAGCCGACGGCGGAGCTCGACGCAGAACTCCGCTTTGCCTGGGCCGCGAGCCGCGCAGTCAAGTCGAACGCTATCGTGCTGTCACGCGGCGGCGCCCTGGTCGGCGTCGGGGCGGGCCAGATGAGCCGCGTCGACTCGGTGGAGATCGCCATCCGCAAGGCAGGCGATCGGGTCCGCGGGTCGGTGCTGGCGTCGGACGCGTTCTTCCCGTTCGACGATTCGATCGTTGCGGCACACGAGGCGGGCGTGGCCGCGGTGATTCAGCCGGGCGGGTCCAAGCGGGACCAAGAGGTGATCGACGCTTGCAACCGGTGCGGCATGCCGATGGTGTTCACGGGGCGTCGCCACTTCCGTCACTAGACGGCCCGCGAGACCCCTCCGATCGCTTGTTCGAGCGACCTCCGGTGGCTATAAGGCACTAGTGGGAGAACGCCACCCTGGGCCGCCCCCGCCGGAGCTTGGCTCCGCCCGCCTCGGCCATCTCTGACTCTGCCTACTCCGCGCCCCCTCCGCCGCCCGCGTGTGGCCCCGACGCCGATGGCCTTCATCACGCTGCAAGTGCTCGACGGGGCCGACCGAGGCGTGGTGTACGAGGACCTGGCGACGCCGCTGACGATCGGTCGGGAAGAGGGCAACGCCGTTCAGCTGAACGACGAACGGATCAGCCGCTTCCACATCAAGATCCAAGAAGACCGCGACCGGATCGTGCTCACCGACCTGGAGAGCACCAACGGAACGCGTGTGAACGGCCAGGCGACGCAGCTGCGGATCCTGCGGTTCGGTGACCTGATCGCCGTCGGCAAGAGCACGCTGCTATACGGCACGCGGGCGCAGATCGCCGAGCGCGTCGACGGCATGAAGGAGGGCGGCGTGCACGTGCCGGACGGCGCCGCGCTCGACCAGCTGACCGGCCCCAGCGCCGCCACGCTCGACGGCTCCGAGGACGACGCGTCGGCGAGCCGCGAAAGCCTCGCGTCGATCGACCCGGACGAGTCGGTGTCGATCGAGCTCGACTGGAGCGACTCGGCTCAGTTCCCCAGCGCCTTGCACCTGCCGGGCCCGCCCGACGTGCCAGAGGAGCTCAGCCCTGCGCAGGCCGCGCAGGTGTCGGAGATGCTGGAGTACTTCCACCTGCGGTGCCGTTCTCTCGTGGCGGACGTGAAGCTCGACGACTCGACGGACGCGATCCCGCTCGAGCGCACACGTTGGCAAGAGCTGCTCGACCTGCAATCGCTGCTCGCCCAGTACCTGCGCAACCTCGGCGAGGGCGGCTGAGGCGTCGGCCTTACGCAGCCCGTTTCTCCGCGACTTCTGACGCGGTATTCTGCTGGGGTTTGCGCCCCGCCCGCGGCGCTCACGGTTCCGGCGTGCGTTGTCTTCGCGCTCCGCCCGCCAACGGCCTTCAGCCTCCTGTCAATCGATGCCCCGTCGCGACGATATCCACAAGATCCTGCTGATCGGCTCGGGGCCGATCGTCATCGGCCAGGCGTGCGAGTTCGACTACTCGGGCGCCCAGGCGTGCAAGGCACTCCGCGAGGAGGGCTACGAGGTCGTGCTGGTCAATTCGAATCCGGCCACGATCATGACCGACCCGGTCATGGCCGACCGCACGTACATCGAGCCGCTAACCTGGCAGGTGGTCGAGAAGATCATCGAGCGTGAGAAGCCGGACGCGTTGCTGCCCACCCTCGGCGGCCAGACGGGCCTCAACCTGGCCATGGACCTCGATCATCACGGCGTGCTGGAAAAGCACGGCGTGGAGATGATCGCCGCCAAGGCGGACGTCATCGACAAAGCCGAGAGCCGCGAGCGGTTCAAGGTGGCCATGAAGAAGATCGGCCTGGAGGTCTGCCGCGGTGAGACGGTCAAGACCGTCGAGCGGGCGAAGGAGCTGCTAGACGACATCGGCCTGCCGGCGGTGGTGCGGCCGAGCTTCACGATGGGCGGCAGCGGTTCGAGCATCGCCTACAACCGCGCCGAGTTCGAGCAGCTCGTCCGCACCGGCCTGGAGATGTCGCCCACCACCGAGGTGCTCGTCGAGGAGTCGATCCTCGGTTGGAAAGAGTACGAGATGGAGGTGATGCGCGACGCGGACGACAACGTCGTCATCATCTGCTCGATCGAGAACTTCGACCCGATGGGCGTCCACACGGGCGACTCGATCACGGTCGCTCCCGCGCAGACGCTGTCCGACAAAGAGTACCAGCGGATGCGTGACGCCTCGCTGGCCGTCATCCGTGAGATCGGCGTCGAGACGGGCGGGTCGAACATCCAGTTCGCGATCTCGCCCGAAGACGGCCGGATGATCGTCATCGAGATGAATCCGCGGGTGAGCCGCTCGTCGGCCCTCGCGTCGAAGGCGACCGGGTTCCCGATCGCCAAGATCGCCGCGAAGCTCGCCGTCGGCTACCGGCTGCACGAGCTGCCCAACGACATCACCCGCGAGACGACCGCCTGCTTCGAGCCGAGCATCGACTACGTCGTCACGAAGATCCCGCGGTTCGCGTTCGAGAAGTTCCCCGAAGCGGACAGCACGCTCACGACGCAGATGAAGAGCGTGGGCGAGACGATGGCCATCGGCGGCACGTTCAAGGAGAGCTTCCAAAAGGCGCTCCGCGGCCTGGAGGTCGGCGCCTTCGGCTTCGGCAGCGATCCGAAGGACCTGTGGTACAGCAAGACGGGCGGACGGGGCGACGAACGCCCCAGCGAGGACGAGATCCGCGCAAAGCTCATCACGCCCGGACCCGAGCGTGTGTGGCACCTGCGGTACGCGCTCAAGCACGGCATGACCACGGACGACGTCTTCGAGCTGACGAAGATCGACCCGTGGTTCCTCGACAACCTGCAAGAGATCGTCGAGACCGAAGAGGCGCTCCGCGAAGTGGGCGGCCTAGCCGAGGCGAGCGACGACCTGCTCCGCACCGCCAAGCGGCACGGCTTCTCCGACAAGCAGATCGGGACGATCTTCGGCCGCAGCGAGACGGAGGTCCGCCGCGACCGCGAGACGCGCGGCATCGTGCCGGTGTACAAGTCGGTCGATACCTGCGCGGCCGAGTTCGAGGCCTACACGCCCTACTTCTACAGCACGTACGCCGGCACGGAGGACGAGGTGCCGGCGAAGAACAAGGACAAGGACTCCCAGAAGCCCACCAAGCGGATCGTCATCCTGGGCGGCGGACCGAACCGGATCGGCCAGGGCATCGAGTTCGACTACTGCTGCTGCCACGCCAGCTTCGCGTTGCGTGAGCTCGGCATCGAGTCGGTCATGGTCAACTCAAACCCCGAGACCGTCAGCACGGACTACGACACGAGCGACCTGCTGTTCTTCGAGCCGCTCACTGTCGAGGACGTGATGAACGTCTGCGAGCGGGTGGAGGCGGACGGCGTCATCGTGCAGTTCGGCGGGCAGACGCCGCTGAACCTCGCTCGGGCGCTCGAGGACGCGGGGTTGCCGATCATCGGCACGCCGGTCGACGCCATCGAAGACGCCGAGGACCGCGAGAAGTTCGCCGCGTTGATCGATCGGCTCGGGCTGCGGCAGCCGCCCAGCGGCATCGCCCGCACCACGGCCGAGGCGCGGCAGATCGCCGAGCGGATCGGCTACCCCGTGCTGGTGCGGCCGAGCTTCGTGCTGGGCGGCCGGGCGATGGAGATCTGCTACGACATCGCCCAGCTCGACCGCTTCATCGGCGAGGCGTTCATCGCCGCGCAGGGCCAGCCGGTGCTAATCGACAGCTTCCTAGAAGACGCCACGGAGATTGACGTCGACGCTATCGCCGACGGCGAGTCGGTCATCGTGCCGGGCATCATGCAGCACATCGAGGAGGCGGGCGTCCACTCGGGCGACTCCGCGTGCGCGTTGCCGCCGTTCAGCCTGTCCGACGCCGTGCGGGCCGAGATCCGTGAGGCGACCGTGTCGCTCGCGACGGACCTGGGCGTGATCGGCCTAATGAACGTGCAGTACGCGGTCCGCAAGGAAGGGGGCGCCGACACGCTGTACGTGATCGAGGTGAACCCGCGCGCGAGCCGCACGGTGCCGTTCGTCGCCAAGGCGACGGGCATGCCGGTCGCCGGCGTGGCGGCCAAGGTCATGGCGGGCGTCTCGCTCTTGGAGCAGGGCGTCACCGAGGATCCGATTCCCAGGCACGTCTCCGTGAAGGAGGCGGTGCTGCCGTTCATCAAGTTCCGCGGCGTCGACATCGTGCTGGGCCCCGAGATGCGATCGACCGGCGAGGTCATGGGCTGCAGCCCGCAGTTCAGCATGGCGTTCGCCAAGAGCCAGCTCGCCGCCGGCACGGTGCTGCCGCTCGCCGGCAACGTGTTCCTGTCCTTCGCCCCGAAGGACCGCACGCTGGGTGTCGAGCTCGGCAAGCAGCTCAGCGCGATGGGCTACGACCTGCTGGCCACGCCGGGCACGTCAGCGGCGTTACGTGAGGCCGGTGTCGAGCCGACGCAGATCAACAAGCTGCAGCAGGGCCGGCCCAACCTGCTGGACTACCTGGTCGAGGAGAACGTGGCGCTGGTGATGAACACGCCCATCGGCAAGGGCGCCCGCACGGACGAGGGCAAGATCCGCGCGGCGGCGGTCGCGGCGGGCGTGCCGTGCCTCACGACGATCGAGGCGTGCCAGGCCGCCGCCAACGCGATGGCGGCCCTCGCCACCGAAGAGATGCAGGTGCTAAGCCTGCAAGAACGCTTCGGCACGGTGGACACCGCGGCGATGCGTTGAACGCGGCGTGTTAGACTTGCGATATGGGATCTTCCGTCTCGCCGCAGATCTTGGATGCTTCGCCCGGCTACGTGATGCACGTGGCGTCGGGGCCGTATCGGCTGGAGGACTATCTGGCGCTGCCGGACGAGCCACGGGTGGAGTTGATTCAGGGGAGGTTCTACTTGTCGCCCGCGCCGATCCTCTTGCACCAAGTGGTGTCGATCACGCTTACCCACTGGTTGTATGGCGTCGCGCGTGACTCTGGCGGCCAGGCCTTCGCGGCGCCGTGCGATCTTCAACTCGCCGAAGACACGGTGGTTCAGCCCGACCTCATGTACTTCGACCCCGAACGGCGGCAGCCGATGGGGCCGCGGCTCACCGCGGCGCCGGACTTGGTGATCGAGATCCTCTCCACCAACGCCGCGCGCGATCGGGTGCAAAAGGCGTCTCTCTACGCCATGCACGGGGTGGCCGAGTACTGGATCGTCGATCCGATCAATCGGTCGATCGAGTTCTTCGTGCTGGTGGACGGCAAGTACCAGGTGCAACCGCAGCGGTCGGCGGAGTACGCCTCGCCGCGGCGTGACGGGTTGGTGCTCGACCTGGCGATGTTCTGGTCGGAGGTCGATCGGCAGATCGCCTAGGCGGGTGCTATCACAGCGAATAGGAAGTTTCTCACAAGGCCGCGAAATCGCCCTTGCTGCGTTCCGGCGCGGCCCGTACCTTCCCGCCCACACGCGTCGGGGAGCGGGCCGAGATCACGGCCGCCGAGCCTCGGAGCGAGCTCTCTTACAAGCCAACAGCGAGACCACGTGGCGAGGCCGCCCTGCAAAGGCGCAGCCTCACCGAGCGGCGGGTAGCGACACGGACGTCCTGCCGCCGCTTGCGTCCACTCCCGACGCCCACGCCGCCCTTCGGGCCGATCCCTCCCCCCTTTCGGCCCAAGGGGCAGCCGCAGCGTCCAATCGCTCCCGGAAAAGTTGCCCGTCCTCTGCCCCCCTGGGACGTGTGCTTTTCTGGGAGCTTTTTTTGTGGAGATGGGGCGATGCTGGCAGTGGTGGCAGGCGGCGTCTGCGGGGTCGAGCCCGTGTTTGCGAAAGTCACCCGGTGGGGATGAGGGGATGCCAACCCGTCCTGGGCGGAGCCAAGCCACGCCACCGCCCATCGTGTGAGCACGGGGAAGAGTTAGCGCTCCACAACTCAAACCCGTCCACGCAAAGTGCGTGCTATCAGCCGATCGGCGTTCAGCGTCGAGCGACCATCCCCCCATCTTCCCCGCGGCGGTTGGTCAGCAGCACGCGGACCGAGCCCCCATCGCCGGTAAGCCCCCCGCCCCGCCCTCCCCCCATCTCCTTCGCTGAAATGCCTTCACCCCCAAATACATCGAACCGATAGGTATTGCCATTGGCGTACCTCAAACCACCAGGTAACCTCCGCCGCATGAGCAACCGACGCACCAATCCCGACTTCCTCAACGGCGTGCCCGAGCTGGTCGTGCTGGAGCTGCTCTCGCGGCGGGCCATGTACGGCTACGAGCTTGTGCAGGCGATCCGCGAGCGTTCCGGCGGCGAACTCACCTTTGGCGAGGGCGCCGTCTACCCGCTGCTGCACAAGCTCGAGGAGCGAGGCCACCTGGCGTCTCGTCGGGTGCCCGTCGGCGGCCGCAGTCGGGTGGTGTACCGGGTCACCCGGCCGGGAAAGAAGCGTTTGGCCGAAACCGTTGGAGAGTGGCGACGGATCGCCGCTTCCGTTCAAGACATCCTGCAAGGAGGCGAACATGCTATCGCTAAAGCTCTGGCCGAAGGCCGCATCCGCTGAAACGACGCTGCACGCGGAACTGGTCCGGCATGGCCTGCCAGCCGAGTACGCGCGGCGGACCGCGGACGAGCTCGCGGACCATCGGGCTGACCTGCTGGCGGACCTCAAGGGCGACGGCGACGCCGAGGCCACGGTACGCCAGCGTCTCGGAGAGACACGGCGGTTGGCTCGTCAGATCGCCATCGCCTATCGCCAGCGGAGCTGGTTCGGCCGCTGGCCGCTGGTGACCTCGCTTTTTCTGGCGCCGCTTGCCTTCGCGACGCTCTGGCTCGCCGTGTCGTTCGCCACGGCCGCCGGCCTGATGACGTCGGAGGGACTCTTCGGCAACGGCCACGCTGTCGACGGTCAAACGTGGCGAGACGCCACGATCGCCCAGCGCTACTGCACGGCGGTGGCGTTGATGTCGTCGTTCCTGCTGCCGACCGTCTTTGCGTGGAAGGCCTGCGGCTGGCTTCTCCGCCGCAGCCTGTCGCGTGTGGCGGCGGGTATCGCGTGCGGCGCCATCGCCGTGCTGAATGGTTGTTTTTTACACCAGACGCTCCCGTGCCCCGACGACCCGACGCTGGCCTGCAACTCGATCGCCCTCTTCGTGGGACGGATCTCCGCGGCCGACCAGATTCCGTGGATGGTGTTGCCGGTCGCCGGGACCCAAGTGGCGATCGTGCTCGCCACGGGGCTCGCCGTCTTGTGGCACGACCAGCGTCGGCGGCAGCAGGCGCTGCTAGCAGACGACGGCGCCGCACCTGAGTGGGCAATCGCGGCGTAAGGCGCCGGCCACGGCTCACGGCGGCCCCGTGCCCCCAGCAACGTGGTTCGCGTTGTGGCCGCCGGCGGCGGTGTCTAGACTCCCCGCCCCTGGGATCACCCGGCGCTCGGTTCACCGGGCCAACGGGCCCGCCGGCACGCCGTCACGGAAGACGCCGCCATGTCCGCCTCCGCGGTTACGAGTTCTGCGCCCACGGTCGGGCGTCCGCTGTCCGCGTCGGAGCGGCTCGCCGCGGCGCGCGAGGTCGTCCGCCGCGAGGCCGTCGCGTTGTGGCAGGTATCGCACAAGCTGGGCGACGAGCTGAACGACGCCCTGCGGCTCATGGCCGACTGCCGCGGCGCCGTGATCGTCACGGGCATGGGCAAGGCGGGGCTGATCGGCCAGAAGATCGCCGCGACGCTCGCCTCGACCGGCGCCACGAGCCACTTCCTCCACCCCGCCGAGGCGTTCCACGGCGACCTGGGCCGCGTGCGGCCGGGCGACGTCGTGCTCATGCTCTCACAGAGCGGCGAGACGGCCGAGGTGCTGCAGCTGCTGCCGAGCCTGGCCGAGTCCGGCGTGCCGATCATCGCCATCACGGCGAGCGACCAGAGCACCGTCGGCCGCGCGGCGCGGGTCGTGCTGCCGCTGGGCGACCTCGACGAGGCGTGCTCGCTCGGCCTCGCGCCCAGCACCTCCACGACCGCGATGCTGGCGTTGGGCGACGCCCTCGCGTTGGTGCTCAGCGCCATGCGGGGATTCACCGCCGAGGACTTCGCCCGCTTCCACCCGGGCGGCTCGCTCGGGCGGAAGCTGGCTCGGGTCGACGATGTCATGCGGCCGCTGGCCGAGTGCCGGGTCGCCACGATCGACCAGACGGCCCGCGAGGTGATCGTCGGCTGCGGCAAGCCGGGCCGCCGCACCGGCGCCGTCATGCTGACCGACAACGCGGGCAGGCTCGCCGGCCTGTTCACCGACAGCGATCTCGTGCGGCTGTTCGAGTCGCGCGGCGAGGGCTCGTTGGATCGCCCGGTGCGTGAGCTGATGGTCGCCGATCCGACCACGATCACCAGCGGCGCCCGCATGAGCGAGGCGCTCCGACTGCTGGCCGACCGGAAGTTCAGCGAGCTGCCGGTTGTCGATGCGGCGGGCCAGCCGATCGGCCTGATTGACGTGACCGACGTGGTCGACGCCCCAACGGCGCCAGCGCCCGCGACGCCGACTCCCGGCGTACGCCTCTTCCCCGGCGAAGACGTCGACGCGGCCGGATGACGCCCGCCCCCACCGGCCGCTCTCTATGGATGACACCGAACTAACCCGCCGCGCCGCGAACGTGCGTCTGCTGCTGTCGGACGTCGACGGGGTGATGACGGACGGGTCGCTGGCGTTCGACGCCTCAGGCGTGGAGGCGAAGACCTTCAACGTCCGCGACGGCCTCGGCGTAAAGCTGTGGATGCGCGGCGGCGGGCCCTTCGGCATCGTCACCGGGCGTTGCTCATCGATCGTCGCTAGCCGGGCTGAGGAGCTCGGCCTGCCGATCGTGCACCAGGGCGTTCACGACAAGCTGCCGATCGTGGAGCGGATCGCGGCCGACCAGGGCGTGTCGCTCGCCGAGGTGGCGTACATCGGCGACGACCTGCCCGACCTTCCCGTGGTGAAGGCCGTGGGCTTCGGCGTGGCCGTGAACGACGCCTGCGTCGAGATGCTTGCCGAGGCGGACTTTGTCACGCGGCTGCCGGGCGGCCGCGGCGCCGTGCGAGAGGTCGTGGAGACGCTGCTCCGCCACTCGGGCCGCTGGGAAGCGGCGCTCGCCGGCCGACCCTCCAAGCAACCGTAAAGGATCCCCGCCCGGTGTACCGGCGCTTCCGTAACGCCGCCGTCACGCTGGTCGCCCTAGTGGTGGCGTACCAGGCGTACACGCTGAGCGTGGGGTCGCTGCTCGACCCACCGCCCCCGGTTGCCGCCGACCAGGGCGACGCCGACTGGGGCGCCCATGTGCAGAACTCGGTCGAACGCTACCAGCGACTGCTGGCCAACTACTTCCCCGCGGGCCACTGGTCGCTGACCGGCTCGCCCAAGGTGCTGGAGCACGCCGAGGCCAACTCGCTACTGGTCTACGGCGACCTCAACCGCGACCGGTTCGGGCGGGTCGACGTCACAAACACCGCGCTCGTGTACTTCCCCACGCCCCGCCGCGGGCCGGACGACGCCCCGCGCGACGCGATCGTCATCGACGCGCCCGGCGTGGCGAAGCTGCAGTTCGACGAGGCCTTCAACCCCGCTAGCGGCCGGTTCGGTTGGCCGAAGCGTGGTCTCTTCGAAGGCGAGCTGACGATCCGCAGCGACATGGCGCAAGCCGGGCCGAGCGACGACCTGTTCGTGCAGACCCGCGACCTGCGACTCGAAGGCCCGCTGGTCGCGAGCGACGCCGTTGTCACGGCGCGGCTTGGCCGCAGCGAGGCGTCCGGCCGAATTCTCGAGATCCAGCTGCTCGAAGACCCCTACGCGGCGCCGGACGACGCGGCCGCGGCGATCGGGTTGGCGGGGCTCGCGTCGCTCGAGGTGCGTGAGGACGTCCGCGCTCAGATCGTTCTCGACGAACCGCAAGCCAGCGGCGTGGTCGTGGCGAGCCAGGCCCCCAACGCTCCAGCCGCCGTGTACGGCCGACACGCCGTGCGACCCGCTTCCGCGTCGGTCGCCGCGGCGGGCCCGCCGGTCGAGGTCTCCTCCGACGGTTCGTTTCGGTTCGACTTCACGAGCTTCGTCGCGTCGATGCAGGAGTCGGTGACCGTCACCCGGCCACGGCCGGGGGGGCCGCCGGACACGCTCACGTGCGACGAACTCGAGGCGCGGTTCTCTCGCGAAGACGGTCGCTCCGCCCAGCTCCGCCCGCACGACGAGCCGGAGCTCGCCGCGGCTCAAGGGCGCACGCTTGCCGGGCTGCGGGTCGAGCGGATCGACGCCGTCGGCTCACCCGCCAAGCTGGAAGCGCCTGCGGTGCTCGGCGCCGCGGAGGGACGTCGCCTGCAGCTCTGGGTCGGCCAGACGCGTGTCCGTGTCGAGGCGGCCCCGGCCGGTCGGTTGGCGATGGTCGCCTACGGCTTGAACGAGGCGCGGGCCGCGTGGATCGACTACGCGGCGCCGCCCGCCGGCTCCGGACGCAGCATCGGCGATCTGTCGATGGCGGGCCCCGGCTGGCTCCGCGTCGCGACCAAGCCCGGCGATCCGACACGGCTGGTCGAGGCCCGTTGGAAAGCGACGCCGGGCGCGGGCGGTGAGCCGACCGAGTCGGTCCGCATCGTCCGCGACGCCGCGGGCAACCCGGTGCTGCACGCGCTGGGCGAGCCCGAGCTCGCGGCGGCGGGCGTCGGCTGGATGAAAGCGGCGCGGCTCAAGGCGACACTCATCGAAGCCGCCCCCGACGGAAAAGCGGGGCCGGTGGTCGAAACCCCTGCCACGCACGGCGGCCAGCCGGGCGGCTTCTTGGTACGCACCGTTGAAGCCGACGGGGGCGTCGACTTCCGCGGCGAAGAGCTCGAAGGCCGCGTCGATCGCCTGCTCGCCAAGTTCACCCCGGTCGCCACCGCTCCCACACGTTCCGCGTCGCCAAGTCTCGGCCAAACCCGCTCAACGACTCGCAAAGCCAAGGATCGGTACCGCGTCACGGGACGCGAGATCACGATCGATGTGGACCTCCGCGGTCGGCGGGCCGAACCGACCGCCGCTGTCTGCCGTGGCGAGGTGCTGCTGCAGCAACAAGGCGACGCGGACGCACTGCGCGTGACAGGGGAGGCGCTGCGGGCCGAGGGCTTGGCCGGCGACGGCGTACGCCTGACGGTGCTCGGCAACGCCGATGAAGCGGATGCCAAACAGAAAAACCGAGCCGAAGTGCAGACACGGGGCCTCCGTATCGGCGCCGCGGCGCTGCACGTCGATCAGGCGATCGGCCGCGCGTGGGTGGACGGGGCCGGCGACGCCCGGTTCCTGTCTGACAAAACGAGTCGAACGCCGTCACCGCTGGGTGATCTGGGACCAGAGACGACCATCACCTGGCGTGACGGCGTTGAGATCATCGGAGACACGCTCACCGCCCGCGGCGAGGTGCTTGCCGAGGGCCGAGAGCAGCGTGTGCAGTGTGCTGAGCTTGTGGCGACGCTCACCAAGCCGATCGACTTCCGCGGCGGCGGGGGAGACCTCGAGGTCGCCCGCGTCGACTGCGGCGGCGGTGTGTGGATCGATCATCGGACGAGCGACCCCGCCGGCCAGACCTCGCACCAGCGGCTCCAGCTCCGCACCCTTGGCGCCGACCTACGCACCGGTGAGATGACGGGGCAGGGTCCCGGATGGATCCGGAGTGTTCACTACAGCGGCGCGGCCTCGTCGATCGCCGACGGCGGGTCGCCGAGCGCCCTCGTAGCGCAGCAGGGGGACCCGCTGCGTCTGCTGCGCGTCGACTTCATGCGCGGTATGACGGGCAATCTGAACACCCGTGTCGTCCGTTTCCAGGACCGCGTGCGAGCGTTGTACACGCCCGTGTCTTCGTGGGACGACCAGCCGCCGCCAGTGAGCCCCACCGGTCCGGCGCCCGGTGCGGTCACGCTCGCCTGTCAGGAGTTGCGGGTGAGTGAAGACCCGGCAGGCCGTTTCGCAACCGCGGGTCCACGGCGAAGAGACCGTCTCGGTCCGCTGGAGATGTACGCCACCGGCGCGGTGCGGATCGAGGGCCGCCCCGAGGGCAGTCCGGCGACGATCGCCCAGTCGTTCGCGGCAGAGGCGGTGAGCGGCAGCTACAGCCAGGCGAAAGAAGTGTTCGTACTGGAAGGCGACGCCACGCGGAGCGCGACGATCTGGCGACAGTCGGCCCCGGGCAGGCAGCCCGAGCGGGTCGATGGCCGCAAGCTGCTCTACTGGCCGAAGCTCGACAAGTTCAAGTACGAAGACGTCCGCGGCGGCGTGCTCTACGGCGCCGGGGCCCAGCAGCCCGGGGCGACGCCGGGGATGCCCGCGCGGCGGTAGGCGCCTAGAGTGCGGCGATCGATTCGCACGCCCTGTTCCCCGCCGCGGCCCCCGTTGCTCCACGCCTTCTACAGCGATCACGTGACGCTCCCCCTGCCGGAGAAGCACGCGTTCCCGCGCAACAAGTACCGCCTAGCGCGTGAGCTGGTCGAGGCGTTCCCTGACGAGCTGAACGTCCGCCTCCAGCCTGCGCCGCCGGCGACCGACGAAGAGCTTCTGCGAGTTCACACGGCCGATTACGTCCGACGGGTACACGCCGGTGAGCTAACCGCCAAGGAGCAGCGCGAGATCGGCTTCCCGTGGTCGGAGGGCTTCGTGCAACGCTCGCTGCACAGCAACGGCGCCACCATCGCGGCGGCACGGGCCGTGTTCGCCGGCGACGCGTCGTGGGGCATCCACCTGGCGGGCGGCACGCACCACGCCTTCCCCGATCGGGGGCAGGGTTTTTGCGTCTTCAACGACGCGGCCGTAGCGATCCGTGCGTTGCAAGCCGCCGGCGCCATCGAGCGGGCGCTGGTCTTCGACTGCGACGTGCACCAGGGCAACGGCACCGCGGCGATCTTCGCCCAGGACGAATCGGTAGCCACGGTCTCGCTGCACGGGGCGAAGAACTACCCGCGTCTGAAGGAGCCGAGCGATCTCGACGTGCCGCTGCCGGACGGCTGCGAGGACGACGAGTACCTGACGGCGCTCGACGCGGCGCTCGATGAAACGTGGCGCCGATTCCTGCCCACCGACGTGGTGTTCTACATCGCCGGCGCCGACCCGTACGAACGCGACCGCTACGGCCGGATGAAGCTCACGCGGGCCGGGTTACGCGAGCGCGACGAGCGGGTGCTGACCGCCTGCCGAGAGCGTGGACTGCCGGTGGTCGGCATGATGGGCGGCGGCTACGCCCGCGAGGTCGATGCCGTCGCCGCGATCTACGCGAGCGTCGTTGAGACGATGGCGAGGCTCGCCCCGTAAGCGCCGTTCACTCGGGCAGTCGGCCGGTCGCGACGTCGGGCAACGGACCGGTGAGCGCTTCGAGGAACGCAACCAGGTCGGCCACCTCGTTCGTGTTCAGATCGAGCGGCTCGAGCCTCTGGCTGAGCCACGGATTCTCGTGCCCGCCGGCGACGTAATGGTCGATCACCGAAGCAAGCGTGCCGAGCGTGCCGTCGTGCATGTAGGGCGCCGTCTCGGCCACGTTGCGGAGCGTCGGGGTCTTGAACGCGCCGCGGTCCGCCTCGTCGCCCGTCACGGCGTAGCGGCCCCAGTCGACCGTCGGATCGCTGTCGTCGGTGATCCCTTCAAGACCCATACCAAGGTTGTGGTACTGCTCGTCGGTATAGTTTAGTCCGGCGTGGCACTGCGTGCAGCCGGTCCGATCACCGAAGAACAGCTCGGCGCCACGGCGAGCGGCGTCCGACAGCGGCGAGGCTTCCGCTGCTTGCACCAGCTCGTGGTGCTCGGTGACGAGCTCGGCGTCGTACGTGTCCCGTTGTTCGGCCGGTGTCTCTTGGGCGATGGCGAGGTCCTCGTCGTTCGCACGCTCGAAGGCGGCCAGGCTGGCATGGGCGTCCCACGACGACGGGCCGGCAACGAGCATCCGCTCAAACGCTGCGATCGCGTTGACGATGCTCTCCGCGGTGATCGGCTCGTCAGGGAACACCGCCCCGAACTGGAGTCGGTACCCCTCGATCGCCTGTAAACGCTCCACCAGTTCTACGAGAGACAAGCCCATCTCGACGTGGTTGGCGATCGGGCCGAGCGCCTGCTCCTCGAGCGATCCCGCGCGGCCGTCCCAGAACTGGGAGGCAGAAAACACCCGGTTAGCGAGCGTCGGGGCGTTGCGTGTACCGACACGCCCACCGACGCCCACGCTGACCGCTCGTGAATCGGCGTAACCGTGATCCGGGTCGTGACAGCTCGCGCAGCTCAGCGTGCTGTCGATCGACAGGCGTGGATCGAAAAACAGCTGCCGGCCTAGTTCGATCTTCGCCCGAGTCAGGCGATTCTCCGCGAGGCCCCGCTGATCGGCCGTCGCCTGCAGCAAGCCTTCCGGGAGGTGGGTGCTCAATGGCGTGTGATTCGCGGCCTCGCCCAGCCACCGCCGTGCTTGCTGCGCGGTGAGGGGGCCGGTGCCGGGCACGCCCTGTAGCAGCGACGCGTCGCCCAGCGTGACGGCGGCGGCCGGCGGCGTCGCACGCTCCCAAGCAGGTTTGCTGTACGGATCGGCCGACTCGCAGTGCGCCTGGTCGACCGGCGTGAGCAACGCGGTGACGGTGCGTGTCGCTTCGTCGCGATTGACGATAGCGAGCACTGCCAAGCCCGCCGCGACGATCAGCAACGCGGGGCGGAACATGCTCACGGGCGATCGCCTCGCCGCCTAGCGGCTGGGGTTACAGACGAGTCAGGCGGCCAACCCTTCCAGCGTCGCCAGCGCGGCGGCGTAGTCGGGCTCTTCTGTCACTTCCGAAACGTACTCGGCGTGCTTAACCACGCCGTCCGCGTCCAGCACGAACACGGCGCGGCAGAGGATCTTGAGTTCCTCGATCAGGGCGCCGAACGCGTGGCCGAACGACCGCTCCTGGTAGTCGCTGCCGACCTTAATGTTCGTGATCGACTCGGCCCCGCAGAAGCGGTTCATCGCGAACGGCAGGTCGAGGCTGACGGTGACGGCGTTGATCTTGTCGCCCATGCCGCCGAGCTTCTCGTTGAATGTCTTGGTCTGGATGGCGCAGACGCCCGTGTCGAGCGACGGGACCACGCTGAGGATCGTCGGCTTGCCCTTCAGGTCTGCCAAACCGAGCGACTGCATGCCGCCCTCGAAGTAGTGCAGCGTAAAATCCGGCGCGGCTTGGCCGGCGGCAACCGCGTCTCCCGCGAGGGTCATAGGGGCGCCTTTGAACGTGATCGCACCGGAGCGGGACATGGCGGGCTGCTGCTGGGTTTGGACTGCGGAGAGGGTGGTGTCCCGCGGAGCCGCGGTTGGGGAGCAGTATCGGCCGCCTCAGCCGCGTGACAAGCCCCGCGCCCGGTCACGCCGTGGCCGCCCGGTAGCAGTGGTCGAACAGCAGCCGCCACTCGACCGCCTGAGCGTGGGCGCACGCCGCGGCAAGTTCGTCATCGCCGCGTGCCGCCCGCCGACATCCGTCGACCATGGCCTCGGGCGACCAGCCGTCGGGGAAGACTGCCGCGGCGTCGACCTCCGCCGCGATCCGCGGGATCACCGGGTGCGTCGTGCCCCGGCTAAACCAGTACTGGGCGTTGCCGTAGTCGCGCTCGCGGCGATGCACGACACCGTGCCAGTAGCTGCCGCTCGGCGTCGGCACGTCCTGGCACAGCCGATGGGCGTGCCCAAGCTCGTTGTAGAGAAGCCAGATACCGGCGACGCAGCAGTCGGCCATTCCCGCATCACCAACGCGGGTGTGCGCGAACGCCGCACCGACGTCCAGCAGCGTGAGACCATCAACGCTCGTCGCCACGCCCTCGTCCAACGGGGGCGGCTTGGCCGCGGCGATGAGCGGGGTAAGAACCGGGCCGTACGGCTCCGCCGACTCTTCATCATTCATCGGTACGCTCGCGTCGCTCGGACCGGTGTGGCGCGGCCGTGCGTGGTCCGCCGCGTCCAGTTTACCGGGTCCTAGCCGTCGCTCCCACCTTGGCGGGAGCCGACGCCCTCGCTCAGCGACGGATTGTGCCGCGCGGTGTCGGGCGACGTGTGAAACGCGGCGAACGCCGTTGCGGTTTCGACACCTCTGCCTGCTGCTGGGTGGTCGGCTGACGCTTGGCCACCGGGCTGGCCTGCGGCTGGGGCGCGGCGGGCTCCGCGGCAACCGCCGCCGAGCCGTCCGTCCGCGCCGAACGGGCAAGCCGCGTGTACTGCGTGGCCTTGTCGCTCTCACCCAGCGCGCGGTGCATCGACGCCAGGTTCTTGTACGGCACGGCGATCGCCGGCCGGTCGAGCACTCCCGCGTCGATCGCTTGCTGCATCAGCTCGGCTCCACGCTCGGTGAGCTCGATCGCCAGATCGTGCTCGTCGCGTTGCCAGTAGGAGACGCCCATGCTGACGAGCATCTCGCCGGTGCGACGCGGCACGACGAACTCGCTCTTCTTAACGTTGCTCACGAGCGGCCGAGCTTTCTCGTACCAGCCGACCGCCTCCTCGTGGTTCTCGCGGTGCACCGCGTTCGCGGCGCCCAGATAGAAGTACAGCTCGCCGACCGTACGCTCGGCGCCCGGGGCCGTGACACGCGGTCCGGCGCCCTCGGCCAGGTGGTCGATCGCCTCGGAGCCGAACCGCAACGCCTGAGCCGCGTCGGCCCGGGTGTGCTCAACGCGGACCGCCTGCTTGTACGCCACGCCCAAGTCCCATTCCACACCGGCGCGGAACAGCGAGTCGTCCGAAGACGCCAGCAGAGCCTCAGCCGTTTGCTTGGCCTCGTCGATCCACGGCGACGGGTCCTTCGTCGGACGCATCGCGGCGAGGGCCGTCAACGCTTCCCGGGCCACACGGAGACGCAGCTCTAGGCCGCCGTCCTCCGCTTCGATCGCGGCCTCGGCCAGGCCCGAGGCACGGCCGATCCAGTCGGCTACCAGCGCGTCGCGGTCCTTGTAGTCTCGTCGCGCGATCTCAACCGCGATCGCCAGGTGGGCGTCGACGAGCATCCGCTTCGCCCGCCGGCGGACACGCGGGTCCCGCGAGCTCGTGAGCTCGTCGGCGATCTCGATGGCCCGGGTGTGGAAGCCGATCGACTTGCCCGCGATCGACGCTCCGCCGAGCGAAGCGAGCGAGCCGAGCGTGTGCAGCGCCTCGGCCCGGACGATGGGCGAGGCGCCGCCGTCGTCTAGCACGCGGCGTGTGGTGAGCACCGCCGCGTCCAGCTTGCCGGCAATCGCGAGTGAGCGGGCCTCCGCGAGCCGGTAGGCGGCGCTCTTGGATCGCAGCTCGGTCGCTCGAACGGCCGCCTCAACGGCGTCGTCCGCCTGACCGGCGTCCAGGTGAGCGAGGCTCTTCAGCCACCACGCGTGGGGGTCCTTGGCGTCGAGCCTGATCGCTGCGGTGAGGTCCGCCAGCCGCTTCTCAATGGCGGTGACCGGGCGATTCTCGGCCCGTAGCGTGAAGGCCTTAGGGCCGCGCGGCTCGAGCACGAGCTTGACGATCTGCGCGGGGCCCGGCGTCGGTCGGCCGCCGGTCAGCAGCGTGAGACCCTTCTCCGGGAAAGAGACGCCCAGCAGCGTCCCGGCGCCGGGATCGATCACGTCGACCGGCTCGACCTCGGAGAGCTTCAGCTTGCGGGTAAGGTCGGCGATGGAGCTGCTCTCGGCGAGCGTGACACGCACGACCCGCACGAGCCCGTCGCGGACGAGGGCTTCCACCGCCTGGAACGGCGGCTGGTTGAAGGTGAGCACCTCGCCGCTCAGCTCGCCGCGGGCCGGCGACCGGTCCGCGGGCTCGCCCCACTCGACGATCAACCGGTCTTCCGTGGTGACTCCCGGCTGCACGCGATTGAATCGCGCCGGGCGTGTCGAGCCGTTCGCCCCGGCCGACTTCGTGGTCGGCTGCTCGACGACCCGCGTCGCGACGCGGGGCGTGAAGCCGTTGTCTTTCGCCAAGGTCTTCGGCGGCGAGGAGGTTTTGGCGGCCTGCGGCTTAGCCGGCGTTAACGTTGTCTTCGCGGGCGCTGACGCCGTCTTGGCGGAAGGCGAAGCGGGTGCGGACACGGCGGGCTTCGATGAAGCGGTCGAAGCCGAAGCGGTCGATTCACTGCCCGGTTGCTCTTCGGACTGGCCCTCGGACGCCGCGGCGGCTTCATCGGCCGACGCCGCGGCAGCGGGCTCCGCAAGCTCCGGCTCGAAGTCCGAGACCTGCGAGATCGGCTCCAGCGTACGGCCCGAGTGCAGCTCGTCGGTCGGCTCCGCTCGGCGAGTCGACACCAGCACCGAGTTGAGCCTTGGGTCGGTCTCGCTCTCAAGCAGCTCCACGGCGCCACCCGGCGAGCCGCAGGCGGCGATCGTCGCGACGACCGCCAGGTGTCGTACAGCCAAACCGACTTCGGCGAAACGTTTCATCGGGTTCCCTCCCAGTCGCGTGGCTCCGGGCAGCGGCACGCCGCTGCCCGGGGTCGCGACGCGGCGTCCTTGCCGCTTTTGTGCGTGTTTCCCCCCACGGGGAGCGCGTCGCCCTCCGTAGATAGCGGGGCGCTCCCTCGCTCACTTCTTTCGGACGCGCCCGAAGCGTCACGCCAAGAAGAACCCGCAAGATCGGGAGAGTTGACGCCGTTCTAACGACGTCGGCGTCGGCCCACGGCTAGCGTCGCGAGCAGCGCCAGCACGCCCGTCGTCGGCTCGGGCACGGCGAGCGACTGGGAGATCGCAGGCGGGATGCCATCGACCGTGCCGAAGTTGAACACCCACAACGCGTAGTCTTCCTCGTCCACGACGAAGTCGCCATTGAAGTCGGCGTTGAAGTCGTAGATGCCGGTCAGGAACGCGTCGGCCCAGATCGCGTAGTCCGCCACATCCACAATGCCGTCGAGGTTGGCGTCGCCGATGGACGGCGTGCCCGCGTCGACGATCTCCAGCCGCAGCTCGTCGACCGCCAGGTCGGGGACAACGACCCAACGGACGCCGGTGCTCGGCAGCGTGGGGACGTGGACGAAGCCGAACGCTCCGTTGATCAGCAGATCGCTCGTCGCGGAGAGCAGCGTGATCGAGAAGCCGGCAACAAGGTTGTCCGGGTTCACGTTCGAGCCGAACACCGAAAGCCCACCGCCGAGGCCGCCGATCTCGGCGTCGCCCTGCACGGTGATGGGGGCCGTACCGTCAAAGACGTCGCCCAGCTCGGCGGCGATGCGGAGGTCGCCCTCGCGTGTGTCGAGGTTGCCCAGCACGTTTAGCTGGTTGCCGGCGCCCACGACGATGTCGCCCGCGTTGTAGATATCGTTCTCGAACGTGACGACCGTCTCCACGCCGCTGACGTCGATGACGCCCTCACGGACGATCGGCGCGTCGTTCGCTCCGTACAGCGTCTGACCGCCGTTGATGACATCGCCCCGGATGATGTTCTGCCCGTCGGTAAACGAGAGCACGCCGGTGTTGTACAGCCCCGAGCGGAACGTGACGTCGCCGTCGCGGACGGTGATCACGCCCGTCACCTCACCAATCTCGGTCTCTTGATTCTCCATGTCGTCGTAGTAGCGGGCGTTCAGGAACATGTCCTCGAACACTCGATCCTCGATCGGACCGACGGTCGTCTGTGCTGTCTGGCGGCCCACCTCGAGCGTGCCGCTGTCGACAGCGATCGACCCGAGGTTGGCCTGGAAGTAGTTGGCATTGCCGTCGGTATCGATGGAGCCGTTACGCCCGTCGTTTAGCGACAACCCGTCACGCAAGAGGGTTAGGTCGCTTCGCGGAGCCAAGCCCTGCAGGCTCGACAGGATGCTGAGCGACTGCCCCGGCCCTACCGACACGCGACCGAAGCGGCGGTTAAAGAACAGCGACGATTGAATCCGGCCGGCCGCCTCGATCACACCGCCGTTCGCCGCGTCGAACAACAGTCCCGTGACGGTGTTGGCGGGGGTGTCGCCGTTCTCAAAGCTGCCGGCGACCTCGATATCGACATCCCCGAGGATCTGCCCGCGGTTCGAGAAGGCGGCCTCCTCGTTGCCGACGTCGGTGCCGGCGTCGGCGACCAAGATGCGGAGCGGACCGCCGATGACCTGCCCCTGCTGATCGGCCGAGAACCCGCCGCCGTTGATCGTGGCGCCGAGGGCGTTCTCGACACGCTCGAACCGCATCGTGCCGAAGCCATCGACGTCGCCCTGATTCAGGAAACGATTCACCGTGACGATCGGGTTGCCGCCGCCTTGATCCGGCTGTCCGGCGTCGGCGTTGTTCCCCTGGATCAGGCC
This sequence comes from Planctomycetota bacterium, assembly GCA_039820945.1. Taxonomy (GTDB): domain Bacteria; phylum Planctomycetota; class Planctomycetia; order Pirellulales; family Lacipirellulaceae; genus Botrimarina. Next base: position 215,451 of record JBCBPC010000002.1, read on the forward strand.
ACCGGCCATGATGATGTCGCCGCCGTTCTGGAGGTTGTCGCTCATCTCGAGCGTGCCGCCCGCAACGTCCAGCGTGCCGTTGACACCCACGACCACGTTGGCCTCAGCGTTCTGCGTGGCGCCGATGTACGACTCGGGCGCCCGGCGGACGTTGACACGGCCGTTGTCGGTGATTCGCAGGAACCCGACACCGAGCGACTCGTCGACCACGCCCCCGAGCCCCTGGGGGATGCCGCCGATCGCCAGCGCAATTCCTTGGGCGGCCTGGTTCCCCGGGCCGCCGCCCTCGACGACCTGTTGCATGGCGTTGGACGCGTAGACGTTCCAGCTGCTGCCGGCGCCCTCAACGACCACGGTCCCGGTGCCGCTCTCGTCCGGAGGCGTCTGGGCGTTCTGCCCCTCCGGGATAAAGCCTAGCGCCGCGCCATTAAACATGTTGACGGTTCCCCCCTCGCGGATATTCATCGTGCCGATGCCGCCGCCGCCGACGATCGAGGGCAGCTCCATGCTGGGGGTCGACTCGCCCGCCGCGGTGATCGATTCTCGGCCGGCGGCGTTGATGACCGACGCGACGCCGGTGACGGTGACCGTCCCCTGCGAGTCGCTGCCGAGACCCACGAACAACGCGTCTTGGATCTCGACCCGCCCCGCGGAAGAAACCGCTAGCTCGCCGTTGCCGAGCAGGCCGACGTGGACGTCGAAGCCGATGTCCGACTCACGCACGTAGGCGTCGTCGGCGGGCACGCCGTCGGCGATCGTCCAACCGGGCTCGGCGGCGCGGATCGCTTCTTGAAACTCGGTCGGGATCAGAGCCGGGTCGTTGTTGAACACGGAGCCGATGCCGGTGACGTTCAAGACGCCGGTGCCCGACGTCGGCAACATCTGGTTGCCCTGGAGGTCGTTGATGAAGTTGAAGTTGTTAAAGTCGCCACCGCCACCGCCTTCGTTGAAGGCGAGTGATCCGCCGCCGCCGAGCACAAGGTGCTGGTAACGGAGCGACGTGCCGGCGGTGATTGACAACAGGCCGAACCCGATCTCTCCGATGCGGATGTTCTGCGGGCTCTCGTAGTCGATCCACACCTGTGGGTCGTTCCATGGCAGACCGAACGTGAACGGCGGCGGAGCGTTAGGATCGAGCGGGTCGACCAACGCCGTGAACACGTTGTTGCCCAGGTCATCGATCCCGTCGATGCCGGTGACCAAGCCATCACCATCGCGGTCGAACGTGCCGAAGCTGCTCTCCGCGGGGAAGATGTCGCCCGTGTAATCGGCGATAGCGAAGGCGTCGCGTGGCGTCGCCACGAGCACAACCATCGCCACGCACAAGGCAGCGGCTCGACGCAGGGTGACAAGCGGATTCATCAAAGGGGTCGCCTCTTCAGGATGTCGGGCTGAGCGTAGCGGGCGTTGGTGTCGGGCGCCGTGTCTCGGTGTCGCCGGTGAAGGGTGAGCGGCCGAAACGGGGCGCGACGCGACAGCGTCCGTACGCGGAAGCCGATAGCGCGACGCCGCTGTCCGTGAGCGGTCGTCGTAAGTCGCTGTGCGGCAATTAGTTGCGGGCTTGGCGAGAGGGCGATCCGGCCCTCTCGGCGGGGTGTTGAAACTTCTCTAGGCTGCTCATCTTCACCAGCGCCGGCGGAAGCTGTCAACGATTTTGGCGGCCGACAACGAGCATTGCGGCCCGACAACCACGACGACCCCTGAATGTCGCGGTTCTGTCGGTTAATTCGCCCGACACCGCGGTCATTATTCCACGCCGCCCGGGGCGCTTTTCACGCGGTTCGTGGGGCGGCGGGGCCGTTTCGGCTCGGCTGCGCTGGCGTCAGATCGCCAGGAACCGCCGCAGCAGGTCCACGCCCTGCAGGGTAAGGAAGCTCTCCGGGTGAAACTGCACGCCGAAGATCGGCGCGTCGCGGTGCTCGACCGCCATGATGGCGTCCGGGGCGCCCGGCTCCTCGCACCATGCCGTCACCCGGAACGCGTCCGGCAAGGTGCCGGGGCGGATGATCAGGCTGTGGTACCGGGTCGCCTGGAACGGGTTCTCCAGCCCGTCGAGCAGCCGACTGTCGCGATGGTGCACCCGGTCCGTCTTACCGTGCATCAACCTATCGGCCCGCACGACCTCGGCGCCGAAGGCCTGGCCGATCGACTGATGACCGAGGCACACCCCCAGCAGCGGCGCCCGGCCGCCCATCCGTTGGATCAGCTCTACCGAGACGCCCGCCTCGCTGGGCGAGCACGGCCCCGGCGACACGACCACCCGATCCGGCTTGAGCTCGGCCAACTCGTCGACCGTTAGCTCGTCGTTGCGGACGACACGGATGTCGATCTGCGGATCGATCTCTCCGAACCTCTGAACGAGGTTGTAGGTGAACGAGTCGTAGTTATCGAGCACAAGCAGCATGGTGTCGGATTGTAGCTGACGGTGGCGGGAAGAGAGAGGAGATGGGGGGATGGCTTTGCCGTGAGGCGGGGCCCGGGGGATGGCTCTGACCGCCGGGGATCGGCGGTCTTTGGTTTTGGGGAGATGGGGGGATGCCGGCTCGGTGCTGTGAGATCACACCGCTGACAGTGCGAGGCTGGCGTGAGCGTGGCGGACAACGCTGGCACAGAAAAACATCTGCGGAGCCGCTGGGCCGCAAGCCGCCAAGCGACCCTCCCCCCATCCCCTCAGCATTGCGCTCGCCGACACCCCGCGGTTGGAACCTCACACCGGCGCCCGACCCCACCGCAACGCCATCCCCCCATCCCCTTCCCTGTATCTCCCCCAACCGAGGCGTTCCAATCCACGCATGGCCGCTCCGATTGATTGTCCTGTGTCCGACCGCGAAGCGCTCGATCTGGTTCGCCGGCTGATGGCGATCCCCGGTCTTGGCGGGGAAGAGCGGGCCGTGATGGACTTCTTGGCCGAACGCCTCGGGGAAGCAGGCCTGCCCGCCGGCGCGCTCAAGCACGACACGGCGCACAAGCACAGCGTGCTGGGCGGGGGCGTGGGGAACGGCATTCTCAAGCTGCCCGGCCGCGGGCCCCGGCGGCTGCTGATGGCCCACACGGACACGGTGCCGATCTGCGTCGGCAGTAAGCCGAAGCGTACCGGCAATGTCTTCCGCTCGGCCGACCCGACGACAGGCCTGGGCGCCGACGACCGCTCGGGCACGGCGGTCCTGCTCGCCACGGCGATGGGTTTGCTCCGCAGCGGGGCGAAGCACCCGCCGCTCACGTTCCTATGGACCGTTCAGGAAGAGGGCGGAATCAACGGGGCACGGCACGTCGCCGTCGGCCGCTTGGGCAAGCCCGCGCTCGCGTTCAACTTCGACGGCGGCTCGCCGCTGAAGCTCACCATCGGCGCCACCGGCGGCTACCGCATGTGGGTCGACATCACCGGCTACCCGAGCCACGCCGGGCAGGCGCCGGAGCGGGGCGTGAGCGCTGTGGCGATCGCGTCGCTCGCCGTTGCCGACCTGGTGGAGAACGGCTGGCACGGGTTGATCGAAGAGTCGGGCAAACGGGGCACGGCCAACGTGGGAGTCGTGGATGCGGGTGTCGCGACGAACGTCGTCGCCGAGCGGGCCCGCCTCCATGTCGAGGCACGCAGCCACGACCCCGCGTTCCGTAAGCGGATCGTCCGTGAGATCGAGCGGGCGTTCGCCCGCGCGGTGAAGCGGGTCGTCAGCAGCGAGGGGCGCCGCGGCGAGGTGCGGTTCGACGGCCGGCTCGATTACGAGTCGTTCCGCCTGAAGAGCGATGACCCGTCGGTCGCCGCGGCGCGCGCCGTTGTCCGTGAGCTGCAGCACGAGCCGGAGCTGGCGGTCGCCAACGGCGGGCTCGACGCCAACTGGCTCACCACGCACGGCGTGCCGACGGTGTCGATCGGCACGGGGCAGCACCACATCCACACCGTGGACGAGGAGCTCGACATCGCCGAGTTCCAGCTCTCCCGACGGATCGCTTGGCGGATCGCCACCGGCGGGGGCGCCACGCAGTGAAACCCGACGACGAGCTCTGCCTCTGCTTCCACGTCACTCGCCGGAAGGTGGAGAACTTCCTGCGGGTCGAGAAGCCGCGGGCGCCGGCGCAGCTAGCAGAGTGCTACGGCGCCGGGACCGGCTGCGGTTGGTGCCGGCCGCTGCTGCGCAAGCTGTTTGAAGCCCATCGATCCAGCGGCGAGGCCGAAGAGCTGCCGTCCGCCGAGGCGCACTCCGCGGGCCGTGGCGAGCACCTCCGCGAGGGTCGCGGCACGCCGCCCGCGGGCCGCTGATCTCGTGTTGCCCTCTCGGAGCCAGGGCTCCTAGACTCCGCGCCCCGTGCTTCAACTCCTCGCCGTGGAAAGGACTCCGCGATGCCGCTCGACACCGCTACCCTCGTTCGCCAGACGCTCGACCTGCAAGCTACGGCGGTCGCCCGCTGGCACGAGCTGCCGCTGGACAACCCGTACACCGGGCTGCTCGGCGTGGTGTGCCAGCAGCACCAGTTCAACTACCAGCTGTGGCACGAGGAGGACGTCGCTCGCAGCCGCGACGTGACCGATGAGCGGATCGCACAGGTGAAGCGGGCGATCGACGGCTTCAATCAGCAGCGCAACGACTGGATCGAGCGGATCGACGAGACGCTGATCGAGATGCTCGAAGCGTCGGGCGTGAGCCCGGCCGACGACGCGCCGCTGAACACAGAGACCCCCGGCAGCGCGATCGATCGGCTCTCGATCATGTCGCTGCGGGTTTACCACCTGCGGGAAGAGTTCGACCGCGAAGACGCGGACGACGCCCACAAGCAGAAGGTGGGCGAGAAGCTCGCCCGCTGCGCGGTGCAGACCGAAGACCTGTCCGGCTCGCTCGGCCAGCTGCTCGGCGACATCTTCGCCGCCAAGAAGCGGCTGCGGGTCTATCGCCAGATGAAGATGTACAACGACCCGACGCTCAACCCGTACCTGTACAAGTCGGGCCGCAAGGCGAGCTGACGACACGCTGAAGACGAGCGGCCGACCCTGTACGCGGCCCTACGCAGCGCCGAGCCGCTCGGCGGGCTCTTCCTCTTCGTAGCGGCGGACCGCGGTGGTCGTGATCGCCGTGTACCCCTGCAGCCAGCGGGCGAGGTCCGCCTGCGACCGCATGGACGGGTAGTCGTCGATGTGATCTGTGCGCGGGTAGCGTTCGCCGACGCCGAACACGAGCTTCGCGATCAGGTTCGTCAGCACCACGGCGATGAAGCCGAGGAATACTTGCAGGCCCATCGTCTCGAGGCCGCCGCGGGGGAAGCCGATGATCTGCGGCGCCATGGCCACGAGTCCGCCGATCAGCAGCGGATTGCCCGCCTGGCGGACGAGCAGCTCGTCGTAGTAGCGGAGGAAGGCGCCCCAGATCAGCCCGTACAGCAGGTGGATCCAAAGGCCGCCGTCGTAGAAGCACTGCCCGGACACGTTGACGCCCAGGTTGGCCTGGATGCCTTGCTTGTGCAGCTTGGCCGCCTCGGGCAGGCGGATGCCGAGCGACACCGGCTTCTCCGGCCAGAAGGTCCGGGGGATCGGGTTCGCGAGGATGAACTTGGCGGTGAAGAACGGCTCGACCCTCAGCCGGTCCGAGTTGTCGTTGAGCATGTGGATCGTCATCAGCGCGGCCTCGACCGAGTCCTGGCCCATGAAGCCCTCAGAGCTGCCGCCGCTCACGATGCGGCTCGGCATCTCGCGCAGCAGCGCCATGGCGCGGGCGGAGCCGCCGCCCTCGGTGCGCACCGTGTGTCGCACCGCTGAGTATCCCTTGATCACCGGCAGCCCGATCAGCACGCCGGCCGCGATCCAACACAGCGTGACCGGCGTCGATCGGTATCGGAGCCAGATCCAGTACAGCGACACCGGCACAACAGCCAGCGCGCCCGCTAGGTAGCGGCGAGAGCTGCCGACGCCGAGCATCATGAAGACCGTGAACGCGCCGATGCCGAGCATCAGCGTGAGCAGCAGCGGGTTGCTGCGGTCGCGGTACCAGGCGATGAACGCGCAGGAGAAAGCCAGCAGCGGCGCCACCGTGCCGAACTGGAACAGCAGCTGCCCGATGAACGGCACGGGCAGCGGGTAACGCTGCAACGCCCCGACGGACGTTAGCCCGACCGTGATGATCACGAGCACCCAGCCGGAAAGCTTGGGCCACGCCAGCAGCGTGCGCCCCGCCAGCCGCCTTGGCGTCCGCAGAAAGTGGTACGTGAGCGTCGCGCTCAGATGGAACCCGATCGCCCCGAGCATGTACAGCTGGTAGTCGCCGAACGTGTAGGTCGCCAGGTAGTGCCCGTGGCCGGTGGCGTTGATCCCCGACAGGCCCGAGAAGATCAGGGCGCCGACCAGGTACAGGTTCCACGTCGTGAAGACGTCCGACTTGCGACGCAAGATCGGCACCACGAGTTGCAGCGCGACAACGGCCACGAAGGCCGCGCTGAAGGCGTACAAGAAACGGTCGGCGGGGGACATCGGGCGTCGCGGAGTGCGCTGCGTAGGATGGAACGCCGGCCCGCGGCGTGCGGCTCGGCACAGTAGTCTAGCTCAGCACCCGCGGCGCCCGCCCGAATTGATGAGGACGCCTGCGCCGATCGTAACGGCCACGCAGGCCGCTACTCACCCGTACGCTGCGGGCCGCCGCTCGGTCGGTCGATACTCGCCCGCCCCGGCCGGATTACGTTAGAAATCGCACGCCCCGTCCGGCGAGCCCCAACGGCCCCCGCCAGTCCTCTCCCCGCTATTCCCACCGCGTCGCCCGTCATGCCCCAACGTGTTGCTGTCCTGATGGGCACCCGCCCCGAAGCGATCAAGCTGGCCCCGGTCGTCGCGGCGCTCGCCGGCTCGACCACGCTCGAGCCGGTCGTCATCAACACGGGCCAGCACCGTGAGCTCATCGATCAGGTCATCCGGTTGTTCGGCATCCACGTGGATCGCGACCTCGCAGTGATGCAGCCGAATCAGACGCTCGCGTCGCTCACCGCCCGGCTGCTCTCGTCGCTGGACGAGGCGTTGGTGGCGATCGAGCCGCGGATGGTGATCGTGCAGGGCGACACGACGACCGTGCTGAGCGGCGCCCTCGCCTCCTTCTACCGACGCATCCCGGTCGGCCACGTGGAGGCGGGCCTGCGGACCGGCAACCTCGCGAGCCCCTTCCCCGAAGAGGGCAACCGGGTGCTCACGACGCCCCTAGCCTCGTTGCACTTCGCCCCGACCGAGCGGTCGCGTGACAATTTGCTCGCCGAGCGTGTCGAACCGGCGAGCGTTCACGTGACCGGCAACACCGTGATCGACGCGTTGCGGATGGAGCGTACGCGGCAGGAGGACGACGCCGTCGGCGCCGCGTTGCGGTCCAAGCTCGAAGAGCAGGGGGGCGCCGACCTCTTCGATCGGCCGATGGTGCTCGTCACCGGCCACCGTCGCGAGAACTTCGGCGGCGGCTTCGAGCAGATCTGCGACGCCGTCGAGCGGCTCGCGACGACGCACACCGACACGCTGTTCGTCTACCCGGTGCACCTCAACCCGAACGTAAAGACAGTGGTGCACGAGCGGCTCGGCACGCTGGCCAACGTGCGGCTGCTGCCCCCGCAGCCGTACAGCGAGTTCGTCTGCCTGCTGGCCGCCAGCCGCGTGGTGCTGACCGACTCGGGCGGCGTGCAGGAAGAGGCGCCGAGCCTCGGCAAGCCGGTGCTGGTGATGCGCGACACGACCGAGCGGCCCGAGGGCCTAGACGCCGGCACCGTGCGGCTCGTCGGCCCGGTGGCCGACGCGATTGTCGACGGCGTCTCCGAGCTGCTGACCGACGAAGCCGCCTACCAACGGATGGCGGAGGCCAAAAACCCGTACGGAGACGGCCACGCGTCGGAGCGAATTGTCACGGCGTGCGAGGCGTTCCTCAACGCCTAACGCGGCGGACACAAACACTAGCCGCCAACGCGATCAGCGTTAGCGAGCCCGGCTCGGGGACCGCCGCGAGGGCGAGCACCTCGTCGTAAGCGTCGCGCCACACGGTGTAGTCGGCCAGGTCGACCGTCCCGTCGCCGTTGCCGTCGGCCCGCCAAGCGTCTTGCCCGAAGGCCTCGACCCACGCGTCGTAGTCACTGAGCGAGATCACACCGTCTGTGTTAAGGTCGCCCGCGGCGAAGGTCTCGGTCACAACGGCCAGCTCCGTCGGTCGGTACACCAGCTCTCGAAACACCGTCCGGTCGTCGATCATGTCGCCGGGTTCGAGATCGGTATCGAACTCACCGACGAGAGATGCGGCCTCGAGCAGCACCCGCTCGGCGATACCGAGCGGCATCGGCTCTTCGCCCGATGCGAAGTTGAACTCTAATCGCCCGTCCAGGATCGCCGATCCCGACACGATGATCGGTTCGTCGGACGCTGACAGGTCAATCGTTTCGAGCAGGGTTGAGCTCGCCGTGAACTCCACATCGGCTTCGAACGCGACATCGAAACGCGAGTCGTCATCCGGCACGTAACTGACGACGCTCTCGAACCGGACGGTCCCGCCGCCGCCGATCGCCCCGGACGAGTACTGCCCCGCAAGCACCAGCGTCGCGTCCGACTCTACGATCGAATCATGAGCGTTGACGACATCGGTTGCTCGGATCGTCAGGGTACTGTCGCCGAGCACCTGAATCCCTTCCGGGGCGCCACCGATCAGGATGTCGCCCACCACAAGGCTGTCACCGGCTGCAGCCACTAGCCTGCCGCTATTGCGAAATTGGGTTTGCCCGAACATACCGCTGCTTGTGAGCATGCCATCGATGAGGCGGATCTCGCCCAGGTTATCGACCGATTGGCCTTCGCGGATCTCTAACTCACCGCCGTTGATCTCGATCACGGTTTCGTTGTAGAGCTCCCCCACCTGCAGCTTCTCGTTCTGCCCGACTCGGATCCGAACGGCGTCAGGTCTTCCATTGAATTTCAGGTTTGCCACCCGCGCGGCGATGACACCGCTGCCGCGGATGAGCCCCCCGTTGGCGACGCCGTTGCCCGTCACCTCGAGCGTGCCGTCATCGAGCCCAAGCACGGCCTCGCTGCTCAGGTCCACGCCGTTCGATACGGAGACCTGGCCGCCGTCGGCGATCGTCAGCTCCCCGTTAAGAATCTCCAACCGCTCGCCGACACGCCATTGGCTGCTCGTGCCGGACACCTCGACACGGCCACGGAAATTGCCGACGCGTGTGAATCCACTCGTGTGACTCGCGCCGCCGGTGATCCGCAGTTCGCCGTACCCCTGTGACCCGACAAACATCTCTGGGCGTTCCGCTGAGAATCGCGTGTCGCGACCGTCGATCGTCAACAAGACCGACGAGCCCGCCGCCGCGCCCAGCACAACGCCGTTGTCGAACGCGTTCTGGTTCTGCAGGCTCAGCGAGGCGCCGTCCGACAGACGCAGCTCCGCAAGACTGTCGAACGCGGCCCCGAGCGCAAGGTCTTGCGTCGTGATCGACGAGCCGAAGCCCGTCAGTTCGACGATCCCGCTGGCGGAAAACTGGCCGGAGCTGCCGAAGCGTTGCCCGCCGATGCTGAGAGACTGCGTCGCGAGGTCGGCGCCGTCGTCGATACGCAGCACCGCGGAGCCCGAGGAGCCGACGGTGACCACTCCGTCGAGCCACAGGCTGCTGCCGGCGCCGGTGAGATAAGCAGTGGTTGAGGCGCCCGAAGCGCCTAGGTCGATCGACGACTCGCGGTCTTGGCCCAACGCAATCACACGGCCGCCGTCGGAGATCGTCAGCTCCGCTGCGCCGAACGCCGCCGAACCACGCAACAACCAGTTGGTGCCGGCGCCGTCGATCACGACGTCTGCCGAACCACCCATCCCGAAATCGGCATCGACGGTCCGCAACTCGGCGCCGTCGGAGAAGCGGAGCTCGCCGCGGCCCAAGCCCTGGCCTCCGAACTGCGACCAACCGCCGACCGACAGCGATTGGAAACCGAACGGAGACGTTCCGTAGTCGACCAACGTGCCTGGGCCGCGGGCATCGATCGAGCCGTAGCCATCGCCACCAACTACGTGGCTCTGAAAGGGCGCCATGAGCAGGCGGCCGCCGTTACGCAGCGTGACGCGTCCGACACCAACGGCGCCGACATCCCCCCTCTGCAAGACATCGACCGTCGCGTTGTCGATTGTTAGGTCGCCCACGCCAAGCCGCGAGCTGCCCACTTGCAGTTCTTGGGTAGAAATCGACGACGGGCTGGTGACTGCGATCGATCCATACGACTCCCCGCCAATGAAGGTGCGAGACTCATTGGTATCGGCATCGCCGGTGATGGTGACGGTAGCGCCGGCCGTGGCGACCCCGAGAGTCGCAGACAGCAAAGACGCGTTGAGGAAACGGGCTCGACGAAAGAGCGTCGAGCGGAAGCCACGAAAGAAAAGAGCTGGCACAGAGAATCCACGGCTAAATACACGAACGCCCCCAAACGTCTTGCCGCAGACTAACGCGGCGAACCGCCGTGTGCAAACAACTGCAATCCCCGTCGGCGCACAAAAAAACGGGGCCCGGTTTCTTGCGAAACCGGGCCCCGTCGTTGTTTAGCGTTAGCCCCGGGCGAGCGGCCCGGGGCTAACGTTGTCGCGTCGAAATCAGTTGCAGCCGCAGGCCGAGGGGGCCGGGGCGCAACCGCCGCAGCTCGAAGCCGAGCCGCAGCCACCGCTAACCGGAACGGTCACTTCCTGGGCAACCATCTTGCAGACGGTGACCGGGACTTCCTTGCTGACCGTGACGGGGACCTGGACGGTGTACGTCGAGGTCTTCTCTTCCGGCACGCACGAGTAGGTCGTGACCGTGTAGGTCTCGGTCTTCTCTTGCGGGACGCACTCGGTGTAGGTCACTTCCTTGGTGCGCGTCTCGGGGACGCACTTCATGGTGGTGACTTCCTTGGAGCGGGTCTCCGAGCGGCACTTGCTGACCGTCACGGTGCGGGTCTTGGTCTCGGGCACGCACTTCATGACCGTGTAGGTCTTGGTGCGCTCCTCGGGAACCATCTTGCAGACCTTGACCGTCTTGGTCTTCGTCTCGGGGACGCACTTCATGACCGTGTAGGTCTTGGTGCGCTCCTCGGGAGCACACTTGGTGACGGTCATCGTGCGGGTCTTGGTCTCGGGGACCATCTTGCAGACCTTACGCGTGCCGGTGCGCTCCTCGGTGGTGCACTTCGTCACGTTGTAGGTGTAAGGAACTTCCTCAGTCACGCACTCGTAGGTGGTGCAGGGGACTTCCTTGGTCTCGCAAGTGGGGACCCAGACCTTCTTGCAGACGGTCTTGGTGGCGCAGCCACCGCAGGCCGACTCGCAACCACCGCACGGCGAGCCGCAGGGGTCGCCGCAGCCCGAACCGCCACCGCTCATCGCGGCGCCGCCGCAGCCAACCTCAACCATCTGCGTCTCGTAGTAACCACCCGAGACCTGGACGGTCTTCATCGTGGTGACCGGGACGCGCTTGGTGACCGTGCGCGAGGCCTCGACCGTCTCGGTGTAAGGCACGCTGACGGTGTAGGTGTACTCGACGTCCTCGTAGGTCGGCGTCATCACGGTGTAGGTCTGCTCGACCTCTTCCGTGTACGGCACCATGACGGTGTACGTCGAGGTCTTCTCCTCGGGCACCTGCGTCATGACCGTGTAGCTGACTTCCTTCTCCTCGTAGGAGGGGACCATCACCGTGTAGGTGCTGACCTTCTCCTCGGGGACCTGAGTCATCACGGTGTAGGTCTGCTCGACCTCTTCCGTGTACGGCACCATGACGGTGTAGTCCACCGTCTTGGTCTCGGGCACCTGCGTCATGACGGTGTAGTCGACCGTCTTGGTCTTGGTCTCGGGGACCATGACTGTGTAGGTGCGGGTCTTCTCTTCGGTCTGGGGGACACGCGTCATGACCGTGTAGGTACGCTCACGCGTCTCGGTCGTGTACTCCGTCGAGGTGACGGTGCGCATCTCCGTGACCTGCTGCGGAACCATCACGGTCTTGGTGACCATCGTGGGGCCGCAAGCCGAAGCGCCGACCATGCCGGCCGAACCCGCATCGCCACAACCACTCGAGACAGCGGCATCACCGCAGCCGCAATCCGCGGCAGCCGGGGCCGCCGAGCCGCAACCGCAATCCTCGCCGGCAAAGGCCGACAAAGGAGCTACCAGCAGGGCTAGGGCCGGCAACAGGGTGAACAAGAAACGCCGCATTCTGGGTGTCCTCCGAACAATGAGATCGTGATGCTTCGGCGCCACGCGGGCCTCTGTGGCCGGTGTGGTGTCTTCGTAAGTGCCTTCCGCCAGACAGGTTGCGTGCGGAAATCAAGCGCGGATTTTATCTTGCCTATCCCTTGCGTCAAGGAACAGAAGCCTAAAACCCCCAAACAACCCAAGCGGCATCCTCTTTGGCAGGTTAACTCGCGGAACCCCGAAGCTTTGCCCGGCCTTCGGGCGGGGCTATCGCGAAAACCTAGGCCACGCCGCAAAGCGACCCGCCGGAGCCGACGGAAATCGGCAAAGTAATCGCTGCAGCCGACGCCTCGCCGCCGCGGGCCCGCCTTACTGCACGACGCCCAGCAGCTCGATCGTAAAGATGAGCGTCTCGTTCGGGCCGATCGCCCCGCCCGCGCCGCGGGGCCCGTAGGCGATCCCGCTCGGCAGGAAGACCTCCCACTTGGCCCCCGGCTTCATCATCTGAAGCGCCTCAGTCCAACCGGCGATCACCTGGTTGACGCCGAACTCGGCCGGCTGGCCCCGCTTGTAGGAGCTGTCGAACACCGTGCCGTCGATCAGCGTGCCCTCGTAGTGGCACCGGACGACGTCGGTCGGGCCGGGCGACTCTCCGTCGCCCTCTTCGACCACGCGATACTGCAACCCGCTGGGCGTTTCTTGAACGCCGTCCTTGGAGCGGTTTTCGGCCAGGAAGGCGGCGCCCTTTGCTTCGTTCTCGGAGGCGATGTCGGCCATCTGTCGTTGTGCCTTCTGCTGCATGGATTGTTGGAAGCGACGCATCACCGCGTCGATCTGCTCGGTGGTCAGTTGGGGCTCGGCCCCGGACAAGGCGTCCTTCAGGCCGGCCGCCATGGCCGCGAAGTCGACGTCCACGCCGTCGGCTCGCAAACGGGCGCCGAAATCGAGACCGAGGCAGTAGCCCAGTTGCTCGTGGAAGCGGTCGTCGGCGTTTGCGTCGGCCCCCACTGCGGCGGGCGCAGGCAGGCCGGCTTCTTCCGCGAACGAAACGCCGACACCGGCCACGATGAGCGTAGCTAGCTGAGCACAAATACGCATGGCGAAGCTATCGACTTAGTAACGAGAACCGAGCGGTTCTCACGGAAAGCCGACGCTCCTTGGCGTCCGAGCCCTCCGCGGGAAGTGTGGACGGTACCACACCCACCCGCAAAAGGGATGGCCCGGAAGACGCTCGTTTGGCGGCGACGAGGTACAATGCACTGAGGACAGACGGGGTCCGTCACCGGCGGAACCGTGCGCCGACCGCCCTCCTCCTGAGACCCCAGCCGCCCAGTCGTGATGTTGTTCGAGTCACGCGATCGCCGAGCCGGCTTCACGCTGGTCGAACTGCTGGTCGTGATCGCGATCATCGGGGTGCTTGTGGCGTTGCTTTTGCCGGCGGTGCAGGCGGCGCGGGAATCGGCGCGGCGTACGCAGTGTGTGAGCACGCTCAAGCAGATCGCGCTGGCCGCGATCAACTACGAGTCGGCGGTCGAGAACCTACCGCCCAGCAGCTTGCTGACCCCGATTGGTCGTAAGTTGGGTTCCAACGATTACCTGGCGATCGACCAACGCGAGGGGCAAGCGCATGGCTGGGCCGTGCTCATCCTGCCTTATCTGGAGGAGCAAGCGCTGTTCGACCGGTTCGACCTCGCGGTCTCCGCCTTCGATCAGCCCCTGGATCCACAGCAGACGTTCGTCAACGCCTACAACTGCGCGTCCGACGAGTCACTCGGCCGGTTCTACGCGGACGACACGCACACCGGCGGCAAGCGGTTCGCCAAGGGCAACTACGCCGCCTTCGCGACGCCGTTTCATACCGACGTGCAACTTTTGTATCCCGGCGCCATCGTCGTTGGCGGCGTCGCGTTGCCGCGAGTCGTCGACGGGCTTTCGGGCACGATGGCGTTCAGCGAGGTCCGTTCGATGCCGAGTGAACAAGACGAGCGCGGCGTTTGGGCGCTCGGGTGGAACGCGGCGTCGGTGCTCGGGATGGATATGCACCACGACTCGGACGCCGAAGGTACCGCGTTAGGCCAGTTCCGACCGGACCTGGAGACCGCCTACCAGGCCCTGACGCCGAACCACCGCGGGCCCAACCTCGACACGATCATGCGTTGCTCGGGCGACAATCTCGTGGAGTCTCAGCTTGCGGGCATGCCTTGCCGCAGTTGGGTGCACACCGCCTCGCTGTTCGGCTGGCAGTCCGCCGGTCCGCGGAGCAACCACGTGGGCGGGATCAACGCCGCGTTCCTCGACGGCCGCGTCGAGTACCTGACGGACGAGATCGACCCGGTGCTGATGGCGTTGATGATCAGCATCCACGACGAGTACACCTCGCCTAGCGACGCGATCGGCGACTCACTCGCCGGCGAATGAACGCACCCCGCGGAACTCGTCTGAGGCAAGGAGCTCGCGACGCATGAGCGAAGACGCAGGCGCCCGCCGGGCGGCGTGGTACCCCTGGGCAGGGCCCGGCCTGTTGGCCGTGGGCCTCGTGGCCGTTGGCGTGTCGTTCGCGGCGCCGACGAAGTCGCTGCAAACGGTCGGCTGGACCGAAGAGCAGGCGGTCGCCCATCAAGCCGCCGCTGCCGAACTGCACCGCCTTTCGTACGCTCCCGCCACGAACACCGCGGCCGCGGACGCTCGCCGATCGGCGGAGAAGGCATTTCGCGAGCTGGATCGTCGGCTCATCGAGGCGTCGGAAGCTCCCTACCGGTGGCGAGCATTGCTCCGCTACGGCGGTATTCTGCTGTGCGTGGCTGGGGCCTTCGCGGTGATCGCCTTCCCGGTCTGAGGCCGGGGCGTGTGGCCATCCATCTGGACGCTCCGCGGCGATCCGGCGAAGATGCCGGGCTCGCGCCGAGGAGAAATGCGGCGCCGTGCGTGTGTTTCGCCCCAACGACCGACCCCGCCGTGTCCTACAACCTCACGCATCTCAAGCAGCTCGAAGCCGAGAGCATCCACATCTTCCGCGAGGTGGTGGCGGAGTTCCGGGCGCCGGTCATGCTCTTCTCGATGGGCAAAGACTCGTGCGTCATGCTCCATCTGGCGCGGAAGGCGTTCCACCCGGCCAAGCCGCCCTTCCCGCTGCTGCTGATCGACACGACCTGGAACTTCCGGTCGATGTACGAGTTCCGCGACCGCCACATTATCGGCGAGCTCGGCATGGAGTGCCTCGCCCACCAGAACGAGGAGGGGCTCGCCCAGGGGCTCAACCCGTTCATCCACGGCAGCAAGGTCTTCACCGAGGTGATGAACCTGGGCGCTCTGCGGCAGGCGCTCGACCAGTACGACTTCGACGCCGCGTTCGGCGGCGGCCGACGTGATGAGGAGAAGGCCCGTGCGAAAGAACGCGTCTACTCGTTCCGCAACGACAAGCACGCGTGGGACCCGAAGAACCAGCGGCCCGAGCTGTGGAACCTGTACAACGGCCTGGTCCATAAGGGCGAGCAGATCCGCGCGTTCCCGCTCTCCAACTGGACCGAGCTGGACATCTGGCAGTACATCCATCTGGAGGGGATCGAGATCGTCCCGGCGTACTACGCCGCCGAGCGTCCCTGCGTGGAGTTCGAGGGCAACCTGATCGCGGTGGACGACGACCGCATGCCGGAGGAGCTCCGCAAGACGGCCAAGCCGCACTGGGTGCGCTTCCGCACGCTGGGCGACTACCCGCTGAGCGGCGCGACGCCGAGCAAGGCAGAGACCCTGCCCGAGATCATCCAAGAGATGCTCCTCGCCACCCGCAGCGAACGCGAGGGTCGCGTGATCGACAAAGACCCCGGCGCGTCGATGGAAGAGAAGAAGCGCAAGGGCTACTACTGATTGCGAAATGACGAAGCACGAATGACGAATGACGAAATCGGTGGGAGAAAAACGCGTCTACGACCTTGAAGAGCGAACCGCGCTGTTTGGGGAGGCGGCGATCGATTTCGCAACAAGTCTGCCTCGTAACGCTGTCTCGTCGCCGCTCATCTCGCAGTTCATCCGCTCGGCGACCAGCGTCGGAGCCAACTACTGCGAGGCGGACGACGCCGAATCGAAACGCGACTTCCGCCACAAAATCGCGATCTGTCGCAAAGAAGCCCGGGAAACAAAACACTGGCTAAGGATGCTCGCCCGCGCTCTGCCGGAATCGAAGGACCGAGCCCGAGATTTGTGGCAAGAAACGAAGGAGCTTCACCTGATCCTCTCCAAGATCCTCCGCAACACGAAGATCTAGGGTGACGACCACTCGCGGAGCGAGAGCTTCGTCATTCGTCATTCGTGCTTCGTCATTCAGCCATGTCTCATCAGTCAGAGCTAATCGCCTCCGACATCGACGCTTATCTCAAGCAGCACGAGCAGAAGGAGCTGCTGCGGTTCCTTACGTGCGGCAGCGTTGACGACGGTAAGAGCACGCTCATCGGGCGGCTGCTCTACGATTCGAAGATGGTCTACGAGGACCAGCTCGCTGCGCTCGAGGTCGACTCCAAGAAGTTCGGCACCACCGGCGGCGGGTTCGACCCCGCGTTGCTGACGGACGGCCTCAAGGCCGAGCGCGAGCAGGGCATCACGATCGACGTCGCGTACCGCTACTTCAGCACGGCCAAGCGGAAGTTCATCATCGCCGACTGCCCGGGCCACGAGCAGTACACGCGCAACATGGCGACCGGCGCCAGCACGTGCGACCTGGCCATCATCCTGGTGGACGCCCGCCCCGATCACGGCGTGATGACCCAGACCAAGCGGCACTCATTCATCGTCTCGCTGCTGGGCATCAAGCACGTGCTGGTGGCCGTCAACAAGATGGACCTCGTCGATTGGTCCGAGGAGCGGTTCGAGGCGATCAAGCGCGAGTACCGCGAGTTCGCCACCCGGCTGGAGATGCCGGACCAGCACTTCATCCCCATCAGCGCGCTCAACGGAGACAACCTGCTGGAACGGAGCCCCGCGTCGCCGTGGTACGAGGGCTCGACGCTGATGCATCACCTGGAGAACGTGCACATCGCGTCGGACCGCAACCTGATCGACTTCCGCATGCCGGTGCAGTACGTCAACCGGCCGAACCTGAACTTCCGCGGCTTCTGCGGCACGATCGCCTCGGGCAAGGTGCAACGGGGCGACGAGATCCTCGCGTTGCCGTCGCGCAAGCGGACCACGGTGAAGTCGATCGTCACGTTCGACGGCGAGCTCGACGAGGCGTTCGCCCCGCAGGCGGTGACCCTCACGACCGAGGACGAGGTCGACATGAGCCGCGGCGACACGATCGTCCGGCCCGACAACGTGCCCACCGTGTCCGACCGGTTCGACGCGACGATCGTCTGGATGTCCGAAACGCCGCTGACGCCCGGCACGGAGTACCTCGTCAAGCACGGCACGCGGCTCACGCCCGGGCGGATCGCCACGCTGCGGTACCGGATCGACGTCAACACGCTGCACCGGGCGCCGACGCCCACGCTCGACCTCAACGAGATCGGCCGCTGCGAGCTGCGGCTGGACGACGAGATCGCCCTGGACGGCTATCGTCGCAACCGCGGCATGGGCGCCTTCATCGTCATCGACCGGCTGACGAACGTGACCGTCGGCGCCGGGATGATCCTCGACCGGAAGAGCGACGACAAACAGGACGTCTGGGAGACGGAGGCGGCAGCGAGCCTCGTCGAGGCGAAGAGCGCCGTCACGCCCGAGGAGCGGTCCGCCCGGTACGGGCAAGAGCCGGTGACGGTGCTGCTGACCGGCCTGCCGGCGGCCGGCAAGACGCCCATCGCCGCGGCGATCGAACGCCGGCTGTTCGACGCGGGCCGCGCCGTGGCCGTCATCGACGGCCAGTCGCTCCGCCGTGGTCTATCGCGCGACCTGGGCTTCTCGATGACCGACCGCAGCGAGAACCTCCGCCGTGCGGCCGAGGTCGCTAAGACGCTGAACGACGCCGGCCTGATCACCATCGCCGCGTTCGTCGCCCCGCAGGAAGAGGTCCGCCAGAAGGCCAAGGAGGTCGTCGGCGCGGAACGGTTCTTGGTCGTGCACATCGACGCCCCCGAAGACTGGCGCCGCGAGCACGACGAGCAGGGCGTGTACGCCAAGGCGGACGCCGGCGAGATCACCACGCTGACGGGCGTGTCGCTCGAGTACGAACCGCCAACGGCGCCCGACCTCGTGCTGAAGCCGGCGGAGATGTCGTTCGAAGACTGCGCCGCCGCGGTGGTAGAGCTGCTCGGCGCGTAGCTAGTAGGAACCGCGAATGACGCAGATAAGCGCGAAGAGTGTGAGCGCGCACACGCGCGGTAGGGCGACCCCTTCGCGATCATTCGCTTCGCTTTGCGGTCCCCTATCCGCAAGGATCGTCGATCGGTCCCTGCAGCAGCTCGGCCTGCTCGTGCGCGATCCGAGGAGCCTGTTTTTCACCGATGACCCTCGGCTCGGTCACGTCTCGCAGCTGCTCTTGGGTTCTACCGTGGAAGTCTGTCGGTTGAAGCTTGCCGCTAGTGGCGGGCTTGGCCGCGCCGTGGTTTTCTCCGTAGAACTACGCCCACGCCTCCCCCGAACCGCCAGTCAGACACGACCGTATGTTCTTGCTCGCCGCCACCGAAGCCGCTGACGCCGCCGCCTCTGCCGCCGCCAACGCAGCCAACGCCGTCGCCGGCGAGCTGCCCGATCGGACGATCGAGATCTCGACGTCGTTCGGCGAGCTGTTCACCGCCGCCGGGCTCGCGACGCTCGGCATGCTGATCCTGCTGCAGGCGGTGCTCGGGTTCGACAACCTGCTGTACATCTCGCTCGAGTCGAAGCGGGCGCCCGAGGCGAGCCAGCGGAAGGTCCGCACCTGGGGCATCGGCATCGCCGTGGGACTGCGGATCGTGCTGCTGTTCGTGCTGATGCAGGCGATCTCCGCGTTCCAGAAGTCGGTGCTGACGATTCAGGCGGAGGGGCCGCTCGGCCGGTTCATCTGCGGCGACTTCAACTTCCACGCCATTATCGTGCTCGTCGGCGGCGTGTTCATCCTCTACACCGCGCTCAAGGAGATCCTCCACCTGATCGCGGACGAGGACCTGGAGCACGGGGTCGAGAAATCAAAGTCGTCCGCCACGGCGGTGATCGTGGCCATCGTGCTGATGAACCTGGTGTTCTCGTTCGACTCGATCCTGTCGGCGATGGCCCTCACCAAGAACTTCTGGATCATGGCCACGGCGATCATCATCAGCGGCATCCTGATGATCGCGTTGGCGGACGGCGTGTCGGAGTTCCTGAAGAAGAACCGGCTGTATGAGGTCCTCGGCCTGTTCGTGCTGCTGATCGTCGGCGTGATGCTGATGGGCGAGGGCGGACACCTCGCCCACCTCAAACTGTTCGGCTACCCGGTGGAGCCGATCAGCAAGACGACGTTCTACTTCACGATCGTCACGCTGGTGCTGATCGACATCGTGCAGGGACGCTACCAGCGGAAGCTGCTGGCTGAGGCAGGCAAGAAGAAGCCGTCAGCAGCCGCGTAACACCAAGGCACGAAACCGGGGCGACGCTCCTGCGCCGCCCCGGCTCGCCTTGCCCCGAACCGACGGGGTCCCTGGCCGAATCGAGTGCTACGTCGGTTACCGGCGCCGACGGCGGATCGTCGTCAGGCCGAAGGTGAGAAGCCAAGCGGTCGCCGGCTCGGGGATCGGAGCGATAACGAAGCTGAGCGAGTAGTTCGACACCGGCGAGCCGGTCTGCTGCACCTGGAACGTGTACGTCCCCGGCCCTAAGGGGGTGTCGAAGCCCGTCCCGCCGGAGATGCCACCCGCCGCGATCGGGGCGAGCAGGTCGGCGCCGAAGCCGAGCGGATCGAGGTGGTTGCCACCGAGGTTCGCGAACCCGGCCCCGGGGATGGCGCCGCTGACACCGTCCAGCAGGGAGTAGAAGCCGCGGTTGCCGTCCATGAGCGTGCCGGCCAGGGAGTTGGGGTCGTCGTACTCCAGCAGCAGCACCGCCTCGAGCTGCAAGCCCGGATCAATGTCGAACGTCCAGTAGTCGCGTGTGTCGCCGATCGATCCGCTCGCGACCGAGCCGGTCACTACGTTGCTGCCTACCACGAAGCTGACGGGCGAGGGCGCCTCGGCCCCGCCGTCCGACAGGTCGCCGCTGACTGATTCGTCGAACGCCGTGTTCGACGCGTGGGCGACTCCGAGCGGGGCGATGGCGATCGCCGTCGCGAGCAGGGCGAGGGGGGTGGCTCCTGGACTGCGCATCGTGGGCATCTCCGGGTTGCGGGTCGGTGGGGGAGTCGGGAACGCGTCGCCGACACACGCCCATGTCACCAGCGACACGCTCTCATTGCGGCGCCCGCTAGAACCGCGCAAATTTGTGATCCGCCTTCCGCGCCCAGCCGCTACGCTGGGATCGCGGCGGGCCATACTGGCTTAGATGGGCGGTCGCTCCCGGGCACGCCTCCCGACCCGGTCTGGAACGGACAAGCGAGAGCCCGCGCGGATGAGCCAGATCGACGCCGCTGAGTTCGCCCGGCTGTTCGACGAGGCGTACCCGCGTTTGTGGACGATCGCCGCGGCGATCGTGAACGATCGCGACCTGGCCCAGGACATCGTGCAAGAATCCGCCATGACCGGCCTCCGCCGCTTGGCGGACTATCAACCTGGAACGAATTTTGGGGCCTGGATGGGCCAGATCGTGCGTTTTACGGCACTAAACAGCCGGCGTTCCGCCACCAGCCGCAAGATGCAAGCCGTCGAGACACATCAGTTCAGCGAGACGGTCGAGGGCGACGCCGCCGAGACCGATGAGCCCATCGATCGTCAGGGAAGGCTGGTCGACGATCAGCAGGACTTCGACGACGAGGTCGCCAGAGCGATCGACGCGCTCGACCCGGAACGGCGTTCGTGCTTGTTACTGCGGGTGGTTCACAACTTAAGCTATCAGGAGATCTCCGAGCAGCTCGGCGTTCCCGAAGGGACCGCCATGAGCCACGTCCACCGGGCGAAGTCCTCCATGCGAAAGGCACTGTCAGCCGACGCCCCCGCCCCGCGCGGCGAAGAAGGAGGACGCGCCCGTGGCTGACACGCCCGAGAACCCCGACATGCCCGATAACGACGACGGCGAGCTGCTCGAAGCGCTCCTGGACGACCGTCTGGGCCCGCCGGAGCGAGCAGCGGCGATGCGAATAGTTGAAGCCGACCCCAACATGGCGGAGCAAGTGCTGCTACAGCAACGCATCGACGATTCGCTGCGCCGCTCGTTCCAGCCCCCAGCGGACGGGGCCGCGGCCGTCCTGCGTAAGCTCAGCCGTGCGGCCGACGAGCCCGCGGTCGAACCTCGCAAGCCCGCGTCCGCCGATCGCCGATTGCTGGCGGCCCTGTTGGCGACCGCGGCGTCGATCGCGCTGGCCATCTCGCTCGGGATTCTCGGTGGCGATGAGCCGCGGGAAGTCGCGTTCAAGCCCCGACCGCTCCACGAGGTCTACACGCAGTGCGTCGCGGAAGGCTTCGAGCCGTACTGGGTGTGCGACGACGAACGGCTGTTCGCCGCGACCTTCGAGCGTCGGCAGGGCGTCCCGCTGGCGCTCGCCGAACTCCCGGAAGACCGGCGGATGCTGGGACTCGCCTACCTCGCGGGCTTAAGCCGCGACTCCACGAGCCTGCTCGGCATGGTGGAAGGCCAGCGCGTGCTCGTACTTATCGATCGGGCCGACCGGGCCTGGGAGCCCGACACCGACGCCCAAGCCGGGCTCAACGTCTTCCGGTGGCTTGCGGGCGGACTGGTGTTCTACGAAGTGACCCCGCTCGACGAGCCCTCGTTCCGCGACGCGTTTCGTTTCGTCGATCCCCAAGCGACCGAGCCGGAGCCCAAGCGATGAACCCCACCGACCGCCGACACGGGAACCACCCCAACGGCTTCACGCTCGTTGAACTCCTGGTCACCATCGCCATCATCGGTCTGCTGATCGCCCTGCTGCTTCCGGCGGTGCAGGCGGCGCGAGGCGCCGCGCGAGGGGCCGAGTGCCGAAACCACCTGCGGCAGACGGTGCTCGCGATGAGTCTGTACGAGACACAGCGACGCGAGTTCCCCCCCGGCCGCCTCGGCTGCGAGACGAGCTACACGGGCTGGGCCCCCGCCGACCCGTGCGACGGGCTGCCGGCGGCGGACCGACTGAACGGCGCGAGCGCCTTCGTGCTGATCCTACCGATGCTCGAGGAGCAGCCGCTTTACGACACGCTCTCGCACACAAACGGGGGGCTGTGGAACAACAACTTGAACATCCTCGACTGGTACTGGCTGGCCGACGCGGAGAAGCGAGCCGCGCTCCGGCGCCGCGTCGCGACTTACTCCTGCCCCAGCTCCGACGCCGCCGTCGAGTCAGAGGTCTACCCGCCGACCGTGGTTGCGACGACCGATTACGCCCTGGTGAACGGCACGCTGGGACCCGACGCGACGCTGGCCGACGCCACCTACAGCAACACCGGCCCGTTCGTCTACGCGGCGCCCCGCCGCACCGCGGAGATCACCAACGGCCTTTCCAAAACCGCCATGTTGGGCGAGGCGACGCATGCCGAAACCTGGGAGTCGAGCAACGTGTGGACGTACGCCCGCGTCCACTCCGACTGCCTACGCAGCACCCGGAACCCGCTGAACACCCACCCGGGAGAGGGAGTCGTTCGAAATCGCCAAAACGGGGCGTTCGGCAGTTATCATGCGGGGGGCGGTAACTTTGCCTTCGGCGACGGCACGGTGCGGTTTGTGGCCGACGACATCGACGCCGCGGTCTACAACCGCATGGCGACGATCAGCGACGAGGTCTTTGCTGTCGAGCCATGAGCGGCCGCCCACGCCCCGGAACCACCGAAGACTCCCTCCAAAACTCGACCATCCATGGCTAGCCGACTCCCGTTTCGCAAGACGCTACTGTGCGTCGCACTGACGCTCGTGTGGCTGCAACCCACCACGCCGGCCCACGCCATCACGCTCGGACAGGTCGATGACTTCCAAGACGGCACCACGCAGAGCTGGGCGATCGGCCGCGTCCTCGGCGATCCGAATCCCCGCAACGCGGCGGACGGCGGACCGCAAGGCGCGGGCGACTCGTACGTGGAGTACACCTCAAACGGCGGCGGCATCGGCGGCCGGATGATCTTCTACAACGAGGCGCAGTGGGCCGGCGACTACATCGCCGCGGGCGTGACACAGATCGACGCCGACGTGATCAACCTGAGCGAGGCCACGCCGCTGAGCGTCCGCGTGGCTTTCGGCACCGAGATCTTCTGGGCGGACGGCGACTGGTTCGCCTCGACCGACCCGATCGAGCTCGCCCCGGGCGGCGGCTGGACCTCCGTCAGCTTCCCCATCGACGAGGCGAGCATGACGCAGGTGACGGGCGTCGGCTCGTACGCCGACGCGATGAGCTCGATCCGCACCATGCGGATCTTGTCGTCCTTGGCTCCGGCCTCACGCGGCGACGCGATCGTCGCGACGATCGGCGTCGACAACCTCTTCGCCACGGCTGCGGTGACCGCGGTCGAGGGCGACTTCAGCGGCGACGGACGCGTCAATAACGAAGACCTCAACCTGCTGCTAAACAACTGGGGTCAGGCGACCGTGCCCGCGGAGTGGACCGGCGCTTTCACCTCGCCCGTGAACAACGACGAGCTGAACCCGCTGCTCAACGGCTGGGGAACCGGCACGAGCGTGCCGGAGCCGAGAGCCGCGTTGCTGGCCGCGCTCGCCGTCGCGGCCGTAGGTCGTCGGCGCTAGCACACCAACGCGACCGGAGCCATCAAACGGCGGTTTCTGTTGAAGCGCCTTCCAGGTGCCGTCGGACGAACGTGACAAGGTCGTCGCGGGCGAGGTCGTCCGCGTCGACGAAGCGGAGCCGCACCGTGTCGCGGTCTTCTCGGCGGGTGTCCAGCTCCCGGTCGGACGCCAAGCCGGCGAACTCGCCCAGGTTGAAGCCGCCCTTGGGGCCGTTGAGCGCTAGCTCGATATTCTCGGCGCGTTTGGTCACCAACGTCGCCCACGGGGTCGACTGGCCCGGGATCATCCGGTGCACCAGCACCTTGTTGTTCCACAGGTACTCGCCGCCGGGCGAGACCTCGTCCACGAGCTCCAGCAGCTCTTCTAGCAGGTCGGTCTCCCAGGCGACCTTCTTGCCGGGCGTGAAGCCCTTGCGCGCCAGATGCCACTTCTGGCCGAGCACCTTCCACGGCATCAGGTCCTCGGGCTTCTTCTCCTCGCGGCCGACGAACCGCTCAAAGCCCGCGACCGCCCGCTCGACAAAGTCCCAGAAGGCGGGCGTGTCGATCTCCTTCCACGTGTGGGCGGCGATCTGGATCTCCTGCCACGGCCCGCGGAGGTTCTTGCACTTTACCCGCGGCCCGGCGCCGTAGGCCTCCACGTCGTCCAGGTCGTTGAGCGGCTTGAGGTCGAGGGCGACGGCCAGCTCGTCGCGGTTGAAGGTGCGTTTGGCGGTGCGGAACTTGAGCTTCGCCAGCCACTTCTCGCCGGTCAGGGCGTGGAACAACCAGCCGTCCGCCTTCTTGTGGCCGGTGATCTCGACCACGCTCCGATGGTTCCAGTTGGTCGGGGCGAAGTCGCCCAGCTGCTGGATGCGGCGTTCCACCTGATCGACGATCTTGCCGTCCCACTTAGGCTCCGCCCCGTCGCGGCAGATCCGCTCCGCGCAGTGCCAGCGGCGGCCGTCGGCCTCCCACGGCATGGCGACGTCCTCGCCGACGCTGTCCAGATCGACGTCGCCCTCCTGCGAGTCGTCGTGCGCACGGTAGACCCGCCGCTTCTTGTGCGGGCCCTCGGCCAGCACCGGCGCGAGGGCCGCGGCCGTGTGCGACTCGGGCGTCTCCGCGATGACCTGCTCGGGCGTGCCGCACGCCACGACCTCGCCGCCGTGCTTGCCCGCCTCGGGGCCGATGTCGACGATCCAGTCGGCCTGCTTGATGACGTCCAGGTTGTGCTCGATGACCATCACGGTGTTGCCCAGGTCCACCAGCCGATGCAGCACCTCAAGCAGCTTCGCCAGGTCGTCGAAATGCAGGCCGGTGGTCGGCTCGTCCAGCAGGTAGAGCGTTTGCCCGGTGTCGGGCCGCGATAGCTCGGCGGCCAGCTTCACACGCTGCGCCTCGCCGCCGGAGAGCGTCGGAGCCGGCTGGCCGAGGGCCACGTAGTCGAGCCCCACGTCGCACAGCGTCTTCAGCACCCGGCGGATCTTGGGGATGTTCTCGAACAGCTCCAGGGCCTCGCGGGCCGGCATCCGCAGCACCTCGGCGATCGACTTCTCGCGGTACCGCACGGCGAGCGTCTCGGGATTGTACCGCTGCCCGCGGCACGTCTCGCACTCGACCCACACGTCCGGCAGGAAGTGCATCTCCACGCACCGCTGGCCCATGCCCTCGCAGTCGTCGCACCGGCCGCCGGCCACGTTGAAGCTGAACCGCCGCGGCTGGTAACCGCGGAGCTTCGCCTCGGGCAGCTGGGCGAACAGCTGGCGGATCAGGTCGAAGGCGCCGGTGTACGTGGCGGGGTTGCTCGCGGGCGAGCTGCCCAACGCCGACTGGTCGACGCGGATCACCTTGTTGATGTGCTGCACGCCTTCGATGCGGTCGTGGGCGCCGGCCGTGGTGCCCGCGCGGTGCAGCGTGCGGGCCAGCTGGTTGTAGAGCACCTCGTTCACCAGCGAGCTCTTGCCGCTGCCGGAGACGCCTGTCACGGCGATCAGCGTGCCGAGCGGGAAGTCGACGTCGATCTGCTTCAGGTTGTTGTGGCGAGCGCCGACCACGCGCAGGTTGGCGTGGTAGTGGGCCGCGTCGTCCAGCCGGCGGTTCTTGGGGACGGGGATCGCCTTCTTGCCGCTGAGGTACGGGCCGGTGACGCTCTTCCGCTTCTTGGCCACTTGGGCGGGCGTGCCCTCAGCGACGACCTCTCCGCCCAGCGAGCCTGCCGCGGGGCCAAAGTCCATCAGCCGATCGGCCGAGGCGACAACCTCCTTGTCGTGCTCCACCACCAGCAGGGTGTTGCCCAGGTCGCGGAGCTTGGTGAGGGCGCCGATCAGCCGGGTGTTGTCGCGCGGGTGCAGGCCGATGGTCGGCTCGTCAAGCACGTACAGCACGCCGGTGAGGCCGCTGCCAACCTGACTTGCGAGGCGGATCCGCTGGCTTTCGCCGCCCGAGAGGCTCGGCGCCTGCCGGCCGACGGTCAGGTACTCGAGCCCGACCTCCACGAGGAATGTCAGCCGGTTCTTGATCTCGCGGACGATCTCGCCGGCGATCTTCTGCTCGCGCTTGTCGAGCTTCCAGCCGCGGGCCGTCTCTAGCAATTCGCCCAGCGGCAGCCGCACGAGCTGCTCGATCGTCAGACCACGGAACCGCACGGCCGATGCGTCGTCGCGCAGCCGGCTGCCGCCGCACTCGCTGCACTCGATCTCGTCGACCAGGTGCTCCAGCTGCGTCCGCAGGCTGGGCGAGAGCTTCGACGCCTCTTCGAGCGCGGGGTAGAGGCCTTTGAACTGAAACTTGAGCGGCGGCGGCAGCGGCGCCTTCTTCTTACGCTTGCTCTTGCCGCCCCCTGCCGTCGGCTCACTGGCCTCTGTCTGGATCCAATCGTCTTTTGTGCCATACAGCAGCGTGCGGCGTTGCCGCGCGGTGAGCTTGCGGTACGGCGTGTCGAGCGGAATGTTGGCGTGCGTCGCCAGAGCCGTCAGCATCCGCTTGGCGAGGTCCTCGCGGAGCGACGGCCACAGCAGCAGCGCCCCTTGAGCGAGGGTGAAGTCTTCGTCTCGCAGCAGCGCCATCGGGTTGGCGCCGGTCTGCGTGCCGAGGCCCTCGCACGCGCTGCACCAGCCAAGCGCGCTATTGAAGGAGAAGTTGTGCGGCGTGAGCGGGTCGAAGCTGCGGCCGCACGCCTCGCACGAAAGATGCTGGCTGTGGGTGCGGACCGGCCAGCGGTGCTCGGGCGCGTCGTCCTGCGGCGTGACGGCCTGCATCACGCCCCGGCCCAAGCCGAGCGCCGCCTCGACAGCCTCGGCAATCCGCGCCCGCGACTTCTGCTGCACCGTGATGCGGTCGACCACCACGGCCACGTCGTGCCGTCGGCGGCGGTCGATCTTTGGCGGCTTCTCGAGCTCGTGCGTCGTGCCGTCGATCCGCACCCGGCGGTACCCGGAGAGACGCAGGTCTTCGAACAGCTGCTCGTACGTGTCGCCGACACCCACCTCGACCGGCGCCATCAGCTGCAGCTTCGTCCCCTCAGGCTCGGCCATGACCTTGTCGGTCACCTGGTCGGCCGTCTGCGTACCGATAGGCTTCTCGCAGTCGGGGCAGTGCGGCTGGCCGAGCCGGGCCATCATCACGCGGAAGTAGTCGTAGATCTCCGTGACGGTGCCGACGGTGGACCGCGGCGTGTGGCCGACGGTGCGTTGCTCGATGGCGATCGCCGGCGAGAGGCCCTCCACGTGCTCGACGGACGGCTTCTGGATCTGACCGACGAACTGGCGGGCGTAGCTGCCGAGCGACTCCACGTACCGCCGCTGCCCCTCGGCGTAGATGGTGTCCATCGCCAGCGACGACTTGCCCGAGCCGCTCGGCCCGCAGAAGACGGTGAACTGCTCGCGGGGGATCGTGGCGTCGACCCCGCGGAGGTTGTGCTGCCGCGCGCCGCGGACCTCGATCGCCTTGGCTTCTTTGGTCGCGCGGGCGGCGGCGCGGCGCGGCGGCGCTACGGACGACTTCCCGTTGAGCAGCGGGGCGAGGGCTTCGGCGGTGTGCGATCGGAAAGGGGAAAGAGGAGAGGGGAATGCCGAGCTGTCGCCGACGGCCGATGCCTCCCGCTTGCGCGCCTTTCCCGTTTCGCCTTTCCCCTTTTGGGCGACGACCTGCTCCGGCGTGCCCGCCACGACGACCTCGCCGCCGCCGGCGCCGCCCTCGGGGCCGATGTCGATGATCCAGTCGGCGGTCTTCACCACGTCCAGATTGTGCTCGATCACCAGCACCGTGTTGCCCTGGTCCACAAAGCCGTGGAGCACCTTCAGCAGCATCTCGATGTCCGCGAAGTGCAGGCCGGTCGTCGGCTCGTCGAGCATGTAAAGCGTCTTGCCGGTCGACTTCTTGACGAGCTCCTTGGCGAGCTTGATCCGCTGCGCCTCGCCGCCCGAGAGCGTCGGCGACGGCTGGCCGAGCTTCAGGTAGTCGAGCCCCACGGCGTGCAGCGTCTCCAGCTTGTGGCGGATGTTGGGGATCGCCTCGAAGTGCTTGAGCGCGTCGACGATGTCCATCTCCAGGGCGTCGGCGATGCTTGCGCCCTTGTACTCCACCTGCAGCGTCTCGCGGTTGAAACGCTTGCCGGCGCACACCTGGCACGTCACCCAGACGTCGGCCAGGAAGTCCATCTCCAGCTTGTTGGCGCCGTTGCCGTCGCACGCCTCGCACCGGCCGCCCGCCACGTTGAAGCTGAAGCGCCCCGGCTTGTAGCCCCGCCGCTTGGACTCGGGCAGCTGGGCGTACAGTGCGCGGATGTCGTCGAACACCTTGATGTAGGTGCCCGGGTTGGACCGCGGCGTGCGGCCGATGGGCGACTGGTCGATCGAGATCACCTTGTCGAGGTGCTCCGTGCCCTCGATCCGCTCGTGCTCGCCCGGCTCGCCCTTGCCCTTCATCACGTCGCGACGGAGGGCCTCCATCAGAATGTCGTTGACGATCGACGACTTGCCGCCGCCCGAGACGCCCGTCACGCACACGAACGCTCCGAGCGGGATCTCGACCGTGACGTTCTTCAGGTTGTTGTGCTTTGCCCCAACAACGCGCAGACGCTTGAACTCGGATTGCGGATTGCGGGTTGCAGAATCGTCGCTGCCGCCGTCGGCGTCGGCGTCGCTTTGCGCGGATTCCGCACTCCGCAGTCCGAGTTCCGCATTCGCGATCCGCCGGGTCGCCGGCACGGCGATCTGACGCTTGCCGCCGAGGAACGCTCCGGTTTGGCTCCGCTTCGACTTGGCCACCTTCTCCGCGTCGCCGATGGCGACGACCTCGCCGCCTTTCACTCCCGGGCCGGGGCCGAAGTCTATCAGCAGGTCGGCCGCCCGCATGGTGTCTTCGTCGTGCTCGACCACGACGACCGTGTTGCCCATATCGCGCAGCCGACAGAGCGTGTCGATCAGCTGCTGGTTGTCGCGGGCGTGCAGGCCGATCGACGGCTCGTCCAGCACGTACGTCACACCGACCAGGCCGCAGCCGACCTGCCCCGCGAGGCGGATCCGCTGGCTCTCACCGCCGGAGAGCGTGGGCGCCGTCCGGTCGAGCGACAGGTAGCCCAGGCCGACGCCCTCCAGGAAACCGAGCCGGCCGCGGACTTCTTTCAGCACCTCCGACGCGATGAACTGCTGGGCGTCGTTGAGTCGCAGGCCTTCGAAATACCGGGTCGCCTCGTCGACCGGCATCGCGCACGCCTCGGGCAGCGTCTTGGTGGCGTCGCCCCGGTCGGTGAAGAACGCGTGCGTCGTGCTGAGACGGACGTTCGACGCCTGCGCGTTGAGCCGCTGACCGTTGCAGTCGGGGCAGTCCATCACGCGCATGAACCGCTCGAGCTGCCGCAGCTGCGACTGGCTCTGGCTGCTGCGGTACTTCTCGAGCATCTCGGGGATCACGCCCTCGAACTGCCCGCCGTACTTCTGCGTCGCGCGGCCTGTCTTCCACGTGAACGTGATGTGCTCGTCGCCCGTGCCCCACAGCCAGACGTCGCGTTGCTGGTCGGTGAGCTCGCCCCACGGCGTCTCCAGCAGCCAACCCTCTTCCAGTTCGAGCTTGCGCTCCATCGTGTCGGCGACACCCTTGTAGATGTGCCGCTTCCATCGGCCGAGGTCGCGCCACCGGTCGACAAGCGCGATCGCCCCGCTGGCGAAGCTCTTCGTGTCGTCCTCCACCAGCAGGCTGGGGTCGAACGTGTACAGCTCGCCGAGGCCGTCGCACGTGCCGCACATGCCTTGCGGGCTGTTGAAGCTGAACAGCTGCGGGCTGGGCGGGTCGAACGACAGCCCGCACGGACTGCAAGCGAAGTCGGCGCTCAGGGCGATATCGCCGGGCAGCAGCTCCGAGCGCTTGCCCCGTTTCTTCTTGCCACGCTTCGGGCCCGGCTCGGCTTCTGCCGGCAGGTCGGTCGGCGCATCGATCAGCTGCTCGCCGTCCGCGTCCTTCGCCTTGTCGGTCTCTTCGGGCTCGGGCGCGATGATCAACGCGCCCTCGCCCAGCCCGAGCGCCGTCTCGACGGCCTCGGCCAGCCGACCGCGGATCGAGGCGTCCGCCTTCAGCCGATCGACGACCACCTGAATGTCGTGCCGCATCTGGCGGTCGAGGCTCGGGGTGTCGGCCAGCTCGTAGACCTCGCCGTCGATCCGGGCGCGGACGAAGCCCTTCTTGAGCAGGTCTTCGAACAGGTCGCGGTGCTCGCCCTTCTGCTGCCGCACCACGGGCGCCAGCACCGAAAACCGCGTGCCCTTGGGCAACGCGAGGATGCGGCCGAGGATCTGCTCGCGCGACTGGGCGGTGATCGGCTCGCCGCACTGCGGGCAGTGGCCCTGCCCGACCCGCGCGTAGAGCACGCGCAGGAAGTCGTAGATCTCGGTGATCGTGCCGACGGTCGATCGCGGGTTGGTTCCCGACTGCTTCTGCGCGATGCTGATCGACGGGCTCAGGCCCGAGATGTGATCCACGTCCGGCTTGGGCATCTGCCCGAGGAACTGCCGGGCGAAGGTCGAGAGGCTCTCGATGTACCGCCGCTGCCCCTCCGCGAAGAGGGTGTCGAACGCCAGCGAGCTCTTGCCGCTGCCGGAGACGCCAGTCAGGCAGATGAGCTGATTGCGCGGGAGCGTCACATCGACGTCGCGCAAGTTGTGCTCGCGGGCGCCGCGGATGACGATATCGGAGGCGGGCATGGCGGGGGGCCGTCGGCTTCGTGCCGCGGCCCGGCTTGGAGGGCGAATCGGGCGGACCCTGCAGTTTATGGGCGACCGGCGACCCCGCAAAGCGACGAACCGCCACCATCGCCCGCCTTGACCCGCGACGGCCGCGCACCAGGCGGCCGCTGCTAGCCCCGCCCCCAACGCTCGGCGTTGTAGTCCGCCGACCCGCCCCGGGCGATCGTCAGCGTCTGCCAGTCGTCGCCCGCCACCGCCCGCGCGGTCTGCACGATCTGCCCCACGTGGTACGCGCAGTGGGTGATCGACCTCAAAATCGCCTGCGGCACGCGGATCGGCTCTCCGCGGATCGTCACCGTCCGGTGCACGTCCGCGGGCCGAAGGGCGTCGAGCTGGTCGAACAGCACCCGCCAGCCGCGCTCCCAGTCGCCGAGCATCGCGTCGCGGTCCGGGTAGTCGTCGATGAATTCGCGGTCGCGATCGCGATCCGGCTTCTCCCCGTCAGTGGTCAGAAAGTCGGTCCATCGCGAGCGGAGGTTGCCCGCCACGTGCTTCATGACGACGGCCACCGAGTTCAACTCGGGGTCGAGCGACCGCCGCAGCTGCGTTTCGCTGAGCTGCGCGATCGCTTTGTCGGCGACCTCCTTGTTGCGGCGCCAGATCGTGCGGGTCTCGGCGAGCCAGAGCTCGTCGGCGTCATTGGGCATCGGCCGCGCCTCCGTTTTGTGAGTGTCAAACGCTCGCGAAGTACGCCAACGCGCCGACGATCGCGGCGAGCAGCGCCCACAGCACCCAGGTGCGTGGCGGGTCGCTCTGCCCCGCCTTCACCTGCAGCCCGTCGAGCCGCGTCAGCTGCTTGGACTTCTCCACGCCGAACTCGTCGATCAGTTGCTGCAGCAGCACGCCCTCCACCTGTCGGGCGTTGAACCCCCGATCGGACGGGTTCTTCGACAGCAGCCGCATAATCAGCTCGTCGAGCCACTCGGGGCAGGTCACACGGACCCCGGCTTCGCGTTGCGTCTCTCGAACTGTAGGCGGCGGCTTGCGGAGGTGCTGGTCCCACACCTGCGCGAAGTTGGCCCCCTGAAACGGTGGCTGGCCGGTGAGCATCTCGAACAGCACGCACCCGAGCGAGTACAGGTCGGCCCCGCCGCCGATGTGCGTGTCGGCCGTGATCTGCTCGGGCGACATGTACAGGAACGTGCCGACGGTCATCCCCTGCTCGGTGATGTCGGCCGAGGCGTGCAGGTCGCGGGCGATGCCGAAGTCGCCCAGCACCAGGTCGCCGTTGTCGTCGAAGAACAGGTTGCTGGGCTTCAGGTCGCGGTGGACGATGCCGTGGTTGTGCGCGTGCTGCAGCGCCGAGGCGATCTGCACGCCGTAAGCCGCGGCCTGCGGCCAGAGCAGCGGGCCGCGCTTCAGCCGGTCCTTCAGCGACCCGTGCTCTAGCAGCTGCATGGCGTAGAAGAGCTGCCCGTCCAGCTGGCCGCCGCCGTAGTTCCGCACGATGTGCGGGTGGCTGAGCCGCTCCATCACGACGATCTCACGCTCGAAGCGGTCGGCAATCTTTTCGTCGTCGGACACCGCCGGGTTGAGCAGCTTGACTGCCACCGGGCGATCGAGATCGGGGCTCGTGGCGCGGTACACCACGCCCACGGTGCCCGAGCCCATCTTCTCCCCAAGCTTGAAGGTCGCCTTGGTCGGCAGGAAGCGAAGCTTGCGAGGGCCCATCGACCGATCCGGCTGCCGCGGGAGCACAGAAGAGAAACGCCACCATGCAGTGTCGCCCGCCGGCCACCGCGAAGCAACGGCGGCGGCCCGGCCGACGACCCGGCCGACGACCCGGTCAGCGGCCCGGTCAGCGGCCCGATCAGCGGCCCGAGCGGGGCGGCTGGTATACTCAACTCCATCGCCGACGCCCGTGCTCCCCCGACCCCGGAGGCCCGCGATGGACTGGTCTGAGATCGTCGATAACCCGTACCTCCAAGACCTGCCGTTCAAGATCGAGCAGGACCGCTACGGCAATATCGTGATGAGCCCCGGCTCGAATCGCCACGCAGAAATTCAGGCCGAGATCGCGTACCTGCTTCGGAAGCTGCTGCCCGCGGGCAAGTCGCTGACCGAGTGCTCGATCGCCACGCCCGAGGGGGTGAAGTCGCCGGACGTAGCCTGGGCCGACGCGGCATTCATTGAGGCGTACCGAGAGACCACCCCCTTTGAGACGGCTCCGGAGATCTGCGTCGAGGTGCTCTCGCCGTCGAACGCCCCCGCGGAGATCGACGAGAAGAGGTCGCTGTACTTCGCTGCAGGCGCCGCGGAGGTCTGGGTGTGCGACGCCGATGGCCGGATGGCCTTCTACAACGCCAGCGGCAAGATCCAAACGTCGGCTCTGGCGCCGGACTTCCCCGCGCAGATCGCTTAGCGGCGCGAACGAAAAAAAGCGGCGGCTCCCGCTCGGGGAACCGCCGCTTGGTAATTAGCAGCTCGTGACGTTGTTCGCAGGTGAGGCGGAGCTCACTTGATGAACAGCATCTCCTGGTACGTCGGCAGCGGCCAGATGTCGTCGGCGACGATCGCCTCGAGGGCGTCCGCGGCCTCACGGACCTTGAGCATCGCCGGCAGGACGACGTCGCAGCACTTGCGGATGTCCTCGCAGCCGTCGGCCGACGCCTCGGCCAACGCCGCGGTGCTGTCCTGCAGGTCCTTCACCAAGCCGGTCACCTTGTCCAGCGTGTTGGTGTCGAAGTCGTACCCGAGGGCCTTCAGGTCCGTGCATGTTGCGGCCAGCTCACGCTGGTAACGGATGGCGGCCGGGAAGATCATCGTCCGGGCCATCTTCTTCGTAAGGTTCGCCTCCACGCGGACCGTCATGCAGTACTGCTCGACGTAGGTCTCGAAGCGGCTTTCGAGCTCACGCTCGCTGAGCACGTTGTACTTGCTGAACATCTCCTTGACCGGGGCGGCCTGCAGCGCGGGCAGCGCGTCGGCCGTGGTCTTGTTGTTCAGCAGGCCACGCTTCTCCGCCTCGACGTGCCACTCGTCCGAGTAGCCGTCGCCGTTGAAGATGATCGTGCCGCACTCGTTGATGATCTCCGTCAGAAGACCCTGCACGGCGCCATGCAGCTTCGAGTCGTCGCCGCCGGTGGCGTCCTCGAGCTTGGTGGCGCAGTAGTCGAGCGACTCGGCGACGATCGTGTTCATCGCGACAAGCGGGCCGGCGATGGAGAAGTTCGAGCCGACCGCACGGAATTCAAACCGGTTGCCGGTAAAGGCGAACGGGCTCGTGCGGTTGCGGTCGCCGGCATCCTTGGCGAGCGGCGGCAGCGTGTCGACACCGACGGTCAGCTCTCCCTTGGGGATGGACGAGTTGGCGCCGCCGCCTTTGATCTGGTCGAACACGTCGGCCAGCTGGTCGCCCAGGAAGATCGAGATGATCGCCGGCGGGGCCTCGTTGGCGCCCAAGCGGTGGTCGTTGCCGGCAGAAGCGACGACCGCCCGCAGAAGGCCCTGGTGCTTGTACACCGCGCGGATCACCGCGGCGCAGAACACGAGGAACTGGGCGTTCTCGTGCGGCGTGTCGCCCGGGTCGAGCAGGTTGCCGTGCGCGCTGGAGCCCAGCGACCAGTTCACGTGCTTGCCGCTGCCGTTCAGACCCGCGAACGGCTTCTCGTGCGTAAGGCACTCCATGCCGTACTTCTTGGCGACCTTCTTGAGCACCAGCATGACGAGCTGCTGGTGGTCCGTGGCCACGTTGGCCGTCTCGAACATCGGCGCGAGCTCGTACTGGCCGGGGGCCACCTCGTTGTGCCGAGTCTTGATCGGCACACCCAAGCGGCAGAGCTCGCGCTCCACGTCGAACATGAACGACAGCACGCGATCGGGGATCGCCCCGAAGTAGTGGTCGTCGAACTCCTGGCCCTTCGGCGCCGCGGCGCCGAACAGCGTGCGGCCGGCCGTCAGCAGGTCGGGCCGGGCGTAGTAGAAGTTCTCATCGACCAGGAAATACTCCTGCTCGGGACCGGCCGTCGAGGCGACGAAAGCCTTGGAGTCACCAGCTCCTCCCTTCGGAATGGCGAAGAGCTTGGTGATGCGGTGCGCCTGGGCGTCGAGCGCCTTCATGCTCCGCAGCACGGGGGTCTTCTTGTCGAGCGCCTCGCCCGTCCAAGAAACGAACGCCGTGGGGATGCACAGCGTGGTGCCGTTGGCGTTCTCGAGGATGTACGCCGGGCTGGTGACGTCCCAGATGGTGTAGCCGCGTGCCTCGTGCGTCTGGCGGATGCCGCCGGTCGGGAAGCTCGAGCCGTCGGGCTCGCCCTGGCAGAGCTCCTTGCCGCTGAACTCGGCCAGCGTGCCGCCGTCGCCGGTGGGCGACATGAAGCTATCGTGCTTCTCCGCGGTACCGCCAGTAAGCGGGTAGAAGACGTGCGTGTAGTGCGTGGCGCCCTTCTCGACGGCCCAGTCCTTCATCGCCGAGGCGACGACATCGGCGACGGTCGAGTCGAGCTTCTCGCCCGCGTCGATCGTCTGCATGAGCGACTTGTAGATGCCCTTGGGCAGCCGCTTCTTCATGACCGACTTGCTGAACACGTTCTCGCCGAAAACGCTCTCGGAGGTCTTCTCGAGGAACTCGATCGGCGGGCTCGACGCGCTGTAGCCGACGGCCGCGGAGATCGCCGCCTGCCGCGGGCTGGCGGACGAAGAACCGTTGGCCGCGCTCTTGGTTGTGGTCTCGATGCTCACGCTTCTATTGCGCCCCGCATTGGCGGGGCTTCCTGTCGATGGGTCCGCGACGACGGTCGGGCTGGCCAGAAGGGAAAGGAACGAACCAGCCGGGTATCGGTCGTGCAGACAGTGAAACGGGAAGGATTGACGACCTCACGCGTCTGCGGCCGCCTACATCGAGCCGCACCGGTTGCGCAGTCGTCCCTGGGACATCCGCCGCCTGAGCAATCGCCATGCCAACCTTGACTGCCGCCGCATGCGGACCGCAAAGCCCGCTCGCTGCCGGTGGCGCGTGCCTCAAGACTGTGCCACTTAGCGCACTACTCGGGCAAGGGGGTAAGCGGTCGATCGGCCCACTTTTTGCGACCCTTTCCCGGCCATTTGGCGAGCGGTACCGTTCATAAGTACAGCGCAACCGCGCACAAGCGCGTCGCTCGCCGGGTTTCGCGCAGCTGCGCGTCGCTCGGTGGTCGCGGTGTGGGCGGGGACTCTTGCCGACGTGGCCTGACCTTGTCCTCTTCTTTCCCGACCGCCCATTCCCGAGGGGCTCCCGCATGACTCCGCAAGCAGTGCTCGCCACGATCCGCGAGAAAGACATCAAGGCCGTCGACTTCCGGTTCATGGACTTCCCGGGCGTTTGGCAGCACTTCACCATCCCGGCGGGCAAGCTGGAGGAAGACACCTTCGAAGAGGGCCTCGGCTTCGACGGCTCCAGCATCCGCGGCTGGCAGGCGATCAACGAGAGCGACATGCTCCTCATGCCGCAGCCGGACACGGCGTTCGTCGATCCGTTCACGGAGCTGCCGACGCTGTGCCTCATCTGCAACGTGCAGGACCCGATCACACGTGAGGACTACACGCGCGATCCCCGCAACGTCGCCCGCAAGAGCGTCAACTACCTGAAGAGCACCGGCATCGCGGACACCGTGTACATCGGCCCGGAGGCCGAGTTTTTCCTGTTCGACGACGTGCGGTTCGACCAAACGCCGCAGGCCGGCTTCTATCGGATCGACTCGGTCGAGGCCGAGTGGAACCGCGGCCGTAACGAGGGGCCCAACCTCGGCCACAAGCTGCGGCACAAGGAGGGCTATTTCCCATGCCCGCCGGCGGACCAGATGATGGACCTCCGCAACGAGATGATGCAGACCATGATCGAGTGCGGGCTCGACGTGGAGTGCCAGCACCACGAGGTGGCCACGGCCGGTCAGAGCGAGATCGACCTCAAGTTCGACGAGCTCGTCCGCATGGGCGACGACCTGTGCCTTTACAAGTACATCGTCAAGAACGTCGCCTTCAAGCACGGCAAGACGGCCACGTTCATGCCCAAGCCGGTGTTCACGGACAACGGCTCCGGCATGCACACGCACCTCTCGTTCTGGAAGGGAGACACGCCGCT
This sequence comes from Planctomycetota bacterium, assembly GCA_039820945.1. Taxonomy (GTDB): domain Bacteria; phylum Planctomycetota; class Planctomycetia; order Pirellulales; family Lacipirellulaceae; genus Botrimarina. The sequence goes on from JBCBPC010000002.1 coordinate 252,625, forward strand.
GTTCGCCGGCACCGGTTACGCCGGCCTTTCGGACGAGGCGCTGTTCGCCATCGGCGGCATCCTCAAGCACGCCCCCGCGTTGCTCGCGCTCACCAACCCCACCACCAACAGCTACAAGCGGCTGGTGCCGGGGTACGAGGCGCCGGTGAACCTCGCGTACAGCCAGCGGAACCGCTCTGCCGCCTGCCGCATCCCGATGTACAGCCCGAGCCCCAAGGCCAAGCGGATCGAGTTCCGCTGTCCCGACCCCAGCAGCAACCCTTACCTGGCGTTTGCGGCGCTGACGATGGCGGCGATCGACGGCATCCAGAACAAGATCAACCCGGGCGAGCCGCTCGACAAGAACATCTACGACCTCGAGCCCGAAGAGCTGGCCGCGGTGCCAAAGACGCCCGGCTCGCTCGGCGAGGCGCTCGACGCCCTGCAGCGAGACCACGAGTTCCTGCTCCGTGGCGACGTCTTCACTGAAGACGTCATCAACACGTGGATCAGCTACAAGCGAGAAAACGAGGTCGACGCGATCAACCTGCGCCCGCACCCGTACGAGTTTTGCCTGTACTACGACATCTGAGCGGTCACGGCCGCCACGGCTGACCCGACCGCTGACCGTTGGAGCCGAAACGCGATGAGGACCGCGTGCCGGTAGGATTCAACGCGCTGCTCATTGGCGCCGGAGTACAGCCAGCCGAAGTGCGCCTGATGCGGCACCAGGACACCCGCAGCCGGGCGGGATCACTCTACGACGTCTGGCGCGACGAGCGTGGACGGTTCGAAGAGTACCAGGCGTACCAACGAGTAAGGAACGCGAAGAAGTTCGACGCGCCGTACTGGGCGTCGTTCGTGGTCGATGGGTTCGGCGACACCGTGTTTGTCGGTTTGTACCGGGCTCGACTGGCTGGCGTGCTCGAGCGGCGCGTCGAGCGGTTGCTGCAACCCGGCGTCTACAACGAGCCGGGAGAGCTCCATGAGTACGACACGGCTCTCGATTCGCGATTGGACGACCTGATCGGGCGGCTCGTCATCGACTGGGGCAAGTCGTTCGTCGCGTGGGCTCAATACGCCGACCGCCAGGATAAACCGATCCTCGAGATACGCGCTGAGGGGACCGACCCCGCGTTCCCCGGCTTCATGGACTTCCGACGCAAGCTCTCGCAGCTCGGCGGCCTGCCCACCACCTGGCGCGAAACGCTGCGGTCATCGCGTGGCGTGTACCTGTTGGCTTGCCCGAGGACGCGTGAGCAATACGTTGGCTCGGCAACGGGGCACGACGGATTCATGGGCCGTTGGTTGAGCTACGCCAGCGACGGCCACGGCGGCAACGTACGGCTAAGGTCGCGTGACCCGAGCGACTATCAAGTCTCTATCCTCGAGGTCGCTGGCAGCGCAGCCTCCACGGAGGACATCCTTCACAGCGAGTCTCTTTGGAAGAACAAGCTTCTGAGCCGAGAGATGGGCCTCAACGCGAACTGACCTGGCTCGCCGTCGTCCGCCGCCGCCGGCTGCGGCCGCGGTGTACACTGGAGATCGCACGCCATCGCTCCCCTAGTTGCCGCCCCTACGCTGATGATCCGCACCGCTTGCATCACGCTGCTACTCTCGGCGTCATCGACCTGTTTCGCTCAGATCGGTGAGCCGGTCGCCCGCACCGGCGATGAGATCGTCGTCTGCGGCCGGTTCTTTCACACCACGGCGCCGGTCGTCACGTGGCTGGACCCCGGCGGTTACGACGCGTACCGCGTCGAACGGCGGTTCGTTCCGTGGCAGGACGCCGGGTGGGCCGCCACCAAGGAACAGGCGGGGCTCGACACGCCCAATCGGTACAACCTTCGCGGCAAGGAGTACTTCTCGCCCGACCAGATCGAGCAGCACCGCGGCGGGCAGTGGACGCTCGACGAGCTGCGCGACGTCGTCGATCAGTTCGTGCTGCACTACGACGTGTGCGGTGTGAGCCGACGCTGCTTCCAGGTGCTGCACGACTCGCGGTGCCTGAGCGTTCACTTCATGGTCGACATCGACGGCACGATCTACCAGACGCTCGACCTGAAGGAGCGGGCCTGGCACGGGTCGACGTCCAACAGCCGCAGCGTGGGCGTGGAGATCGCGCACATCGGCGCCTACTCGGCCAAGAGCCGCGACACGCTCGACCAGTGGTACAAGAAAGACGCCGACGGCCGCGTGCGGCTGACGGTGCCCGAGCGGATTGGCCGCGGCATCGGCGGCCTGGGCGTGCGGACGCCTGACTTCGTCGGCCGGCCGGCCCGCAACGAGCTCGTCGTCGGTGAGGTGCAGGGCTATCAGCTCTATCAGTACGACTTCACGCCGGAGCAGTACGACTCGCTCGTCAAGCTGACCGCGACGCTCTGCAAGGTGTTCCCGAAGCTGGCGTGCGACTACCCGAAAGATTCCGACGGCGAGGTGCTGCCCCGCAAGCTCGAGGACGCGGAGCTCCGCGCCTTCCAGGGCGTGCTGGGGCACTACCACATCCAGACCAACAAGACCGACCCCGGCCCCGCGATGGACTGGGGCCGCATCATCGAAGGCGCCCAAGAATTGCTGGACGCGCCAACAGGCGGCTAGGCGCTCCCTCTCTACCCCCTCCCTTGCGCCTCCGCGCCTTTGCGTGAGCACCTCGCCGCACGACGGAAGTCTCACGCTAGGACGCGAAGGCGCAAAGACCTGTTCATCTTCAAAACTCTGCGTCTCTGCGACTCTGCGCGAGACTTTCAACTCATCCCTTCCGAATCAGCATGCCTAAGCGACTCTTCATCGGCTCGGTTCTGCTCCTCGCCCTCGCCTGCAACGCCGGCGCCGGCGAGTGGGTCTCGTTGTTCAACGGAGAGGACCTCACCGGCTGGCGGGCGTCGGAGCACCCTGACACGTTCCGCGTCGAGGACGGCGTGATCATCGCCCACGGCGAACGCTCGCACCTCTTCTACACGGGCCCCGTCGGTGGCGCCGACTTCACCGACTTCGAGTGGCGGTGCGAGGTCATGCTGATGCCGGGTTCCAACTCCGGCATGTTCTTCCACACCGCGTACCAGGAAGAGGGCTGGCCCAACCAAGGGTACGAGGCGCAGCTCAACAACACGCAGGGCGACCGCAAGAAGACCGGTGGCCTGTACGACGTGGCCGACGTCATGGACAACTCGCCCGCGACCGACAACGAGTGGTTCACCCAGACGGTCTTCGTCCGGGGCGACCAAGTCCTCGTGAACGTGAACGGCGAGGTCGTGACCGACTACACCGAGCCGGAGGGCGCCGCGAGCGATCCCGACCGACGCCCCGGCCGCACGCTCTCGAGCGGCACGATCGCCCTGCAGGGCCACGACCCCGGCAGCATCGCCAAGTTCCGCAAGATCGAGATCCGGCTTCTCGACTGAGGGGGGTGACGTGACTGAGGAACCGCCAATCAGCGCGAAGAGACGCGGATCAAGGAACGCAGCCCCTTCGCGTTTATTCGCGTTGACTAACGGTTCTTACTCTGCCCCCACCGCGGCGAAGTAGACGCGGCGGCCGAAGACACGTTCGAACAGGTCGACCTTCCGGCGGGCCGCCCACAGGTCGAGCTCAGCGTCGCCGGTCGTGCGGACCGTGATCTCGACGCGATTCTCAGAGACGCGGGTGCGGATGTCGCGTACCTGCTGCTGGTGCGTGCGATCCAGCGCGAGCGCCACTCGCAGGATCGCCGCCATCTTCGCGACGCGGTCCTGGTCGTCGTCCGACAGCGCGGCGAACGGCTTGTGCTTCTGCTTCGGCCGGCTGCCACGGTGGTAACGGGCGACGTTGGCGACGATGCGTAGCTCGTCTCGCTCGAAGCCCGGCAGGTCGCTGTTGCGGATCAGCTGGTAGCTGTGCTTGTGGTGCTTGTCGAAGTTGATCAGGTAGCCGACGTTCGCCAGGATCGCCGACGCGCTGATCAGCTGCACGTCGTCCGGGTTCAGCCCGAGCGGCTCGGCCAGCTGGCCGTGCAACCGACGGGCGATCCACGCGACCTGCTTAGCGTGCGGCAGGTCGATGCCGCACCGCTCGGCGAAACGCTCAACCGCCGCGCGGCGTTCGTCGGGCGCTACGGGCCGGCCACCGGCGTTGGCCGCCTCGATCATCGTGAGCAGCAGCCCGTCGCGGACGCCGCCGGTGTGAACCTGCACGAGGTTCACCTTCAGGTGCCGCATGACCCGCTCGATCACCAACAGGCCGGCGACGATGATGTCGGCCCGCCGCGGGTTCAGGCCGTTCACCTTGCCGCGCTCCTCGAGCGATAGCTTCGCCAGGTCGCTGATCAGGTGCTTCACGTCCGCGCGGTTCGCCCGGTAGCCGCGGACCGAGGCCTCTTCGTCCGAGTTCTCACGGGCGGCCAGCATGCTGGCCATGGCCGTGAAGGTGCCGCCGGCGCCGTACAGCATGGCGGGCACCAGCGGCGGCTTCTTCGCCACGCGGCGCAGCTCGCGGTCGATGAAGTCTTCCGCGTGGGCGAGGGCCTCGGCGTTGCACTTGCCCGACAGGCCGCACCGCTCGGCCACGCGGACGGCGCCCAGCTTGGTGGTGAGCACGTCCTCGACGATGCCCTCGGTGGCGAGCACGATCTCGGTGCTGCCGCCGCCGATGTCGGCCACGGCGATCGGCTTGTCCGACACGTCGAACGCACGGGCGACGCTCAAGAAGCTGAGGCGGCCCTCCTGGTGGGCCGAGATGACGGCGACGTCGACCCCCACCTCGTCGCGCACGCGCCGGCAGAATTCGTCGCCGTTGCTCGCCTCGCGGACCGCGCTGGTGGCGATCGCCCGGACGTCGCGAACGCCGTAGCCGTGGGCGATCGTGACGAAGCTCCGCAGCGCTGAGATCGACGCCTCGACCGCCTCATCGCCCAGCGCGCCCGTCCGGGCGAGCGACGAGGCGAGGCGGGTGTTCTCACGTTCTTCGTCGATCACGCGGTAGCCGCTCGGCTCCGCCTGAGCCACAACGACCCGGACGCTGTTCGAGCCGATGTCGATCGCCGCGAAGCGGTCGGGCTGCGGCTCAGAAGTCGGCGTGTCCGAGCCGGGCGCCGGCTGCTCCGCGGAGGCTCCGTTGGTCGGCGCGTCGGCGTCGCTGTGCGGTAGGGCGGAGCTAGACAAGTTGCGGGGTTCCTCGTGTCGCGGAGCGGTACGAACGTGGGCGTTGCACCCGACCCGCCACGTTCTGGCTCGATCTTCTTCACGAGCCACACGCGTGTAAAGCGACCGCGAGCGTAATGCAACAAGCCGCGGCTCCCCCCTGCGGAGAGCCGCGGCCGTTTCGGTCGTGCTCCTTGATCAACGCGATGAGCGATCGTCGCTGCGGCGGATCAACGCTCGGCGTACTTCATCGGGTTGGCGAGGAACGCCTCGCGAAGGTCGCCGTTGGGGAACAGGTACCGCTTGCCTTGGTAGTAGGTGGCGAAGTCGGGCGTGCCCGGGTTGGTGTGGCCGTAGTCGACCTTGCACACCGCGCAGTCACCGCCGTAGGCGAGGTCGGCCTGGGCGTACCGAGCGGGGTTCGCGAGGAAGGTGTCCTTCTCCTTCTGGCTTGGGAACAAGAACAGGCGGCCCGCCTGCAGCGCGGCGAACTCGACCTTGCCGGGCATCTTGGCGCCCATCTCGGCTTGGCAGACCACGCAGTCGCCGCCCGCGGCCGGGGCGTACTTCTCCGGGTCGGCGTCGAACATTGCCTTCTGCTTGGCGCCGGGGAAGTGATAGGTCTTGCCGTCGTAGACGGTGCTGAACCGCGGGTCGCCCTTCTCCCACTTCTTCATCTCGACGATGCAGACAGGGCAGTAACCGTCGAGCCCGACCCCGCCGGCCGAGTGCTGCGCGGCGTTGGAGTGGGCGGCGGCGGACTGCGTTACGCCGGAATGGGTTGCGGCAGATTGGGCCGCGGCGGGCAGGGCGGCCAGCGTGGCGATCGCCAACGCTGCGAACGAGCGACCGAGGACAACGCGGGCTTGGAACGAGCGGTGGGCAGAGAGCATGATTCGACGCCTTCTTGTACAGTGCGAGAGGATGCGGGCGGCTTCCAGCGGCCGCCCCGGCGTTCTGAGTTACGCACCGTACCGTGGCCGGATCGCGGGCCGCTCGGCTCGGGCGCCGCAGCGTGAGCGGGCTCACACGGCGCTCGCCGGCGTGTGAGGTACGTCACCGACAGACCCGCGGCGCCGCCCAACGCGTTCGGCGAAACTGCGAAGCGGTTCGCCGCGTCCATTGGTGGGCCAATGCCGGCCGATCCGCATTTCGAACGTTCCACGAGACCTCGCGTGATCCAGCGAATCTGCTTCTCTGTTACGGCGTTGGTTCTTGCCGCGGCCGGCCAAGCCGGTGAGGTCACGCCCGTCGTCACCCGGCCGCCCGGCGCCGAGGCGGCTCGTATCTGGCCGGCGTACTACGCGTCTTCCGGCGGCAACGAGATCCGCAACTGCCGCACCTGGCGGCGTGGCTGGGCAGACTTCGTCGAGAAGCGCGGCCTGCCGATGGTCCGCGCGCACGGGGCGTTGTGGATCCACAACCCGGGCGGTGTCGTCACGGGCAAGTCGATGCGGTTCCAGCAGTTCCGCAACTGTACGGAGCAGGCGGCACTCTCGGGCGATGAAACGCTGCGGCTCGTCGCCGACTGGCGCACATTCTCTGAACAGATGTCGCGAATTACCGCCGAGGGCCGGCTGATGATCTACGTCGGCAGCCCCTCGACGCTCGGCGTGCGCGACGACGAGACGGACGACGAGTGGCTCGCCCGAGCGCTCGACGAGCTCGCGCCCGTGCTGGCGATCGACCCGAAGCCGGCGATCGGCTTCGACGCCACCTACGGCCACCCGGCCGCGTACCCGCCGTGGGATCGCTTGGGCGGCGCGGAGGGGCTCATCGCCCGCGTCCTAAGGCATCTGACCGACGAGGGTTACCAGGTCGTGGTCGAACCGGCGATCCTCGCCCGCGCCGCTTGGATGAACGATATCTCCGGGCTCGTGGCGACGGAGTTTTGGTGGGGCCGCATGCTCAAGGACGGCCAGGACATCCGCATCCCCCACTACAAGCCGGAGTGGGGCGAGCACCTCAGCCCGACCGAGGTTCGCGGCCCGCAGATGCGGATGTACTCAATGCGTTTCGACAGCCTCGCCGAGCAACGCGAAACGCTGGCGGCGACGCTCGCCGCCGGCTACGACGCCGTCATCTACGCCGGCGAGCTCAGCCGAACCAAGTGACGGCACACCTCAAGCCGTAAGCCGTGAGCCTCACCACTCACGCCGCCGCTCGGCGGCAAGTCCGGCTAACGAACGCGGCGTAGTCCGCCGGCGTGTCGATGCCCGGCGCCGCGTGGTCGGTCACGCCGACACGGATGGTCTCGCCCGCCTGCAGCACCCGCAGCTGCTCCAGCTTCTCCGCCTCTTCGAGCGGTGAAGGGGGCAGGGCGCCCAGGCGGAGCAAGAACTCGCGCCGGTACGCGTAGATGCCCAGGTGATGGTGGAAGAGCGGCGGCGTGTCGCCCGCCGCGAGCGCGGCCCCGGCGTCGCGCACGAAGGGGATCGGGCAGCGACTGAAGTAGAGCGCCCGGCCCGTGGTGTCGAACACCACTTTCACCTTGCTCGGATCGCTCAGCCGGTCGCGGTCTGTGATCGGCGTGGCCAGCGTCGCTATCGGCGTCGTGGCGTCGGCCCGCAGCGTGTCGATGACCTCGTCGATCGCCCCGGGGTCGATCTCCGGCTCGTCGCCTTGCAAGTTGACGAAGATGTCAAACTCGGACATTCGGTCGGCGACTTCCGCCACGCGGTCGGCGCCGCTGGCGTGGTCTTGGCGGGTCATCTCGGCCCGCCCGCCGAAGCGTTGCACCTCCACGCGGATCGCCTCGTGGTCGGTAGCGACGACCACGGCGTCGGCCGCGGTGGCGGCCATCGCCGCCGCGTGCGTGTGTTCGATGAGCGTCTTGCCCGTTTCGCGGAGCAGCATCTTCCCGGGCAGCCGGGTCGAGTCCATCCGCGCCGGGATGACGATGCAAACCCGATCGATTCGCCCTGCGTGAAGGGGAACGCTAGCGGGGCTGACGGCGTCCATGCCGAGGGGGTCCTACGCCTGGTCGAGAGCGGCTGGTGGGGAGTGCTTCGTACGCGATTTCTCTCGGCGGGCCTAGATCGGCTTCCGTGCACGATCGCTGGGGCGTGCTTACTCGCCTTCCGACGGCGGGCCGAGGGCTCCTACAATCCGCGGCTCTGTGTTCCGCCGCCGGTTCGCGTAAGCCGCGTTCCGGCGCTACTACCGACCCGAAACGAGCTCGCCCTATGTGTGGCATTGTCGGATATATCGGACCGAACCGCGCCTCGGACTTCTTGCTCGAAGGCCTGCGGCGCCTCGAGTACCGCGGCTACGACAGCTCGGGCATCGTGACCTCCGAGGAGGGGGGCGGCCTCGCCGTCACCAAGACCACCGGGCGGATCGAGAACCTCGCGGCGGCCCTGGCGGCCACGCCGCACGACGGCGAGGTTGGCCTCGGGCACACCCGATGGGCGACCCACGGGCCCGCCACCGACGCCAACGCCCACCCGCACATCGGCGGCGACCGGGTGCTGGCGCTCGTGCACAACGGTGTGATCGAGAACTACGCGGCGCTCCGCGAGCGGCTCTCCGCCAAAGGCTACGAGTTCGTCACCGACACCGACTCCGAGGCGGTTGCCCACCTCATCGCCGACGAGCTCGCAACGCTGGAGGCGACGTCCGACCCGAGCGACGACTCCGCCGAACCGCACGCCCTGCTGGTCGACGCGGTTCGCAACGCCACGTCTCAGCTGCGCGGCACGTACGGCTTGGGCATCGTGTTTCGCGAGGCGCCGGAGGTGCTCATCGCCGCGCGGCTGGGCAGCCCGCTGGTGATCGGCGTCGGCGACGGCGAGCACTTCCTCGCGAGCGACGGCTCGCCGTTGGTGGGGCACACCGACCGGATCGTGTACATGGCCGACCATGAGGTGGCGGTCGTCACGGCGGGCGCCATCCGCGTGCTGGGCCGCGACGCCGCGACGGTGAAGCACAGCGTCGAGCTGCTAGAGATCGAGGCGTCGCAGGTCGAGCTCGGCGGCTTTCCCCACTACATGCTGAAGGAAATCTTCGAGCAGCCCGAGACCGTGCGCGCGGCGATGCGTGGCCGGCTCGATCGCGATCAGGCCACGGCGGTCTTCGGCGGTCTGAACCTCGACGCCCGCCGGCTCCGCGCGGTGGATCGGATGATCCTGACCGCCTGCGGCACGAGCTGGCACAGCGCACTTGTGGGCGAGTACACGATCGAAGAGTTCGCTCGCCTGCCGGTAGAGGTGGAGTACGCCAGCGAGCTGCGTTACCGCAACCCGCCGATGAACCACGAGACGCTGCTGCTGGCGATCACCCAGAGCGGCGAGACGATCGACACGCTGGCCGCCATGCGGGAGATGAAGCGCAAGGGGCACCCGGTGCTGGCGATCTGCAACGTGGTGGGCAGCACGATCGCGCGCGAGTCGGACGGCGGCGTATACCTGCACGCCGGCCCGGAGATCGGCGTCGCCTCGACCAAGGCCTTCACGTCGCAGTGCGTGGTGCTCGCGTTGCTCGGCCTGCACCTCGGTCGGCTGCGGCATCTGAGCTACGAGGCCGGGCTGCGGATCATCGACGAGTTGGAGGCGTTGCCCGAGGCCGTGGAGCGGGCCCTGGAGACCAACGATATCGCGCGCCGCGTGGCCGGGCAGTACTCCGGGTGCGACAACTTCTTGTACCTCGGTCGGCAGTTCAACTTCCCGACCGCGCTGGAGGGCGCCCTCAAGCTGAAGGAGATCAGCTACATCCACGCAGAGGGCTACCCGGCCGCGGAGATGAAGCACGGGCCGATCGCGCTGGTCGATGAAGCGACGCCCAGCGTATTCATCGTGCCGCAGGGCGGGGTGTACGACAAAGTGCTGGCCAACATGGAGGAGATCCGCGCCCGCGGCGGTCCGGTGATCGCCATCGTCGATGAGGACGACGAGCGGGCCAGCGCGATCGCCAACGAGGTGATCCGCGTTCCGGCGGTGGCCGATTTCCTGCAGCCCATCGTCACGGCTATTCCGCTTCAGTTGCTGGCCTACCACATCGCCGTGCTCCGCGGCTGCGACGTAGATAAGCCACGCAATCTGGCGAAGAGCGTCACGGTGGAGTGACGGCCGCCTGCGGCCTTGCGCACAACCTGTTTGCCGCTCCCCGCCCGCCGCGATACCATCAAGGTGCGTGGCGGCCGTTCGGCTTCGGTTCTCAGGCGTATTCGGGGGCAAACGCTCTTGCCCGTAGCGAGGGCCAATTGTCTCTCCGCTTTCCGCGTGGGTGACGCAGAGCCTGCAGTACTCTCTCGTTCCGTTCTCAACCAACGCCGCAAAGCTCGTTCATGCCGCGTAAGCGATCGATGCCGATGCGCGTCCCGGCGACGGCCCGGCGGCCCGACACGTGGACCGCCGCGTCCGAGACGCAACTGCGCGGATGGAGCGTTCCTCTCGGTGGCCCGCTAGCACTGCACGCAACGCTGGTCGCCCCGCTCATGCTGGGCGTCTTGGCCGCGGCGAGCAGCGACGAACCGGCGGCTTGGCTGGTGCTGTTGGCTGTGTGGCTCGCTTCGTTGCTGGCCCATGAGGTCTCGCACGCGTTCGCGGCGCGGCGTGTCGGCGGTGGTTACACCACGGTCGTGCTCGGACCGACCGGTGGCCTCAGCACGCCGCATCTCCCGCCCGACCCGGAAGCCGCTGTTTTCGTGGCGATGGCCGGCCCGCTGGCGAACCTCTCGCTGGTCGTTCTCGCGGCGTTCGGCGTGGCGTTGCACGGGGGGACGGACCTGTCGCAACTCTTCTTGCCGCTGTCGAGCAACCTGACCCCCGCGGACGCCGCCACGGCGACGATCCCGCTGCTGATGCTCGCCAAACTCACCGTGTGCGTAAACTGGCCGTTGTTTGTGCTGAACTTAATCCCGTCCTGGCCGTTCGACGGGTCGGCCGCGCTACGCGGGTTGCTCTGGCCGTTGACCGGTCGCGAGGCAGCCGTGTCGATCGTCGGCCGTTGCGGACTGCTCGCCGGAATGGCGTTGCTCGTGTCCGCTTGGTTCGCCAACGGCTCGGCGTTGGGCGTCTCCGCCGCGACGTGGATCGGGCTGTTCGGCCTGATGACGCTGTTCGGCGCACGAGCCGAGCTGCTCTCGCTCGAGGGGATCGAAGAGCCGGCGTCCCGCATGCCAAACTCCGCCGCCGGCGACGACGAAGCGGATCCCGACGACGACTCCGACGAGCTGCTCGTGCTCGTCGAGTTCACGGGCGGAACGCAGTCCGTTTCTCCGCGCGAAGACGGCGGAGAGTCGAGCCCGCCCGGCGGCCCGCATCGCGGCGCCGAGGAAGACGAAGACCAACTGGACCGCGTCTTGGCGAAGCTGCACGCGGAGGGGCACTCGTCGCTCACGGAAGCGGATCGCCGCGTCCTGCAGCGTGCGAGCCGTCGTTACCAGCGGCGCCTCCGCGATTGATCGGGGCACAACACGCCCGGTAAGCCGGCACAGCCGCGCCAGGCGTCACGGTCGGTCCCGCACGACCGCGGACCTGCGCAACGCAGCGATCGGACGCAGAAGCCGTTTGTCTGCGGGGGGTAGGGTTCCGAGCTGCAACGCGGACGTCTGTCTGCGCCGCGTCTCTCCCGCGACCCGCCTCTCGCCAAGCCGTGCTGTCCGCTGCCCCGACGACCGCCGAGCGACCGACCTCCGCCCTCCCGGGGCCGAGCGTGGCCGAATCACGACTGCTGGCTCGGCTAGACGAGGCATTCGGCCAAACGTTCGCGGTCATCGACTCCGGCGCGAGCGTGCTGGAACGGGTATCGGCCGACTGGCCGCGGGTCGATCTGTTCCGCTGGATCGCGTTGTGCGAGCACGTCGCTCGCACCCGCCGCGTTGAACTGATCGAAGAGCACGCGCCGCTCGCGATGCTGGCGGCGCCCCTGCCGCCGGGCGATCCGTTGCTTGGCTCCGGAAGAGTCGCGGTCGCGGTCGTGCTCACGGAGCCGGTCGAGTCGATCCGCGACATCGAGTCGGCGGCGGGCGTCTTCGGCATCGACGCCGGCCAGGCCCTCCAGTGGGCTAGCAACCGGCGTCCGATCCCCGCCGGCGCCGCGTACGGCCTCGCGGCCGCGCTGCTCGAGGCGGAGACGGCGACCGACGCCGTCGCAACGCTCAAGGGGCAACTCTCCGAGACCAGCGGTCAGCTCATCGCGACGTTCGAAGAGCTGAACGTGCTGCATCGGCTCACGGAGCGGCTATCACTCGACCATACGGAACGCGACCTGTGCGAGCACGCCACGACTTGGCTCGCTGAGGTGGTCGCCGCCGACGCCGTCGTCGGGGTCATCAACGAAACCGTCGACGTGGCGTCGGCCGTTTCACGCGCCGAGGGCGACACCGGCCCGAAGCCTTTCACGACCTACCTGGGCCCAACCTCGCTGGTCGAAGGGGACCTCGGCGACTTCTTTGATAGGCTTGGCGACGAAGCACAGCGGCGGTCAGTGGTGCTCAACCGAGACCGAACGGCCTCGCCCACCTGGTGCTACCCGGGCGTCCGCGAGGTCGTCTCGGCGCCGATCCTGGCCAACGGCAAGCGGATCGGCTGGCTGGCCGCGTTGAACCGCGTGCGGAAGCCCGGGCTTCCGTCGGGCGGCTTCGGCGCGGTGGAGGCGAGCCTGCTGGGAAGCGTGGCGGCGATTCTCGGCGTGCACGCCGGCAACCGCCGTCGGCTCGCGGAGCACGAAGAGCTGTTCGGCGACGCCGTCCGCGCGTTGAGCTCGGCGATCGACGCCAAGGACCCGTACACCTGCGGCCACAGCGACCGCGTAGCGCGGATCGCCGTTCGGCTGGCGGAGCAACTCGGCCTCGGCGCGGAAACGCTCAAAGAGATCTACCTGGGCGGCCTGCTGCACGACGTGGGCAAGATCGGCATCGACGACGCCGTCCTCCGCAAGCCGGATCGGCTCACCGACGAGGAGTACGACCATATCAAGGCGCACCCCGAACTGGGCGTGCGGATCCTGAGCGGCGTGCGTCAGCTCCGGTCGGTGCTCCCGCTGGTCGGCCATCATCACGAGATGTGGGACGGCGGCGGCTACCCCAGCGGTCTGCGTGGCGACGAAACGCCGCTCCCCGCTCGGATCATGGCCGTGGCGGACTCGATCGACGCCATGAAGAGCGATCGCCCGTACCGCAAAGGCATGCCCCGCGAGAAGGTCGAGGCGATCCTCCGCGACGGGGCCGGCACACAGTGGGACCCCGAGGTGATCGACGCCTACTTCGCCTCGGCGGACGACATCCTCGATATCTGCGGCGTCGAGCGCCGCGAGCTCGACCTCGACGTCAGCCGTTGGGGCGAACTGGCCGGCGCGGTGACCGCCCACGAGCCGAGGCGCTAGTCGGCCATCGGCAGCGGCGACACCGTGCCTGGTGAACCGCCAACGACGACCGCCGTGCCCGCCTCAGCGTGCTCGCGCCGAACATAGGCCAACGCGACGCTACGCGTTTGTGCATCGCCCGCCGGCAAGTCGGTCGCTGAGGTGACGCGGCCGATCGGCTTGCCTCCCTCCCCGACGAAGAGCTCGTCGCCGGCGTTGGGCGTCGGCCCGTCGATACGAACGCCCCTGAGCAGCCGGTTCACGCGGCCGAGCGCGTCGATCCGCGCCACCGGCTCCTGCCCCAAGTAGCAGCCCTTCGTGAACGAGATCGCCTGCTCGTTGCGATCCACCTCCTGCGGCAGATTGCGTTCATCGACGTCGATCGCATCCCGTGGCACGCCTAGGCGGAGCCGCAAACGCTCCAGCTCCGCCGCGCCCAGCTCGACCGCTCCGCCCACGGGGGCGGCGCCAAGAGCGATGCGGACGCCCGCGCCCCACCCGGCGGCGGGCGCCTCGTGCTCCGCCGCCGGCGCCGCGGCGCCAAGCAACGCGAGCGGCCTCGTTTCCACGGCGAGCTCCACGTCTTCGCGGATGAGGTAACGATCGAGGTGCTCGCCGAGCCGTCCGGCGTGCGGCGACGATAGCACGCACGAGAAGCCCGTCTCGTCACGGGCCGCCTCATCACGGGCCACCGTGGTGTACGCGAGGACGTGGGCTTTCACGTCCGTGAAGAACGCCTCGCACGCCTCTCCCGGACGCAACGCGGCCACATCGTTCGTGCAGAAGCTCTGCAGGAATGCTGCCGCGTCGGGCCCGGCGACCCGCAGGGCCGACCAGTCGGGCAGCGGCGCCCAGAAGGCGCCGGCCAGCGATGGTTCCGAGGCCGCGTCGCTCACTCGACATCTTCCTCGGGCAGGTTCAAGCCGTCGCCCGGGTCGCTGGCGTCGAGCCGCACGTGCTGCGGTTGCTCCAGCAGAATGCACGTGCCGAAACGCTCCGCCAACCGCAGCAGCTGCGACTCGTCTTCCAGCACGCCAACCCCGAGATCGTCGATCGTCGTGCGCGGCAGGCGGCTCCGCCAGAAGACGGGGCCACGCTCCAACGCCTGGGCAAGCCGCCACGCGAAGAGGGCCTCGTCGCCCGTCTCCTCGGCCAGCTCCGACGCGGCGTGATCGTAGTTGTCGCAATCGCCCAACTGCGAAAGGGCCGGACCGATCGGCTGGTCGAAGTCGGTCCACAGCACCACGGCGCCGTCGGACGCGACGAGCTGATCGGCCGTCGCCAGTGCCCGCGCCAAGTCGCTCCAAGTCTGCGTGGTGGCGTCGCCGTCGAGCCGGGCGATCACAAGCGGGGCCGGGTCGGGCGCCGCGCTCTGCCACACCCGCTTGGCGGTGGCGTGGGCGTCGCGATACACGGCCCGCGCCTCGCCGAAGACGACCGTCTCCGCGGCGCCGTCGCGACCCGGAATCACCCGCGTCTGGATCGCGGCGCCGAGCATCCAGCCGGCCTCATCCGTCTCGTTCCGCCGCGCCGAGGCGTAGTCGCCGCCGCGCGCCCGTGCGCTCGTGAGCGTTCGCACCCGTGTCATCCGATCGATCGTCTCGCGGTCGAAGAACCGCGGAAACAGGCCGTCGAACGGTCCGTCTTCCGCGTGGTCGCCCGGGTGCTCGGTGGTGATCGGAAGCACCACGTCGGCTTCGAACAACGTGCGGTTCACCCGCAGTGTCCGCTCGGCCTTCGTCAGACCGGCGAAGCAGAGCTGCTCTTCGTCGCTCGGGTCGTGCGTCTCGACAATGACGCCGCGGTCCTCTTCCGCTTCACGCAGCCGCTGGGCCGCCCGCGGGTCGTCCGTCACCACCGCGATGCGTTTGGGGCCGATGCCGTAGTCGACCAGCCGCTCGACCAGCGTGTCGACGATCGTTTCGGCGCCGGGCGTCGAACCGTCGAGCGCGATCGCCACATGGTCGTCTGGCGTGAGCGACAGCTCGAGCGCCGGGAACTCCACGGGCGCGGCGAGCGCGGCGAGCACCGCCTGCCGGGTGGCGGCGGCGCTCGTGGGCGCGGGGCCGCGGAGCACGTCGTCGCCCAGCGGGGCGGCGACGGGGGTGTCGGTCGTCAGTCGGAGCACGGTGGCGGGCATACCCCGATCGTATCGGGGGCGAAAAACACCGGTCAACGGGCGGCGCCCCAACGCGGAACCCAAGGCGCCGAACAACGGCCGGCCAACGGAGGAACCGCCCGCCCAGCGTGGCCCCATCTCCTCGCGATCCCGGGCCTGTGATAGCTTGCTCGGGTCGCGAGGCGCGCCTGCCGGGCCTCGGTTTCGATCGCCCTACCGACCACCCTACCGACACAGCGAGAGACCCCACCGATGGCCGTCACCGACTCCCAGATGCAGTCTTGGTGCGAAACGATCGTCCGTGGCCGCGAGGCGGCGCCCGACCTGACGCTGAACGACTACCTGGCCGCCGTGCCGCGGCTCGACTCGCTGGCCGACCTGCCCGCCGGCACGCCGGTGCTCGTCCGCGGCGACGTGGACGCCAAGCCGGGGGCCAGCATCGGCGAGGGCGACATCCGCCTCCGCTCGATGGTCGAAACGCTCAAGCACGGCGTCGAGAAGGGCTGGAAGCAGATCGTCTTCGGCCACATCGGCCGCAAGCCGGAGGGCTCGCTGGAGAAGGTCGCCAAGCGGCTCGGCGAGCTGCTCGACGGGTTGCCGGGCGATGGGTCAGTGCCGCTCATCGACGACTGGTACGACGACACCACCGGCACGGTATCTGACGCGGTGAAGGCCGCCATCGACGCCGCGGCGCCGGGCTCGGTGATCGTCTTGCAGAACACCCGCAAGTACGACGTCGAGCGCCTGCTGTGGAAGGCGAAGGTCGGCGACCTGCCGACGCTCGCGCCCAAGCTCGCCAAGTTTGCCAACGAGTTGGCCACGAAGGTCGCCGGCGTCTACGTGAACGAGGCGTTCAGCGCCGGCTCGCTCGACGCGTCCAGCGTCGCCGTGCCCGCGGCGATGGACCGCGTCGCCCTGGGCAAGTACGCCGCCGGCGAGTTCGACGGCCCGATGCAGCAGTGCCTCAAGGCGGACCTCGCCGTGTTCAGCGGCATCAAGATCGACAAGCTGGACGACATGGAGGCGATGATCGCCCGCGGCACGATCAAGCAGATCTTTGCCTCGGGCTCACTCGCCATGGCCATCCGCAAGGCGATCGGCCAGCTGGACGACGCCCCGGTCTGCCTGGGCGCCGCCGAGGACCCGGCCAACAGCGGCGAGCCGTGGTACATCCCGCCGGCCCGCGTGGAGCAGGCCAAGGCGATCGTCGCCGACGGCCGGGAGAAGGGCATCACTTTCACTGTGCCGATCGACTCGATCATCGAGGACGGCTCGCAGAAGGACGAGCTGCAACCGAGCGACCAGCAGCTCGACATCGGCCCGAAGTCGATCCAGCACTTCAGCGACGCCGTGGCCGCGTTCATCGAGCGGACGGGCGGCAAGGGGGTGGCGTTCCACAACGGCGTGTTCGGCGTCTTCGAAGACCCGCGCTTCGAGGCGGGCACCAAGGCGTGGATCCCCGAGCTGAAGCGGATGAAGGACGCGGGCGTGGAGGTGTACGTGGGCGGCGGCGAGGGCGGCAAGGCGCTCGACCGCTACGGCGAGCCCGACTGGGTGACGCACTGCTTCACCGCCGGCGGCACGGTGCTGAACGCGTTAGGCAGCGAGCCGGTGCCGTACCTGGTGGCGCTGAAGGCGGCGGCAAGCTAGCGGGCCGATTGAACGCCAACCGGGTAGCCTGGGTTCTCGCACCGGGGTCGCGGCCGGCGAAAAGACCCAGCAAGTTCACGCTGAATCGATAAACGCCTCGCCGCTCTCGTGGCTTCGCCTCCCCGGTTCAAGAACCGGGACCACCCGCGATGAGCTGAGGCGTAGCGTTGCCGCGCTCTGTCCCGTTCGTAAGGCCGACACCGATGCGCGATCCGCACGAAAGCCTCGGAGACTTCCTGTTTGGGTTCTTCGGGTACGGCTCCCTTACCGCGCCGACTTGGTTCATCGGCCCCGAGGAAGCGGGAGCGAACACGGTCGAAGGCTTGCTGTCGCGCGTCGCCGCGTGGGACGCGCTGAACCGTGTGCCCATCGTCGACATCTACGACTACGGCGCCAAGCTGGGATCGACCGCCATCTTCGAGCCGGGCGCCGCTCCCCAGCCCACATGGCGCCGGCTCATTGAGATCGCCTTGCTGCTGGAAGGCTCGGAGCCGACCGGCGACGCGATCCGCGGCTATCAGTATGAGAGGCTCGGCCGGCGCGACGGCGGTATCCTGCTCGCCGAACTCATGCCCTGCGCCAAGCCCAGCATCAGCAGCTGGCCGTATGCTGAGTTATCGTCGTCTTATCCCTTTCTCGCATCGCTCAACACTTACAACGACACGGTGCGGCCTCGCCGTGTCGAGTTACTTTCTAAGATGCTTCGGGACAACCGGCCGCAGCGGGTCGTCTTCTACGGCGTCAGCGACGGCGTCGCAGAAGCGTACGAGCAGATCGCCGGCGTCGAGCTCCGCGACATCGACGGCGACTACCGAGTCGGGTCGAACGGCGCCACAGAGTTCGTCGCGATTAAACACCCGAACGCTCGCGGCAAAAGCAGGGCGTACTTCTTGGATGCCGCTGCTCTCTTGTAGTCGCCGGCGGCTCACCTACCCCGCGGCCTCGTCTTTCTTCCCACCGAAGAGCTTCGCGAGGAACGCCACCGCGGCGATGCCGCCTACGATCAGCAGCTTCTTCGCCGCCAAAATCGCCACGATCAGGCCCTTGAACAGGCCCGCCTTCGCGGCGGCCGCGCCGGCGATGAGGCCCGCCACGCCGTAGGTGGCCGCCTTGTCGACGCCCGGTACGTAGTCCTCGTAGCGGTGCCCCTCGTTGAACGCCACCGACGTGAGCAGCGAGCCCGTCGCGCTGCGGATGTCGCCCAGCTGCCCCATCGCCGAGACGGCGTTCAGCTCGAGCACGCCGCGGCGGCCGAGGAAGCGGATGCAGTAGTTCAGCGTGTGGTCGGGGCTGCCGCCGAACTCGAGCTCCTTGGCCCAGTACAGCTTGTGCCCGCTCGAGTCGTACGACGGAGGCTCGGCCCAGCCGACCAGGCGGATCGTCTCGAAGCCCTGCTCCGCGCGGGCGGCGTTCTCCGACTCCGAGCCCGCCTGCATCTGGCCCAGCAGATCGTCGAAGTCCAGCGACGCCGCGTCCGCGTCGTCCACGTAGCCGGTCTCTTCGAACGTCACGACCACGCCCCAGCCTTCGTCGGCCATCGGGCTCAGGTCGGCCGGGATCAGCATTCCCAGCACGCCGTCGGCGGCGCCGGGCGGGTTGCCCCAGCCGTCCACCAGCAGCCGACTCGCGCCGGCGGCGTCGAGGAACCGGAACGCGGCGGGGACGTCGATCGTCGCCATACCGCCCGACAGACTCACCTGTCCGGTCTGGTAGTTGAGCGACTGCTCGAACGCCGCCATCGCTTCCATGACAGCGGCGAGGTCTTCCGCCGAGGGCGCCTCGTCCGAGGGCGTCTGTCCGCTCGCGGTGGCGACGATTGTGAAAGCCAGAAGCAGGGAAAGGCACAGACGCATCGCGACACACTCCAAGACTTACAGAGCTCGGTGGATCCACGGCGCAGCCGGCGCACGCCGCCGCGACAAATAGAAGCCCGGTCGCGGCACCCGGCAAGCTTGAAGTGAGAGAGAAGACGAGACGTGAAGACGAGACGTTCAGCCACGCGGCCCGATCGGCCGAGATGCTCGAACAAAAAACGGCCGGGGAACCCTTGGGTTCCCCGGCCGCGTGTCGGTTCTACCTAGTCATCGGGCTTAGCCCGACGGGTATCGTCGCTCAGCGGCGACGGCGGAAGCCGAGCAGGCCACCGACCACCGCGAGGCCGAGCGAGGTCGGCTCGGGCACCACCTCGATCAACACGTTGTCGATGATGAGCTCGGTGTTGGGCGTCGGCGGGATGCGGCCGCCCTGGTTGCTGCTCGGGAACGGATCGCCGATGCCGAAACCAGCCAGGCCGGTGATCGGACCAGAGGCGGTGACGTCCGCAACGATGGTGCCGTTCAGAGCGTACAGCGCACGATCGCCGAGGATCGTCAGGCTGACGTTCACCCAGCGGTGCTGCAGCACGCGGCCGGGAGTCGACTCGCCGCTGGGACCGGGGGTGAGCGGCGGCAGGATGTCGGAGAACGACGTGCCGACGTAGTTGCTCAACGCGGCGTCGGCGTTGAACAGGTCGGTCGGCGAGCCGGCGCCAACGCCTTCAAGAACGACGTAGTCGCCGTCGGCGGCCGTGTCCGAGTCGGTCAGACCACCGGCGAACACGCCGTCGGTCTCTTCGTTGCCGATCTCCGAGCCACGCAGGTAGTGCTGGAAGGGCAGGGCGCCCGAGCCAACACCAACGAACGAGTACTCGGTCGAGCCGCTGCTCGACGGGTTGGCGTACAGGTCGTACGAGATCTTGATCGGCTGCGAGCCGTCGATCGTCACGCCGCTCACAAAGGCGGTGTAGGCGTCTTCGGTCAGGAACTGAGCGCCGGTGCCCGTACGCACGTCGCTCGAGTCACCGAGATCCGTGAAGGAGAAGGCCGCGTCGAAGCTGTCCGAGGCGGGGTTGCCCGTGGTTCCGGGCGGGCGGGTGGTGTCGGCAACCAGCGAGTAGTTGCCGGCCGACGTGCCGCCTTCGAAGTCGTCGAAGAAGAGGACCTGGGCGCCGGCCATCGACGGCAGGCTGGTCAGGACCGAGAGGGTCAGGATGTGAAACGCTCGCATGAGGTCGCTCCGGGGAGAATCTGAGGCTTGCCTGGATTGCAGAGAACCGTGGGAGGCCGCGGCCAGGGGTTGGTGAAAGTGCGCAGGTTCCCACAGCACAACCGACGATAACCAAACGCCGCCCCGAAGCATCACACTTTCACGCACGCGTCGATCGCTTTTGCGCAACCATGAGCGGCCGGGGCGTCCAGCGGTGCTGGTCGCCGACACCTCGCCGGCACGCCAGTCGGCCGGCCCCGCTGCGCAAGATCGCGAACGGCATGCGCGGCAGAGTGCCCCCCTGGGCGCCAGGTGGTTACGATGTGCCGTGATGCCTAGCTCTCCCGCGGCGTGATTGCCCACCTAGCCGCCGCTGCCGCGTTTGTTCGTTGCCCGTCGCCGACGCCCGCTTGGGGCCGGCGGAACTCCCCACGATCCACCCCGGTGTCCCCTCATGTCTTCGAAGAACCACGCGCTGACCGCGACCCGATCGGGGTTCGCCGTCGTCATCGCCGCTGCCGCGAGCGCCGCGATGGCGGTGCCTTACCCGTCGCAGGTCCGCAACACGACCGGCTCCACCTGGGAGTTCGTTCTCAACCAGGATGCCGACGACGTCGTCGTCGCCCGTGACGGCGGGAACGAACTCGCCCTGGGCGCCCTGACGGCCGGTCGTTACACGTTCGACCTCGCGGGCTTCAGCACCTTCGATATCACGGTCGAGAACAGCCTGCCGAGCGGACTGGCTCGTGTTAGCGACACGACGAACATCTACACCGAGTTCAATCGTCCCGCGGGTCTGGCGATCAACCGGGACCCGTCGAGCGAGTTCTTCGGCACCGTCTACGTGGCGAACAGCATCGCCTCGACGAGCGCGGGCAACCTTGGCCGCGTCACCGGCGACGGCATCTACGCGTTGCGGCCCGACCTGCAGGGCGTCGATTTCTCGACCCCGGCGTGGCCCGTACCCGGGGCGAACGACACCACACAGGCTCGCGTCGGAACGGGCTGGAGCATCTTCGCCGACGGCACGAATGCTCCGTTCCGCATCGCGTTGGACGACGGCGGCAACATCATCGCCGGCGACTGGTCGGACGTGAACGGTGGCATCAAATACATCGGTCCGGACCTGACCGGCGGGGGGCTCGTTCTGAACTTCCAAAACGGTCAGCGCTATGGCGGCGGCGCCATATCGCCTACCGCTCCGGCCGGCGAGTCGCCGTTCATCCATAGTGCTGTCCGTGGCGTACCGAACGTGACGGGCACGCTGGGCGTCGATCTCGTGGTTAGCGCCATGGACCAGAGCCTTAATCGCGATGGCGCTGGCCTCCTGAACGGGACCTTCCCCAACAACACGCTGCCCGACACGGATAGCGACGGTTTCCCGACCGACGGCAACCACGTCTGGCGCTGGAACGTTGGCTCCGACATCGCGTCGAATGTCGTTCCCGAGCTAGTCATCGACACGGGCTCGCAGGGCGCGAACCCTGGCTTTGAGCTAGGCGTCGACTCGACCGGTCGGCCTCAGATCTTGAGCCTGAACATTGGTGTCCGGGCTGACGCGGAGTTCTTCCCGCAGATCGGCGACGACGGCCTGTGGATCGTCACCCAGCCGCGGTTCGACGGCAACGAGTCGAGCATCGTGATCGTCGACGTCGATGACACCGGCGTAGCCGCCCCTGAGATTCTCTGGTCGTCGCGTCAGTGGACCATCGACAACGATCTGGACGGCTACGTTGGCACCGACCCCGGAGCCACGCTGCCCGATGACCCCAACAACGACGTCTTCCGCAACACCGGCTCGGTGGATGTCTCCGAAGACGGCAGCACGCTCTACGTGCACCGCTGGGTGACGGACGACGAGAACTTCATCGCCGACGACGGCAGCCCGAACCCGGACGTCAACCCGTACCTGGGTCGCGACAGCAACCTGCCGGGCGCCCTGCTGGCGATCCCGCTCGACTCGGCCGGCCTGCCCGTCATCGACATCGATGAGAACGGCACCCCCGGCGACACGTCGGACGACTTCTTCACCAACCTCGAGTCGATCGAGACGACGGACCAGGACGTCGAGTTCGACACGGGCCTCAACTTCCCGGGTCTGCAAGAGAACCATGAGGTCGAGGTCGACGCGGCGGGCAACATCTATATCACCGACGACATCTCGAACCTCGTCGAGGTCTTCACGCCCGGCGGCGACAGCCTGACACGCTACTCGTTCGACGGATCGGTCGGCTCGTTCTCGTTCGTCGACGGCAGCGGCCCGCTCAACCCGGGCGACTTCAACGGCGACGGTTCGGTCGACAACGGCGACCTCAACCTGCTGCTGAACAACTGGGGCATCACCGACCCCGCGGTCGATCCGCTGTGGGTCAATAACCTCAACGGCACGGTCGATAACGAGGAGCTCAACGCGTTGCTCAACAACTGGGGCTTCGGGATTGCGTCCGTCCCCGAACCGACGTCGCTGCTGCTGCTCGCTGTGGCCGCCGCGGCTACGCGGGCTCGCCGCCGCTGAGACGGTCATTGAAGACCGATCGCTGAGCTCTTAGATCGACCCACCCGGCGGGACACCCGCAGAAGCCCTTGGCTGTCTGCGGGTGTCCCGTCGTCTTTCAAACAGGAAACGGAGAGACGCATGGCATCCGCACACCGCCGCCGCCCCCATCAGGCAGGATTCACCCTGGTCGAACTGTTGGTGGTCATCGCGATCATCGGGATCCTGGTCGCACTGTTGTTGCCAGCAGTGCAGGCCGCGCGCGAGGCGGCGCGCCGCACCCAGTGCAAGAACCAGCTACGACAGCAGGCCCTCGCTTGCCTGCTGCACGAAGACACTCACGGCTTCTTGCCGTCTGGCGGCTGGGGGCACCAATGGCTAGCCGACCCGACACGCGGTTACGGCGAGGATCAACCTGGAAGCTGGGTCTACAGCGTCTTCTCCTACTTGGAGAACAATGTCCTTCGTGACCTTGGACGCGGAACGGAAGTGGGCAGCCAAGTGTGGCAAGACGCCATTGTGCAGCTGATTTCGACGCCGGTCGGTGTCTTCAATTGCCCATCGCGCCGTGAAGCCCGAGCGTATCCGTGGACAGCCCCGCAGATGGCTACGGACTTCAACTGGCTGAACACCGTGAACTCACCAAATGCTGCTCGAACCGACTACGCCGCAAACGCTGGTGACTCGCAAGTGAACACGACTGAGTCGGCTAACTTAGCCAACTCTTGGGCCGTGCCGAACAGTTACGCGAACGCTGATAGCCCGATCGGTTTCCTCAGTGCGTTCTCTGTGACTAACGACGAGGAAAACCCAGCGAGATTCCAATCGGGAGTCATCTATTTCCGCAGCGAAGTCACCTTTGCAAAGATCAGCGACGGCTCCAGCAAGACCTACCTAATCGGTGAGAAATACATCTCGCCCGCGGGCTACGAGGGTTGGCAGTCCCCGTTCCCTCCCGGTCGGCCCGAGCTGGGTGACAACCGCTCTATGTACATCGGGTTCGAGGAAGACACCCATAGGTTAGCGCACGCCGGCACGAACTCTGACGGGACGGAGCGAGGCACCTCTCCGATGGCGGCGCCGGGCAATGACCCCGAGATTTTCCAACCGGCCGCCGACGCGCCCGTGGTAACCGAGAACGATGGGAAGAAGAACCTCGTCGCCTTCGGAAGCGCTCACGCGGGTGGTCTCAACATGGCGTTCTGTGACGGCTCGGTGCAGTTGGTCAACTACGACGTTGACCGCTTCGTCCACCGCTGGAATGCGAACCGCCAAGACGGGCAGCCCGAGGGCGCCGTGCTCAACGACGGCTTCTGAGCCGCGCGGCCACGCCGGACGACCGGCGTGATTCTCGAATCGATCGGGCGGGGCTCCCGCCGTGGATGCCGCGGAAGCCGCCGATGTTGTGCGACGGCTCGGCTTTGATTGCGCTAGGCCGCACCTACCGACGCGGCGCGGTAGCAAGCTCATTCCGCCACGCCACCGCGTTGTCCGTGCTGCACGCGAAGGTGTAGGCGTCGGCGCGCCAGGGCGTTCGGCTGAGTGGGAAGGGGGGACTACGGTCCGCCTGATGTGAATCCGGGGCGCTGTGCTGCGCGCCCACGTCTGGCCCGGCCGTTGCCGTATCCGAATGACCGCACGCCGTCGTCGGTTTGAGTGCGGAAGTCGTTAGCCGTCGTTAGCCCATGACGGACGCGCCGTGAATCTGCGGGCCGCGTGGTGTCGGTGACATGCGGCATGCACT
Organism: Planctomycetota bacterium; assembly: GCA_039820945.1. Lineage (GTDB taxonomy): Bacteria > Planctomycetota > Planctomycetia > Pirellulales > Lacipirellulaceae > Botrimarina. Next base: position 277,053 of record JBCBPC010000002.1, read on the forward strand.
TTGCGTACGGGCTGTTCCAACGGTTTTTGGGCGTCCGCCGGAGTGCAGGACGACCCACGATGCGATAGCTTACGCCCGCCTCGGACGCTGCCTGACGTCCCCAAGTCGCATGCAGCTCCCCCTGGGGGAATCGCCCCCGCACGCGTTCGCTGTCTTAGTATCGAAAACCGCCGCCCCGTTCATCTTCGAGACTTTGGAGAGTTTCCTGTGTTGAGCCCCCTGTTCCCTTGCCGCCCCGCCATCGCTGTCGCTGTCCTGACCGGCGCCGTTGCTTGCCTGCTGAGCGCCGCGGACGCCGCGGACCCGGTCTACCGCTGGTCCGCCGTCGAGAAGCTGGAGTTTACTAAGTCTTCGTTCCAGTACACCGTGCCCGCGGAGGCAGAAGACACCATCGAGGTCGCGATCGGCTTCAAGGGTATCGACGATGAAGAGATCGAGGTCATCGCCGAGTACCTCAAGGACGGCGACAAGCAAGATATCCCCCTCATGCGGGAGAAGATCGTCATCAACGACCCTCGGGCGCTGAACGGTTTCTGGGCCGTTGGCCTGAAGTCGGAGATCAAGCGCCGCCGTTCGCACTTCTCGGTCGTTATTCGGCCGCTCATCGATCTGCCGGCCAAGAACAAACCGATCTCATGGACCAGGAAGCAGGTGACTTCCCTAAGTCGTCGCCAGACCAAAGAGGTCAACGAGGGCTGGTGGGCCTACGACAACCTCCCGGCGCTGCGTCGAGAGCAGGCTGCCGCCTGGGCGCGATACCGACGTGACACCAGCCTGATGCACAACTTGTCGGAGGCTCAGAAGTTTGACGTGCGTGTCAGAAAGGCGGAGAAAGCCCTAGCGCACTTCGACGCGGCCCAGATCAACCAAGAGTCTCTCAAGGCGATCTCGCAGGTGAGCAAGACGCTTTCGTTCTCCGGTCGACTCGCGGTGCTCATCCGCCTCAACGGCGAGCTCGTGCGATTCGACGAAGACGGAACCGCGATTATCGGTGCACGAGAGGAGCTAGCTCGGGAGCCGGAGGAACAGAGCCGCGAATAACGACGATCGTCTTTCGTTCGGCTTTGCCTTTCTCGTTACCCGGAGCTCTCTACGAAGCAGTCCGATGAAAACTGGAACCCCCCAAACGACAAGCTCCCACGGAAACGCCTACAACGCCCCGCCCCCCCCTCCAAGTCAGGGGGGCGGGCCGACGCCCGAGGAGTCCCCAGAGAATCGCCGCCGCTCGGGCCTGCTTACTTACGGCATCGGCGGCGTGGTCCTCTTCGCGATCGGGATCGGCGTCGCCGCGGCCCTGAGCCGGTTCGGCAGCGGACCGGAGCCTCCTCCAGAGGTTTCGAAGGTCGATCCGAACCTGAAGTTGATCGCCGGCGTTGAGGGCGACATCGCCGATCTGCGGCGGAGCATCAACGCGGAAGAGACGCGCGTCGAAGGCCTCGAGGAAGACGAGAACGAACTCACCGAGTGGTTTGTTCGCCGGATCGGCTCCGCGCCGCTTCGATCCAGCAAGCACGGCGGCACGCCCGCGGCGGCGCCGCCGAGCCGACGGTCCGACTCCGGCGACGCACGCCGCGGCGGCGGCGTGGACGTTGACTTGTCGTATCGACCGTCGCCGCACCAATCTGGTTACCCGGTGACGCGTGTCGTCTCCCCGCCGCTCGCGGACGGCTCCCCGGAGACCGCCGCCAAGCTGAAAGCCCTGCAGGACGAGAAGCTCGAGCTCGAGCTGAGGCTCAGTCGGCTTCGGGCCGAGGCGGAGCGGCTGCGGGCTTCGGTCGATGACCTGCAGTCGCAGAAGGTGATCTTCGAAGACTTCCGGCAAGCCGACCTGGTCTTCGTGCAGGAGGGGGCGCAGGCCGTTGCGGTGGGGGCCAGCGACTCGGACGCGATGACCGTCCTGTCCGTCGCCGAGTACCCGGTCTCCAAGTCGGTGAGGCTGCAGGCGGAGCGGGGCAAGCAGAAGCTCGTCGAGGCCGACGGCCGACTGGTGCGCGACCTCGTGGCCGCCGGCCCGGGTCCTCTCCGCCGGGATCTGTCCGACCGGCTGCGGGAGCGGTACTGGAAGGCGCCGCGTTACATCCCCGCCGAGGCGAGCGACGTGCTCGTTAGCTTCATCGACCTGCGCGACCCCGAGGGGCGGGTGCGGCTTGGCTACGAGCTCGAGCCGGCCACGAGCTCGTCGATTCGTCTCGCGACGATCAAAGACCGCAACGAGACGCTCCAGCGAGACTGGGTGCGTCCCAGCCGGTGCCTGCGGGCGAAGGGAAAGGACATCCTCGATCGGTCGCCCGGCGCTAACTTCCTGGATTACGCCCTGCTGCGGGTCGCCCAGAAAATCAGCTCCGACGACCCGGCGGTGTATCACCGCGTGCGTATCGACGTGAAGGTGGACGTGCCGAGGTTGTTCCTGCAGCGGCTGATCGCCTATCGGCCGAGCCGCTACACCAACTGGTCGCTGTGGTTCTTGCGAGAGACCGTTTGGTCGCTGCCCGAAGTGCGGGAAGAGCTCGCCGCGCGCAACCGCATGCAAACCATCCGCAAAGCGCTCGAAGACGAGATCTACTCCCGCATGGACAAGCTGGGGATCCCAACGGTCGAACGGGAGAACCTCGGCGCGGTCCTGCAGGAACAAGAACTCGCCGGCAAGGCGACCGTGCCGCGTGGCCGGTCGCTGCGCAGAGTGGAAGAAGAGCTCGCGATCGCCGACGTGCTCGGCGAGCCGAAGCCGATCCAGGCGTCGCGGTCCTCGATCAAGCCCGCGAGCCACGCCTTGCTCGTCGAGATCGCCCCGGGGCCGTCCGACACGGAGCTCCGCATGACGGCGCGGCTGACGTTGACCGACACGTCGGACACGCTCTTCGCCGACGACGACACGTATTCACTGTACAACCCGGCCGAGCCGACGGATCACATGCTCGCGTCGGGCAGGCTGATCAAGATCAACGCCGTGCGGTCGAGCGCCGGAGCCAAGCAGGTTCCGCTCCGGGGGCGGATCGTCAGCGGGCGCAAGCCGGATTCGATCCTCGCCGTCTTGGAGCAAGGCAAGAGAGGCGGGCCGTTGCTCGTTCGCGACCCGTTCAGCATCGATCTGGTAGCCCTCCGTCCTGAGCTATACGACTCGGACGCCACGGGCGTTGTGAAGACGTGGGCCGACGCGCCCGCGAACAATCGAATGCGGTTCTTGGCGTATCAGGTCGCTCGTGCGGTCAAGCCGCAGGCCGGCCTCGTGACCCAGGTCGAGCGTGCGGCGGGGATGTCGACCGTGCAGGTCTCGTTCACCAACGCCAATCGGCGTTTCAAGGCGGGGATGCAGCTCGCGGCCGGTCGCCCGGCGCGGACCGACGCCTACGGCGGCGACGCGTGGCTAGAAGAACTCCCGGTCGACCTCACCGTTCGCAACGTCACGCGGCGGGGACTGCGCTGCCTGCTCGAAACCTCGGGAGCCAACATGGTGTGGGCGGGCGATACCCAGCTCAAAAAGGGCGATCTGGTCTACCCACGCCGTGGCGTGCAGCCGCTGCTGACGGTCGAAGACCCGAAGTACACGGCGCCGACGGCGGCCGACTTCAAGCGGTTGGGCTTGGACGTTGCCTACGCGAAGCGAGATGGACTCGCGGCCAAGGCCGTCGAGATGGGCGAGATCGTCGCCGCCCAGGTCCGCACCTCGCTACGCGAGTTGGGCGTCGAGGTCATGAGCGGCGACGCTGTCGCCGACGCCGCCGGTAACGACGCGACGCACAGAGTGCGGGGCACGATGGGGGTGAAGAGCAGCAAATCGTTCCGGCTGGATTTTGAGGTGCTCCCCGTTGGCTCCAACAAACCGATCGCGACTTTTAACGAACGACTGTTCGAGCGAGACATGGTCGGCTGGCGACCCGACGCGGGAGGCGACGATGAGTTCTGAGCTCTCAGCCCGCCGAGCCAACGCGGCGTAGGCTCGGCGGGCTGGTCGATCAGCGGTCGCTCGTGGGCGGCTTGCGTAGCGGTCGGCCGGCGGCGGTGTTCGCTAGCTCGCCGTCGCGGATGGCGATCGCGCCGTTCACCAGCAGCCAACGCACGCCCGTCGACGCCTCGTAGGGCGACTGGAACGTGGCGTGATCGCGGAACGTGCCGGGGTCGAACACGACTAGGTCGGCGACCATTCCATCGCGCAGGTACCCCCGGTCCGCGAGGCCCAGGATGTCGGCCGGCAGGCCGCTGCAGCTGCGGACGGCCTGCTCGATGGGCAGCACCTCCTCCTCCAGACAGAAGCGGCCCACCTTGCGCGGGAACGTGCCGAAGCTCCGCGGGTGCGGGTTGGCCTTGCTCTTCACCTTCACTCCGCCGTCGGACGCCGTGGCGGCCCACGGGAGCCGCATCACCCAGCGGACGTCCGCCTCGCTCATGCTGAAGCTCACGCCCTGCTCGGCGCTCGAGCGGAGGATGGCGAGGCAGACGTCGAAGTTCGGCTTGCCCTCGGCCTGAGCGATCTCGCGGATCATGCGACCAACCCACGCTGGGTGGTCGGGGCAGCCGGCGACCATGATGCGTCCGCGTGCATCGAGCGACGCCTCAATAATCGGCCGCAACCGCTGGACCTCGGTCGGGTCGTCCAGCCGCTGGCGGAGCGCGTCGCGTCCGCCCTCGCGTTCTTCGTCCGGGAGGAGCATGGCCGATATCGACGTGCTGCTGGCCGCGTAGGGGTACTGGTCGGCGGTGACGCGGAGGCCGGCCGCCCGCGCTTCCTCAATGAGCGAAGCCGCCGCGCGGACCTTCCCCCAGTTCCGCCGCTTGCTCGCCTTGAAGTGCGACACGTGCCCCGGCAGGCCGCCGCGGCGGGCGATGTCGATCAGCTCGGCGACCGACTCGACGAGCGTGTCGCCCTCGTCGCGGATGTGGCTCGCGTAGATCCCGCCGTACCTGCCGACGACCGTAGCCAGAGCAACGAGCTCGTCCGTGTCCGCGTACGACGAAGGCACGTACTGCAGGCCGGTCGTCATGCCCCATGCGCCGGCTTGCATGCCGCGTTCGACGAGCGACCGCATCCGATCCAGCTCGTCGCCTTCTGGGGCGCGGCGCGTCTCGCCGATGACGGCCCGTCGCACCGCGCCCTGCGGGATGAGCTGCGCGACGTTCACGCCGGGCGGCTTGGCGGCGAGCTCGTCGTAGTACGCGTCCACGTCGAGCGCCCCGCCGCCGCAGTTGCCCGTGACGATCGTCGTGCAGCCCTGGGTCAGGTAACAGGCCGAGGGGCGGGTCTTCTCGGCCGTGATGGCGCGAACGTCCGGCTCGCCTTCGACCTCGTCCACCACGAAGTCGCTGTGGTTGTGCAGATCGATGAAGCCGGGGGCGATGACGAGGCCCGCGCTATCGATCTGCTGACAATCGCCCGCGACGTCGAACCGGCCAACCGCGACGATGCGGTCGCCGCGCACGGCGACGTCGCCAACGAACGGCGCGTCACCCGACCCGTCCACGACGGTGGCGTTGATAAACACGAGGTCGGCCCGGACAGCGGCGCGACACGTGATTGCGAGCAGGACGACCGAGACAGTCGTTGCCAGGGTTCGGAGCCATATCATGCCTAGCATGATGGGCGCCGCAGACGCCGGCAGCAACTGGCCGCGTGACTCCGAGCGGCCACGAGCGTCACCAACGCCGGTTGGCGGGCCACCGGGGTCTTGCCGGTATTCGAGACGACGGACCCGGCAACACCCGGCATGACCGCAAAGACCGCGGATCGTGCGAGCGTGCCCCATCTCTATCCGGGCCGCAGCGCCTAAGATATGGGCATGGCAGGCACGCTCCCCCTTCACACGCAGCACTCGCGACGGTTTGAAACGAACCGCTTCGTCTACCCGGTCCTGAGCCGCCGATCGGGCGGGGTCTCGATCGGCGTGAATCTCAACCCCGATAAGGTGTGCAACTTCGACTGCGTTTACTGCCAGGTCGATCGCACCGCTCAGAGCGAGACGCGGTTCGTCGAGACCGACCAGCTGCTCGCCGAGCTGCGCGACGTGCTCGGCCTCGCGGCTAGCGGCGGGCTGTACGAAACGGCGAAGTTCGCGGACGTTCCGCCCGAGCTGCGGCGGTTGAACGACATCGCGTTCAGCGGAGACGGCGAGCCGACCACCTACAAGAACTTCGACGAGCTCATGGAGCTCGCCGCCGGTGTGAAGCGAGAGCTTGGCCTCGACGCGGTGAAGATGGTGCTGATCACCAACGCGTCGATGTTCCATCGCCCGCACGTCGGCAGGGGGCTCTCGGTGCTGGACGCCAACAACGGCGAGGTGTGGGCGAAGCTCGACGCCGGGACGGACGACTACTACCAAACCATCGAGCGGACAAAGATCCCCTTCCGCCAGGTGCTCGACAACATCGCCACGGCCGCTGAGCGACGCGCGATCGTGATCCAGTCGCTCTTTCTCCGGCTGGCGGGGGAGCCGCCCGGCGATGCGGAGATCGACGCGTTTTGCGATCGCCTCAACGAGGTCGCCGCCCGCGGCGGCAAGCTCAAGCTCGTGCAGGTCTACACGGTGGCCCGAAAGCCGGCGGAGAGCGTCGTCACGCCGCTATCGAACGAGGAAGTCGATGCGATCGTGACGCGTGTGCGTGACCGCACGGGGTTGTCCGCCCAAGCCTACTACGGCTCAACCGACTACTAAGCAGCCACGAGGAACACAGCGCCGCACGCGCGGTCGGGCGGCGCTCCTCACGGGTTCACGAGTTCACGGTGTCACTCTTGGTCGTCACCGGTCTGGCGATTCAGCTCACGGTCGAGGATGTGCTGATAGCACTCGGTCGGCCGGAGGTAGTCTTCCCAGACTTGGCGGTTGTCTCGTTGAAGCTGCTCGAACGCGTCGGGCGTCAGCGCCGCATGGAACTCGCGGAGCCGGGCGCCGAGCTGCCGCATCTCCGATTCCTCAACCCAGACGACGTGGCGCCGCCAGTCGATCTCGTCGGCGAACGGCAGCGCGCAGTCGGTGTTCACGAACAGCGGCACACGACCCATCGCCAAGGTCTCGTAGAGTCGGTACGAAAAGTTGCCGGCGCCGCGCAGGCAGAGCGTGTAGTCGCTGCCGGCGATGTTCTCCAGGTACTCTTGCCGGACACGCCGCTTGGCGTCGGGGTCGGGCTTGCTGAACCGGCCGATGGTGCCGCCCCAGAACGCCGTGCGACGGATGAAGTGCGCCTCGACGCCCGGGTCGCGCTCCAGCACCCCGAGGGCCCGACTCCGCAGATCGAGCCCGTAGACCTTCGCCTTACGGCCTTGCACGCGGTAGAACGCCCGGCGCCAGGCGCTGCCCACGTATCCGCAGAAGCCCACACTCGGTCGCTCGCCCTTGGGCCGCACGGCGAACCCGCCCGCCTCGCGCGCCAGGTCGTCGGCGAACGCCGCCAACGCCCGCTCTTGCGGCGTCATCAGCGAGGCGAGGATCGACTCGCGGTAGATCACGCCGTACGCGGGCGTGCACGACGTGGCGTCGTCGCTCTCCTGCAGGTACAGGCACGGCTTGCCGAGCGTGCGGGCGATCTCGACGACCGGGTGCGAGTGAGCCGCCGGCGTGTAATCGTGGGCGTACACAAAGACGTCCGCCTCGCCCGGCTCGACGGCTCGCCAACGCCGCGGGGATTCGTTGAAGAGCCGCTCGAACCGCCGCACATCGGCGCCGGAGTTCTCGTCGCGTCGACCCACGCCGGCCGACGCGGCCAGGGCGTTGGTCTGCCGATCGGGCTCGGCGCCGAAGAAGTGAATCGCGATCGTCACGTGCGGCTCTCGATGTCTTGCGCGTCTCGGGAGGGATTAGCCGGCCGGGGTCGCGATCCCGGCGCGGCGTCGCGCCTGCTCCGCGATATCGAGGCCGACCGCCTCGTTCCAAGCCAAGAGCATCCGCTGGTAGCCGGCCCCAGGAACGCCGGAGCCGATCGGTCGGCCGTCGCACCGGACGACGGGCAGCAGGCAGATCGACGTGCTGGCCAGCCACACCTCGTCGGCCGCTCGCAGCTCATCGATCGTGAGGTCGCGTTCGATAAACGGAACACCGCGGGCGTTGGCCAGCTCGCGCAACACGGCGACGCTGACCCCCGGCAGCACCTTAGCGATGATCGGCGAGACGATGCCCTCGCCCTCGTTGTACAACACCACGTTGGCCGTCGACGCCTCGCCCACGAAGCCGTCCTGATCTAGCAGGATGGCGCGCGCGTTGGGCTCGCGGCGGCGGGCTTGCTGGTCGGCCAGGAAGTAGTGCATCCGGCTGCGACACTTCAGTTCGGCGGGCCAGCAGCTGTCCGGCGTCTGCCGATGGTCGGACAGGTAGACGCTCACGCCGTCGGCGAACTGATGGGCCCAGCCGCCGAACGCCAGCGGGAACCCGTGCACGCAGCGGGTGGGCTCGCCACCGACGCCCGGCGTCGCGAACGCGACGATCGCCACGTCGTCGCCGGCCTCTCTGAGCGGCTCGTGGCGGCTCCGATACTCAGTGATCGCGTGATCGAGTTCGTCGGCAACCTCGACCGGGATGCCGACAATCTCCGCCGAACGTCGGAGCCGACGGACGTGCTCCGCCTGTCGCCAGACAGCGCCGTTGAACGTCCGCAAACGCTCGGTCACGGTGACGCCGAGGGCGAAGCCCGGGTCACCGACAGGGATCGCCAGGCCGTCGTCCGCGATCCAGTCGCCGTTGAGATAAGCCTGACGAGCGTTCACAAGCCTCTCGCCGCCGGAGGATGGCGGGATGCGATAGTCGGGGGACGGCCACTCACTATGCGCCGGGCCGCGCTCGACGGGAAGCGCTGGCGACGGTCGGCTCGTCGATCGAAGCGTCGGCGTAAGTCAGCCGCCGCCACGCGGAACGCATCAGGCCCGGGGCAGCGAGGTAGCGGAACAGGTCGTGACTGCGGCCGACGGCCGGCGCCACGTTGAGCGTCCGGACCTTCGCCGCGTAGTCGGCCGACAGCCCCCGCGGGCCCACGTCGCCCAGAGCAGGCGGGTCGGACAGACGCGGCACGAGACGGAAGAACCGCATCGCCGGATCGCGCGAGTCGAGCGTCACCAGCAGCGATTCCATCCGCATGAGCGCGAGCCCATGGTACCGCTGCGGCCCCAGCCAGCACGCGTCCATCGCCGCGGCTAAGAAAACAGCGCGGAGTGGTCGAGCGCACGGGGTGCAGTCGGGGGACTCGTCGTACGCTAAGCCGCTCAGCGCGCCGCCGCCGAGCAGGTGCGCGGCGCCGCTCGACACTCGGGCACCGTAGCTATAGCCCAGCAGCCCGACTCGGGAGGAGGCCGGCAGCCGATCGATCACCCACGCGAGCTGCCAGGCCACCGGCCGCGTACGAGCCGCCTTGATCCGATAGTCCCGCAGAACCCCGGGTTCTTTGCTGGAGCACCAAGAGAAGATGACAAACTGTAACGGCCGGTCGTCGCCCGCGCAGTCAACGAGCCGGCGGTAGACAGCTAGACCTCGCGAGCGAGCGTCGCACGGTTCGATGCGGTTGCCGTGTACGTAGAAGACCACCGGCAGGGCGGGATCGAACGAGCTGAGCGCTGTTCCGAGATCGACGTCTCGCCAGCCGCCGTCGTACACCGCGCTGTAGACGCCGTCGCTGAGGGTCGCCGCCTCGGTGGAGACACCCACCGGTCGGGTGCTGACCAGGCAGACACGGTCTCCCGCGCGGGGCGCGGCGGACAGAGCGCTCACCGCGAGGACGGTCAGCAGTCCGGCGACGATGCTTGGCGTGGACCTATGCGGGGAGGCGATCATCGGCAGGGGCCCGTGCACGCGGGCCGAAGTCGGGTGAGCGCAAGAGCGCCGGCTCGATCGGGTACGAACCCCACTCGTCGCCGGCGGGCAGCGGCGGGGTGGAAAAACGTAGCACGCGGGCAACGAACGCGCCGGAACCGATGATGAAAAAAGTCAACCGTTTCGTTTGCACATCGCGCGGGGTGGGGTAGTGTTTCGCGGCTGCACAGCGACCCCGTGCGCCGCACCCCACCCCGCGTCGCTCGCCGAGCCCCTTCGCCCTCCCAAGCCGGCGGCTCGGCAGTCCCCCCAGCAGCGACGCAACCCGCTGCCCCGACTCCGCCGCGCACCGCGGTGGCGTCCACGAGGAGTCGTGCCATGAAGAACGCGATGAAGAACAACGGCCTGATGCTGCTCGCCGTGGCGATCACGGTGACGAGCGTCACCGGATGCGGCTGCTGCCGCCGACTTCGCGACACGCTGTGCCGCGGCGCGTACTGCGGTGCGCCGGCCGCTGCGTTGCCTGCGCCCCTCGCCCCGCCGATGGTCTCCCCCGCTCCGCTGGCCGACGTCGGCTGCGGGTTCAACCCCGTCGCGTACGACGCCGGTTGCGGTTTCGACCCGATGGTTCAGACGTACGGCTACAACGGCTTCCCGGCCGGCGGGCAGATGATGGGGTCGCCCATGGTGATGGACGGCGGCTGCCCGAACTGCGTTGACGGGTCCTACGCCCTGCCGAGCTACGACACCGGCGGCTCGTACCTGGTCGACCCCGGCACAACCGGCTCGATCGATCCGGGCCCGGCGAACTGAGGCGCCGCGTCTTCCGCCCGTCTCGCTGCAGGCGGCACAATCGAACAGCAACGGCGACCTCGCCGCACCGCGTCGGTCCTGAGCGCGGGGTGGCGAGGTCGCTACTTTTCATCGCCCGGTGAGGGCCGCTTCGGTCGGCCCCGCAGCGTAGAGTGGAGCGTATGAAACGTTCCCTCACCCTGTCGCTCGTGGCGTTGTGGCTCGCGCTCGCCGGCGCCGCCGAAGCGGCCCGCCGCCAAGCGGAGCCCGAGGCGCCGGCGATCAGCCCGGCCCGCCTGGGTGAGGCCCGCACGCAGCTGTACCGCGTGGGTGCGATCGTCACGGCGGCGCGCGGTCCGTGCGGCGACATCCTCGCGATCGTCACGCTGCCGCTCGAGACCCCCTGGCAGCGGGTGCGGCTGATCAGCGAGGACTTCTCGCCGGAGGTGGCCGAGGTCCGCTACCGCGATCTGTCCGGCGGCGGGGCACGGCAGATGATGGTCTCGATTCCTCGCCTGGACGCCGGCGCCGAGGCCCGGGCGGTCGTGACCTGCGAGGTCACGACCCACCTGCTCGCGCCGCCTGACGAGTCGATCGCCGCGGAACTCAAGATCCCCCGCCGCACGCCCACACAGCTCAAGCGTTTCACCGGGCCGAGCCCGATGATCGAGTCCCGCAGCGGCAAGCTGAAGCGGATCGCCAAAAGCGTGCTCGCGGACCTCGAGGCAGACGGCGCCGAGCCGACCGACTGGCGGAAGGTCGAGGCGATCTACGAGCACGTGCTCGACACGATCCAGTACGCCGAGGGCCCCGACACCAGCGCCCTGACCACGCTCGCCGAGGGCGTGGCCGACTGCCACGGCCGCAGCGCCCTGTTCATCGCCCTCTGCCGCTCGATCGGCGTCCCGGCGCGGGTCGTGTGGGTCCACGACCACGCCTACCCCGAGTTCTGGCTCCAGGGCCCGTCGGGCGACGGCGAGTGGTACCCGGCCGAGAGCGCCGGCACGCGGGCCTTCGGCGAGATGCCCGTCGCCCGCACGGTGCTCCAGCGGGGCGACAGCTTCCGCGTTCCCGAACGCCCGCGCGAGCGGCTGCGGTACGCGAGCGACTACCTCACCGGCCGACCGCTGCCGGGCGGGGGCAGGCCGAAGGTCCGTTACCTGCGCGAGCCCGTCCGCTGAGCGGCCCGCCCTTCGATCGGTCTACAGGGCGTTGAGACGCCGCTCAAGCTCGCCCACATCGTGGCCGCGCCAGACCGCGCGGCCGGTCTCGTCGAAGAGCATCAGCGTGGGCATCTGCTGCACGCGCAGCATGTTGAAGATCGGCCCGGCGCCGTAGGCGATCGGCCACGTGAAGCCGGGCACGCTCCGAGCGACCCGATCGATCTGCCCCATCTTCGCCGAACTCTCGCTGGTGAGGCCGACGAAGACGACGCCGCGCGGAGCCCAGCGTGCGTGCGCGTCGGCCAGACGCGGCATCGCCGCGATGCACGGACCGCACCACGTCGCCCAGAAGTCCATCACCACGGGCCTGCCAAGCAGCGTGTCTCGGTCGTAGCGAACGCCCGGCTCGGCGTTCATCCAGCCCTCGACCATCGTCAGGGGTGGCAACGCCTGCCCGCCCGGCGACAGCTCAGGGCGACGCGTGAGCCGCTCGACAAGCAACGCCCCGCCCACCAGCGCGACGACCAGCAGGATCGGCCCCAACGCCGAACTCGGCTTGGGTCCGTTCGCGGCCGTGGCCGGTAGTTCGCCCTGCGTCACTCCACCCGTCTCCGCAACAAGATCGCGTTCTCCGCGTTCAGGTCCGCGCCCGGCTTGAAGGCGACGGGCCGCGTCCGATCGACAACGTAGAACGCTTTCATCCGCTTGTTCTGGCCGGTTTCCAGGTCCAGCTCCTGCCCGATCGTATACCCATCTTGGTACACCCGGTAGAAGAGGTCCTCGAACAGCTCGCGGTTCTGCTCGGCCGAGAGACCGGGGTTGCCGGGGAAGCCGGACAACGGCGTCCCGAAGATGTCGCCGACCCCGTCTTCGTCGGTGTCGGTCATGTACCGGTCGCGGATGGCGGGCACCGCGGCCGCCGGCGTGACCTCGAAGAAGCCCACCGTGATCCACACCGCGAACACGCCGGAGCGGCACGTGGCGAGGTTGGTCATCCGCGTCATGTTTTGATAACGGATCGACGGGTTGCGCTCGGTGTCGAGCGATGGCTCGCCGGAGGCGCCGGCGAACAGCGGCGTGGGGACGAGGCGTTTGGCGTACCAAGCCAGGTCGTCACTGTTGTCGTCCGGTTGCGCCCGGAGTGTCGGGAGATCGAAGTCCGACCCGTACCCGTCGTTCCCCTGAATCGTGTCCCCGTCGGACGCGAGCAGCGTGTTGGGCACGGCCCAGTCGGAGCGTGTCAGCGTCACGTCGCCAAGCACTGAGAGCGGATTGAGATCGTTCGTGTCCGTTGCCAAGAGCTCGGGCAGGTTGCCCTCGGCGCCGTTCGTCAACCGGTTGGGCCGTGAGACGACCGAGAGGTTGAGCGCCAGCATCGCGACGCCGGCCTCGGTCGCGTCGTCCGTGTGCAGGTCTCCCTCGGCCAACGTGTCCGACTGCCATGCGAGCCGGGCGCCGGATCGTGGCCGCAGCTCGCTGTGGTCGTGCGTCGGGTCGTCCAGCGTGCGGCGCCCCCAGCCGTGATCCGCGCCCTGAGCGAGCGGGTGCGCCCGCAGCCACGAGGTGTCGACTCCCGATTGCTGCAGAGCCGAGATCGGCACGTTCTCGCCGCCCGACGCTTCGCGGAGCGGATTCGCGAAGAACGTGGGGAAGTTGGGGTGCAGAAGCCGCGGCGCGTAGTTCGGGCGTGTCCCCGTCACCAGTATCTGTTCCGGCGTGGCCGTCGGCTGCACGTACCCCCGCCGGCTCAGCATGAGGTCCCGCCACGCCGGCCCCAGATGGCCGATCGAACCGAGGATATCGTTGGCGGCGGTAGTGAAGTCGCCGCTTCCTTCGGCGATGTAGTTGCCATCACGCCGACGGTGCATCAGGCCGTCGTAGACCTCGCTCCAACTGTCTTCCAGGTGAGCGGTCGGCCGGTTGAACGGATTGCTCTGGATCCGCTCGATCGGGTCGCCCCGTCCGACGACCGTGTTCAGGTTCACCCGCCCCGGCTCGCGGTAGTTGCTCACGCGGTTGAACGGCGAGAGCAGCCCCTGCCGCGGCGAGTCCAGCGGCGTCAGTAAGGTGTTGTCGGCGTTCGCGATGAACGAGGTCGGCTCCACGCCCGTCTCCCCGTCCGTGCTCAGCAGCGTATCGGTCCCCGTGTACGGCGACGGCACGTGCAGGTAATCAAGCACGCGGTAGAAGTGCGGGGCTCCCTGCGCGATCACTTCCACGGTCGCCAAGCTCCGTGGTTCCGTGTAGGTGCGTGCTGTCGCGGTCGCTGGCGTGACGCTGGTTTGGAAGAACGGTAATAGATGCCCGTAGGGGTTCGTCGCCCGACGCCAACGCTCCTCGTTGACTGCTGGGTTGGCGGGCGCCAAGGCGTTGCTAGCATCGAAGGGAACCGGCGTGCCGTCCCAGTAGTTGGGCTGCCGCGACAGCTCCGGGTTGAAGGTGCTGTAGTAGGTCAGCATCCGCGAGCTGCCCCACGCCGGCGCCTGCAGCACCTCCATCTCGCTGATGAACGGTCGGTTGGGCCAGAAGAACGTCGGCGGCGCCACCGCCTCCTGCTCGATCGACCGGTCGATCTGCGGCGAGCCGGTCAGCTCGCCGACCGCGGGCTCAACGAGCCCGTCGCCGTTCAGGTCGTTGCGGTCGCCGTTCAGGTCAACATTCGTGCTGTTCTGAGCGAGCACGTTGACGCTGTGGTTGTAGAACTTGCCGTAGTTGCGATTCGGGAATCCCAGGCTGTGGCGGATGGGATAATCCACCGCGTGTTCCGTGTAGCGTTCTTCTACGCCGTTCGTACCAAAACTGTGGGTGGTGCTGATGTTCGCACTGACTCGGTCCGCAGGCACGATCGGGTTGCCGGCCTGATACAACGACTCGATAACGGTCGTTGTTCGCTCTTGGCCCCAGACACCGCGGGGCGGTAGAGCGTTCTCTACGCCGACGAGCGACTCCGCGACGAACGCGTGCAGCCCTCGCTCCTGCGACTGAAGACTGGGGCGGTACATCTCCCCGCGATAGTCCGAGACGGACTCGTCCGCAGGCAGGCCGAAGACTCGATTGTAGCGATGCCGCACCGCGGGGCCCGCCGCGCTCGGCGCCTCAGCCGGTTGCTTCGGCAGGCGCCGCTCGCGGACGCTGGTCCCGTTCAGCGCCGTCAGGTCCAGAGACAGCGAGTCGGCGGTCATGTAAGGATTCACCGGCCGCGAGGGATCGTGCCCCGGGAACGGGCGGCCGTTGGGCAGCAGCGGCGGGGGGTTCCACGCCAGCAGCGGGTTCGCGAGCCGCTGCAAATGCATCACCCGATAGTTCGGCGTGGTCTGATTCTCGATCAGCTCCGGGAGCACGTCGAAGGGCTCGTCGTAGCCACCGAGCTCTTGCGAGCCGTTCAGCTGAACGAACGCCCCCTCGGCGGGCTTCTTCGAATCTAGCACCCCTGACTTATCGATCACGTAAGCCTGATCGAGCGCCGGATCGATCTCGAGCTGCCGCAACAGGTATCCGTCCAGCGGCTCGGAGATCGAGAAGCCCTCGACGGGGATCGCGACGGCCGGCTTCACCAGCGCCTGCCCGTTGTTGTCGTTGGGACTGCCGCTGGACGTCGCCAGCGGCCGGCCCCGGGTGTCGATCGGGTCGAGGGGCAGCCGATTCGGGTCGGTCACGTTCTCAAGCCCGTCGGCGGTGACCACCTCGCTCGAACGCGGTCGGTCCGTCCGTCCGCCGTTGCGGCGCCAGACGACCTGCTGACGAAACGGGTTGGTGCTGGGGATCAGCTCGATCCGCCGCAGAGCCGTGATCTGAGCGACCTGGTCCAGAGCGACCAAGTCCTCCGTGCCCTCGCCGGCCGATTCGAGGCGAGAGATAACGTTCACGTACCGGTTGAGGATCGCGTTGTCCGAGTAGGGATTGGCCGCGTTGAAGTCCACACGGCTCTTCTCGTAGACCGCGCCGGGGTGACCAACAACGCCGAAGTGGCCCGGCAAGATCGGGGCGATCGACATCGGCTCTTGGATGTCGCTCGAGGCGTCGTTGTCGCTGTCGCCGTCCGTGTCGAACTCGTCGAGCACCACAAAACGGTTCGCGTGCACGCGGAGGCTCGTGTTGTTGGTGAGCTCCAGACCGGCGTCTTCAAAGTCGAGCCACGGGTCGCCCGCGGCGTCGGGGTTGCCCGGATCATTCCGCTGAGACTTGCCGAACAGAGCGTCGTACTCTGGTTGCTGCAGCGGCGCTTCGTAGAAGATGCGCGGTATCCGGACGCCCGGGTTGGTGAGCGTGTCGCGTACATGCCCCACTTGCGCGTCGAACTGGCCAGGGGCGCCGGCCAGGTAAAAGACCCGCTCAACGTACTGATCCGGCTTGCGTAGGATCAGCCGATCGAACGTCTCGGGGGCGTCTTCATCGTCGAGCCCTCCACCGACAAGCGGGCCGTCGTCGCCCACGCCGCCCCCCGAGCTGAGACCGCCGCCCTGCCTGGGATTCGTGCTCAAGCGAGGCAGCCTCGCACGCTGCACTTCGTCGGGCGCTCCCCCGAGGCGCGGGACCGCGCTGGGCTGAGCCTGACGATCGAACGTCGGAAAGTCGGGGTCCGGCCACGTCACCGGGAAGCCGAACGCTGTGTTGAGCCGAGGCTGTTTGGGAGTCTTTCCGTTGGCCGGCATACTGTCGATCTGCTGCCTCGCTTGACCCCGACGGGTTTCCCAAAAAGCGAGGTATTGGCTCGGCAGCTCAGGAAGCTCCGCGAAGCGTGCGGCGCCCCCAGGCTGCAGGGGATTGGCCGACGGATCGCGCACCTGCGGCCGCCCAAGCAGGGGATTCGGGTTCAGCGCGTCGGTTTGCTCCGGCACACGGTTCAGGAGATCGGTCTCGGTTCGGTACACCCACGGGAGGTTGTTGTTCGTAACGCCGAGGTACGTCGAGTTCGTCTCCAGCGGCGGATCATCGTTCACCTCGAGGTCGACCTGGGCCAGACCAAGAGTGTTGCTGTTGCGCGGCGGCATCGTGCTGTTCCGCAACAGCGGGTGCTGCTCCACACAGGCGATGCGCCACACCGGAGAAGGCAGAGGGGTCTGCGACGGGTCCACGCGTCCGTCCGGGGTCAGCGCGAGGCCGAGGCCCGACGCGGCCGGATGGACGCCGCCGAAACCCGGCGAGTTGGGCTGACTCAGGCGGGCCGTCAAGCGGTCGAGAAGGACACCCTCGATGTCGCCGTCAAGGTCGCCCTGATCGCCGTAGCGAACGACACCGTCGTCGTCGGAGTCGTAGCGTCGCGCGACGTAGCCCGGGTCGCGATAGAACTCCGCCGGCTTCTGGTCATCCATCCCCCAGGGATTGAAGAGCTCAACATAGGCCGGACCGGTCGGCTTGAAGAGCTGATCGAGGTCGTCGTCGCCTTCGGCGCCAACCTCTCCGTCGTCGATCGTGTCTTCGTCGTCCTCGTCACCACCCTGCTGGCCGAAAGGATCGCCATCGAGGTTGATCCCTCCCGGGTCGTTGCCTCCGACGCCACCCGATCCGAGTCGCGTATCCAGGTTCAGGTCCAGCAGCCGGCGGTCGTGCCAAGCGAGGCCCTCGGTCATCAGCAGCTCCGGACGCTCCGCGCCCCACACCACGCCGCGCGTCTGGTCGAACGTGTACGCCGGCGCCGGGTTCCGAGTGAACTCGGTCGGGTTGGTGGCTAGAGCGCCGGGGTCGCCGGCCACCTCGCGGATCTCGGCTTGGATGGGGCCGAACGCGTTGCCGACGGTGTCTCGCAGCATCGTGTAGTTCTCGTCGGTGGCGATATCGCCATCGAGCGGGTACACCCGCTGCACCAAGACCGACGACCCCTGCGACGCGTTGACGTTCGTGCTCGTAGCGCGGTCGTAGTAGCTGACCGTCATGCTGCGGCGGAACCGCACGTTCCATCCGTCCCACGGGTTCTCGTCGTACTCGAACGCCGTCTGGATGGCGTCCGGGTCGCGCATGTCGACCACGTTCACCGCCCACTGCGCCACCTGCCGGCAAGTGAGCTTCCGCCACGCGATGCGGCGGGCCTCCTGCACGAAGTACGCGTCGCGGTCCGCTGGCGCTGGCACGATGAGCGGCAGGTCGCTCAGCGTGTCTGCGATGCGCAGGTCGTCGAGGATGAGGCTCGCCATGCTGCCCGCGCTGTTGGGGTCCAGGTAGTGCAGCACCTGGGGGTCGTTCGGGTCGAACGGGCACAGGTAGTTCTCGTCCATCACCGACAGCATCAGGCAGTACAGGTGCCGGGCGAGAAGCTGTCTCGCGAGACGGTCGTCGTCGACGATGACCGCGTTGCTACCCGGGATGAACGACCCGCTGGCGTTGATGTCGACGCCCATCGAGTGGTCGAAGTAGGCGTACT
Source organism: Planctomycetota bacterium (assembly GCA_039820945.1). Taxonomy (GTDB): domain Bacteria; phylum Planctomycetota; class Planctomycetia; order Pirellulales; family Lacipirellulaceae; genus Botrimarina. Next base: position 295,088 of record JBCBPC010000002.1, read on the forward strand.
CGCCCGCGTCGAGCACGCCGTTGGCATTGCCGTCAGCGTCGTTCTGCCACAGCCGGTCGAGCTTCGGGCGGAACGTGGCGTTCGCGTCCGTCAGCGTTGAGCCTCCGCTGGCGTCGAAGGAACCGTCGAGGTTGCGGAAGCTCTCGCCAACTTGCCGCTGGCCGTCGCCGTTCAAGTCGATGAACGGCTCGCCCGCCTCGCCGGGCTCATCGACCACGCCGTTCATGTACGGATCAACGTTCTCGCCGATGTCGTCGACCACGCCGTTGTTGTCGTCGTCCACACCGTCGCCGTACTCGGTGGGGTCGTCAATCAGGCCGCCACCGATTGGATCACTCGGGTTGTTGTCGATTCCGTCGCCGTTGTCGCGGCCGTCGCCCAGCGGGCGGTTGAGATTCATCTTGTGCCCGGCCAACACCTCCGGCGCGAGCAGCCCGCCGTAGCTTCTCGGGTCGTTGAGGTCGGCGCCGCGTGTCTGCCCGGCGGCGACCGGCTGCTGCGGGCCGAACAGGATGTTATTCACCCGTCGGCTGATCTCAAGCTCCTGCTGCAGCTGCGCTTGCCGCGTCGACGGCGGGGGGTACAGAACGATGTCACCGCGGCGAGCGAGCTCCAGCGTCGCCCGATAGCGCAGGTAGTCGGTGATCCGCGCGTTGGCCGGCGGGTCGGCCCGCATGATGACGGCGTAGTCGTCACAGCCCGCGTTGTAGAGATCAGCGTAATTCGCTGTCGCGCCGCTGGCGTACACCCGGACGTTCGATCCGTCGTACCCCGCAACGACTTCGTCGCCTTCGTCAATCGGTCCAGCCTGCCCGTCGTCGTCATCGACTCCCGGCACGCCCGGCAGGCCGTCAGCGCCGAGCAGGCAGCGCTGTGTCCAGTTCTCGTTCGGCACCGGCAGGTCCCAGCTCTCGGTGGTGACCGAGCGGCGGTTGATCGCCGCCTGCGATTCCGCCACCACCCGCTCGAGCGACGTCGGCTGCGTGGTCTCCTCGACCGGGTCACCGCGGGTCAGCCGCGACTGGATCGCCAGTTTCTCCGGGTCGAACGCATCGACGAGGTTCCACAGCCGATCGGGCAGCGCCATCGCGTCGGCGTCGAACGCCCGCAGCAGCCGCTCGAGTTCGCTGGGCGAGAACGGGGCGTCGTCGTTGCGTGGCAAAACGGTGTCGTTCTGGTACGGCGCGACGACCGACTCCAGCCCGCCGGGCGGCGACCGCCGCGTCTCGCCGGAGAGGTTCATCTCGTACGGACTGTCCAGCGCGAACGGCTGCAGGCCGCGGTTCGGCGACGGGTTGGGGATAAACGTGAAACCATCTCGTTCGGTCTCGTCGATCGAAGACCCCGCGGCGGACACGGCCGACGCGTAGCGAGCCTTCAGGTCGGGCGGCGTGCCGAACCCGCTGACCGGTGAGATACCTAGTCGATTCGCGACGCCCAACGGAACCGCACCGAGCGCCTGCAACACACCGGTGGACACCGTCGGTGAGAACTGAGGCCAGGTGTAAAAGTCAAAAAGCGGAAGCCGATCCAGACTTCTGGTGGCGAAGATGCCTGGGTTATTGGGATCGGGCGGGAGGATGGTGCTGTAGTTGGCAGGGACTCCCGGCCGGATGATCTCAAGGTTGGGGGTGACACCCGTCAGGTTCTCCATCAGCAGCTGTTCCGGCGCCCACTTGCCCCACACCTCGCCGTTGCGGACGGCGGCGGGCCGATTGGTGTTGTCCGGGCGGCCGTTGAACAGCCGGCGGTAGTCGTCGAACTGCGGGTTGCCTTGCTGGACGAGAACGTTTTGCTCGTCACGGACGCCGAACAATGTCGCCAGCGGCAAGTCCGGCGATAGGATCGACCGCAGCGAGATGTCCGCCGGCCCCCAGCCACTGCCCGAAGGCAACTGATTCGAAGAGAACAGCGGCCGCGTGTTTTGGTAGTCCTGCGCCAGGTTGGCGTTCAGATCGTTCGGGACGTTCCCGAACCGATCGATGAAGATCGAGATGTCCAGGTCCGAGTCGACCAGGTGCTCCGGCGAGCCGTGGGCGTTCAGGTTCAGGCGGCCGTCGAGGTCCTCCACCAGCATCGCCACCAACGGCTTGTACAGGCGGCCGTCTTCGGTCTTCTGGATCGGCAGGCCCATGTCGATCCACACGCTGTCCGGCACGCCGTCGCCGTCGTTGTCGACGTCCCACGGGCCGGCGGCTTCCCAGTAGGGGAACGTCACCTGACCGCCTGCCGCTTGGTTGACCAGCGTGCCAGCGGCCGCCTGAGCGAGTCGCGTGTTGGCGTACCGCGAGATCGGGTTGCTGCCGTCGAACGCCGGGTGGTCCTCGCGGAGCGGGCGCAAGATGTAACGCCGCTTGATCGCCGTGATCCGCGCGGCCTGCTCCGGGGTGAGACCGTTCGCGGCGAGACCGCTCGTGGGATCGTACGGCTGCAAGATGGCCCGCGCACGGCCGTTCTCGTCGCTGATGGCGTCTCGCAACCAATCGGCGGACATCAGCTGGTGCAGCCAGTAGTTCACCAGCGCGGGCCGGTGGAACGACGGGATCGGCAGGCCGTCCAGGTCGATCCGCAGCGGTGGGTCGATCCCCAGCGGTGGGTTGGCCGTGCCGCTGGCGTAGTACGCCTCGATCTCGATCGGATTGGCTTCGCCACGGGTGTTGGCGACCGCGCCGATCGGCACGACGCGCCCGCGGGGCCGCGGCTGCGGCGGCTGCAGCGCAAGGAACATGTTCTGGAAGTCGGCCGCGTCGTACGACTCGTCGGCCCCGCCGGGTCCGACGAACGTGTTGTACAGGGGCACGCCGCTCTCAAGCCCGTTGGAGGTCAGCCGCTGACCTGTTGCGCGGTTCACCAGAAGGTTATACGCGCCGGCGACCTGGCGTTGGTGCATGCGGGCGTGTGGCAGCAGCGCCACGGGACCGGCCTGAACGAATCCGTCAAACGCAAAGCCGAAGCCCTCCAGCGTGCTGAGCTGCGGCTGCCCCGGTCCGGCCAGGGCGTTGAAGCCCACGCCCACGCCGTTGAGCGGCCGACCGTTCACGACGAACTCGTAGCCACGCTCCGTGCTCTGAACGAAATCCGTAAGCATCGAGATGGCGCCGCCCGACTTCGCACCGCCCAGAGTGAGCGAATCGCCGTCGAGCCGTCGCGGCGCCATCACCCGCAGGCGGGCGAGCGTGATCGTGCCCTCCGGCGTGTTGGTGGTCAGCTGCGAGCCCAGGTAGTCGTAATCAACCACACGCACGGAGTCGCCCTGGCACGGGCCCTCGACCATCGTCAGCAGGCAGCCGTTGTAGTAGCCGTCGATCGTCGAGAGCGGGTGATCGAACGGCTGATTCGTCTGGGGGTTGAGCTCGACGCTCACCACGGCGTCGTCGGAGAACGGATCGAGCTGCGCCGCGACGTCTGCCGATCGATCGATCACGTAGAGGTCGACGAGCTGGCCCTGCGTTTCGCCGCGCGCTCCGCCGAGCAGCGGTGTGGCGCCCGCGTTGACCAGGCCCGCGTACCGCGGGCGAGTGTCGATTGACGCGAGCGTCGGGTCGTTCACCTCCAGCGGCGTGGCGCGGGCCACGACACGGCCTGTGAAGCCGTCTACGCCGTAGGTATCCCGCAACAGGCTGTGCGTGCGGGCGGCGGAGTAGCGGTTGCCGGTGTCGCGCAGCAACTGCATGAGGGCCCGCTCCAGCAGGTCCTCGGGCTGCAGCGTGTTGCGGCCCTGCGACTCGATGATCCGCGACGCCTGCCGGTACTGGCTGGACGTGATCAGGAACGTCGTGCCCACGAGCATGAACAGCACGAGCATGCTGAGCACGACGAGCATGATCACGCCGCGGCGACGGCGGACGGCGACGCGACCCGCGCGACGCAGGACGGACTGACGAAGACGCGTTTCGTTGGGCGTCATAGTATTTCTGCCTGAAAAATCGTTTGCGGCACGGCGTGGTCCTCAACCGGACCGCCGCGCCCAATCCCCTGATCGCTGATCTCGACTCGCCGAACGCCGGCCGCACGACGTGTGCCGCCGACTTAGTTCACACTCCACGCGCTGCCCGACTCCAGCCGCATCGTCTTGGTGTGAACGGCCGCGACGCCCGGGATGATCGCGACGCGGAGGTCGTTCGACAGCCGGTCGAGCTCGGTGACGTTGTTGGCCGGCTGCCACGGCCAGTCGGGCCCGCGGAGGCCGACGAGCACGCGCGACAACTCTCCGGCGTCGGCGTCGCGATCCAGCGTGACGTCCTGGTCGAGCGGCAGACGCACCTCCCCGCTGTCTTCGAGGCTGACGACTCGGTACCACTGCAGGAAGAGCCGCGGCCGGCTCATCGTGCTCTGCGGGTGCGGGCCGACCAGCATGACAAAGTCGCCCGCGGAGAACTCTCCGAACGGCGTGTCGAGCGGGTCGTCATCCGAGTCGACGTCAACAACCGCGGCGCGTTGTTCCAGCAGCAGCTCGCCGCCGCCGGCGGATGTGGTGACCACGCGCGCGTTGACGAGGCGTTCAGCGGAGACGGCGCCGTCGAACCCGAAGCCGAGAGGTCGGCGGTGGAACACGACCACCGACACGTCGACCGGGTAGGCGTCCGGCGTGGTCGCGATCGCGTCGCGGGCCTCGGACGACCCGGGAGCCACGGTGAGCAGCCACGAGTACTCGCCGCGGGTCTGACGACCGGCGGCGGACGTCGTCGCCGAACCTCCGCTCTCCAGCGCGAACTCGTCGTAGAGCAGCCGCGCGGGCTGGTCGAGCTGCTCGGGCTGCGTCTGAGCCAGATCCCCCGGATCGGTGAACACGGCCTGCGCCGCGGGCGAGAGCAGCCGGTAGGTCTCCGAACCGATCGTCGAGGGCGCGGCGGTGTTCGTCACGCGGTGCACAGGCCACTCGAACCCCCACGGCAGCCACGAGGCGCCGATGTCCGCCGTGTTCTGGTAGAGACCATAGGCCGTCGCGGGGAAGCGACGCAGCGGCGCCGAGGTCTCACGGTTCTGCCAGATACCGCTGCCGGCCCCGTCGGGCGAAGGAAGTTCTTCCGACACGGCGGCCAAACCCAGCGGGTCGATAGCGTACGCGTTGCCGTAAAAGCTCGCGCGGTACCGGGCCGTCGGCAGCCGAACCGCGGCAAACGACGCCATGGACGGAGGCGTCGGGGCGAACGAGTCTCGCAGCCCCTGCTGGAACGACTTCGGAACGCCGCTCGTGAACGACCCGCCGGGGGTGGTCGGGTCGAAGTCCGGCGTCACCCAGTTCGCGGGGTTGAGCACGCCGCGGACCATCGCGTCGTCCAGCGCCGACTGCGCCACGGCGCCGGCCCGATCGATGACGTCGCCCGACTGCATGTAGAAGCCGCCGACCGGGAACAGCGACGCCACGCCCAGCAGGCCGACCGCCAGGATGCCGATCGACACCAGCACCTCGGCCAGCGTCAGGCCGCGTCGCGGCGGCGATGTATGAATGGGAATCGTCTGCATAGTGACGTTGATGCTTCCTGAAAGGGTGGCGCCTCTGACTCGCGCCGCACGACCACGTTGCTCGGTGGCTGGCCGCGTCACCGGCCGCCGCCGCTCGTGCGCAGCGCCACGGCCTCGCGGGCCGCGTCGAGCTGCTCCTGCAGATCGATCCAGTTGTCGTCGTCGCGGTCGAGCTGTGCGGGGTTGTTCAACCGGACGAACGAGTTGGGCAGCGTGGCGATCGACCCGCTCTGGGCGTCGACGACGACCCATCGGCTGTTGAGGTCGAGCCACGTGTACGTGTCGCGCCACTCCTCGGACGTCTCGTCTTCGACGGGCTGCGTCGCGTCGATGACCAGCGGCTGGTCTTCGGGCTGCCGCGGCTCCGGCCCGTAGCTGGCGGGCACGCCGTCCTCCTGCTCCTGGGCGGGGATCAACTCGCGGCGCCCCACCAGCAGCGACAGGCTGCTGACGGCCAGCGTCTCTTGCTGCTGCGCGGGCTGCACCGAGTAATTCGGCAGCGTCACGCGGCTGAGCGACCCTTCGGGCGAGAACATCACGAGCACCGGTTCGGTGACGAGGCCGGGCTCGTCGGCGCCGTCGACGTTGTTCCACACGCCGGACGGCAGGTAGAGCGGCGCGCCGTTGGCGAAGCCGCTCGCCTGCAGGTCGATCGCCGCGCCGGCGGGCAGCTGTACCGGATCTCCCGCCGCGGGCGCCGGCTGGCGGCTGATGCTGAAACGTGTCGGCTCGGTCCAGAGCGGCAGGTCGTACGTGAACGGAACGCCGTTCACTTCGATACTGAACTCGCTCGGGTCCGACGCGGAGAGGCCGTCCTGCGCCAGAATCGCCTCCGGCGGGGGCAAGACGGAACCGTTGTCCGTGTAGGCCGGCGAGAGATCCGCCTGCCGCGATGCGATTGGTCGAACGACGTAGATCCTGCGGCCCTGCGACGTGCGCGTCAGGTTGCCCTCGAAGAACTCACCGTCCCCGTCGTCGGCAACCTGTGCCTCGCCATCGAGCGCCGTCACGTCGGTTCCCTGGCCGACCTGCACCAACGCGTAGTTGGCCCCGTCGACCTGGATCAGATCGCCCGGCTTCAGGAACCGATCCGGGACCAAGTCGTGGCGCCAGCCGGGCGGCAAACCGACCGTGTTGCTCTCGCCGGGGTTGCTCTCGAGCTCGGCGACAAACATCAGCTGGTACTCGACGGCAGTCGTATCAACCGCGGCGAGCTGGTTGCCCGCTGCTTCGGTGTACTCGGCGAAGCCGAGGCCGATCTGAGTCGGCCGGCGGCACATCATCACGCGCGACGAAGTGTCGAACCCCGCGTAAGGCGGCGGCACCTCCACCGGGTACATCTGGACGCACACGCCGTTGTCTTCCGGGTCGCGTGTGTCGGCCGACAGCCGCTTGAACGCCACGCCGTGCGGCCGGCCGGTGGCGATCGCTCGCACCTGCGCGCCGGAGAGCATCGCGTTGACGCTCCGCGAAGCCTCGCGGATTTTGCGGGAGTCGCCGCCCGGCGAGAGGATCGGGATGGCGGTCGTCACGAGCGTGGTCACCAGCACGATGACCACAAGCAGCTCGATCAGCGTCATTCCGCCGCGAGGCGAATCGCTGGCGAGACGCTGCTCACGGGCTGGGGGTGAGGGGCCGGGGTCGAGGAGCCCAACGCTCGGCGAACCGCCTCCCGCTGGGTTAGGGGAAACGCTTGCGTCTGCCGTCGGATAGTTGCTGTGTGCCCGCTCAAACACCCTCATCTCGCCGGTTCTCACTGATTGGGGACGGCCGTTGCCCGCGGCTCGCCCTGACCATCCCTCATTCTGACCCGCGAGGCGGTTGGTGTCGATGTTTCTGCACGCGGAAAGCACCGCCCAGGCCCGAAGTTACGTCGCCCGAGCCCCCCTAGCGTGCCTCGATCACGTGGTTGGTGATGTTGTCGGTCGCGGCCTCGCGGTCGGTGATCGTGCCCAGCGGCAGGTCGGGGATCGCCGCCGTCGGGTCGCCCACGTAGGGGTCGGAGTTGGCGTTCGCGGTTTGAAACTCCGCGCTACCACCGAGCTGCAGGCCGGTCCACATCCCTACCCCGCCGTCCAGGCCCCACGAGTAGATCAGCGGCGTGAGCTTCCAGCCGCGGCCGTTCTCGCCCGTGGCGAACTCGTACTGCGGGGCGCCCGGCTCGCTGAAGCTTGGCAGGTTCGTGCGATCGACGCGGAACCTATCGAGTGGGTCGTGGTTGTCGTCGAGCGTCTGCTGGACGACATCCTCACCGGTCTGGCCCACGGGCGGGTTCTCGAACTGGTCGACCAGGCGGGTGAAGCTCCACTGCAGGTCCGACTCGTAGCCCGCGGGCCAGCGGATCCAGCCGATCGGCTGGCCCCAGGCGTCGAGGAACTCCAGCGCGCCGTCGCCGTCGGTGTCGCCCGAGTCGGTCGCCTTGAACAGCCCGCGCGCCTCGCCGTCGGCGGTAGCGTTCATCACCGTCAGGTAGAGGCACTCGGCCGATTCGTTGGTCAAGATCTCCGCCGGTGTGTTCACCGCACCCGTGAGCGTATTGGTTCGATCGTAGATCTCAACGAGCTTGCGGTAGTACAGCCGGTTCAGCGGAGGTCGCTCCGACACGTACCGCGGGAAGTAGTCGTAGTTGTTGGGTGGTTCCACCAGGGGGGGGTTCGGTGGCGCCGCCGTGTCGATCGCGTTGCAAGCGACGTCGCTCCAGCGGTCGGGCATCTCCATCTTCTGCCGTTCGCGCAGCGCGAACAGCCGCCCGAGCGCCAGCCGCTGCTGGTCATTGAGCACGTCGAACGAATCCGGGCCCTGGTTGTCGAGCAGGTCTCGCCAATCCGGCTCGGGCGCGTCGCGCTCCGTGCGCTGGTTGAGCTCGGCCCGCACCTCGCGGTACTCCTCCATCCGCTCGACGATTAGCGTGTGCAGCCGCGAGACGATCGACTTGGTCCGAGCCTCACGCGCCGTCTGCCCGGCCTGCGCCGCCACGCCGAGCAGCAGCGTGGCCAAGATCGAGATGATGGCGATCGCCACGAGCAGCTCGACCAGCGTCAGCCCGCGGCGCCGTTCGCGAGGCGGGTTGCTGCCCGCTGCTCGGTGCCTGCTGCGTGTTGATGCGGTCATGGCTGGGCGTCCTCCAGCGTGCCGTTGGTGAAGTTCGTCAGCGTGTCTGCGCGCTCGAGCGTCCAGGGCCCGACGTTGAACAGCAGCGACTTGCTCGTGGAGCGGCGCCCCTCCAGCAGGTAGTTGGCGTCCGCGGCGATCGGCACGCCGGCGGCCGGCGGGGTGGGCGGATCCAGGTCCGGGTTGATCCGCGGCAGCAGGCCCCACGTCTCATCGACGCCCGGGTGCAGGATCTGGAACTTGCCGTCGTTCGCGTACAGGTACTCCATCGTGCTGTCGGTGAGCTTGCGCTCCTTGATCGCGAACACCTGCTGCAGTTCCTGGATCGCCAAGGCGTGCGGATTCGACGAATCGACCTGGTTCGACACGATCGGGGCCGCGGCGGACATGTCGTTCTCGAACGTCGCGTCGCCGCGCGAGCAGTCGAAGTACACGTAAGACTGGTTCGAGCCGGGCGAGGTCAGCGTCCACAGGTTGAGCCGGCGGAGGGCCCCCGGCGCGGCGTCGGCCGGCGGGTTCGGGTCCTCGTAGACAATGAACCGTTCGTCCTGCTGGTAGAAGTAGTTGTCCGCGTCACGCGGGCCGAGGTTCTGCAGATTGAAGTCGAGCCGCCAGTTGCGGTTCTCGATGCGGTCGTCGCGGAAGTTGTTCGGGTTCGTATCCACAAAGTACGACGGCCCGCCGACGCCGGAGATGGGGTACTTCGGGTCGTCGCTGAAGCCGCCCATCCAGAAGACGACCGCCTCCGCGGCGGTCATGCCGCCGAGGACCACGTTGTTGTTCGCCCGCGCGTCGACGACGGTGCCGTTCACGAACCCGCACAGTCCCTCGATGAGCTCCGCCGGCTCGCGGTGCTTGGGGAACGCCTTCTTTAGGTGGCGGCGGAAGTTGGTCAGCACCTTCTGGTTGTCGATCCGCATGACCGGCGTCGACGGGGCGCCGATCTCCACCACCGTGTTGGGCGGGTAGCTGCCCAGGTTGTTCTTGTAGTCCTCGAACGCGGCGTCCAGGTTGTTGATGATCGCGACGATCTGTGCGCGCTTCGCCGCGGTGCGGGCCCCGTTCACCGCGGACAGCAGCAACGCCGCCAGCACGCCGATGATGGCGATCACCACCAGCAGCTCGACCAACGTGAATGCGGAAGGCGGAGTTCGGAATGCGGAATGCCGGGGAGGCCCGCCGTGTGGTTTCGTCTGGGTCTGTTGCATTGCCGTGTTCCTGTTCATTGGTAGGCGTTGCCCCTGCCTATTCCGCATTCCGACTTCTGCGCAAAGCATGTCAGCCTCGGGCGTTCAGCTTAGGTTCTCGATGAGCGACACCAGCGGGATGAACAACGCGATGACGATGAAGCCCACCGCGCCGCCCAGGAAGATCACCAGCAGCGGCTCGATGAGCTTCGTCAGTCCGTCGGTGAGCACCGCCACCTGCTCGTCGTACACGTCGGCCACCTTGTAGAGCATCGTGTCGAGCTCGCCGGTCTCCTCGCCCACGTCGACCATGTTCACCACGATGTCGTCGACGATCGGCTGCTTCATCTTCAGCAGGTACAGCAGCCCGCCGATGACCGGCAGCGTGGTAAACCAGAAGAAGAACGCCACCGGGTGGAACCCGGGCACGGCGTTCTCTTTCATGGGCTTGGCGATGGCGTCGCCCTCGCGGATCGCCTCGCTGATCTTGGCGTACATCCGCTCGAAGATCGCGTTGCCCGACGTGTCGCGGGTGATCTGCAACGCCTCCAGGATCGGCACGCCGGACGACACCAGCGTGCCCAGCGTCCGGCTGGTGCGCGCCAGGATGTTCTTCTCGACCAGCTGGCCAACGATCGGCGCCTTGATGATGTACTGGTCCCAGCCGATACGGCCGTGCTTGAACTTGCGGATCAGCTTGATGAACAGCCAGATGCTGATCGGGATGCCGGGGATCATGTACCAGTAGTCGCCCACCCAGTTGGAGACGGCCACCAGCGCCTCGGTCATTACGGGCAGCTCGAGGCCGAACTCCTCGAAGATCTGCCGGAACGACGGCACGATGTAGATCATGATGCCCGTCAGGATGGCCACCGCGACCGTGATGACCACGACCGGGTAGATCATCGCCGACTGGACCTTTCGCTTGAGCGACTCGGCCCGTTCTTTGAAGTCGGCCAGGCGTTGGAGGATGAGCTCTAGGGCGCCGCCCGCCTCGCCCGCCTTGATCATGTTCACGTAGAGCCGGTCGAACGCCTTGGGGCTCTTCGACATGGCCTCGGAGAGCGTTGCGCCGCCCTCGATCTCGTCGCACGTGTCCTCGAGCGAGTACTTGAGGCGGCCCGGCTTGGCTTGCTCGGAGAGGATCTTCAGGCTCCGCAGGATCGGCAGGCCGGCGTCCTGCAGGATGGACAGCTGCCGCGTGAACGCGGTCAGGTCCTTGCTCTTCACGCCGCCGAACACCAGGCCGCGGTTCTTCTTCTTGACGCCGCCCGAGTCGGTCTTCTTGCGGGCCTTCTTGACGTTGATCTTCGTAACGAAGTAGCCCATCTGGCGGATCGTCGCCTGGGCCTCTTCCTCGCTCGGCGCGTCGATCACGTCCTTGATCTCGGCGCCGGTGGCGTCCATCGCTTCGAATTGAAACGTCGGCATGTTGTTTCCTTGGGAAACAGCGTTGTGCTGCTAGCGAGCGGCGCGGGGGGGCGCCGCGCTTTAGGCTTCCTGGACGGTCTCGCGGACGACTTCCTCGGCGGTGGTTACCCCCTCGAAGATCGCCTTCAGCCCGGCCAGGCGGAGGGTGGTCATCCCCTCTTTCTCGGCCGCATTGCGGAGGTCCTCGGTCGGGCAGTTCTGCATGATGAGGTCCCGCAGCGGGTTGGTCATCACCATCAGCTCGAACAATCCTACGCGGCCCTTGTAGCCCGTGTTGTTGCAGATCTCGCAGCCCGCGCCCCGGTAGAACCGCTTGCCCTTGCTGTCCTCCTTGGACATCTGGAGGTCGGCCAACAGGTCTTCGGACGGCTCGTACTGCTCCTTGCAGTTAGCGCACACGCGGCGCACGAGCCGCTGCGCAAGAATCGACTCGACCGTGGCCGTGATCATGAACGTCGGCACGCCCATGTCCTTGAGGCGCGTGATTGTGCTCGGCGCGTCGTTGGTGTGCAGCGTGCTGAACACGAGGTGACCCGTGAGCGACGCCTGGATGGCGATCTCGGCGGTCTCCAGGTCGCGGATCTCACCCACCAGCACCTTGTCCGGGTCCTGCCGCAGTATGGCCCGCAGGCACGCGGCGAACGTGTTGCCGATGGACGAGTCGATCGGCACCTGGATGATGCCGTCGATGTCGTACTCGACCGGGTCCTCGGTCGTGATCAGCTTGTCGTCGATCGTGTTCAGCTCGGAGAGCGCCGAGTACAGCGTAGTGGTCTTGCCGGAGCCGGTGGGGCCGGTCACCAGGACGATGCCGTTGGGCTTCTTGATGGCCGTCCGGAAGTCGCCCATCGTGTCCTGGTTCATCCCGACGTTTTCGAGCGACAAGTTCACCACGGAGCGGTCCAGCACCCGCATGACGACGCTCTCGCCGAACATGGTGGGCAGCACGCTGACGCGCAAGTCCACCTGGTGGCCGCCCACGGTGAGCTCGATCCGGCCGTCCTGCGGCATCCGCCGCTCGGCGATGTCCAGGTTGGCCATCACCTTGATCCGCGTCGTGATGGCAAACGCCAGGTGCCGCGGCGGGGGCACCATCTCGTACAGCACGCCGTCCGCCTTGATGCGGATGCGGAACTCGTCCTCGAACGGCTCGAAGTGCAGGTCGCTCGCGTGGTCCTTGATGGCCATCAGCAGGACCATGTTCAGCAGCTTGCGGACCGGCGCGCTATCGGCAATCGCCTCGACGCTCGTCAGGTCGATCGGCCCGTCCTGCTCCAGCGCGGCGGCCGCGGCGGCCAGGTCGTCGTCTTCCTCCAGGGCCTCGACGATCGACTCGACGCTCTCTTGGTTCTCTCCGTAGTACCGCTCCAGCGCGGCGTTGACGCTCGACTCGCTGGAGACCATCAGCTTGATGTTCTTGCCCAGGAACGTCCGCAGCTCGTCCTGCACGCTGATGTTCTGCGGGTCGCACGTGGCGACCGTGAGCGTGTCGTCTTCGAGCGTGATCGGGATGACGCGGTACATCTGCGCCATGGCGTCGGTGACGGCCTTCAGCGCGTCCTTGTCGATCTTCACCTCGTGGGCCGACACCGTGGTCAGCAGGAACTGCTCCGCCAGGGCCTGCGTGAGCTTCTCCTCGTCGATGAGGCCCATGTCGCGCGCCACCCGGCCGAGCAGTTGACCCGGGTGCTGCTTCTGTTCGTCGACGAGCAGGTCGAGCTGCTCATCGTCGATGAAGCCCATGTCGACCATCACTTGTCCGAGTCGACGGCTTGCCATGCGTGCGGAACGGTTGGGTGTGTAGGAAGCGGTGAGCGGTTGGTCGCGGTGCTGGTCCCCTCCCCCTCAGGGGCAGGGAGCCGAATCAGTCGTCGTCGTCTGGCTCGTCGTCGAAGGCGCCCTTCTCGGCCGCGGCCATGCGGATGGCCAGGTCTTCCGGCGAGTTGCACTTGGACAGGGCGTCTTCCTTGGTCACCAGGCCCTCGCGCCACACGTGGAACACGTGATCGTCCAGCAGCTGCATGCCCTGCTTGGCGCCGGTCTGGATGGCCGAAGTGATGCGGAACACCTTGTTCTCGCGGATCAGGTTCGCGATGCCGGGCGTCACCACCAGCGTCTCGAACACCGCCACGCGGCCACCGCCCACCTTCTTCAGCAGCTGCTGCGAGAGGATGCCGATGATGGCCGTCGCCAGCTGCGTGCGGATCTGGTCCTGCTGGCTCGTGGGGAACACGTCGATGATGCGGTTGATCGTGCCGGACGCGCTGCTGGTGTGCAGCGTGCCGAAGACGATGTGCCCCGTCTCCGCCGCGGTGATGGCCGCCTCGATCGTCTCCAGGTCGCGCATCTCGCCGACGAGGATCACGTCCGGGTCCTGCCGCAGGGCGCGGCGGATCGCCTCCGCGAAGCTCGTGACGTCCGTGCCGACCTCACGCTGGTTGATGGTCGACTTCTTGTGGTTGTGCTGGAACTCGATCGGGTCTTCGATCGTGATGATGTGGTGATCGACGTTCTCGTTCAGGTAGTCGATCATCGCCGCGAGCGACGTCGATTTGCCCGAGCCCGTCGGCCCCGTCACCAGCACCAACCCGCGCGGTCGCTGGATGATCTTCTTGAACACCTCGGGCAGCTTGAGCTGGTCCATGGTGAACAGGTCCACCGGGATCTGCCGGAGGACCATCGCCACCTTGCCGCGCTGGCGGAACACCGACACGCGGAACCGCGCCTGCTCGCCGAAGGCGAACCCAAAGTCGGTGCTGCCCGTTTCTTGGAACTCTTGCTGGCAGCGGTCGGGCGTGATGCTCTTCATCAGGCCCATGGTGTCCGAGTCTTCGAGCACCTTGGTCTTGAGCTTCTGCATCCGGCCGCTGAGGCGCAGCACGGGGGGCTGTCCGACGGTGATGTGCAGGTCGCTGGCGCCCTGCTTCACCACTGCCGAGAGCAGCTTGTCGATCAGAATCGTGCCCATGTCGCCTCGCCGCCGCTCCTCGTTTGTGCCCCTTTCGGGCCGCCTGATTCTTGTTAGCCGCTCCGATTTCCGAAGACAGCGTAATCCGCCAGTTTAACAGCTTCGGCCCGGCCGGGGCGTGGCGTCTGCGCAGCGGTTGCTGCGCGTCACGAATCCGGCTGCGAGGACGGCGACCGAACCCGCTCGCAGAAGTCTGTTCCGCCGCCCGGGCGTCGCTATCCGCACGGCGCGAGCCGCGCCCCTGAGTGGCTCGCGCATCCCGGCGGACAGGCGTTGTGACGTCCTAGCGGGCATCATGCGCCACCGGCGAAGATGACGCAACACTTTGGCAGATAACGGCTTAACGTGCTGCCACTAACCGCACTAATCCATCTTCTTTGACACGCGGAACACCTCGTCCAGCGTGGTGATGCCCTTGAGCACCTTCTGGATGCCGTCCTGGTACAGCGTGGTCATGCCGAGCCTCCGGGCCTCGCGGCCGATCTCGATCGTCGAGGCGCCCTGGAACGACAGCTCGCGGACGCGGCTGTTCATGGTCATCAGCTCGAAGATGCCCAGCCGGCCCCGGTAGCCGCCGCCGCCGCAGTTGTTGCAGCCGCGGCCCTTTACGAAGTTGGCCCCGGCGGCCTGCTCCTCGGTAATGCCTGCCACCTCCAGCTCGTACTTGGTGGGCTCGTACGGCGCCTTGCACTTCTTGCAGACGACCCGCACCAGCCGCTGGGCCAGGATGCCGATCACCGAGCCGGCCACCAGATAGGCCGGGACGCCCATGTCGGTCATGCGGGTCACGGCGCCCGGGGCGTCGTTGGTGTGCAGCGTGCTGAACACCAGGTGACCCGTGAGCGACGCCTGAATGCCCATCGACGCGGTCTCGTAGTCCCGCATCTCTCCCACAAGGATGGTGTTCGGCGCCTGGCGGAGCATCGCCCGGATGATCAACGCGAAGTCGAGCCCGATCGAGTGCTTCACCTCCACCTGATTGATGCCCGGCAGGTAGTACTCCACCGGGTCCTCGGCCGTGATGATCTTCTTGTCCGGCCGGTTCAGCTCGTTCATCGCCGCGTACAGCGTGGTCGTCTTGCCCGAGCCCGTGGGGCCGGTGACCAAGAAGATGCCGTTCGGGCGGCGGATCAGCTGGTTGAAGATCCGGTGGTCCCGCTCCGACAGGCCGAGCTGCTGCACGCCGACCTTGATGTTGTCCTTGTCCAAGAGCCGCATCACGCAGCTCTGCCCGTGGTTGGTGGGCAGCATGCTCACACGGAGGTCCAGCTCCTTGCCGCCCGCGGTGATCTTGATGCGGCCGTCTTGGCAGCGGCGCCGCTCGGCGATGTCCATCTTTGCCAAGATCTTGATACGCGAGAGCAATGCGCCCAGCAGACGCCGGGGCGGTGAGTCGCGTTCCACCAGCACACCGTCGATCCGGTAGCGGATGCGGATGCGGTCTTCGAACGGCTCCACGTGGATGTCCGACGCGCGGAGCTGCACCGCCTCGCCGATCATTAGTTGCACGAGCCGCACCACGGGGGCCGACGACTCGTCCACCTCTTCGCCGGCGCCGCCATCGTCGTCGTCGCTCTCGGTCTCCGTGAAGTCGATCGCGGTGTCGGTGAACTCCTGCAGCATGGAGTCGGCCGACTCGTCCATGTTTTGGCCGTAGTTGCGGTTGATCGCCTCGAGGATGTGCTCCTTGGTCGCCAGCGCGATGTCGATCTTGCGGTTCAGGATGAACTGCAGCTTCTCCTGCGTGGCGAAGTCGTCCGGGTCGCTGATGCAGACCTTGAGCGAGTCGTCGTCGCCCTCGATGGGGATGACGGCGTTCTCGCGCGCAACCGACTCCGGCACGAGCTCGACCACCGCCGGCGGGATCGGCACGTCTTGCAGGTTGATGAAGTCGAAGCCGAAGACGTCGGCCTGGGCCTGCGTCACCTCGATCGCCGTGGCGTAGCCGAGCTCGACCAGCGTTTCCTCGGGCTTGGCGCCCTTCTTCTTGGCGGCGCCGTCCGCTTCCTTCCACTGATCGGGGCCGACGACCCCCTTCTCGATGAGGAACTTGCCGAGCTTGGACATGCGTGCGCGTAGGGTCGTCGGGTGGGGAGGACTCGCAGTGGGTCGAGCCTCCCATCATACACGCGGGCGTCGGGGGGCGGGGCCCCACGCCGGGCGTCTCGCTCGGGGCGGGCGGTTACTCGGTTTCTGCGGGCTCGGCCGGCCCGTCGGAGGCGCCGCGCCGTGCGGCCGAACCTGGTTCGCCTCACGGTGCGGCGTATCGGTCGGCCCCGCCAGCCCCGCCAGCTCCGCCGTTGCCTCCACGGCCTCCGGCCCCGCCGAAGCCACGGCTGCCGTCGCCCCCGCGCTGTCCATCATCCCCCCGGGCGCCCGAACCACCGCGGCCGCCAAAGCCCCCCCGGGCCGATCGGCCGCGGTTTGTCGGTTGGGCGCCGTCGTCGCGGTCGTTGGCTGCCGACTCTTCTTGGCGCCCGCTACGCCGCCGCGGATCGGGCTTGCGCGCGGTCGATTGCTCGTCGTCGCCGGATCGTGCACGTCGCCGCAAGTCGCCTGCGGCGCGGCGCACCACGTCGGACGCCTCGACCTGGCCGCCGAGCTCCAGCTCGTGAGCGATTCGCTCGAGCTGAAACGCGGTGTCGAGCAGGCGCGGCGGCTTCGGCGACTGGGGCGGATAGGGCGCGAAGACGGCGTTCACTGCCGGCTGCGCGTAACCGTTTTGAGGCTGACTAAGCCCCGCCGTCGGTTGCTGGGGCTGACCCGCCCACCTCGAGTACTGGCCGTGGTTAGCCGGGTAGCCCGACCGTGGCCAAGCCGAGAGAGGCGGCTGGTTGAAAGGGTTGTTCTGCGAATAGGCGCCGTTGAACGGCTGCTGCCGCTGCGGAGGCGCCATGAGTGGCGGGGGTGAGGACCAACCCGTTTGCGGGTTGGCGGATTGGCCGGCTTCGGCGAGGGCCTGGTTGGACCAACCGCTTGCCGCTTGCCGCCTCGCTTCGGGCTTGGCTTGGTCGCTTGCGAGGAACTGTTCTCCCGCCCTTTGCAGAATCCTGAGACCGCCCGCGGTGGCGTTCACCGCCGCGTTCTCAAACGCCTCTCGAAATTCCTTCGTCGTGGGCTGCAGCTCGGAGTTGACCCCCTGAGCTTTCTCGCGGAGTTCGGTCACCAGATCGGTGACCTCCGCCGAGGCCTCCTCGGCCCACGCGGCGGAAGCGAACGAGACAATCGATGCGAAGCTGAGCAGAACGGCGATGGTCCGCATGGCAGACTCCGGTGGACGAGAACCAGTGTGACCCGCGCGAGTGTAACCGATCGTTGGCTGCCTCCGCCCGAAGGGTCTCGCGCAGAGTCGCAGAGAAACGACGCGACCCAGCGAACATCGCTTTGCGCCTTAGCGCCTTGGCGTGAGCCTTCTCTTCAGCGGAGTGCCTCACGCCAAGCCGCGAAGGCGCGAGGCAGATAGCGTCGCCATCAACCCTTTTTGCGTTTTTACGACTCCGCCGTCTCTGCGCCTCTGCGCGAGACAACCAGTCGCCCCCCTCCGAGCAAGAGGTTCAGCCGCCGCCGAACTCCGCCAGGTCGTCCGCGGCGATCTGCCGCAGTCGCTGCGGGAAGTCGGGCATCGCCGTCACCACACGGGTCCACGTGGGTAGCGCCGGCCCGCCGGACGGGTCGTCGTGCACGGCCTTGCCCACCTCGGTGATCAGCTCCGCGAAGCCCTCGACCGCTTGCTCTTCGTCGTGGCGGTCGTAGCTCAGGCCGTTCATCAGGCTGTCCGCGTCGTACTGCCGCACCCCGTCTTGCGCCAGCCGCAGGTACGCGCTGCGGAGCGTGTTGTAGTGCCCGGCGCTGAACACCATGCCGCGGCTGGTGAGCGTGCGGATGATGTTGGCGAGGATGTCGCTCGCCATCTTCATGAGGCCCTTGTTGCGGTCGTCCAGGCTCAGCGGCTGGTGCTTGTGATCGTACAGCCGCGCGATGTCGACCTGCGCCACGCGCTTGGGCGAGGTGTTGCGGAACACCTCGGCCAGCGTGCCCACCTCCAGGCCCCAGTCGCACGGGATGCGGTTGCTGCGGGCCAGCGTGCTGGTGATGGCGAACTCGCCCGCCAGCGGGTAGCGGAAGCTCCGCAGGAAGACGAGGTACGGTTCGTTGCCCATCACCGAGATGAGCGCCCGCACGAGCGGCACCACCAGCAGCCGCACCACCCGGCCGTGCATCTTGGTGGTGCACCGCGCGTAGTACGCCTTGCAGAAGTCGAAGTCCATGCCGGGGTGCGCCATCGGCAGGCACAGCCGCACGAGCATGTCCGTGTCATAGTTCTCGATGTCGCCGTCCTGCAGGACGAACGCCTTCAGCCGAGGGTCGGCCAGCAAGAAGCCGAAGGCGAACCACACCGCCCGACCCTTGCCGGGGATCGACACCTCGAAGCCCGCCCGCAGCAGGTCGTCGAGCGCCGCCTTGCCGCGCTCGCCGTCGGTCCACAGCACCTGCGTGTTGGGGCCCATCGGCCGCACCCGCCCGAGCGCCTCGCGGTAGTCCTCGACCGACTCGGCCCGGTTGAGCACCACGACCGACGTGTCGATGTAGTGCGCCTTGCCCAGCTCGTTGGTGATCCGCTCGAACGGCGCGGCCCGCATGTCGGCGGCGGTGACCGGCAACACCAGGCCGATCGGCGACTTCTCGACCGACTCGCGTAAGAGCGCTTCCAGGCGGATCGACCCGACCGTGCCGAGATCGTGCAGTGTGGTGATCGGGCCGCGTTGGGCGAAGTCGGGCACGGTGAGAAGGCCGAAGGGAGAAGGCGGAAGGCGGAAGGCGGAAAAGACCGAGAGCGTTCTTCCTGTGAGAGAACCGCTCTAAGCCGCCGGCGGCAGCCGGCGGAACGAGCAAACCAAACCCCTAGCCGGCGATCGGCTGGAGCCAGACGGCTTGCCCCGCTTGCAGTGTAACCGCGGACAGCCCATTGCCCGAGAGAAGCCCATTTCCCGAGAGAGGTCTACCCAAGAGAAGGTCCCGCGTGGCGCCGAACCCGTCGGGCGGCGTGATCGTCTGCTCCGCGTCTGAGAAGTTGCACGCCACCAGCACCCGCCGCGAGCCGTCGAGGCTCGTTCTTTCGAAGGCCAGCACCGCGTCGGCGCCCAGGTCGACGACCCTCTGTGGGGCGTCCGGATGAAACGTCGGCTCTGCGATCCGCTTGGCGAGCAACTCGCGGTAACCGTCGAAGACACGCCGCTGCAGCAGGCCGTCATTAGCCAGCGCGGCGTCGAGCTCCGCGCGGTCGTACTTGCGGCGGTTGATACGGCGGGCGATGCCGCTCGACTCGGCGCCGGCCGTGTCGTTAGGCGTGCCGACGAGGCTGTGAAAGTAAACGGCCGGCATGCCCTGCAACGCGAGCATCACCGCTTGCGACGAGAGGAACCGGCGTACGTGCAGGTCCTCGTTGGCCGCTCCTTCGACGGCGCCTTCGGGCGCCAGGGCCGAGAAGTACGCCACGCACAGCTCGTAGGGCGATTCGCTTCCGTCGGGCTTGGTGCGGGTGTTGATCAGGGCGCCCCGGCGGCGGACGGCCTCGACCATCGCGAGGAACCGGTCGTCGGAGACGAGGCCTTCGAGCGGACGCACCCCCACGCCGTCGTGCGACGCGGTGAAGTTGAAGAACGTACAGCCCGCGGGTGGCGGCGCCAGGTTCGACAGCCACCGGGCGATCGCCGTCGCGTCGCCCGACAAGAACGCCTCCAGCAGCAGCGGCGGCAGCGGGAACTGGTACACCATGTGCGCCTCGTCGCCCGCCGCGTCGGCGTCGTCTCCGCTCAAGTCGGCGCCGAAGTACGACACGTTCTCGGCGTGCGGCACGTTGGTCTCGGTCAGCAGCAGCGTCTGCGGCGCGAACGCCGCGGTGACGTCGCGCATCAGCTTCACCGCCCCGTGCGTCTCGGGCAGGTGCATGCACGTCGTGCCGAGCTGCTTCCACAGGAACGCCACGGCGTCCAGCCGCACGATCCGCGAGCCGCGCTGCGCATACTCGACGAGGATCCGCAGCATGCGGGCCATGACCAGCGGCTCCGCGTAATTCAGATCGATCTGATCGGCCGAGAACGTCGTCCACACGTGCCGCGTCCCCGCCGGGGTCTCCACCGGCGTGAGCAGCGGCAGGCTCCGCGGGCGTGTGACGAGCGAGTAGTCGAGTGTCGGATCCGCCTCGATGAAGAACTTGTCGTACGGGGCCTCGCCCCGCTTGTACGCCGCGAACCATTCGCTGTGCTGCGAGATGTGGTTCAGCACGAGGTCGAACATCAGGTCGAACGGCTCGCCGAGCGCGGCGATGTCGTCCCACTTGCCCGACTCGGGATCGACCTGCAGGTAGTCGATCACGCTGAACCCGTCGTCCGACGAGTACGGACAGAACGGCAGCAGATGCACAGTGCTGAGCAGTTCATCGAGCCCGTTCTCGACGAGCCACTTACGCAACGCCACCAGCGGCGAGCCCTCGCCCCCATCATCACGCAGCTGATCGGCGTACGTGATGAGCACCACGTCGCGCTCGCTCCAAGCCGAGTCGTCGGCGGCAGCCGGCGGAATTTGCGTCAGCAGATCAGCGAACTCCGCGTCGAAGTCCGCCAACGCCTCGTCGGTGCGATCGCCGTAGATCCGGCTCAGACGGTCACGCAGCGAGGGGACGCGATCGGCGAGCGACAAGGCGGGAGCTCCGGAGAACGCAGCGGGCTCGTGAGCGTGAGCTCACGGAGGTAGGCAAGGCGTGTGAGCGTAACGCAAACCGCGGCGTGATTCACTCCGCCGGCTCGCGGCGCCTGCGTCACGGAGCCCCACTCCTCAAGCCCCGCGCCCCGAGCCTCAAGCCTAAGGGCCCTACAGGTCGTCCATGCCCGTCACGTTTGTGACGAGCGCCCGCAGCTTCCGCCGCAGCACGGAGTAGCTGAAGAACCGCTTGCCGAGCTCGAAGTTGTTCTCGACCATCTGCTGCCGGTGCTCGGGATCGTCGATCACGCGCGACACCTTGTTAACGACCTCGCGGGTCAGGTACCCGTTCATCGTGGTAACCTCGAACCCCTTGGGCTCGATGTCCGACACGAAGATCGAGTACCGATTCACCAGCACCGGCTTACGGTAGTAGAACGCCTCGATCAGCGCGTTGCCGAAGCCCTCGTACAGGCTCGGGTAGGTAATGAAGTCGGCGTGCAGGTACGCGTCCGCCAAGAGGTAAACCTTATCGCCGTTCTCGTTGATCGCCCGTTCTTCGCCGATGCGGTCGGGGATGTAGCGGAGTTCGACGCCCTGCTGCTCGGCCATCTCTTGCAGCGCGTGCAGGTACTCATCGCCTTCGTCGCCCGACTCGTGCGACACCACCAGCTTGCACCGCGGGTTGCCCAGGGCCGCCAGCAGCGAGATGGCGTGCTCGATGCCCTTGCGTGGGACCACGCGCGTGGGCTGCAAGAACAGGATGTCGTCCGCCGCCACGCCGATGGCGTCGCGGAAGTCGGCGTTATAGTCATCGATGCCCGGCGGCGGGCTCTCGAAATCCAGCACGTTGGGCACCAGCACGCTCGAGGCGCCCCGGCGGTGCGACAACGCCCGTTGCGCCTCGCTGTTGATCGTCACGTGCTGGATGTTCGGCATCGTGCACGGGAACGCCATCCGCAGCAGGTCGCCCACCGAGTTCACCGCGAAGCGGTCACGCTCCCAGTAGAAGTCGTGGTGGTGGGCGATCGTCGGGAAGTTGGTCTCGGCCGAGAACAATGCGATCGCCACGCCCAGCGGCAGGTTCATCGGGATGCAGCTGGCGTTCTGCACGCACAGGATCTCGATGTCGAACTTCCGCACGAACTCGTACAGCGACCGCTTCAGGTGCTCGGCCAACGCGAAGATGCGTCGTGTCACCTCGGGGTCGCGCGTTGTCTTGCCGAAGACGCGGGCGTTGATCCACTTGATGTCCGGGTGCCCAAAGTGGGCGTGCGGCACGAGATGGCTGACGGTCGGGTCGGTGTCCAGCTTGCCGCCGAACCAGTAGCTCACGTGGCGGTTGTGCCACAGCACCTTGGCCCACTTGGCCGCCTCCAGCGACACGCCGTCGGTGCCCGCGAACCGGGTGCCGACAAAGCCGATCCGGTGGCCGAAGTTCTCGGGCGCGTCGGACACGTGGGGGTCGCGGGTTGGGGCGGCAGGCGGGCGGGGACTCTCGGCGAGGATCGGCCGGCGGCGAGGTCCGCCTCCACCCGCCGGTCGTGCTTCCCAAGATGCCTCGCTTCCGCAGGCTCCACAAGCGACTTGATTGCTACAAAGCGTCGTTAAAGACGATTTCCAGCAGCTGCCGCAGATCGGTCACCAACGCGTCGGGCCGGACGTCGGCCAGCCGTGGGTCGTCGCGCCGCCACCGCAGGCTGCGGGCGTCGCCGGCGAAAAGCGTCGTGCGGAAACCCACTCGCTGCGCCGGCCAGACGTCGTTCCGCAGGTCGTTGCCCACGTAGAGCACCTGCTCGGGCCGCAGATCGCGCTCGGCCAGAGCCTCCGCGCAGCGCTCGTACAGGAACGTGCCCGGCTTCGCCTCGCGGTGCTCGTACGACCACACGCACAGCCCCGGGTCGAATCCCCAACCGTCGAGCGATCTGCCGGTCAGCGGCTCGAACGCCAGCGGTGTGAAGAACTGAGCGTTGCTGACGATGCCCAGCTCCATGCCGCCTGCGCGGAGCGTCGCGAGCGTTTCCTCCAGCCCGGGCATCGGCCCGATCGGGTTCACCCGGCACTCGTACTCGATGGTCAGCCGCTCCACCTGGGCGTCGCCCACCACGAGCCCGAGCCGCTCGAGGGCCGTCCGCCAGATGTCGCGGATCTCAACCTCGGGATGGTCGCTCTCGTTCTGGGTGTGGCTGGCGTGGATCGCGTCGTGCAAAGCGGAGACAACCGCGTCGCCGTCCGCGATGTCGGCTCCGACGGCTTGCAAGGCCTGCTTCGCCGCGGCCCCGCGTGCGCCCTCGCTCGCCAAGGAGATATCGCCGGAGCCGCTCACCAGCAGCGTGCCGTACACGTCGAACACCACCGCGCGGATCCCTCCGATCGTCGGCAAGGCCGGCGTCTCGCCGGTCGGCTGCGCGGGCAGGTCGTGGGAGAGCAATGCGATCGTCGCCGCCAGCCGGTTGTTCGCGATCTGCTCGGCCGACTCCAACCGCACTCGGTTCTGTCGTTCCGGCGCCGCGAAGTGGTCGACGATCCGTTCGCCTTGCACGGGCGATACTTCGACGGGCGACTGACCGGTCACGGCGTAGACCGCGTGCAGTCGCTTGCCGATCGCGCGGGTTGAGTAGGCCGAGCGGACGACGAGCGTGTTGGCGTCGATGTCCTCTTCGACGCGTGCGACGCCTAGGTCGAGCGGCGTGGCGGGCCGGCGTGTGCGGGCGATCGCCGCGGCTTGTTGGCCGGGGGTCAGGTCGCCGAAGTCGGCGTCCAAATGCTCCGGCGCCCGCAGCTCCGTCCACAAACCGGAGAACGTCATGCCGGCCGCTTTGAACTCGCGGGTGATCTCCGGCAGGTCGCGACCGATGAGCGGCTTGCCCGCCAGCCACGCCTCGAGGAACACCATGCCGAAGCCCTCGGCGACGCTCGTGGTCAGGATCGCGTCCGCCGCGGCGAGCGCGTCTTGGAAGCCGATCTCGTAGCCGCCGTCGGAGACGGGGCCGCCCGTGTCGAATCGGCAAGGCAGCTCCAGCCGTTCGGCTAGGTCTCGCCAGCGATCGAACGAAGCGGCCTCGACCGGGTTCTTCGGCCGCAGCGTCACCGCGAAGTACGTCCCCTCCGGCGCCATCGCCGCGAGCAACAGCATCTCACCAAGGTTCTTCCGCCGGATGCCCCGCACCGGATACACAAGGAGCCGAGCCTCGGGCGGCAGCCCGAGAACGGGGAACACTCGCGCCTTGGCTTCCGCCGTCGAAGGCATCGCGCCGAACTCGGCCACCGGGTTCGGCAACGCGTGCAAACGCTCGGCGACAACGCCGGCGTCACCCAACACGCCGGCGTCACGCTCGGTGAGCGTCGCGTAGTGGATGCCCGGCGCCTGCGGATAGAGCACGGCGCCCAGGCGATGCGGGTCGGCCTCGCCCGACGCTTCGTGACCCAGCGCTTGTTGCAAGTGCCGATAGTTGTCCGGCCGGTTGTCCTCGGCGAAGTCGTGCACCTGCAGCAGCATCCGCCAGCCGTCGTGGGCCAGCAGCTTGAGCGCGCCGGGCAGCGACGCGTTCTTGCCGAGCGAGTGGTTGTGCGTGTGCAGCAGCGTGTCGTCGGCCGACAAGCCAGCGGCCGCGAGCGTCTGACGCACCACGCCGGCAAGCGCGGCGGGGTCCGCCTTCGTGTCGTCGGTGTCGTACGCCAACGCGGGCGTCACGATCAGCTCCACGGCCGGCTCGTCCGGCAGGCCGCTCGGCCAGCCGTCGTGCTGTCCGTCGTACAGAACGACGACGCGTTCGGGCCGATCGCCATCGGGCAGCGTCGCCAACGCTCGCAGATGGTTGGCGATCACCGAGGTGACGCCGCCCCGGTTGAGATGATGGTGCAGAATCGCGAGATGCATCGCCATAGTTCACCACAGAGCTTCCAGAGAGCCCAGTGGCTCCACGGACGTCCTCAGTGCCTCAGCGCCTCTGTGGTCAAGTCCCTCTGGCTTGACTCAGAAGAAGGATGAGTGCCCGGGAAGCAGACGCCCTTCGCGAACGCTCGCCGTTCTTCGAGAGCATCGGAAGAAGCAAACCACAGAGACACGGAGGCACTGAGAGTCTGCGAACCCACCCTCCGTGCTCTCGGTGCCCTCTGTGGTTAAACCCTTTGTTATGAGCAAGGGAAGACGCCGGCCCTTACAGCGGACGCCCTTCGCGAAACGCTCGCCCTTCGTCGAGAGCATCGGAAGAAGCGAACCACAGAGGCACGGAGGCACTGTGAGTCTGCGAAGCCGTCCTCCGTGGCTCTGTGGTTAAACCTACTGGCAACAAGCGAAAGAAGGGCGCCTGCCCCAGAAGCAGACGCCCTTCGCGAGAGCTTTCTCGTTCGTCACCGGCCGGAACGGCTCAGACGACCTGGATCGGCAGCGACACGCCGTACTCGTCGGCGTCCCAGTCGTAGCGGCTCGTGTCGTAACGGTAGGCGTCGCGCGGGTACGTCTCGCGGGCATAACGCTCGCGGTCGGCCTCTTCACGCCAGTCGAACGTGTCGCGCCAGTCGAACCGCTCGAGGTAGTCCGGGCGGGTACGCACCAGCCGCGGCTCCTCGCCTGGGGTCGAGAGCCAATCGCGATCGTTCGCGCGGCTGTAAGCGGTCCGCTCGACGTAGCGGGGCTCGGCGTAACGCGGCTCGGCGATCGGCGGAGCCGGGCGGTAGGCGTACGGCCGGTAGGCGGCGCGGTACGGGCGGTAGCCACGCGTGGCGGTCTCGGCGGCCCACTTCGTGAGCACCGTCTTGATGACCGTGAGCGACATGCCGCCGGTCCGCTCGCGGACGACCCACTTGGCCTCACGCCAACGCGGCTCGCTGTGGGCGAGCTCCAAGAACTCGTGGCCCGCGTTGGTGAGCCGCACGCACGGCACGCCGCCGGTCGAACGGTCGGTCTCCTTCACAAGGCCGGCGTCGATCAGCAGCCGAACGTGGTAACGCACCTGCTCGTCCGCCTCGGTCGCCACGCCGGGGCGTAGCGTGCTCACGGCGCACTCGGCGCCGTGGCTCTCGATGTCGGCCAGCAGTTGTCGGGCGAGGTCCAGGTCTCGTTTCATCGGGCGCCTTCCTTTGCACTCGGGTCACACGGGGGGGTACGCGCCGCGCGTTGGCGTCCCGATCCTCGGGCGTCCAATTGAATGCGGCCGGCGCGTTGAATTGCGGTGCGGCATCATGCTCCACCCGCTTTCCCCCGGTCAACGTCGATCTTCCCAGCCCTGATCGCTGCCCTGATCGCTCCCTTGATCGCCCAAAAGAGAAGGAGAGGGAGGGGATGCTGGTGATGGGGGAGAGGTCAGCAACCAGCCGCGTGCGCGGCGCCGCTCTCCCCTATCACCAACATCCCCCCCTCTCCGCTCCGATTCCGGCGCTGCTAGCACGTGGCCGTCAAACGGCCTGCAGCTCGCTGAGCTCCGCGGCCAGCCGCTTCCGCGCGACGTGCAGCCGGCGCTTGATCGTGCCGACCGGCGCCCGGAAGGCGTCGCTCATTTCGACGAGCGTCTCGCCCCGCACGTAGAACGCAACGAGGGTGTCGCGGTCCATGGCGCCCAGGCGATCGAGGCCGTCGCGCACCTGCTCGGCACGCTCCGAGGCGACGGCCGCCTCGAACGGGCTCGCGTCGTCGACGCAGGTCTCCTCGAGCGTCTGCGGCTCCGCGTCCAGCGCCCGGCCACGCCGCGTCTGGCGGTTGATCGCCATGCGGACAGTGATCGACTTGATCCAGCCGGGGAAAGCCTTCGGCTCGGTGAGCTGGTGCAGCCGATCCATGGCCCGCAGGAGCACCTCCTGCGTGAGCTCGGCGGCCTCCGACGGGTTGCCCAGCCGACGCAACGCGACGGCGCGCACCATCGGCTCGAAGCGCATGGCGAGCTCGCCGAACGCCGCGCGGTCGCCGTCTTGAGCGGCGCGCACCAGGGTGTCGTTCTCTTGCTCGTGGAGCGGAACGGGTTCGAACGGTAAGAAAGCCGCGCTGGAGGGCGGCGCGATGG
This sequence comes from Planctomycetota bacterium, assembly GCA_039820945.1. Lineage (GTDB taxonomy): Bacteria > Planctomycetota > Planctomycetia > Pirellulales > Lacipirellulaceae > Botrimarina. The sequence goes on from JBCBPC010000002.1 coordinate 321,949, forward strand.
CGAAGGCGGTCATCGTGGAGCGTCCTCTCTCAGGGGACGGTTCGGCGGGCGGTCTGGTGCGCTGGGGCAGCGCGACAGACCCCGCCGTGGGGCGTAAGCAGGCTGAGCAGACCGAACAAACGGCTGGCTCAAGGCACAACGCGAAGGAAGCCGACGGCCGGGTCCGCAGGGCGCGACGTTGTTAGCACGTCACGCCGAGTGGTCGGCGGGGCTCCGCTTCGCTTGGCGGCTGATCGGTGGGCGAGGCGGCCGGTCGGGGGCCCTCTCGCGGTCTCCGGTCAGCTCACTCAGCCGCGATAACTGCGGCCGGGCGAAGCAGGGCGGGCCATTCGTGAACACACCGGTTCCGGATGGCTCGCCAGGGCTAGCGCCGCGACTGGCGCGTCGTCTAGCCGCAGGCCTACGCGTACCGCGTGGGAGACTACCTGGCGCCAACGGCGTACCGATTGCGAGACGGCGAGGATCGTGCCGACGAAACCGTTGCCGATGGCCGTAAAGGCGTTGGCGTTGGCGGTCGCTGCGATCTTGATCGTCGTCTTCATCTCGGACTCCGTTGCGCCGGTGAGCGCGGTGGGAGAGAGGATACTCGCGGCTGCAGTCGCGGCCGCTCTTAGGATTGGTTCGGCCGAACAAGGCCCCCTGGTTCAAACAGAAACAGGCGGCCGGTCAGCCGTAGGCAGCTTTTCACGCCCAGAGTCGGGCGTCAAGTAAAACCGCCCCAGGACCCCCGCCGGACACCCAGGTTCGGGTGAGGTTCGCCCGATTTCGGAGAATTCCTGCCCCATGGCCCCGTTTTCCGTTCGTTTGCCGGCGGCGGCTACTCAACCCCGGTAGTCGCTGTGGCAGTCGAGGCACGATTGGCGGATTGCGGCGGCCGCGGCCGCAGCGGCGGGTTGGTCCTCGTCCTCGGCGGCGGAGCGGAGCCGCTCGGCCGCGGCGCGAAGCTGCCGCGAGTATGCCTGGTAGCCGGGGTCGTCGGCGTCGTCGGCCCCGGGGGCGAGGATCGCCTCGGCCAGCATCGCCAGCACCTGGGCCTCGTGCCGGGCGTCCTCGGCCTTGCGGCGGAACGTGCGGCGGTCGGCCGTCCACTCGGGCAGACGCTGCTCGTCGGCGAGCGTCATCCGTCGCATCAGGCTCGAGCGGCTCGCGTAGGCGCCCCACTCGACGTCGTCCGCGGGCTGGCCGACGTCCGGGCGTTCGCCCCGCACCAACGCGGCCAGGTCTTCTGAGGCCGCCTTGCCGAGCCGGTACCCGCCGTCGCTGCCCGCGTCGGCGGCGGCCGCGGCGCGGGCGAAGTGCGGGGCCAGCTGTGCGGCCTCGTCCCGCCAACGGGGCGACCCGTCGTGCCGAGTGGTGACGGCGAACGCGATGGCGACCTGGCCCAACGCGTCCGCCGCGCGTGTCGACTCGCCCCCCTTGAACGCCGCCACCGACCGGGTGGCGTCCTGCGCTTGCCGGGCGAGACGTTTGATTTCGGTCTCGAGCGCCTCGGCGTCGATCCAGTCGGCCCAGCCGCCGGCGGCCGCGTCCGTGTCGCCCGTGGCGAGTTCCGTGGCCTGCTGGGCGCCGTAGTCGGGCTGTTCGCCAACGAGGGCGTCGAAGGCGTTGTCGAAGAACGCAACGCGGTCTTCGTCCGTCAGCTCCGGCGCCGGAGCGCGGGGCGGGCGTTCGGCCGAGGCGGCATCGGCGATCAGGACAGCGGACAGCATCACGACGGCGGAGCGGACTAGCACGGTCATGGTCGCGCGGGGGGCTTTGTCGAAAGCGTAAGCGGGCCGTGATAGTCTATCGCGCCCGCGTTTCCGTCCGACGATCCACCACGCTCGCAAGAACCTCCGATGTCGTCCGCCATCTCTGCTGATCTCGTCTCGCAAGTCGACGAGGCCCTCGCCGCCGAGAAGATCACCGCCTCCGCCGCCGAGAACCTGAAGGCCTGGCTCACCGAGCCGCGGTACGCCGAGTACGTGCCGGAGATCGCAAAGACGATCGCCGCGGGCGACTGGCAGACGCTGGACGACGTCTACTGGACGATCATCCCGTTCGGCACGGGCGGCCGCCGCGGCCGGATGCACCCGTTTGGCTCGAACGCGATCAACGACCGCACGATCGGCGAGTCGGCCCAGGGCTTGGCGACCTACGTGAAGGAGAGCCTGGGCGAGGGCGCCGAGCTGTCGTGCGCCCTCTGCCGAGACACCCGCCACAACGGCGAGCGGTTCGCCAAGCTGTGCGCGGAGATCATGGTGGCCGCAGGATTCAAAGTGCACTTTCTCCGCGGCTACCGCAGCACGCCGGAGCTGTCGTTCGCCGTGCGGCACAAGCGGGCCAGCTGCGGCATCATGGTCACGGCCAGCCACAACCCGCCCAGCGACAACGCCGTGAAGGTGTACTGGTCGACCGGTGGGCAGATCCTGCCGCCGCATGACGCGGGCATCATTGACCGGGTCATGAACTGCCAAGAGATCGAGCGGGCCGACTTCGACACGGCGGTCACCGACGGCAAGATCGTGTTCTGCGAAGAGGAGGTCGACGCCGCCTACATCGACGCCGTGCTGACGCAAGCCACGCCGGGGCCGCGTGACCTGAAGGTGATCTACTCGCCGCTGCACGGCGTGGGCGCCACGGCGGTCGTGCCGGTGCTGGAGCGTGACGGCTTTACCGACGTCGAGGTCTTCGGCCCGCACGCCGAGCCGGACGGCGACTTCCCCAACGTGCCGGGGCACGTGTCGAACCCTGAGCGGCCGGTGGTGTTCGACGCGATGATCGAGCGGGCGAAGGAGATTGGCGCCGATCTCGTCGTCGCCAGCGACCCGGACTGCGACCGCATCGGCCTCGCCGCCCCGCTCGCCCCTTCTTCTGAAGACGGGGGCGGCGACGAGTGGCGCACGCTCAGCGGTAACCAGATCGGCGCGCTGCTGGCGGACTACGTGCTCGAAACCCGGCAGGGGACGCTCACGCCGGAGCACTTCAACGTCATCACGCTGGTGACGACGCAGCTCACCCGGCGGATCGGCGACGCCTTCGGCGTGCGGACGATCACCGACCTGCTGGTCGGCTTCAAGTGGATCGCCGGGGCGATCGACGACAACGGCCCGGAGCGGTTCGTCTTCGGCACTGAGGAGTCTCACGGCTACATGGCCGGCTCGTACGTCCGCGACAAGGACGGCGCCGTGGCGGCGATGCTCGCCTGCGAGCTGGCGGCCAAGCTCAAGGCGGACGGCCAGACGCTGCACCAGAAGCTCGACTCGCTGTTCTGGCAGCACGGCTGCCACGCCGAGCGAACGCTCAACGTGCAAATGCCCGGCAGCGAGGGCATGGGCCGCATGAAAGAAGTGATGGCCAAGTTCCGCGCGGAGCCGCCCGCGGAGGTCGGCGAGCTGGCCGTCGCCCAGGTGCGCGACTACCTAACCAACCAGAAGACGATCGCCGGCGAGAAGTCGCCGCTGGAGGGCCCGACGGGTGACCTCGTGATCCTCGACCTTGCCGAGTGTGGCAACTACGTCGCCTGCCGCCCCAGCGGCACGGAGCCGAAGATCAAGTTCTACCTGTTCGCCTACACGCCCGCCGAGCAGCTGCACGACATGGACGACGCGAAGAGCGACCTGGAAGAACGGCTCGACGCGATGGAGAAAGACCTGCGGGCGTTCGCCGGCGTCTGACGATCTCGCCCCACCGGAGGCCCTGCCGATGCTCAAGCCCGCGATCAACACGCTCCGCTTCCTACGCGACTACGGCGACTCGCTGCTCGCCGACATCTCGGCGAGCGAGTTCGCCGACCAGCCGGTCCCCGGCATGAACCCGCCGGCGTGGATCGTGGGTCACATGGCGTACGCCCTGGATCGTCACGCGACGCTCGTCGGCCTGGAGCCGAAGCTCGCGCGGTGGAAGGACCTCTTCGCGAAGGGCTCGTCGCCGGGCGGCTCGCCATATCCGCACAAGGATAATCTCGTCTCCGCCTGGCGCGAGGCGATCGATCGCCTCATCGCGGGCGTCGAGGCGGCGCCGGACGAGACGCTCGCGGGGCCGAACGAGTACCTGCCGACCGAGAAGCTGCCGACGGTGGGCGACTTCCTCACCTACTCGATGGCCGGCCACACGGCGACGCACCTCGGGCAGCTCTCCGCGTGGCGCCGAGCCGCCGGCAGGCCGCCGTTGTTCTAGTGGCAAGCAAGCCGGTCTACGGGCGGAGGTAAGCCTGACCGTAGTCACGGCTTCGCTCAAGCTGCCCGTACCCCCACGGGAGCGTTGCCGCGAATTGAACTACATCACTCCGCACTTCCTTGTCAGCTGGAAGTGGGATTACGAGAGAGCCCGATTCTTCGCGCGGCTCGAAGCTGTCGCACTGCCTAACCCAAACGACGAGTGGCGAAACGCCGAGTGCGATTAAGTCGTCTACTACCCGCTTTGATTCTGAGCGTGTTAAGCCATCGACGATACGAATGCGCTCCGGCGTTGAGGCTTTGATCCACTCGGCGGCATCCCAAGCGCATCCATCCGATATCGCAACGTCGACGAAGATGTCTGTCATGAAGGCGTCATTGAACCAACGACGATCTTGCTCGACGGCTACTCGTCGGAACACTTCGCGAGCACGTGAAGGATCACGCTCTGCAAGCTGACGTAAACGAATTGCAACGCGGGGCGTGTAGCGGTCATCTTCACCCGACAAGCTCACATAGCAGACGTAGCACGAGTTTTCATCAACTAGAGTCCCCCAGGTTCTGCATAGTACGAATGGTTCCATTTGCGTGTGAGGACATGGATGCCCCAGATCGATCAGCGCGCGAAACGCCGTTGATCGGTCAATCAGCGACGTGCTCAAGACCGGTACGCCAAGAAGCCGGAGCTGATATCGGTCTTCATACCAGCTACAGGCTGGGCACTCGGTGCGCGTTGAAAGCTCGTCAACGCTTCCGAACCATAGCAACACGACGCCAGTAGCTCCTGCCGCAAGGCGCGCCGGGCGCAGCCAGCCACGCCTACGACTGCGAATCGACCAAGCGAGTAGCGCCCCCGAGGTGATGCAAGCGACCACCGGTAGTAGTCCGACACGCACTCCCAGCCACAGCAAAGCGGCAACCGGAATCATTGCGAGTAGTAGCGACCGAACGCGAAAGCGAAGCGGCTTCGGTGAGCCAACCATGCCCCCAGAGTAGCAGAGCGCGACTGTCGATCGTCGGTTCGTAGATCAGAAATCACGTGGTTGGCGCTATGCGACCTGCGGCGCACACGTCCACGACCCGCAGCCGCAGGATGCAGAAGGCGCCGATCGCAGCGCCGCCGGCGATGCCCGCCAGCGCCGCGGCGGGCAGGCCGCTAAAGGCGATCGTCGTGCCGACGACCAGCAGCAGCATGCTCATCGCCTTGGTCTTCACGCCCGGCCGCACGCCACGGTACAGCCGCCAGTGGCGGAGGCTCGGGCCGAATAGCTTCGACGCCAGCAGCCGGTTGTGCAGCCGGTGAGACGACCGCAGCAGCGAGTAGCTGCAAGCGAGCAGGAAGCACGTGGTGGGCACGCCCGGCAGGATGACACCGAGGATGGCCATGCCGAACCAGAACGCGGCGAGCGCGAGGTGCATCGCCCGTCGCCAGCCCTTGGCCTGCTGCGGCGAGCGGACGTAGCCGGCCCGGCCGGTCGCGGCGTCGGGCCAGCAGAGGATCTCGCTGGGGGACGTTCGCTCGAGGCCCAGCTGAGTGGTGCGGACGTCGGTCACGATCGCCGACAGCGAGCTCTGCTCGACGTGGGCGTCGCGATAGTGGACGGTCGCGCTGCCGGCGTTCGGGTCGATCGTGACCGAACGCACGGCGTCGTCTTCGAGCAGCCTTCGCGCGATCTCCATCGGCGAGGCGGCGGAGCACACGGGCGAGCGGAGCGGGGGGGCAGCAGCGGTCGGCATCGCGGGGGCGCCTCGGGCGTCGCGTCGTGGTGACGCCGATCACGCGGCGCTCTAAACAAAGCTAGCTGCCGCTGAGGGGCCGGGTCGGTGAAGACGCCGCCGGACGGCAAGCCGAACACGGCCGCGGGTGGCAGAACCGGCCACCGCGTCGAACCGAAGACCGATTGTGCCGGTGAGGGCGAAAAAACGCCGGGCTGGAGTGCAGCAGCCGACTCGGCTCGCCGAATGTTGACTATGTGAACTGGTTTTATAATAATTGACGCGTCCCAACTCAGTCTTCCCGCCGATCGCGCCGATGTCCGCCGCCCACAAGCTGACCCCCGCCCCTTTCCCGCCGCTGCCCAAGCAGGGCGACGACCCTTCGCCCGAGCTGCTCGCCCACCTCGCGGCTGAGAGCCAGCGGCTGGAGTCGGCCACGCCCGACGAGATCGTTGCGTGGGCGCACGAGACGTTTGCGCCCGGCCTAGCGATGGGCACGGCGTTCGGGCCCGAGGGGTGCCTCATCCTGTCGTTGTTGCCGCGGCTGGCGCCGACGACTTACGTGTTCAACCTGGACACGGGCTACCAGTTCCAGCAGACGCTCGACCTGCGGGATCGCATCGCTGAGAAGTACGGCGTGGAGGTCGAGCTGCTCCAGCCGGAGCTGACGGTTCCGGAGTACGAGGCGAAGCACGGCGGGCCGCTGTACCAGTCGAACCCCGACCAGTGCTGCCACGATCGGAAGATCAAAGTGTTGGAGCGGGCGGCCGTCGGCCGCACGGCTTGGATGAGCGGCATCCGCCGCGACCAGAGCCCGGTGCGTGCGAAGCAGCCGATCGTGGCGTGGGACCGCAAGTTCGGTCTCGTGAAGGTCAGCCCGTTGGCGAACGCCACCAAGCAGAGCGTGTGGACACGCCTTCTGAACGAGGGCGTGCCCTACAACCCGCTGCACGACGAGGGCTACCCGAGCGTCGGCTGCTGGCCGTGCACGCAGAAGGCCGACGGCGAGGGCGATGAGCGCGCCGGGCGTTGGGCCGGGAATCAGAAGACCGAGTGCGGCCTGCACACGGTAGCGGACGGGGGAGGAATCTAGGGAGTGGGCAGTGGCGAGTGGGCAGTAGGCGGTTCTCGCGGGAGTTTCATTGGTGGGAGCGAGGAACTATCGCGATCTGGTCGTGTGGCAGAAGGCGATGGACTTCGTTGTCACGGTCTACGGTCTGAGCGCTGCTTTTCCGGCGGCGGAGCAGTTTGGGCTGACGTCGCAGTTACGTCGGTCCGTGGTTTCGGTGCCGAGCAACATCGCGGAGGGCGAGGGGCGTGAATCGCCGGGTGACTTTCGTCGCTTCCTTTCCATCGCGCACGGTTCGATCCGAGAGGCCAAGACCCAGCTGATCATCGCGAAGCGTTTGCACTACCTCGAAGTAGAACCCGTCGGGCGTGCTCTGGATCAGGCCGCCGAGATCGGCCGGATGATCCGAGGCCTTTCTAAATCACTCAGCTAACCACGCACCGCCCACTAATTCCTGCCCACCGCCCACTAACCACTGCCCACTTCTAACCGCCCACTGCCCACTCCTTACTCCCATGCTCTCTGCTAAGACCGAATACGCTTGCCTCGCCCTGTTGCGGCTTGCTGTGGAGCACGCCGGGGGGCAGCCGTTGCAGGGCCGTCGGTTGGCGGCTGAAGAGGGCATCCCCGAGGGGTTCCTCACACAGATCCTGCAGCAGCTCAAGCGGCTGGGTTTGGTTACGAGTGTCCGGGGCGCGGCGGGCGGCTATCGGCTGACCGATCCGCCCGAAGAGACCACGCTCGGTGAGGTGATTGCCCTGCTCGAGGGGTCTTCAGAGAAGGCCAGCCGGTTGGCGAACCCGACGCCCCTCGCCGCGGCGCTCGGCGACCTGTGCGACGAGGCCGTCGAGGCCAAACGCGCGACGCTCGAAGGCGTGACGCTGGCGGCGCTCGCCGATCGCGCCGCGCCGGAGAACGCGGGGATGTATTACATCTAGAGGGCAGAGGGCAGAGGGCAGAGAGGTTAGGTGTTAGGCCGGAAGCGCTGCCTGTTGCAGCTCTCGTTACCTCGCTGCCTAACCCCCTAATACCTAACCTCTTAATACTTTTTCCCTAACCCTTCCTCCCCCCGCACCACCGCGGCGACCGCTTGGCCGCTGGGCGAATGGTTGATCGCCAACAAGCACGCGCCCGTCGCCGGCCGCGGTTCGTTGGCCACGCTGAGCGGGCACGCGGGGTCGGGCTGTTCATAGTTGAGCGTGGCGGGCACGGCGCCGCCGCGCCAGCCGACGAGCGCGGTCGCCAGCTCGATCACACCACGCGAGGCGCCACACGAGCCGAAGTAACTCGTCGGGGCGAACACCGGCGCGGGGCCGATCACCCTCTCCAAAGACTGGGCCTCGATCGGGTCGAGATCGGGCCGCGCTTCGCCGTGCGGCTTGACCATGGCGAGGTCCGAGGCGGCGACCCCTGCGTGTTCAAGCGCGGCGGCGGCGGCTTGCTCGATCGCGCGGCCGGTGGGCAGCCGCGAGCAGTGCGACGCCTCGCAACGGCTGGCGACGCTCGTCACGGCGCCCCACGCCTGTCCGCCGCGGCGGAAGAAGCCGCGTCGCTCGGCGTGGTCGCGGCTCTCGAGGATCAGGTACGCGCCGCCCTCGCCCATCACGGCGCCGTCGCGGTCGGCGTCGAACGGTCGGCAGGCGCGCTCGGCGTCTTCGCCGCGGCGCGACAGTCCCGCGCCGGCGTGCCATAGCAGGTCGGTCAGGTCGATCTTCGAGCTGGCGCCGCCGCACAGCATGGCGTCCGCCGCGCCGCGCTCGATGGCGGCGGCCCCCTCGCCGAGGGCGAGCAAGCCGGAGACGTCGCCCAGCGAGATGGTGTTCGTCGGCCCATAGGCGCTGCGGCGGATGCCGACGTGGCACGAGCCCATGTTCGGCAGGTACTTGAGCATCCACAGCGGGAAGAGCTCGCGCATGCCGCGCTCGCCCCACTCGCGGGGCGTGGCCTGGCCGTCGCCGCACGCCGCGAACGGGCCGGCCAGCTCCGGCAGCGGGCAGTACTGCATGCCCGCGGCGCCGACGACACCCAGCCGAGCCGGATCGATCTCGGCGTCTTCTAGCCCGGCGTTGGCCCAGGCGAGCTCCGCCGCGGCGAAGCCCAGCTGGATTTCGCGGGCCATCACCTTGAGGCTCTTACGCGGCTTGACGTACTGCTTGGCTTCGAAGCCCTCGATCAAGCCGCCGAACGGCGCGAGCCAGCCGACGGCCTCCAACTCCGGCGAGCGGCGGATGCCCGTGCGACGCTCCGTGAGCGACGCGGCGACCTCGTCCACGCCGATGCCGATCGGCGAGACGATCCCGACGCCGGTGATCAGCACGTCGCGCATAAGCGGCAGGAACGGTCGGGCGTGGGGGGCGAGTCAATGGCGGAACGGCTCCGCGGCAGTTTAGCCGGCCGCAACACGGGCCGCGCGGGGGCGTCTTCGGCGCCTCAGCCGGCGGACTTGAGCCGGAACGGCTCGGCCCCACCAAAGCGCCCAGAGTCAGATCCCCCGCGGTCAGCCGCCGTGCGTTGCCGAAGCCGAACAACGACCCGATGGATTCGTGCGAAGAGGCTTCCGCGATGCTGCTCGAGACCTCAACCGGTGGCGTTCCCACAGGCTCGTTCCGCGTGGGCCCAACCAAGCCCCGCCGCCCGGCACCCGAACCGCGGCCGGAGCCGGCCAAGCCCGCGTTTTCGCTCCGCGAGGCGCGGACGCTGCTGGGCGGCGATCTGCGGCCGAAGGCGTGGGTCTACTGGACCGATCTGCTTCTAAGCTGGACGGGGGCGATGGCGTCGTTCAAGGCGGTGCAGATCGAGGCGTTCGGGGGGCCGCTCCGTACGATCGCGTTCGTGGCGAGCTGCTTGCTGCTCTACCGGTGCGGCATGTTCATCCACGAGATCGTGCATCTGCCGGAACGCGAGTTCCGCGGTTTTCGGTTCGTCTGGAACGTGCTGTGCGGCATCCCTCTGCTCGTGCCGTCGTTCGTGTACCAGACGCACCTCGACCACCACCGCCGCAAGCACTACGGCACGAGTCACGACGGCGAGTACCTGCCGCTCTCCAGCCGGCCGGTATGGCACACGCTGGGGTACCTGGCGCAGAGCTTTGTGATCCCGCAGCTGGCGATCGTGCGTTTCGGCGTGCTGACGCCGCTCACCTGGATCAGCGGGCCCACACGCGACTGGGTGCATCGGCACGCGTCGAGCATGGTGATCGACCCGCAGTACCTGCGGCCGCTGCCGAGCCAGAAGGCGCTGCGGGCCGTTCGCCTTCAGGAGCTCGGCTGCTGCCTGTTCATCTGGGTGATGGCCTTCGGCATCGTGCGGAGCCTGTACGGCCAGGGGATTATGAACCCGTGGTTCTTCCCGCAGGCGTACCTGACCGGCGTGACGGTGGTGATGATCAACGCCGTGCGGACACTCGGATCGCACCGCTGGCTGAACGACGCCCACGCCAACGACGACGAGCCCATGACGTTCGTCGAGCAACTGCTCGACTCGGCCAATTACCCCAACCGACCGTGGCTCACGGTGCTGTGGGCGCCGGTGGGCACGCGGTTCCACGCGTTGCACCATCTGTTCCCCACGCTGCCGTACCACGCCATGGCCGAGGCGCACCGCCGGCTTATGGCCGGGTTGCCGGAAGACTCGCCGTACCGGCAGACGAACAGCCCGGGGCTGCGGCACGAGCTGCGGCAGCTGTGGGGCCGCGCCGCGGCGGCCCGCTGAGGCGCCGCGCCGATCAGAGGGCTTTCTCAAAGATCCGCCACGTCTTGTAGCGCTCGGCTCCGCCCTTCTCCACCGTCTTGCGTGACAGGTGATTCGACTCGAGGATCCAGCTGAACTCGCAGTCGGTCACGCCGTGCTCCAGCGCCGGCTTCAGCAGGTCGCGCGCGACCGTGATGCCGACGCCCCAGCTCTGGTACTCCGGCAGGACGTTGGTGCTCACCAGGCGGATGCGGTGGATGGACCGCTTGTTCCACAGCAGCCGAGCCCAGCCGAACGGGAACAGCCGGCCGTCGATCGCCTTGATCCGCGGGTTGAAGTCGAGCAGGCCGAATACCACGCCCACCGGCTTGCCTTCCACCTCCGCCACGCGCGCCAGCTCGGGGACGATCAGGTGCCGTAGCTCGCCGGCCATGGCGTGCACCTCGGCCGCGGACATCGGCACGTAGCCCCACGTCTTGGTCAGCGCCCGGTTGTAGATGTCGAGGAACATTTCCACCTCCTGGCGGAATCGCGAGCCGTCCATGCCGCGGGCGGTGACGCCGAAGCGGTCGCGGACCATGGCGTCGAGCGCCGCCATCTTCTCATCGCGTTCCATGTTGCCGAGGTGCGACGTGTCGGCGCGGTAGGCGTACAGGTCGTGCGATTTCTCGTACCCCGCGCCCTCGATCAGCGACCGGTAGTACGTCGGGTTGTGCGTTAGCAGCATGTACGGCGGCGTGTCGAACCCGTCGACGAGCGTGCCGAGCTCGTAGTTGATCGTGGGGCTCATCGGGCCGCGGCAGCTCTGAAGATCCCGGTCGGACAGCCAGTCTTCCGCCGCGGTGAGCAGGGCGCCGGCGGCCTCCGGGTCGTTGCGGCACTCGAAGAAGCCGAAGAACCCCACCCGGTCGGAGTGCCACTCGTTGTGGGCTCGGTTCTCGATGGCGGCGATCCGGCCGACCGCCTCGCCGCCACGGGTGGCGAGCCACTGCTGGATGTCCGCCGACTGGAACACCGGGTGCGAGCCGAACCCGGCCAGCTCACGCTGCTGCTTACGCAGCGGAGGGGCCCAGCACGGATCGCCCGCGTTCACACGCCACGGAAGCTCGAGCCAAGCACGACGCTCGCCGCGGGTGCGGACCGGTTGGATCGAGAGGGGGGACATCGGACGAAAAGGGGAAATCGGAAAGGCGAATGCCGAAGTGTGAATTATGACCGCCCTCGTCGGAGAACGAGTGGCCGGGAGTCTAGCCGCTGGCGCGGCCGGAGCCCAAGCTGCCGCCCCCGCGGCACGTGCCTGCCCTCAAACCCTTCTCTGTGCTGTCTCGATGCGTGTCCTCGTCACCGGCGCCAGCGGGTTTATCGGCCAGCGGCTCGTGGAGCGGCTCGTGGAGCGGGGCGACGACGTCGCTTGCCTCGTCCGGTCCAGCTCTCGAACCGACGAGCTCCGGCGGCTGGGCGTGCGGCTGGTGACCGGCTCGCTGGGCGACGCCGCCAGCCTGGCCGAGGCGGTCGCCGGCGCCTTCGGCGACAAGCCGGTGGACGTCGTCCAGCATCTGGCCGGGAAGACACGCGGCCGGAGGCTCGAGGAGTTCCTCGCCGTGAACG
>JBCBPC010000003.1:0-21160 GCA_039820945.1 Planctomycetota bacterium
GCGATTGGGACTAAGTCGTAACAAGGTAGCCGTAGGGGAACCTGCGGCTGGATCACCTCCTTTCTAGGGATAACTAGAACGCCCACGGCGGCGACGCCGCGGGTGAAAAATGGGACAGTCCTTGACTGACTTGGAATTAAAAACCGCTGTCGTTCACGCGGCGGCGGGGTCAGCGAACTTCGTTTCGCAACTCACCAGATTGCTTTGATAACCCGGCGTCGGGCTTTTTGCCCGACGTCGGGTTTTTTATTGATTCCGTTCGCAAACCGGCGTCATGTCCAAACGCGAGAGGGGTCTTGCTTGTGCGTGCGTGCTCGGCCTTGCTCTGGCTGTAGGGTTCGTTGCCGGCCAGATTTGGACGAGGTCGCAGGCGACGCCGCTCCTCGGGCAGACGGCGACGGTCCGGCATCCCGCCAACGGATTGGCATGGCTCGCTCGGGTCGACACCGGGGCCACACTGTCCTCGATCCACTGCCCGATCGACCGCATCGACGGACTGGTGGAGCCCCCGATCGCGAACGTCGGTCGGGAAGTGACACTGTGGCTCGCGGGTGACGACGGCACGACTTTGCCGGTGACGACCTCGATCGTCGAACGCAGCTTGGTCCGTACGGAATCCGCGGTCGAGCACCGCTACAAGGTTCGGCTCGAGATCTCCTGCGGCGGCGCAACCGCTTTCACGTTGGTGACGCTCAACGATCGTTCGCACATGCGACACAAATTTCTGCTAGGGAGGGACTTTCTCGAAGGCAGGTTCGCGGTGGATGTCTCTCAGTAGTGCCGCTCCGGAGCGGATGCCCCCAGGCAGAGGGGCGCCTAACCGGCGCCACCGGCATGGTCGGACGGCGTGCGTCGCGAAACGTCGAGGTCTTCAAGCGGGCTTGGCAACGGGCGCGAAGCGTTCGGAATACTGAAGCATGCACGCCTTGCATTCTCTCTGGAGGCGACGCGGCGCCCTGGCGGCTTTGCCGGTGATCGCCGCCGCGGTCTCGGTCCAGGCGTTTCGCGGTGAAACGCCCGACTCCAAGCACACGATCGGGCCGGTGGCCCAGATCGTCGAAGCCTCGTCCGGTGTGACCCTAACGGCTCGGGTCGATACGGGCGCGACGGTCAGCTCGCTGCACTGCCCGCCCGACGCGATCGAAATCAAGGGCGCCTCTGACGTCCCCGCAGAGAACGTGCGAAAGCCGGTGCGAATCCGTGTCGAGAACCGCGACGGCCAAGCGGCTTGGGTCGAGACACGTATCGAGGACTACGTCGAGGTGCGGTGCTCCGAGGGTTCCGACTACCGCTACCGTGTGCGGCTCCCGCTGCGGTGCGGGCGTGTGCAGCGACAGGCGATCGTGAACCTAAATGACCGCTCGCACATGACTTACCGCATGCTGCTGGGGCGTGACTTCTTGGCGGGCAAGTTCCTGGTCGACGTGGCCCGCGGAAACGATTAGGCGGAGGTTCGCAGGGAGCGGGGCTCTGGCGTGGGGGCCTGGCGCGGGGCATACTTTTCGTCTCTGGCAGCTCCGACGAGGTCTCACCTGAGAAGCGGTTTTGGGCGAAGCGGCGACACGCAACGAACCGCCGCCGACGAAGCGCGACGCGGCGGAAGCCGCCCTCCGTGTCGCCATGGTGTCCAAGTCGCTGACGCGTGCCGGCGGCGGGCTGACGCCGATGATCCAGTCGCTCGGCCGCGCTCTGTGCACGGACTTCGCGATCGACCTTGAGGTCTACGGGATCGAGGATGAGCACGTCGCCGGCGAGCTCGCCGACTGGGCCCCCGTGACGGCCCGAGCGTTCTCGTCCTACGGTCCGAAGTCGCTGTCGTTCGCACCCGCCATGACGCGGGCGGTGCTCGACTTCGACGGAGACTTGGTGCACACGCACGGGCTCTGGGCGTACCCGAGCCTGGCGGCGTTGCGGTTCACGCAGAAGACCGGTCGGCCGCACCTCGTGTCGCTGCACGGCATGCTCAACCCGATCGCCCTTTCGCACTCGAAGTGGAAGAAGCAGCTGATCGGCGGCTGGCTCTACGAGCACAAGCACCTCCGCACCGCGGCGTGCATCCACGCTTTGACCAAGGTCGAGGCGGGATACGCCCGCGACTATGGCGTGAAAGCGCCGATCTGTGTCGTGCCGAACGGTGTGGAACCGCCCCCCAAGCGGCCGGATCGGCCGGCGCCGTGGGCCGAGCATTTCCCCGCAGGCTCGAAGGTGCTGCTCTCGTTGGGGCGATTCAACCCGATCAAGGGGCTGCCGAACCTGATCGACGGCTGGCGGAAGGCGAAGGACGCCACCGGCGATGACACCTGGAGGCTCGTCTTGGTGGGCTGGGGGCAGCACGGCCATGAGGAAGAGCTCCGCGAGCAGACCAAGCAACTCGGGCTCGACGATTCGGTCTGTTTCCTCGGGCCGCAGTTTGGCGACGACAAGCTGGCCGCCTACGCGGCGGCCGACGCCTTCGTGCTGCCGTCGCTCAGCGAGGCGTTCCCGATGGTCGTGCTGGAGGCGTGGTCGCACGGCCTGCCGGTGCTGATGACGCCCACGTGCAACATTCCCGAGGGCTTCGACGAAGGGGCCGCGTTGCGGATGGAGGCCAACGCCGATTCGATCGGCGAGCGGCTCGCCGAGACGTTTGGCATGCCGGAGGACGATCTGCGAGCCATCGGCGAGCGGGGCCGGCGGCTGACGGCGGAGCGCTACTCTTGGCGCCAGGTCGGCGCCGCGCTGCGGTCGGTGTACGGCTGGGTGGCCGGCGGCGGCCCGGCGCCCGAGTGCGTGCGTGTCGACTGAGGCGTTGAGTCGACTTGAACTTTGACTTAACCGTCGCGTCGAATCGACCATTGCGTCCTGAAAGCGATTCGTCTCCCGCTGCGGTGCGTCATTTTGTCGCACCACCCCGTTCACTTGCCGGGGCGTCGGCAATACCCCTGCGTTGATAGGGGGGGATGGCGATCTGCCGGCGATCTTCCACCGCTCGTCGGGCATTAGGACGCGGAGCCGCGGGCGGCTATTCTTTGGAGAGATCCACCACGCCGCGATGGCGTCGGCCCCAAGAAGACCGCGTCGCCACGGCGAGACGCTGACCCCCCCCGCGGGGTTCCAGCGACGCACTTCTCTCACAACTTGGGGACTGTCAGATGAACGGTGAAGCCACGAGCGTGCCCGACCCGGAGAGTATCCGCGCCCTGTGTGTCTGCGGGCACGCGGGCGCGGGCAAGACAACGCTGTGCGAGCGGCTGCTCTTTCACGCCGGTGAGATCACCCGCCTCGGCACGGTGGAGCAGGGCAACACGGTCTCCGACTTCGCCGATGAGGAGCGGCTGCACGGCCACTCGCTGCAGCCGGGCGTGATGCACTTCGACTACGAAGGCCACCACGTGAACGTCGTCGACACGCCGGGCATGAGCGACTTCATCGGCCACGCCATCGCGTGCTTCCCTGCGGTGGAGTCGGTGGTGATCGTCATCGACGCCACCAAGGGCATCGAGAGCGAGACCCGTCGGCTGATGCGCGTGGCGACCGAGCGTCGGTTGCCCCGGGTGATCCTGGTGAACAAGATCGACGCCCCCGACGTCGACCTGCAGGCCCTCACGCACCAGATCCGCGCGGCGTTCGGCGCCGTTTGCCTGCCGATCAACCTGCCGACGCCCGACCTGTCGTCGGTGGTCGAGGTGTTCGAGCACGACGCCCACGAGCCGACCGCGTTCAGCTCGGCCGAGGACGCCCACACGCACATCGTCGAGCAGGTCGTCGAGGTCGACGAGACGCTCACGGAGAACTATCTGGACAGCGGCGAGGCGAAGCTCGACCCGCGGGCGCTGCACGACGCCTTCGAGAAGGCGTTGCGCGAGGCGCACTTGGTGCCGATCGTGTTCGCGAGTGCGAAGACGGGCGCCGGCATCAAGCACCTGTTGCACGTGACCGCGTCGCTGCTGCCGAGCCCGCTGGAGGGCAATCCGCGTCCGTTCGAGCGGGGCGAAGATTCGTTCTTCGCCGAGTGCGACGCGGATAAGCCGACGATCGCCCACGTGTTCCGTGTGGCCACCGACCAGCACATCGGCAAGCTCAGCGTGTTCCGCGTCCATCAGGGCGTCGTGCGGCGGCATTCGGAGCTGTACCTGAACGACTCGCGCAAGCCGCTGCGTATCAACCACGTGATGCGTCTTCAGGGCAAGGAGCACCGTGAGACGGAGGCGATCGGCCCCGGCGAAATCGGCGCCGTGTCGAAGCTAGACGACATCCACTTCGACGGCGTGTTGCACGACGGCGCCACGCCGGACGACCCGCCGCACATCAAGACGCTGCCGCTGCCCAAGCCGATGTACGGCCTGGCGATCGAGCTCAAACGGCACGCCGACGAGACGAAGTTCTCCACGGTCATCCAGAAGCTGCAGGAGGAGGACCCGTGCCTGGTGCTGGAGCGGATCGCCGCGACGCGGCAGACCGTGCTCCGGGGTCTGGGCGAGCTGCACCTGCGCGTGGTGCTTGAGCGGCTGGAGAAACAGCACGGCGTCGAGGTCGAGACCTCGCCGCCGATGATCGCCTACCAGGAGACCATCACCGGCGAGGGCGAGGGCCACTGCCGACACAAGAAGCAGACCGGCGGCGCCGGGCAGTTCGGCGAAGTGTACCTCCGCGTCGCCCCGCTGCCCGAAGACCACCCGACCGGCTTCGAGTTCGAGAACAAGACAGTCGGCGGCTCGATCCCGCGGCAGTTCATGCCGGCGATCGAGAAGGGCGTCCGCCAGGTGCTCTCGGAGGGCGCCGTCGCGGGGTACCCGATCTCGGGTGTTCACGTGGAGGTGTACGACGGCAAGCACCACGACGTGGACAGCAAAGAGATCGCGTTCATCACCGCCGGCAAGAAGGCGTTCCTCGAGGCGGTCGGCAAGGCGTCGCCCGTGCTGCTAGAGCCCTTCGTGACGGTCGAGGTGACGGCGCCACAGCCGCACATGGGCGACGTCACGGGCGAGCTATCGACGCGTCGCGGCCGGGTGAACGACACCCAGATGATTGGCGAGGCGTGCGTCATCAAGGCGGTCGCCCCACTGGCTGAGCTGCAAGACTTCTCGACGCGGCTCAAGAGCATGACGAGCGGCTCCGGGGCGTACACCATGGAGTACAGCCACGCAGAGCCGGCCCCACCGCAGGTCCAGCAAGAGGTCGTGGCGGCGTACAGGGCGGGCGGCCGGGCGGAAATGGCGCCGGCTTAGTTGCGTCTCCGGGTACGATGCGTTCTGGCGTGGGCATGCTCGCGTCGAGAGACACCCGTGGGTCACAAGTGCTTGGTGATCCCCTCACGACTCGGAGTTCTGAAGTATGTCCGACGTACAACTGCCCGCGACCGAACCCTCTGTGGCTGGAACGCCTGCCGCAGGAAGTGAACTCGTCGCCCAACTCGCCGCGCTTTGGTGGCTGCCGCTGGTGCGTGGCGTGATGATGATCGCAATCGGCGCCTACGCCCTGCTCATGCCGGGTGTCACGTTGGTTGCATACGCCACCGTGCTCGGCCTGTTCGTGCTGATCGACGGGGCATTGTCGGTCCTGGCGGGGCTATCGAGTTGGGTCAAGTCGCGGGTTTGGGCGATCATCCGGGGCGCGATTGGTATCGCCGCCGGCTTGTTCGTCGTCGCGTACCCGGCGCTGATCGGAGCGATCGCAGTCACAACCCTGGTGATCTTGCTGGCGATCAATTCAATAGTTGTCGGCGTTCTCGAGATCGTCACCGCCGTCCGTGAACGCAACGAGATCGACGGCGAGTGGTGGTTGGTGCTCGGCGGCGTGCTGTCGATCGCGTTCGGCGCGATCTTGCTCTCAGCGCCGTTGCTCGCCGCGGCGCTGTTGATCCAGGTGCTCGGCGTGTTCGCGATCATTGCCGGTGTGGCGCTTGTTGTCGCGGCGTTCAGGCTTCGGCGCTTGCGAGCGAGGTGACCTTAGGTCGATGACTGGCGATATCACCGACGTGGTGATCACGCTCCGGACGGATGCTACAAATTATCTTTCCAGGACCTGTACTCCGAGCTATCGAAAAGTCGCCCCCACCGTGTACCGTCGACGGCGTCTTCTTCAATGGTCAAGCGGAAGCCATCGTAGAGCGCGTTCAACCGAGCTACCGCCGACACGTTATCGCCCGCGGCCGCGTGAATAGATGCTACTTCAGTGTGAACAGTCGCGATCTCCGGCAGCTTCTCTGACGCCAGTTCCGCCAGTGCAATGGCCAATCCATGATTGCCGGATCGGCTCTCAACGATCGCGGCGACCAGATCCAGGTAGGGATCGCCCCCAACCGCCTTATTTATCACGGCAACGCAGCGACGTGCTTGCTCGAAATCCTTATGGTAGCTCGCGTAATCAACGCAACGCAGGGTAGCTGCTAGGTCGTTTGGATAGATGTCTTCGTACCGATCCAACAGCCTTGTCGTCCAGGACTTGTGCCGAGATCGCTCGGCCGCCGCAAGTTCGCGTTCATAGGCGATCGAGTTGTCGATCGTGGTCAGCAGCACGTGGCGTCCGTTTTGGACGCTTCGCGGAAGTTGCTGAAAGAAATAGAGAGCATCTCGATGTTTCTTCTGCCTGGCGGCAGTCTGGATGCCGCTGAGGAGTCGTTTTTCAAGCCTCATCGCTGCCGCTTCGGGGGCCCGATCGGAGATAAGGCTGTCGTCGGTTTCGTGAGCCATGTATCGAGACAGGACGTGTCTGATCTGGGCGAAAAAATCGCCTCCCCGACGCATGCTTGTGGTGCGAACGACACGCAGCTCGCCCGTGTGCGAGGTGGATAGCGTAAGCGTGTGGTAGTCGAGTGTTCCGTCGCCACAGACCAGCCGCACAAGAAGCCTGGGTTCTTCCCCCGGCAGCGATCGCAGCAGCCTGTAGGACCCGCCCAGGCTCGCGTCGGCGACCGTGCTAGCGTACACGCCGTGCTCCCTCTCAAATCTAAGGACCCACTTGGCCTCAGCGGCTTGGCCGTCTCGGTAGTGGAAGGCGACGCCCTTGAAAAACCCTTCGACATAAGAGCGTGTGTCGAAGAGTCGGCCGCACTCCTCGAGATCCCCCTTCTCGACCGCGAGCGTTAGCCGCTGGCCAAATTCTCGGTAGGCGTCTTCGGCCAGCTCTGATGCCTGGACGGCGTTGGTTGCCGTGCCGGCGATAGCACCGATGGCGATTACCATCCGGCTTGCACGGCTTACCCGATCAACGAGTCCCGTCGTAGTGTGCCTCTCCATGGTTGAAGCCTCTGTCGTCGTTGGTGCCGAGCTTGTTCGAAGATCACCCATGGCCCGCCGGGCGATACCTCGCCGCACCGACCTAGCCCCAGCCGGTCGAAGCGCGCGATTGCCCGTGGGATCAATTTGTCTGAGCTGCCACCATTATGCCCCACCGGAAGGGTAAACGAGGGCTCGAACTGGCGGTGATCCGTTGAAGACAGAGTCGGCGGCCGAACCGGAGGTGGACGCTTGTTTCGTGTCCCACAGGTCGGCGGGCAAAAGACACAAAACCCCTGGCGATCGCTTGGGCTTCACCCCACCGCCGCCGCGCCGGCCTCGGCCACCGTGTGGTCGTTCTCCACGGTGCTGCCGCTCACGCCGATCGCGCCGATCACCGCGCCGGACGCGTCTTTGATCGGCAAGCCGCCGGGGAACGTGATCAGGCCGCCGTTGCTGTGCTCGATGCCGTACAGCGGGCCGCCCGGTTGCGAGAGCCCGCCGATCGCGCCGGTCGGCATGTCGAAGTAGCGGGCCGTGCGGGCCTTGATCTGGGCGATGTCGATCGACCCCTGCCAGGCGCCGTCTTCCTTGGCGAACGCCGTCAGGTTGCCGCCGGCGTCCACCACGGCGATGTCCATCAGCGTGCCGATCTCCTTCGACTTGGCAATCGCGGCGGCGACGGCGGCTTGGGCTTGCTCGAGTGTGATCCCAACGGCAGACGGCATGGCTTGTTTCCTGGCTTAGGTAGGGGGAACCACACGTGGACCCGGACAACCAGTAACCACGAATGACGCTAACGAACGCGAATCCCGATTCGCGATGATTCGAGTCATTCGCGGTTCCTTGTCCGGTCCGCGGTTCCAAAGGTTGTTCGCAAACTCGCTCGAAGAAGTTGATTGACGCGGGCGGCGGCGGTCGATAGTGTACATATGTATGCATCGGGTCGACTGGCTGTTTCTGGACATGAACGCCTTCTTCGCCTCAGCGGAGCAGCAGATGCGGCCTGCGCTGCGTGGCCGTCCGGTGGCGGTCGTGCCGACCATGACCGACCGCACCTGCTGCATCGCCGCCAGCTACGAGGCCCGGCCGTACGGCATCAAGACGGGGACCAACGTCGGCGAGGCGCGGCGGCGGTGCCCGGGGATCGAGCTGGTGAAGGGCGACCACGCCAACTACGTTCGGCTGCACCACGAGATCATCGCCGCGGTGAACACCGTGCTGCCGGTCGAGAAGGTCTGCAGCATCGACGAGATGGCCTGCCGGCTCGACCCGCGGCATCGGCCGGTGGCCGAGGCGCGCCGGGTGGCCGAGCGGGTGAAGCGGGCGATCGCCCGCGACGTGGGGCCGTACCTGCGGTGCTCGATCGGCCTGGCGCCCAATCGGTTCCTCGGCAAGGTCGCCAGCAACCTGAAGAAACCGGACGGGCTGAGCGTGATCGTCCGCGAGGAGCTGCCGCACCGGCTGCATCGGCTCGCGTTACGCGACTTTCCCGGCATCGGCCCGCGGATGGAGACACGGCTGCACGATCGCGGCGTGCGGACGGTGCGGCAACTGACCGCCCTCTCCAAGCAGGCGATGCACGACTTGTGGGGCAGTGTGGTCGGCGAGCAGTGGTGGCACGCCCTACGGGGCGACGAAGTCGGCGAGGCCGAGACGAGCCGCAAGTCGCTCGGCCACTCGCACGTGCTTGCCCCGTCGCTGCGTACCGACGAGGGCGCGAAGGGCGTGCTGGTGCGGCTCACGCACAAAGCGGCCGCCCGGCTGCGGAAGAGCGACCTCGTCGCGGGGCGGATGGAGCTAAGCGTCGGCTACGTGGGCGAGCCGACTTGGCGAGCGAAGTGCAAGCTCGGCCGCGTGAGCGATACGCCGACGCTGCTGCGGGCGCTCGACCATCTGTGGGCCGACCGGCCGACGGAGGGCGTGCCGCTGAAAGCGGGGGTGACGCTCACCCGCCTCTACGACGCGGCGGAAGAAGAGCTGCCGCTGTTCGCCGAGGATCGCCAGGCCCGCGCCGCGGCCAGCACGATGGACGCGGTGAACGCCCGCTTCGGCGGCAACGCGATGTACCTCGCCACGATGCACGAGGCCAAATCGAGCGCCCCGATGCGGATCGCGTTCCAGCACATTCCCGAGCTGGATACGGCGACGGAGTGGGCGGGGTAAGAGCGATCTTATTCCTCGCCGTTGTCACGAAGCGTGGCGATTCCGAGCGCGCACTAAACAGGCCGCAGCAACGGCGACGACGCACGTCGCGCTCGGCTCTGGTATCGCGATGGCGTTGAGATCTCCTGGTTCGAGATAAACCGGGTTCCCACTGGGGTCTGTGAACAGATTCTCAGCCGCACTCAGTGTGTTCAAGAACAGGGCTGAACCGGCGCCAGTCTGATCTACAAAGGTCTCAGAGAACGAGAATGCGCTAACGTCGAAGACGACGTAGACGGTCTCGTCAGGGTCGAGGGTGACGAAGCCGGTTTCGAGCGACACTTCAAGATCGACGTCGAAGGTGACTGGCGGTTCTACCTCTGCCTCGGCAAGGATTGCCCCCACGCCGAGCAGAGGTCTGACGTCTCTGTTCACGAGTTCTGAAGCGTCCAGCAAGTCTTCCGATCCACCGTCGAGAAGCCATCCATCTGGGTCATTGATGTTTGCCTCGAGGACGGGGCGCAGCGCCTCTCCCCCTACTATGTAAGCTGCAGCGCGGGCCCCAAGGGCTCCGGTAGGAAGGTCGAATCGCGATTCTTGGAAGCTCCCCCGCAGTACGGCGTTAACACGGAAGCTCGTGCTATCCGATCCAACGTTTGTGAAGGGCATGATCGCAACCCCGCGGCCAGCGGCAGAGCTCGAGGGTCCACCCGCAGACGCGAATGCACCCGCCGTGAGCGTTCCATCGCGATCGACCGAAGCAGCCGCTTGTGCTTGCCCATTGGTTGTGGAGAACGCCAAGGTTGGTGCGTCGGCCGATGCTACGAGATAGCCGTCGACGGCGTCTGAATTACTCACTTCGACCACGTTGCGTCCACGGTCAGATATGCTCAGCGAGCGACTCAGCGCGATAGCGTGCCTGGCGGAGTCAGGCAGAGACCGCGCGTCGCGAACAATCACCCGGTTGGAAAAAGGGTCCCCTCCTACCGCGTAATTGCCGCTGACGGCGCTTGCAGGAAATGTCCTGAGTTCACCGCCGCTTGCTGCAATCAGCCGCGCGTAACCGGCCGGCCCTGGCTGGACTTGCGCCACCAGTTCACCGTTCGTCGCGCCGTACCAGTACGCTCGGCCGCCAGGTTGCAAATAGGTAAGGATGTTGCCATCGCTGACAGTCGCCCACGGTGAGCCAAAGCGACTCTCAGGCGTAGGCTGGGGCGACTCGATCGTCCTTTCCAGTGCTCCGCTTGTCGCCCCGAAGACATGGATCTGACCCGAGTTATTAGCGGCCGTATCGTCGAGAGAATCAGACACGACGACAGTGTCATTGCTGATGCTGACAGAGCTCCCGAACGCAGTGCTGAAAGCGCCATCGACCAAACGCTCGGTCGGAGTCGGGTCGTACAGTGTTGAGATCAAATCGCCGCTGGCTAGGTCATACACAAACGCCGAGCCTTCCCCGCGGTCGTTAATTCCACGTCCACGATCGCCGGGGGCGCCGATCACTGCTCGCGTCCCATCGAGTTCCACGGCCCATCCAAAGTTCGCCCCATTGGCGAGTAGCGGGTGGCTGAACGTGCGGACGTATTGGCCGGTGTTCGCGTCGAATAGATGTGCTTGTCCGGAACCGGCCGCAAAGGTGTCGTCACGAGGATCGCCGATCAAGACGTAGTTGCCGTCGATCGCCAAGCTCTGACCATATGAGCCTGAGACGCCTGCCGCTGCGCTTCTGGGTGTGGGGTCATCGAATGCATACAACAGAGAGCCATCCGTCACATCTAACAGATAAGCACGACCAACCGTCTCGCCGTTCACGACCGCTTGTGTATCGCTCGTGAGAAGGTGACGACCGCTAAGGTCCAGCTGATTGCCAAAGGAAGTCGTACCCGCGGGTCCATTAATAAAAAGCGGCGGGAACGGAACGGCTTCAGCACTATCGTGGGAGGTCGCGAGGGCCATCGTAAAGAAGACCGCTGTAAGCCATCCGCTACCCGTTTGACGCGTAGTTCGCATGCGTGTTCGCTGTGTTTGACCGCTGGTTGTGCGAGTCGATCGACGTCGAATGAGGATCGGTGAGCCCAGAGCCTTGCGGGCGGCACCGAGCGCCAACGAAAAAAGTCCGCGCAAGGCATCCGTGTTTAGACGGACGAGCCTTGACGCGGACTTTGCAGCAGTTCTGGCCGATCGGTAGTCGAGGAATATGTTTCGCCGGCGAAGGGCCGGCTCACAAGACGATAGTCAAGACGCCGGCCGGGTTCAATCGACAGCTAGCGGTTTTCTCAGTTGCGGATCGACTCGGTGCCTCATCTCTCGAGGGGGTCACTCGCTTCGCTCGCTGATCGCGACTCGACGCGCTCGCTTTGGATATCGCTGCCCACCGCTACAGCACGCGTCTTATTCCACGCAGGGCTTTCGATCCCGTGTCTTCTCGGCCGGGTTCCCCGACACAACCGTTGCAGGCGCCACGTCACGTGTCGCTACGCTGCCGGCGGAGACGATCGCGTTCGCGCCAACGGTCACGCCGCCCAGCACTATCGCCTTCGCGCCGAGCCACGCACCGTTCTCGACGCGGATCTCTCGCGTAATCAGGTCGAAGCCACGCGACCGGTGGTTGTGGCTGCCGGTGCACAGGTAGACGCCCTGCGACACACAGACGTGGTCGCCGATCGTGACGTCGGCCAGGTTGTCGATCCAGCTCCCCTGGCCGATCCAGCAGTGATCGCCCACGGTGAACCGCCACGGGTACTTGATCCGTACGTGCGGCTTGATGACGACGCCGCGGCCGATCCGGGCGCCGAACCATCGCAGGATGGTCGGCTTCGCGCGGCCGAGCAGGAACCAGCCGGACTCGAACACCGCGAGGCTCGTGAACCACCAGAGGAGTTGGACGAGCACGCCGCGGCCGGGCCGGTAGCCGCCGTTGGTGTAGGCCGACAGATCGACCCACGCATCGCCGTCATCGGCGTGGCGCGGTGTTTTGGGTTCGGCGGTGGTGGGCGTCGGGTCGGGCATCGTAAGGCGGGATCGTCGGGGCGATCAGCGGCTTGGGCCCGCAAGGATACCGCCTGAGGGCGTGCCGGGCGGCGGGGCCTGCCAATATGACGGTTCCTGGCCGTCGGTGGGTTCCCTCGGGGCCCGCGGTCGAGCGACATCTCACGCCAGAAGGGCCCGGCCGGGCCGTTTCGCGCTGTTTTGCGGGGCGGGCCGGCCGCTGGCACGCCACTTGCTTTCCGTTCAGACGGAATCGGTGCGCCGCCGCTTTTGGCAGGCCGCCCGTCCCAAGCGTACGCACATCCGGGCCCACCCGCGGCCCAATCGTTATCAGCCAGTCGCCCCGCAACCGCGGGGCCCAACCGTCGATCTCGCCCGAAGGAGTACGACCGTGGCCAAGCAAATGGTCTTTGAGGAAGACGCCCGCAAGTCGCTTGCGGCCGGCGTCGAGAAGCTCGCCAAAGCGGTGAAGAGCACCCTGGGCCCCCGCGGCCGCAACGCCGTGCTCGATAAGGGCTGGGGCTCGCCGAAGGTGACCAAGGACGGCGTGACCGTCGCTGAGGACATCGACCTGGACGACCCGTACGAGAACCTGGGCGCCCAGCTGGTTAAGGAAGCCGCCAGCAAGACGAACGACGTCGCCGGCGACGGGACGACGACGGCCACCGTGCTGGCCGAGGGCATCTTCCGCGAGGGGCTTAAGATGCTCGCCGCGGGCGCCGACCCGATGGCCCTCAGCCGCGGCATCCACAAGGCGGTCGAGGCCGTCGGCGCCGCCGTATTGAAGCAGGCCGACGCGATCGCGGTGAAGGACAAGAAGGCGCTGCAGCACATTGCCACCATCGCGGGCAACAACGACCCGTCGATTGGCTCGGTGCTGGCCGATGCGTTCGCGAAGGTTGGCAAGGACGGCGTCATCACGGTCGATGAGGGCCGCGGCGCCGAGACGACCGTCGAGGTGGTCGAGGGCATGCAGTTCGATCGCGGCTACCTGTCGCCGCACTTCGTCACCGACGAAGACGACATGGAGGCGGTGCTCGAGAACGTGCAGATTCTGGTCTTCGAAGAGAAGATCAGCAGCGCGAAGCTGCTCGTGCCGCTCTTGGAAGCCATCAGCAAGGCGGGCAAGCCGCTGCTGATCATCGCCGAGGACATCGAGGGCGAGGCCCTCGCGACGCTGGTCGTGAACAAGCTTCGCGGCATCGTCAACGTGTGTGCCGTGAAGGCGCCCGGCTACGGCGACCGCCGCAAGGCGATGCTGGGCGACATCGCGACGCTCACCGGCGGCTCGGCCATCTTCAAGGACCTGGGCATCAAGCTGGACGGCGTTCAGCTGACCGACCTGGGCAAGGCCAAGAAGGTGATCGTCGGCGCCAACAACACGACGATCGTCGGCGGAGCCGGCGGTAAGGACGCGATCAACGGCCGGGCCGATCAGATCCGCGCCGAGATCGAGTCGACCGACTCCGACTACGACCGTGAGAAGCTCCAGGAGCGGCTTGCGAAGATCGCCGGCGGCGTGGCCCAGATTAAGGTGGGCGCCTCGACCGAGAGCGAGATGAAGGAGCGGAAGGACCTGTTCGACGACGCGCGTGCGGCGACGCACGCGGCCTTGGAAGAGGGTGTCGTGCCCGGCGGCGGCGTCGCTTTGCTGCGGGCCGAGAAGGCCGTTGCGAAGCTCGCCCTCGAAGGCGACGAGAAGCTGGGCGCCACGATCGTCGAGCGGGTGCTCTCTTACCCGCTCACGGCGATCGCCGAGAATGCCGGGGTCGACGGCGCCGTCGTGGTCAGCCGCGTGCGTCAGCTCAAGGGCAAGACCGAGGGCTACAACGCGGACAAGGACGACTATGTCGACCTGGCCGCGGCGGGCGTGATCGATCCTGCCAAGGTCGTCCGCACATCGCTGCAGAACGCGGCGAGTGTCGCGGCGCTGCTGCTGACGACCGACTCGCTGATAACCGACGCCCCGAGTGACGACGAAGAGGCCGCCGGCGGCCACGACCATGACCACGGAATGGGTGGCATGGGCGGCATGGGCGGCGGCATGCCCGGGATGGGTGGTATGGGCGGCATGGGTGGCATGCCGGGCATGATGTAGCCGGGCGAGAGAGGGGTAAGGGATTAGGTGGTTAGGGCTTGAGGGCGGTTTGTTGTCGCTCCTCGACTGCTTATTCACCAAACCTCTAATGGCCTTGCACACAGTGCTCGGCCCCGATTTGTGCCCCTCAAGCCCTAACTCCTAACCACCGAAACCCTCAACCAACACCTGCTTCACCGCAGTCATCAAACACACCGTTACACAGGACCCAACTCATGGCCAAGAAGATCAATCTGCGTCCGCTGGACGATCGTGTTGTTGTTTCGCCCCTCGAGGCCGAGGAGACCACCGCTGGTGGCATCGTGCTGCCGGACGCCGCGCGTGAGAAGCCGCAACGCGGCACGGTCGTGGCCGTCGGCCTCGGCAAGCTGCTCGACAGCGGCGCCCGCGGCGAGCTGTCGGTGGCCATCGGCGACGAGGTCATCTACGGCAAGTACGGCGGCTCGGAGGTGGAGGTCGAGGGCGACGAGTTCAAGATCCTCCGCGAGAGCGACATCCTCGCGAAGGTGACGGCCTGAGGGCCGAGTGGGCAGTAGGCAGACGGCAGCGGGCAGTATCGGCTCGCTGAGGTTTTACTCGCAAACAACCGGCCGATCCGGCTGAAACAGATCAGGAGCCACGACAATGGCCAAGCAACTTATGTTCGAAGACGCGGCGCGGGCGAAGATGCTCGCGGGCGTCGACAAGCTCGCGGACGCGGTGGCGGTGACCATGGGTCCCACCGGCCGCAACGTCATCATTAACAAGTCGTTCGGCGGCCCGACCGTCACCAAGGACGGCGTGACGGTCTCGAAGGAGGTCGAGCTCGAGGACCCCTTCGAGAACATGGGCGCCAAGCTCGTGCACGAGGTGGCCGACAAGACGAGCAAGTTCGCCGGCGACGGCACGACAACCGCCACGGTGCTCGCCCGCGCGATCCTCAAGGAAGGCGCCCGCAATATCGTCGCGGGCAGCAACCCGACCGCCATCCGTCGCGGCATCGACAAGGCGGCCTCGGCCGTCTGCGAGTTCCTTGACAGCGCCTCGAAGAAGGTCAGCAGCAAGGAAGAGATCGCCCAGGTCGGCGCCATCAGCGCGAACAACGACCGGGTGATCGGAGACCTGCTGGCCGACGCCATGGAGAAGGTCGGCAAGGACGGCGTCATCACCGTCGAAGAGGGCAAGACGACCGACACGACGCTCGAGTTCGTCGAGGGCATGCAGTTCGACAAGGGCTACCTGTCGCCGTACTTCATCACGGACCAGGGCGCCATGGAGGCTGTCCTTGAGGACGCCTACCTGCTGATCCACGAGAAGAAGATCAGCAACCTGCGTGAGCTCCTGCCGGTGCTCGAGGCGGTCAGCCAGAAGGGCAAGCCGCTGATGATCATCGCCGAGGACGTCGAGGGCGAAGCCCTGGCGGCGCTCGTGGTGAACAAGCTCCGCGGAGTGCTCAACGTCGCCGCCGTGAAGGCGCCCGGCTTCGGCGACCGCCGCAAGGCGATGCTCGGCGACATCGCGACGCTCACCGGCGGCACGCTCATCAGCGAGGACCTCGGCGTGAAGCTCGAGAGTGTCACGATCGAGCACCTCGGCCGCGCGAAGCGGATCACGGCCGACAAGGACGCCACGACGATTGTGCAGGGCGCCGGCTCGAGCGCGGACGTGCAGAAGCGGATCGAGCAGATCCGCAAGAGCATCGAGACCTCCACCAGCGACTACGACAAAGAGAAGCTGCAGGAGCGTCTCGCGAAGCTCACCGGCGGCGTCGCCATCGTGTCGGTCGGCGCCTCGAGCGAGGCCGACATGAAGCAGAAGAAGGCTCGTGTGGAAGACGCCCTGCACGCCACGCGTGCGGCGGTGGAAGAGGGCATCTTGCCGGGCGGCGGCGTCGCGTTGCTCCGCAGCCGCGACGCGGTCGAGAAGGCCCGCTCCGCGGCCAAGGGCGACGAGAAGATCGGCGTCGACATCGTGCTGGGTGTCCTCGCGGCGCCGCTGAAGCAGATCGCCGACAACGCGGGCCTCCACGGGAGCGTGATCGCCGACGAAGTCTCGCAGAAGGGCAAGAACACCGGCTACGACGCCAACGCCGGCGCGTTCGTCGACATGTTCAAGGCGGGCGTCATTGATCCGGCCAAGGTCGTGAAGACCGCCATCACCAACGCCGCCAGCATCGCGGGCTTGTTGCTTACGACCGAAGCGTTGGTGACGAACTTCGACGACGGCGACCAGGACAAAAAGGCCGTGGTCGGCAGCATCCGCTGACCCCGTCTACCTAATCCTGCCCCCGCTGACAGCGACCGGGCCACCGCCTCCACGGCGCGTGGCCCGGTTCGCTAGACGCGGTGAGGGAACCGCAGATAGACGCGAATACCACCGGTACTGACGTTGCCGCCGATTAGCTAGAGCATGACTGAGGAAGAGTTCTGGAGCCAACTGCGAGTGTTAATCGTTAACACTCCCGACCTTGGGCTTGGGTACTGCGATTGGATCACTCCTAGGACTTTCGACTCGGAGGGAATCACTCGGAAGTTCGTGGAACCATCGGATTCGTTGATGGCGGCAAGACCGCTTCGCTAACGTTCGTGTTGGAACTAGGAAGTACACCACCCAGGCGCGACCATATTGATTGGGCTGAGCTACTATCGGCAGTAGACGTCGCAGGCGACTGCTGGATAGAAGATCAAGTCTTGCGTTTAAGGCTGCACAGATAGCGGTAGTCGTCTGCAAACTTTCATTTGCGTTTATCTGCGTTCATCTGTGGTTAGTTCCCCGTAATGCCCACGCAACGCGACTACTACGAAGTGCTCGGCGTGTCGCGTGACGCGGACGGCGGGACGATCGCCACGGCGTATCGCAAGCTGGCGATCCAATACCACCCGGACAAGAACCCGGGCGACGACGAGGCGATCGCCTGCTTCAAGGAAGCGGCCGAGGCGTTCGAGGTGCTCAACGACTCGGAGAAGCGCTCGCGGTACGACCGCTTCGGCCACGCCGGCGTGAACGGCCAGGGCCACGCGGGCGCCGGCTTCGGCGACGTCGAGGACATCTTCTCGGCGTTCGGCGACGTCTTCGGCGACCTGTTCGGCGGGGGCCGACGGGGCGGGCGGCGACGCGGACGCGACGTGCGTTGCGACGTCACGCTCTCGCTGCACGAGGCCGCCACCGGTGTGACGAAGACGGTGACTTTCAAGCGGCACGAGCGCTGCGGCACGTGCGACGGCAGCGGCGCGGCGCCGGGCAGCGGCACGGAGACGTGCGGCTACTGCGGCGGCGCCGGGCGGGTGATTCAGTCGGCGGGCATCGTGCGGATGCAAACGACCTGCCCCGCGTGCCAGGGCGCCGGGCAGACCATCAGCGAGCCGTGCCGCGACTGCCGAGGCAAGGGGCAGCGGCTCCGCTCGGTCGAGACCGAGGTCAACATCCCCGCCGGAGTGGACGACGGCACGCGGGTCCGCATCACGGGGCAGGGCGAGCCGAGCACCAGCGGCGGGCCGCCGGGCGACTGCTACTGCTTCATCGCGGTGGAAGAGCACCCGCTGTTCGACCGCGAGGGGCAGCACCTCATCGTGCGGATGCCGATCACCTACAGCCAGGCGGCCCTGGGCTGCGAGCTGGACACGCCGACGCTCACCGGGCGGGCAACGGTTAAGCTGAAGCCGGGCACGGAGTCGGGCGACGTGTTCCGCCTCCGCGGGCTGGGCATCGAGGACCCGCACGGCCGCGGCGTGGGCGACCTGCTGGTGCAGGTGGCGATCGAGGTGCCCAAGAAGGTGTCCGCCGAGGAAGAGAAGCTGCTCCGCCAGCTCGCCGAGCTGGAGCAGAAGAACGTGGCGCCGGAACGGAAGAGCTTCTTCACGCAGCTCAAGGAATACTTCACAACGCAAGACGACGCCGCCGCGCAAGACGAGGCGGCGGCCGCCGGGAGGTAGCAAGCGATGGCCGACAAAGAGCAAGACGAAACGCAGGGCGTCGACGAGTCGGCGTTCGCGGAAACGCTGTCGGCAGACGACCTCTTGCCCGGTGAAGAACCGGCTGATGGCGAGTCGTCCGAAAGTGACGGCGCCAACGACGACGGGCCGACGGTCGAGGAAGAGCTGGCCGGGGAGAAGGACCGCTCGCTCCGCCTGCAGGCCGAGCTGCAGAACGTGCTGGCCCGCGCGAGCCGGGAGGTTGCCGACGAGCGCAAGTACGCGGCGTTGCCGCTGCTGAAGGACCTGCTGCCGGCGATCGACACGATCGACCGGGCCCTGGAAGCGGCGGCGAAGGCCGCGGGCGAGGCCGACGCGGCCACTGGCGTCGTTGAGGGCTTCCGCCTGGTGCGCGAGCAGCTGGTCGGCGTGCTCGCCCAACACAGCTGCGAGGCGGTGGACCCGACGGGCGAGTCGTTCGACCCGAACTTCCACGAGGCGATCCTGCAGCAGCCGTCCGACGAGCACGCCGCCGGCGTGGTGACACAGACGGCCCAGATCGGCTATCGCCTGCACGACCGAGTCATCCGCCCGGCGCAGGTCATCGTCTCCTCCGGGGCGCCTTGAGGCGCGTGGCAAGTCGACCTCATAGGAAGGAGATAGGGGGATGTTGGTG
Source organism: Planctomycetota bacterium (assembly GCA_039820945.1). Lineage (GTDB taxonomy): Bacteria > Planctomycetota > Planctomycetia > Pirellulales > Lacipirellulaceae > Botrimarina. The sequence continues at coordinate 18,994 of JBCBPC010000003.1, forward strand.
ATAGGGGAGAGGGTCGATTGCCCGGCTTCGCCGACCCTCGTGATTTGCCATATCTTCACGGCCTACTGAACGCTTGCGATTTCCCCTCTCACCAACATCTGCTCACCTCCTTTGCCCGCCCCGCGTTCCTAGCGAGTAATTGTATGCCGACGTACGACTACGAGTGCGACGCCTGCGGGCACGAGTTCGAGCTGTTCCAGCAGATATCCGACCCGGTCAAGAAGAAGTGCCCGGAGTGCGGCAAGATGAAGCTCCGCCGCCTGTTCGGCACGGGGGCCGCGGTGGTGTTCAAGGGCTCCGGCTTCTACGAGACGGACTACCGGAGCGAGTCGTACAAGAAGGCCGCGGAGAAGGACAAGAAGTCGTCTGAGAAGAAGAGCGACGGGAAGAAGTCGGACGGCAAGGCCGACCCGAAGTCGTCCGGCAAGGCGGACAAGAAGGCGTCGTCCGGCAAGTCGTCCAAGCCGAGCAAGAAGGACTGACCCGCCGATGCGTTGCGCGGTGTGCAAGAAGGAATTCGACCCGGCCGCCTCGACGGCGATGCCGTTCTGCAGCGACCGTTGCAAGACGATCGACTTGGGCCGCTGGCTGGACGAGGGATACAGCCTGCCGCACGTGCCCGACCCCGACGAGTTCGAGGACGAGTCGCTAAACTAGCGGTCGTGATGGAGAACGCCCCGCCCGACAACGCGCAGCCCGAACCGCAGCCCGAACCGCGGCGCGAGCCGGGCTGGCTGACCGAGCCGCCAACGCTGCGGCGGATCGATTGGTTGGCGGTGGCGCCGTGGACGGTGTTGCTGCGGGCGCCCGGTGTTGCGGTGGCGTCGCTACCACTCGTCGCCGGCCTGTTCTTGTTGATCACCCTCGGCGGTTACTCGGCCGAAGCCGCGGGGCTGGCCCCCGGCGCCATTGCCAGCGCGTCACTCCGCTGGACCTCGTGGGCCCGGGTCGGGCAGTCGGTTGGGCTTGCTTGGTGGCAAACGATTGAGCGGTTGCTGACCGGCGGCGTAGCGCTTTACTTCGCCAGCGCGGCGATCCGCTGGGCGGCCGGCCGCTTGGTTGTCGGCGGAGCGCCGATCAACGCTCGTTCCGCGGTTGGTTTCGCGATGCGCCGCACGCACCGTGCGGTGCTTGCTGCGGCGATGCTGCTGCTCCCGGGCCTTTTGGTGGCCGGCGTTGGGATGTTGCTTGGCGGCATGCAGCCGGACGGTGACGCAGGCGGCTTCAGCTGGTGGCTGCTGTTCCCTCTGAGGATTACGGCGACCGTCGGATTTGCCGCGATCGCGATCGGGCTGGCGGCCGCGCCGATGGTTTTGGCGGCAGTGGCCATCGACGACGCCGACAGCTTCGACGCCGCGAGTCGCGGGGTGGCGTATCTGCTGCAACGCCCGTTGTCGTTGCTGGGCTACATCGGGGTTGCGTTCGCCGTGACGCTGGCCGGTGGCTTCGTCGTGGAGACGCTCGTCGCCGGCGCCCACGCCACCGCCGGCTGGATGATGGGGGCGGACCTGGCGTCGGATGATGTGCTGAACCGGCTCGGCGAAGCCGTGCCCGGCGCGATGATTGCGACGCTGCTCAGGGCGTTCTACCCGGCGTCCTGGATCGCGTGCGTCGCGGCGATCTACCTCGTTCTGCGGAAGCAGATCGACGGCCAGGCGCTCGATGAGATCGCCCCGTGGCGTGGCGACGCTGCGGACGTTCAGCCGCAGTGATCGCGGAGCAGCTGCTCGGCGCCGTTGTGCCATTGGCCGCGGGTGATGACCTCGTCGCACCCCGCCGCGCGGGCGGCCTGCAGACGCTGCTCCTGCACGTGCGGGCCGAAGGCGATGATGGTCGCCGACGGGGCCGTCGCGCGTAGCTCGCCGACGAGCGGCGTGAGGTCGGTCAGTGCGTGCGTCAGGTCGATGACAACGAGCCGCGTGGCGTCGGAGACGGCGCTCGCGGCGTTGCGGAGGGCGACCGCCTTGAGCTCGACGCCAGCCCGCTGCGCGGCCCCTTGGGCAGCGCTGGTGGTCATCAGATCGGCGGAAATGAGGACGGCGGACATGCTGTTCGGTTTACTCCGCCGGCTTGCGCCGACGGCTCGCTGACCGCAAAAAACAAGGTTAATAACAAACAGCCGGCGCCGCAAAACCGCCGGCCCCCCCCCCCACAAACCCCGCGAAAA
>JBCBPC010000003.1:21170-289138 GCA_039820945.1 Planctomycetota bacterium
GGTTTACTCCGCGGGCTGGGGCGGCGGTCTGGCTCTCGGCCGCTGTTTTAGCCCGGGGTGCGTTGGGCGCAAGCCGGCGGAGGCCAGCGCAGACAAGCCCTGCTCAGATCGCCCCCGGTCCCTCGAGCCCGTCGCTGATCTGGATCACGCGGTCCATCGGCATGACGAACGCCTTGCCGTCGCCGATGTGGCCCTCCTTGCTCGTGCGGGCGTGCTCTTCGAGGCACGCGAGCACCGGCTCGACGAAGTCGTCGTTCACCGCGATCTGCAGCTCGACCTTCCGCAGCAGCAGCGTCTGGTACTCGTGCCCTCGGTAGGTCTCCACATGGCCCCGCTGGCGGGCGAAGCCCATGGCGTCGGCGATCGTCATGCGGGTGACACCGATCGCGGCGAGCGCACGCTGCGCCGCCTCGAGCTTGGTGGGCTGGACGACGGCGACGATGAGGTTCATACGGAGCGGGGCGGCACGCTACTCAGTGGGGCGGCACAGCGTAACGCGACGCCGCCCCGGCGAGTATCCCGCCCCAAGCGCGCCGCTCAGAGCTGCTCGTCGAGGAAGCGATTCCGCAGCGGGAACGACAGCATCTCCGACTCGAGGACCTTCTCGATCCGCGACGAGGTCTCCCGCAGGTGGGCTTCCGTGTAACGGTCCACCTCGGGGTCGTCTTCGAGGATCAGGTCGATCTTCTCGCGGAGGTCTTCGAGCTCGACGAACGCCAGCGTCTGACAGTCCTGCGGCGGGACGTCGATGATCGCGCTACGTGCGCCGCCGCGGGGGCTCGTGAACGAGATGTAGTAGCGGCCCATCGCGATCTCGGCGAGCCGCTCGATGTACGCCCGCTGCAGGTTGCGACGCAGGCTGCTGATGGCCGGCTTGCGGGGCGTGTACTCGCCCTCTTCCAGGCCATCCCACTCGGTGCAGATCAGGCTCGACAGCCCCTGGATGAGCTCGGCCGTGGTGAAGACATCGTCTTCGGCCGGGGCTTTGAGCTCGTTGTCGTGCAGGCGGCGGAGCGTGAGCGTGGCCATCAGCCGGTCAAGGATTCGCTCCTGCCACAGCAGGATGACCTCGTGCACCGGGTAGTCGGCCCGCGGCGCCGTGCGCGTGCCCCAGTGCGACCACTTGGTGGGCGCCAGCTGGTTGTACAGCTCGCGGGGGACGAGGAACGGCTGATCGCTAAAGACCTGCTCGCCCAGCAGGTCCATCGCGGCCCGCTGCTTGTCCGCGTCGACCACCTCGAACGGCTTCGGCGCGTTCTTGTCGCCCTTGTGTGAGCGGCTCACGTACAGGCCGCCCACGTAACGCGAGGCGTCGAACATCGCCCGGCCGTGCGTCGCCAGAAGCACCTGGAACCCCCGGAGCGCCTTGTCGTAGTCCTCGCCGTCGCCGACAAGCTCCTCGACGACCTTCGGCAACGCGTCCGCGACGATCTCGGCCCGCTGTTGGGCGTAACCCACCAGGTCGTCGCTCATGTCGAACCGCCGGCTGTGCGGGTCGGGGTCGATGCCGCGGGTGTCCTCGTCGGTCGAGTAGGCGAGGCCCGGCTCGCCGCTACGCGAGGCGATCTCCTTGAGCGCCTTCTTCTCGTCCTTGACCGGCGTGTAGCCGTACTCTACGGCCCAGTAGTCGTAGGAGCCGATGGTCTTGGAGTAGTAGTCGCCCTGCTCAACGCCGGGGGGCGCCAGGTTCGTCGGGTGGTAGTCCATGACCGAGGCGCTGAGGCCGGTCTCGGCGGTCTTCTTGGTGTCGTGCAGCTCGTCGAGGCCGAGCTGCGTGCTCGCCTTGAAGTTGTGCCGCAGGCCGAGGGTGTGGCCAACCTCGTGCATGGTGACCTCCTTGAGGCCCTCCATGATGAGGCGTTCCATGTCGTCGTCGCTCCGCTTGCGGGTGGCGTTCACGGCGGCGGCGAACGCCATCTGCTGGCTAGCGCCGCCCAGCAGATTGCACGAGCAGCGGCCCGTGTGGCCGTTGCGAACGTGCATCGGCAGACGCCGCTGCTGCTCGCGGTAGGCGCCCAGCTCCACCGGCCCGCCGGTGAGCATCTCGATGCCCTGCGGCGTGAAGACCTCGTACTCCTGCTTCCAGAACTGCAAGAAGTCGGCGTCGAAGATGATGTCCGCGTCCAGGATCTGCCCCGTCAGCGGGTTCACACGCGAGGGGCCCATGGCGAAGCCGGCGTCCGAGGTGATCCAACGGAACGTGTTGTAGTTGATGTCGCCCGGGTCCCACTTGGCGTCGTCCGGCTGCTGATCGACGTCGATCGCGTCGTAGAAGCCGGCCTTCTCGAAGGCGTAGTTCCACTCCTCGATGCCGTCGCGGATCGGCTTGCGATACTTGTAGGGAATCGTCTTCTCGAGCCAGAACTTGATGGGCTCCTTCGGTGGTGAGACGTCCGCCTTGGGGTCGGCCTTCTGCAGGTCCCAGCGATTGATGTACCGCACGAAGCGGTCCTCGTCTTCCGGCTTGGAGAAGTCCTTCACCACGGTCAGGAAGTAGCCGATGCGGTTGTCGGCCAGCCGCGGGCGGTAGTCGGTCTTCGGCAGGCGGCTGATCGAGTAGTGCACGTTGATCGTCGCGGCCCGTGAGTCGGGCACTGTCTCCAGGTCCATGTAGCCGCCGGACGAGTACGTCGCGGCTACCTGGATCTCTACGTTGCGGTCGTAGCCTTGCGGCTTGAGGAAGCTGCTCCGCTGCTTGGAGAACGAGAAGCCGGGCAACGCCATGCCGATCTGCGGCAGGTCGCTGAAGAAGACGGGCGTCAGGTCGATCACGTAGGAGCCGCCGGAGCCGCGGGTGGCGATCGGCAGGCTGAACAGCACGCTGTCGGTGTACGCTAGCTTGACCGCCTCGGCGCTGGGGGTGCCGGGCTTCGCGCGGAAGCGGACGTTGCGGCGGACGACCTGGATCCGTTCGCCGACCTTGCGGAACTGCCACACCCAGTCGTCGCCGAAGCCCCAGCTGAAGCCGCCCAGCAGCGGTGTCTGGCCGATGCCCTTGGCGATGGTGATCAGGACAATGAGGTCCTTGTTCAGGTCGCTCGACTTGAGTTCCGCGAAGAGCTTGTCGTCCTTGTGGTGCAGCTTTAGCAGCCCGTCGATCGCGTCAGTGTCCTTCAGCACCTTGGACACCGGCGGATACTTCGACGGCTTGCTGGCGGGCTTCGAGCTCGCCTTGCTGTCGCTCGACTTGCTGTCGTCCGACGAAGACTCGGCGGCGACTTCGGGCTTGCCGGCCTCGGCGCCGTCGACCTCTTCACCGAGGAGCGGTGAGCCGAGACTCAGGCACAGCAGGACGGCCGCCGAGGAGCGAAGCACAGCCGAGAACCAGGAAGACAGCGGCGACATGGACAGCACGGTGGAAAGGACGGGGCCGCAGCGAGGCCGAGGTGTTGTTCGGAGCGTCTTGGCGGGCAGAATCGTTAGGGTCGGTACAACCTGCCGACCGGGCCCGCAATCGAGCACGTAACTATACCCCATTCCGCCCCGCTTGCGTTTCCCGGACAGATTTCCCAGCACGCCAGCCACACGCCGCCATTGCTGATTCCCGCCTCGGTGCGTGAGGCGTTTGCGTCGCTCGGCGATGTGCGGTCGGCGACGCACTGCGAATCGGGTTTAAGCCCCAGCCAGGTCCTGTGTGTCACCACCGCGGCTGGCAAGTTCGCGGTAAAGGCGACGGCGGATAAGCACGCCGATCCAGCGCGGATGATCGACGTCGCTCAGCGGCTGCACTCGTGCGATGCCGCGCGGTTGCCGATGGCGCCGCCGGAACTCGCCCCCGACGGCCGGCCGTTTGTGTTGTCATGCGGGGCGTACTGGCAGGTGCGGCGGTGGATCAAGGGGATCGCTCAAGCGGATGGCGACGCCGCGATGGTCGGCTTGGCCGAGCTCCATCGGGCTTTGCGGACCGCCACCGACCCCGGCGATCCGCCCGAGGCAGATAGCTTCCAGCGGCGGCTCGAAGCACTCGACAGCGTCGCCCGGTTTGCGGCGGAGCCAGACGCCCCGGTGGTCGTCGAGGCGGCTCATGCGGCCCTACGCCGGGCTGTGCCGCCCGACGGAGCCCAACTCATCCACGGCGACGCACGGCCCGAAAACGCGATCATGGCCGACGGCGCCTGCGTCGGCTGGATCGACGACGCCACGCTGGGCGTCGACTCGCCGTGGCGAGACGTCGCCCGGCTGGCGGGCGAGCTGGCCGCGGGCGATCAAGCCGTGCGAGACCGTCTCGTCGGCGTGTACGCCCGCCACGCGAATGCCACGCCCCCCCGCGGGCTCGTGGAGGCCTTGGAGTTGTCCGGGCTCGTCGTTGCGGTGCTGCGGTGGCGGCGTTGGATCGCTCAGCCCACCGGAGACGGGCTCGCCCCGGGGGCGACCGAACGGCTGGCGGCGTTAGAATCGCGGCTAGAGCGGATCATGGAAGGGCGTCGCTGAGGCCCTAACGCCTGCGAGAACCCCCAGCTAGCACCGTCGTGTGAGGCGACTCACCGTGGGGCCCGTGGGGTGGCCGCCGCAACGAACCGACGGAAGCGGCGTTGCGTTGGCAAGGCAGCCGCACGGATGATTGCCGGCTTCGATAGCGGACGGCCGCGGCTCTCACCTCCTGCCCCGCCCCCGCCCCTCCCGCCGAAGGCTCACGATGTTCACGCACCGCCTCGTCCGTCTCGCCCCGCTAGCCCCCCCCCGCGTGTTTGTCGCCGTCGCGGCGGCCCTGTTCGCTAGCCCCGCCGCCGCTCAGTTCAAGCTCGAACTGCCCGGCGGGTTCGGTCAGCCGACGGCCCAGGTAGAGCCCGTGACTGTCGCCGCACGGATCGCCCCGGCGACGGACAGCCAGCCGGCCGCGTTGCTCATCACGGCCGACATTGCGTCGGGGTACCACATCTATTCGCTGACCCAGCCGGACGGCGGGCCGGAGGCGACCAAGCTTTCGGTCGCTGCCCCCGCGGGCGTGACGGTCGGAGCGTTCCGGGCGACCCCGGCGCCGGAGACCCACGTCGACACGGAGATCTGGGAAGGCCTGCGCATCGAGGAGCACACGGAGACGGTCACCTGGTTCGCCCCGCTCACCGTGGCGTCGGGCGCCGACGTTTCCGCGGCGGTGATCACCGGCACGGTCGATACCCAGGCGTGCCAGGCGAACAGTTGCCTGCCGACAACGCTCTCGTTCACGGCGAGCGCCTCGCCCGCCGCGCTGCCCGCGGAGATCGCCACCGCCCTCGCGAGCGCCGCGTTGGTTCCCGAGGCAACGCTCGAGACGGCCGGCGTGACGAACGACGCCACGGCCGAAGGGGCCGTCGAACCGACCGACCTCGCCACGCTGCTGCCGATCCTCGGCGCCGCGCTCGTCGGGGGGCTCATCCTGAACCTGATGCCCTGCGTGCTGCCGGTCATCGGGTTGAAGGTGCTCTCGTTCGCCGAGCAGGCGCAGCACGACCGCGGCCGCGTGCTGGCGATGAACCTCGCCTACACCGCCGGCCTCATGAGTGTCTTCCTGCTGCTGGCGGCGCTGACCGCCTTCGCCGGCTACGGCTGGGGCGAGCTCAACACGCACGCGGAGTACAAGATCGGCATCGTCGTGCTCGTGTTCGCCATGGCGCTAAGCTTCCTGGGCGTGTGGGAGATCCCCATCCCGGGCTTCGCCGGCGGCAAGAACGCTGGCGACCTGCAGCAGACCGAGGGCTACCAGGGCGCGTTCTACAAGGGCGTGTTCACCACGATCCTCGCCACGCCCTGCAGCGGGCCGTTCCTCGGCTCGGCCATCGGCTACACGCTCGGCAAGCCCGCCTGGACGCCCTTCGCGGTGTTCTCGGCCATCGGCCTCGGCATGGCGGCGCCGTACCTGCTCATCGGCGTCTTCCCGCGGCTCGTGCGGTTCTTGCCGAAGCCGGGCGCCTGGATGGAGACGTTCAAGCACCTGATGGGCTTCGTCCTGATGGGCGCCGCGGTGTACTTCTTGAGCGTCGTGTCCGAAGAGCAACGCATCCCGCTGCTGGCGACGCTGGTCGCGGTCGGCTTCGCGTGCTGGTGGATCGGCACGACGCCCATCACGGCGCCCTCGTCGAAGAAGACGACCGCCTGGCTCGGCGGCCTCGGCACGGCGGTGGCGACGGGCGTGCTCGCCTTCTCGCTGCTGGGCCCCAACGACCACGAGCTGCCGTGGCGAGACTACAGCGACGTGGCGCTCAGTTCGGCGATCGCCGAGGGCAGCACGGTGCTCGTCGACTTCACGGCCGACTGGTGCCCCACCTGCCAGGTGAACTCGCGGTACGCGATCAACACCGAGGACGTGAAGGCCGTGGTCGAGGCGAACGGCGTGACGCCGCTCTTGGCCGACTGGAGCGACCGCAACGACCAAATCAAGCAGACGCTAGAGAGCCTCGGCAGCCGCAGCATCCCGTTCCTGGCGATCTTCCCGGCCGACCGCCCGAACGCCCCGATCCTGCTGCCGGACGTGATCACCGAGACGCAGCTGCTGGACGCCCTACGCCAAGCCGGCGCGACGGCGGGGAACACCGCGGAGCTGGAGCTGCCGAAGATCGAGATCGGCGCCGCTGCGCCGGGCGGCACGCTGCGGTGACGGGGTGGTTTGCCCGAGACCGCGGAACCAAGAAACCGAGGCGCTGGATTCACCGTTTGGCCGCGTGCCAGGCGCCCGTAGCAAGCAACGGGTGGAGCCTCACGGACGACCCGGACGGGACGTCACCAGGGGCACGCCCGCGCAGGCCAGCAAGACCAGAGACGCGGGTTCGGGCGCCGGGATCAGGTACACGCCCGCGATCCGAAAGCCATCGTCGCCCGTGCTGGCCACGGTCACGCTCCTTACTGGTGAATCGAAGATCAATGCGGTGAAGTCTTCGGTGCTTGTCTCGGTGTTCAGCACCGAGGCGCCGTTGATCGTCGCGCCCGCCAGGGTGACTTCAGTGAACGGGAGGGAACCGCGTGTGCCCGATAAGTCGAGGCCGACGAGCATCGCTTCTACGATCCCGGTTGAGCGGATCTTGATGGTCAACGCCTCGCCGTTGTTTAGGTCGGACAACCGGGCTTGCGTGTTGTCTGTCGGACCCGCGACCCCAATCCCTCGGGCCTCAACGAACCTATCACGATCCGCGGAGACGTTCCCTCCGATCGAAGTTGCCTCCAGTGTTACCGTCGTCACACCCTGCGATTGCAATTCCAAAGGAACTTCCGGTCCCGATAGGGTTGCCGACACGCTCGTCACGCTGAGATCCCCGGTCGCTTCTGCCGAGGGACCATCGAAGTCAAAAAGGTACTCGTTCCGAGTACCTACGGTGAGGGAGTCCTGCGCGGCCGCCACCGGCGTTAGCGCCCACGCTGCTGCGGCTGAGACCGCGCAAAGGCATCGAGTCATTGCTCGCCGCATTAGTCATTCCTCACGAGAAGGGAAATCGCCAACCGTTACGAGCCGGCTTTCGCGTCCACAGTGTAGCCGCCCGCCGGTCGCGTTGAGGCGATTCTCGTCGTGTTCGACGAGCTGCACGAGCAGCACCTAACGAACGTCATTTTTCACCAGCACGACCACTCGAATGCGATCTTTGTGTGAGCACAGCTACGCAAGTCGGTGGGCCCGGAACGGCTCACCGGTCACGCTTAGCCTAGCCAAGTCCCCACCACCTCGGCGAACATCTTTTCGTCGAGCCGCTCGTGGGCTAGCAGGTGGTCGGCGACTCCGGCGATCGCCTCCCAGTGCCGGTCGTCCGAGAGCAGGCCGTGCAGGCCGACCGTGCGGCCCTCAAGCCAACGCGTGCGGCGTTGTTCGTCCGGCATCGCTGTCGCCGCCTCGGCCCACGCGTGGCGCCAGTCCTCGGCCCACTCCGCGACGAGCGCCGGGTGGAACGGGTCGCCCGTGTAGATCATCTCCGCCACCGGCCCGGCCAACGCGACCAGCACCAGCTTCTCCGCGAACTCCGCGGGCGGGAACGCGCCGCGGCGCCAGGCGACCTGCGTGTCTCCGTAACGCGCCGGGCCGTCGTCGTCGTCCGGCGCGATCGACACGCTCAGCACTCGCCCGCCGGCGTACGCGGCCGTGAAGGCGTGGCCCGCCTCGTGGTAGGCAGTGGTGGTCTCGTCATCCATGATGCCGTCGTTCTTCCGGGAGGGCGCCGTCCGCCATGCGTTGCTTGCTGCTGCTGCTGTTCGTGCTGCTCGCCTCGTCGCAAGCGGCGGCACAGGCCACGCTGCGCGAAGCGTTCGCCCATCGTTTCGTTATGGGCGCAACGCTCGGCGACGACCACCTCTTCGGTCGGGCGGTCGGGTCGCTCGAACTGGTCAAGCGAGAGTTCGCGGCGGTGTCGCCGGAGAATGTGCTGAAGTGGAATCGTCTGCAGCCGCGGCCTGGCGACTTCCGCTTTGGCCCCGCCGATCGCTTTGTCGACTACGCGGAGCAAAACAACCTGCGGACCCTCGCCCACGTGTTCGTGTGGCACAAGCAGACCCCGGACTGGGTCTTCGCCCGTCCGAGCGGGCGGCGGCGCAGCAGGGACGAGGTGCTGGTCCTGTTGCGAGAGCACATCGATCGGGTCATGACCCGTTACCGCGGCCGGATCGACGCGTACGACGTCGTGAACGAAGCGATCGCGCCCGACGCCGCCCGAGCCAAGCCCGACGGCTTACGCGACACGGAGTGGCTGCGGGCGATCGGCCCCGACTACATCGAGCAAGCGTTTCGATTCGCGCGAGCCGCCGATCCGGGCGCCGAGTTGCTGTACAACGATTACCTGTTCCACGATCCGGCGAAGCGTCGCGCCATCCTCCGGCTCGTGAAGAACCTGGTCCGCCGCGGCGTGCCGATCGACGGCGTCGGCGTGCAGGGGCACTACCGTTTGAACGATCCGCCGATCGAGCAGATCGAAGCGACGCTCGATGAGCTGATCGCCGAACTCCGGCCGTTGGGGCTCACGATCCGTATCACGGAGCTCGACGTGAACGTCCTGCCACGCGACCCGACGAGGACTCAGGCCCTCGCGCTGCGAACGCTCGACGAGGCGACGACGCAGGAACAGGCCGAGCGGTACGCGGACCTATTCCGCGTGTTCGTCGAGCGGAGCGAGCACCTAGAGGGCGTCACCTTCTGGGGCGTCGGCGACGGTCGTTCGTGGCTCAACCGACTGGAGTTGGAGGGCAAACGCCGCCCGGTGGTGAACCACCCGTTGTTGTTCGATCGCAAGCTGCAGCGTAAGCAGCCCGCGTACGACGCGGTGATCCGCGCGGCCCGCGCTAACCCGTGATGCGGCCGATCGGCCACGCCTCGACGCCCGCGTCGATCAGCTGCCGCTGAATGCTCTCGGCGAAGTGCTCGCTGACGACCATCGCCAGGCCGACGCCCCGATTGAACACGCGGGCCATCTCGGCGTCGTCGACCTCGCCCAACCGTTGCAGCCAGGTGAACACCGGCGGAACGGGCCAAGAGCCCTCGTCGATCTCGAGTGTCACCCCGTCCGGCAGGATGCGGCTGAGATTCTCGTGCAGCCCGCCGCCGGTGATGTGCGCGACGCCGTGGACGACTTGTTTCTTGCGGTAGTGCCGCAGCACGCGGCGGACCGGCTGCGTGTAGATGCGGGTGGGCTCGAGCAGCAGATCGGCGACCGTGGCGCCGTCGCACTCGGAGACGGTGTCGGTGAGCGACAGCCCGGCCGTGTCGAAGACGATCTTCCGCACCAGGCTGTAGCCGTTGGAGTGGATGCCGCTGGACGCGAGGCCGAGCACGACGTCGCCCGGGCCGATCTTCGAGCCGTCGATCAGCCGCGCGCGTTCGACCACGCCGACCGAGAAGCCGGCCAGGTCGTAGTCGTCCGGCCCGTACAGGTCGGGCATGATGGCGGTCTCGCCGCCGATGAGGGCCGACTCACCCAGGATGCAGCCGTCGCTGATGCCACGGACGACCTGCTCGAGCCGATCGGGGTCGTCGCGCCCCATGGCGATGTAGTCGAGGAAGAACAGCGGCTCCGCGCCGGTGCAGAGGGCGTCGTTGACACACATGGCCACCAGGTCGACGCCGACCGTGTCGTGCCGGCCGGCCATCTGGGCGACCTTGAGCTTGGTGCCGACGCCGTCGGTGCACGAGACCAGCACGGGGTCGCGATACTGCCGAGCGAAGAGCTTGCCGGCGAAATCGAGCTGAAACAGCCCCGCAAAGCCGCCCTCTAGCGGCAGCACACGTGGGGTGTGCGTCCGCCGCATGAGCTGCGGCAGCCGCGCCATCGATTGCTCGTAGACGTCGAGGTCGACGCCGGCGTCGCGGTAGGAAACGGGCATGCGTGTGTTGCAGACGAAGGATCGCCAAGACGCCAGTGGCGCCAAGGCCGCCAAGGTTACGACGGGCGAAGCAACTCTGGGAGGGCGAGGCGCCCGCCGAGCCATGGGGCGGAGACTCACGCTGCGGCCTCGGAGATGCGGTCGTCCCCTATTGCCAACCTGCCCCGCTCTCCTTCCCCAAAGCGTTCCACGCGCATGCCGGGCGGGTTTGTGCGGCGGCGGCTTCTTTGGCGTCGATGCTAGCGTCACGTCCCCGGTTCGCGCAAGCTGCGTTGACCGCTCAAGGGGACGGTTCCGGGCCAGGGAAGGCGGCGCCGAACTCCGCACGACTTCTATGAGCGTTATGATCGCTAACGGCCCGATTCCCTCGCTTGCCCGCCCCGCGGGCCTTGTCATGGCTGGCTCGCCCACGACCGTCGCCCATCCGACCCTGCAGTTCAGCTACCCGCTGCCGTATGGCGCGGTGCTGCGGGACGACGGCGTGCAGTTCGTCGTGTTTAGCAAGAACGCCACGGCGATGCGGATCCTGCTGTACCGAGGCGTGGACGACGCGGAGCCGCACCGGCTGATCGAGCTCAACCCCGAGACCGACCGCTGGGGCGACATCTGGAGCGCGTTCGTCCCCGAGCTGAAGGCGGGCACGCTGTACCACTTTCAGGCGGACGGTCCGTTTGAGCCGGAGCGGGGGCACCGGTTCGACCCCCACGCCCGGCTGATCGACCCCTTCGCCAAGGCGCTCGCCGGCAAGTACCTGCCGGGGACCGACGGCGTCGTGCGGCCGCCGAAGTGCGTGGTGGTCGACGACCACTTCGACTGGGGCGGCGACCGCCACCTGCGGCGGCCGTTGGCAGAATCTGTCATCTACGAGATGCACGTCCGGGGGTTCACCAACAGCCCGACATCGGGCGCCGACTCACCGGGCACGTACCTGGGCGTGATCGAGAAGATCCCGTATCTGAAGTCGCTCGGCGTGACGGCGGTGGAGCTCATGCCGGTGCACGAGTTCCCCACCAACGAGAGCAACGGCACCACGACCAAGCGGGCGAACTACTGGGGCTACGACCCCATGGCGTTCTTCGCCCCGCACCGCGGCTACGCCCAGGGCGAGGAGCCGGGCGCCCAGGTCCGCGAGTTCAAGGAGATGGTCCGCGAGCTGCACGCCGCGGGCATCGAGGTGATTCTCGACGTGGTGTTCAACCACACGTCCGAGGGCAACGACCAGGGGCCGACGTTCAGCTTCAAGGGCCTGGAGAATAGCGTTTACTACATGCTCAACGGAGACGGTTCGTACAAGAACTACTCCGGCTGTGGCAACACGGTGAACAGCAATCACCCGATCGTCCGGGAGATGATTTTCCACTGCCTGCGGCACTGGGTTTACAACTACCACATCGACGGCTTCCGGTTCGATCTGGCGAGCATCCTCAGCCGCAACCGCAACGGCGAGATCGTGCCGAACCCGCCGCTGGTGGAGTACATCGGCGAAGACCCGATGCTCTCCGATACGAAGATTATCGCCGAGGCGTGGGACGCGGCCGGGGCGTACCAGGTGGGCTCCTTCGCCACGCGGCGTTGGGCCGAGTGGAACGGCGCGTACCGTGACAACGTCCGCCGCTACTGGCGGGGCGACCTGGGCATGACCGGGCCGATGGCCACACGCCTCGCCGGCTCCAGCGACCTGTACCAGTCTTCGGGCCGTCAGCCTTACCACAGCATCAACTTCGTCACGTCGCACGACGGGTACACGCTCAATGACCTCGTGTCGTACGAGCGGAAGCACAACCTGGCCAACGGCGAGGACAACCGCGACGGAGACAACAACAACTACTCGGGCAACTACGGTGTCGAGGGGCCGACGCGGCGGGTGCCGATCCGCACGCTGCGGCGCCGGCAGGCGAAGAACTTCATGGCCACGCTCATGCTCAGCCAGGGCGTGCCGATGATGGTCTCCGGAGACGAGGTGCTCCGCACGCAGCGGGGCAACAACAACGCGTACTGCCAGGACAACGCGTTGAGTTGGTTCGACTGGCGGCTCACTCAACGCAACGCCGAGATGTACCGCTTCACCAAGGGCGTGATCGACCTCCGCCGCCGCCAGCCGACGCTCCGCCGGGCCGACTTCCTCACGGGCGCCCCGCACCAGCCGGGCGATCTGCCCGACGTCAGCTGGTACGGCGTGGGCGGCGACCGCATCGACTGGAACCACACGTTCCACAGCCTGACGTGCCTGCTCGGCTCGACCGGCATCGAGGACTCGGCGGCCCGGCACGTGCTGATCATGATGCACTCGGGCGGCCAGCCGCAGACGTTCCAGGCGCCGAAGTCGGCCCGCCGCGAGGAGTGGCGGCTGGTGATTGACACCGCGGCGGAAAGCCCGGCGGACATCTTCGTCGAGACCCGTGGCCCGGAACTCGACGCGGACCAGCCGATCTCGATGGAGCACCACTCGATGCGGGTGTACGTGGCCCGCTAGTGCGGGCGCGGCGAGGAAATCGGTGGCTAGATGCTGGCGGCTAGAGGTCAGAAGATATGTGAGCCCGGCCCGGGCGCCCTAGCCTCCAGCATCCGGCCTCTAACCTCTCCCCTATGAAACTCTCCATCATCGGCGTCGGCGACGACGGGCTGAACGCCGTGACCGCGGCGGCGCGCGACCGCATCGTGTCCGCCGAGAAGCTGCTCGGCGACGAGCGGGCCCTCTCCCTGCTGGGCGAAGCCGCCAAGGGCGAACGCGTGCCGATCGGCGGCGATCTGGAGGCCGTCGCCACGCAGATCGAGAAGCTGGGCGACACGCCGGCCGCGATGGTCGTCTTCGGCGACCCCATGTTCTACGGCCTCGCACGGTTCCTGACCGACCGGTTCGGCAAAGACCGCTTCGTGGTGCTGCCGCACGTGAGCAGCATGCAGCTGGCGTTCGCCCGCGTCATGGAGAGCTGGGACGAGGCCTACCTGACCGACGTCTCGCAGCACCCGCTCGCGTCGATCGTCGACCGCATCCGCACGTCGCAGAAGGTCGGGCTGTTCACCACCGACCGCGTCGGCCCGAACCAGATCGCGCAGTCGCTGCTCGACAGGGGCATCGACTACTTCACCGCGTACGTCTGCGAGAACCTGGGCGCCCGCGACGAGCGGGTCACCCGCGGCGAGTTGCCGGAGATCGCCGCCGACGCGTTCGGCCCGCTGAACGTGATGATCCTCATCCGCAAGCCGGACGCGCCGGACCGCCCCCGAGAGTCGGTCGGCCGCCGATTGTTTGGCAATCCGGACGACGCGTTCCTGCAAGCGAAGCCGAAGCAGGGGCTGCTGACGCCCGCCGAGGTGCGTTCGCTGGCGCTCGCGCAGCTCGACATCGCCCCGGGCAGCATCGTGTGGGACGTCGGCGCGGGGTCGGGTTCGGTGAGCGTTGAGGCCGCGCAGCTGGCCGTCGACGGCGCCGTGTACGCCATCGAGATGGACCCGGAGGACCACGACCTCATCCAGCGGAACGCCGAGCGGTTCGGCGCCACCAACGTGCTGCCGATCCTCGGCAAGGCGCCCGACGCTTGGAACACCCTGCCCGATCCCGACTGCGTCTTCATCGCCGGCGCCGGCCGCGAGGTGATCAACCTGGCCACCGCCGCCTACGGCCGGCTGCGGAGCGGGGGTCGGCTGGTCGTGAACATGATCGCGATCGACAACCTCGGCGCAGTCCGCGCCGCGTTGATCGAAACGGCCAACAGCGGCGAGGTATCGCTCAACGTGTGGATGGTCAACATCGCCCGCGGGGCCGATCAGCTCGAACGGCTGACGTTCGAGGCGGTGAAGCCCAACTTCTTGCTGGCGGCGGTCAAGAGCTGAAGGAGATGGGGGGATGGCGGGCGTGCAAAGCGGGGCCGCCTTAGCGGGTTCGCTGCCGGGGGGTGTTGACGGGCCGGCATTTTGGGGGATGGGGGGATGCCAACTTGCGCGGCGGCGCTTTGCGGCTCAGAGACGGCCATGTCCCGAACGCGGAGACAACCGCGGATCGTTCCGTGACCGAGCGGATGTCCCTGGCTGACTACCGCATCACGAAAGATCGCATAGTAGCATGCTTGTCGGTGGTAGCCCCCTGGGCCTCAAGGCCTTCGCGACACTCGCCGACACCAGCAGTGGTTTCGCGGGGATGGGCGTTGCCTACACGCTGATCTTCGGTAGCGTCGCGTTCGCCTTCTCGCTGGCGTTCGGTTACTCGGTCGTTGTGAGCGCTTGGTACGTCCGGCGTGTAACGCCTGAGTGGTCGTTGTGGCCGTCGCGTGGGGTCGCGTTGCTCAAGCAACTCGGGGGTTGGTCGGCGTGGGCCTACTTCGGTTGGCTCGCCCATAGCGGGTTCTTCATCGACAGCCGGCGGCCCGACGCTCTGCTGCACGCAACGATGCTGACGGTGTTGCTCTGGCTGCTGGCGGTTGCGCTCGCCGCTACCATGCTTCGTTCCGAGCCGGGCCCCCAATGCCTTCGCGTCGCAACCCGCTGGTTCCTCTGGGACTTCGCATTGATCAGCGTGCCGCTCTACGCCGTATCCACTTTGATCAAAGCATTCTAACACCGGCCGGCGGCGTGTCGCCCCACGGAGCCCCATCCCCCATCTCCTGGTAAACTGGTGGTGATCGATCGGCACCCAAGAAGCGAACCCGCGGCCGATCAGCCGTCCGACCTCCCCCCATCTCCTGCATTCACGGTCTCATGGGCATCGCCAGTCTCGATCTGCGTGACCTGCCGCACGAGCTGCGGACACTGGTTTCCGACGAGCTCGATCGGGGCGAGGAGGTCGTTTGGATGGACCAGCCCGACCCGAAGGCGTTCGGCCGGCATTTTTGGGTGGTGTATCTGGTAGCCATTCCCGTGACCGCGTTCGCCCTGTTCGAGCTCGTTAGCGCCTTGGATGGGAAGGTCCCCGACTTCGACAAGGGCCTCGCCGGCGTCCCGCTTTTCGAGATCGCTTTGTTGTTGTCCGGACTTGGGATGATGCTCACCCCCAGTCTGGTGAGGCGTTTGGCGGATCGCTTCGCGTACGTCATCACCGATCGGCGTGCGATCGTCTTCGCCCGCGGTCCCACGGGGAGCTCCGTCCGATCGTGGCTCTTCGGGAAACTCAAGAATGTTCAGTTGAACAGGCGGAAGGACGGGTCGGGTGACCTGATCTTCGACCGCGAGTTAAGCCGCTCTAAGGAAGACTCGGCAAGACCCCAGCCCGTCGGTTTTCTGGCGATTTCTCGCGTAGAAGAAGTTGACGCGCTGCTAAAGGAACTCGTGTCGAAAGCGTAAGCGGCCAGGGGCGACCCGCGATCCGAGGAGCGTCGGCCCGCCTTGGATGCCGCGTGGCGAAGCAGAGCGAGATCACCACGCTCGCTTAGCCGTGTCGCTCAGTCCCGCGAGGCCGCTATCCCCCCATCTCCTGGTAAGCTGGTGGTGATCGATCGGCGCCCGTGAAGCGAAACCGCGGCCGGTAGGCCATCCGACTTCCCCCCATCTCCTTTCCTTCGCGCGGCCCGCCAAGCAGTGCTCCTCCCGCCCGACCTTGTCGCCCAGCTCGAACGGCTTGAGCTCGTCACGCGGAAGGTGTTCCGCGGGCGGATGAAGGGCGAGCGGCGGAGCCAGCGGAAGGGGCAGAGTGTCGAGTTCGCCGACTTCCGCAACTACGTCCCCGGCGACGACCTGCGGGCGCTCGACTGGAACCTCTACGCGCGGCTCGACAAGCTCATCATCAAGCTGTTCCTCGAAGAGGAGGACCTGCACTTCTACACGCTCATCGACGCCAGCCCGAGCATGGATTTTGGCGAGCCGACCAAGCTCGAGCACGCCAAGCAGCTGGCCGCGGCGTTGGGGTACGTCGGCCTGGTGCGGGCTGACCGCATCCGCGTGGAGACGCTCGGCGGCGCGCAGAGCCCCGTGTTGCGCGGACGCAGCAGCCTGCCGCGGATGCTGGAGTATCTGGACGGTATCGAGCCCGAGGAGACCGCGACCCTGGAAGAGGGCGTGCGCGGGTTCTGCCAACGCAACCACGGCCGCGGCGTGGTGGTGCTGATCTCCGATCTGATGGACAAGCGCGGCTACGAGTCCGCGCTGCGGTACCTCGTCGCCCAGCGGATGGACGTGTACGTCATCCAGGTGCTCAGCCAGGAGGAGATCGCCCCGGAGGTCGTCGGCGATCTGCGGCTGGTCGATTGCGAAGACGCGGACGAGGCCGAGGTGACGATCACCGCGCCGCTGCTCGCCCGCTACCAGCAGACGCTCGAGGCGTTCACGGCCGGCGCGCAGCACTACTGCAACCGACGCGGCATGGCGTACCTGCTGGCCAGCAACGAGACCCCCGTGAAAGACCTCGTCGGCTCATACCTACGCCGCGGCGGCTTGGTGCGTTGAGTGGAAGCAACCGCGAGTGAAGCGAGTGATCGTAAATACCCGGCGTTTCATTGGCGTTAATCTGCGTCACTCGCGGTCCTTGTTTTTGACGCAATGAACGAGCTCTTCCGCAACACGCTCTCGCCCGGTCAGTGGGCAATCCTCGCGGCCGTGCCGCCGGCGATCCTTGCGCTCTACTTCCTGAAGCTGCGTCGGCAGCCGCTCGAGGTGCCCAGCACCTACCTGTGGTCGAAGACGATCGAAGACCTCCGGGTGAACAGCCTCTGGCAGCGGCTGCGGCAGAGCATCCTGTTGTTCCTGCAGCTGTTGCTCGTCGCGTTGGCGATCCTCGCGTTGCTCAGGCCCGGCTGGCAGGGGACGGACCTCACGGGGCAGCGGCTCGTGTTCGTCATCGACAACTCGGCCAGCATGTCGACCGAGGATGCGGGCGACGCCGGCGACGCGTCTCGCCTCGACGTGGCGAAGGCCAAGGTCGAGGGACTGCTGGACCAGATGGATCGCTCGATGTCGGCGATGATTTTGTCGTTCGCCGCCGAGCCGCGGGTCGTGCAGCAGTTCACGAGCAACGTCCGGTTGCTGAAAGAGCGACTTGCGACGATCCGGCCGACCGCCGAGGCGACCGACCTGACCGGCGCCTTGGAGCTGGCCAGCGGTCTCGCGAATCCAGCGGGGCTGAGCGTGCAGGAGGGCGCCCCCGAGGTCGAGGTTGTCGATCCCGAGCCGGCGACGCTCTTCATTCTCAGCGACGGCAAGTTCGCCGACGTCGACGGCTTTGCGCTCGGCAACCTTGAGCCCGTGTACGTGCCACTCGGGTCGCGTGAGACCGGCAACCTGGCGATCACCAACCTGACGAGCCGGGTCAGCGAGACCGTGCCGGGCGCTCGCACGGTGTTTCTGCAAGTCGCCAACTACTCGGCCAACGCTGCCGACGCTGTGGTGGAGCTGCGGCTCGACGGCCGCGTCCGCGAGGCGCAGCGGCTGTCGATCGAGCCGGGCGGCTTGGCCGGCGCGTCGTTCTCGCTCGACACCCCCGGTGGCGCCCTCGAGGCGACCTTGTCACAAGTGACGCTCGACAAGCTCGATGACCGCCTCGCCCTCGACGACCGCGCCGCGATCGGGCTGAACGACCCCGAGGGCGGCCGTGTGCTGCTGATCTCGCCGGGCAACATCGCCGTGGAGCAGGCGCTCGCCACCGCCCGCACGGAACGGTTGGGGCTGATCGACTCGCAGCCACCGTCGATCCTGAAAACGGCCGAGCACCAACGTCTGGCCGCGGCCGGGGCGTTCGACCTGATCGTCTACGACCGGTGCGTACCGGACGAGCTCCCGCGAGCGAACACCGTGTTCATCGGCGCCGTCCCACCGGGTGAACGCTGGGCGCCTAAGGTTGATGCAGAAGCCGTTGCCGACGACACGAGCGAAGCGTCGGTCGTGGCGCCGCAGATCATCGACTGGAACCGCGCGCACCCGTTGCTCGCCAACGCGGAGCTGGGCAACTTCGACATCGTCGAGTCACGCGTCGTGCGGTCGCCGGTGGGCGGGGCCACGCTGATCGACTCCGCCGAAGGACCGCTCGCCGCGATCGCCCCGCGCGACGCCTTCGAAGACGTCGTAATCGGCTTCGCGATCCTCGTCGAGGAAGACGGCCGGGTGCAGCGGAACACCGAGTGGATCAACCGACACAGCTTCCCAACGTTCTGGCTGAACACGCTGGAGTACTTCCTCCGCGACACCAGCGGCAACGCTCAGTCGGTCGCCGCCGGCCAGACGATCGAGATCACGCCCACCGACCCTACGGCGACAGCCGTCACGATTGTCGGTCCGGGCGGCGTACGCGAAGAGCTGACGCGCCGCGGCGCGCAGCCGTTTGTGTGGAAGGCGGGCAGCACGCTCGGTGTGTACCGCGTCTTGGAGGCGGGCGAAGAGACGCAGCGGTTCGGGGTGAACCTGTTGAACCGCGTCGAGAGCGACGTCCGGCTCAGCGTGGGCACGCCCGACGACGAGCAGCAGGCCGCGATCGCGTCGGTTCGGATCGGCAACATCGAGGTCGCGGCGTCCGCCGGCGCCGCCCCGGCCCGGCAAGAGCTCTGGAAGCCGCTGCTGGTGGCCGCGCTGGCGTTGCTGGCGATCGAGTGGTGGGTGTATCACCGCCGCGTCGCGCTGTGACGATCGGCCGTTCCGTGGCGAGCGCGTGGGGGTCATGTGTTACGGTTGAGACGGCCACTGGCGCCGGGTATTGTAGAACTTGACTAACCGAGGGCCTCTCCCCCCTTAGCGGGCTCTCCCGACTGAAAACCTTGCAGATTAAGGCGAAGACATGGCAGATCGGGCTACCGATGTGGCTTTGGGGGGCGGCAACCGCCGCAGTTTCTTGGCGAATTCCTTGACCAGCGGAGCCGCGCTGGCGGCGGGCACGGGCATCGCGCGGGCCGCACACACGTCGGGCGACCACCGCCTGCGTGTCGGCCTGATCGGGGCCGGTAACCGCGGCCGCGGCGCCGCCGTCGATGCGTTGACCGCCGGCGAGGACGTGGTGCTCGTCGCCGCGTCCGACGCGTTCCAGGACCGGCTCGACGACGGCCTACGCATCGTGCGGGAGCAGTTCGCAGACCGGGTCGACGTGCCGAGCGATCGGCAGTTCGTTGGTTTCGACTCGTACAAGTCGGTGCTGGAGTGCGACGTGGACCTGGTCATCCTGGCGGCGCCCCCCGGGTTCCGTCCGCAGCACTTCGAGGCCGCCGTCGCGGCGGGCAAGCACGTGTTCATGGAGAAGCCGGTCGCGGTCGACGCGCCGGGCGTCCGGCGTGTGCTTGAGGCAGGCCGCCAGGCCCGTGAGAAGCGGCTGGCCGTGGGCGTGGGCCTGCAACGCCGCCACGAGAAGCACTACCACACCGCGATCCAGCAGATCTGGGACGGCGTGATCGGCGACGAGGTCCTGTACACACGCGTGTACTGGAACACCGGCGCGCTGTGGACGCGGCCGCGCAAGCCGGGCCAGACGGAGATGGAGTACCAGATGCGCAACTGGTATTACTTCAACTGGCTCAGCGGCGACCACATCGTGGAGCAACACATCCACAACCTGGACGTCAGCAACTGGATTAAGCAGCGCGTGCCCGTTGAGGCAAAGGGCATGGGCGGCCGACAGGTCCGCACCGGTATCGACAACGGTGAGATCTTCGACCATCACATGGTCGAGTACACCTACGGCGACGGCACGATGATGCTCAGCCAATGCCGCCAGATGCCCGGCACGTGGAACTCGGTGAACGAGTACGCCCACGGCTCCAAGGGGTCGTGCCACATCGGGTACGGCATCGTGCTGGACCGCGACGGCAAGGCTGTGAGCCGGCTCAAGCGGCCGTTCAAGTCGGGGTACGTGCCGGAGCACGTCGATCTGCAGGCGTCGATCCGAGCGAACGACCCCTACAACGAGACCCAGGTCGGTGCCGAGGCGACGATGACGGCGATCCTCGGACGCATGGCGACCTACTCCGGCAACGCCGTGAAGTGGGACGACGCCATGGCGTCGGACATCAGCCTGGCGCCAGAGCGGTACGCCTTCGACGCCGATCCGCCGATCCTGCCGGACGGCAACGGCCGTTACGAGATCGCCGAACCCGGCGTGACCGAGGTGGTCTGACTGAATCGTCGGATTTTAGCGGGCCCGATTGTGACGAGTCTTGGCGCCGGGCGCCGAGCCTCAACGGTCTTCGCTCGGGCCGCGTGGTATACTCTGGGGCGTTCGCCGGCATGGCGCCGGCGAACGTCTTCACAACTGTGACGCAGAGGCGAGGGGGCGTGGCGGAATTGGCAGACGCGCTGGATTTAGGTTCCAGTTCCTTCGGGAGTGCAGGTTCAACTCCTGTCGCCCCCACTCGCGGTCGCGGCGCCGCCCGGCGGATGGTCGGGCGCGTCGCGGTCTGTGTCGTGCTCGCCGTCGGCTGGGCCAAACCGGCTAACGCCTACAACGAGTTCCAGAAAGAGTTCCTGAAGACCTACGCCGGCCGCGACACCGACAAGGGCTTTCGCCGACTCGCCAAGAAGGCCAAGTGCTACGCCTGCCATCAGGGCAAGGAGGATCGCACCAACTACAACCCGTACGGGCTGGCGTTGTGCGAGCACCTGACCGAAGACGACAAGAAGGACAAAGCGAAGATCGTCGCGGCGTTGCGAGCCGTCGAGCCAGAAAGGTTCGACCCAAGCGACGACGCGTCGCGTACGTTCGGTGAGATGCTCGCGGCCTACGAGCTGCCGGGCGGGCTGCTCGAGGACTGCAAGGTCGAGCCGCCGCCCAAGGACAAGACCGACTCAGAAGAGAGCAGCACCGAGTCGGATTCATCGTCAAGTGAAGACTAGCCTTTGCTCGGAACGCGATCACGCTGACTCGTGTTCTGGATCAACCTACTGTCGCTAAACCAGCCCAAGCCGATATGTCGCCCCGATTCATCGTCACCGCCGCTGTTGTTGCCGCCGGAGTTCTAGCGACGTGTGGCGGGGCGGACGCCTTCCCGCAGTTCCAAAAGCAGTTCGTCGCCAAGTACGCCGACGGGACGGACGCGGCGTTCACCGACCTGGCCACGGGGGCGAAGTGTTTCGTCTGCCATCAGGGCAAGAAGAAGAAAAATCGGAACGCGTACGGCGAAGCCCTCCACGCCTACCTGGGCAAGAAGGACAAGAAGGACGTAGAGAAGATCGTTGCGGCGCTGGAGACCGTCGCCGGTGAGTCGTCCGACGCGAGCGTTGAAGACGCGCCGACATTCGGCGAGCTGATCGCCGCGGGCGAACTGCCGGGTGGGTCGCTCGAGGACGCCAAGCAGGAGCCCGGCGAGGCAGAGTGATCGCCTCTAGGCGAGGCTCGCCACGCTCGCCTCGAGCGTGATGGCCGTGCGGTACGCGGCGCCGGGGGCGAGCACTCTAAGCCCCGACTCGACGCCGCTGGCCTCCAGCTCGAACGGGTTGGGCACACAGGTATACGGCTCCAGGCAGACCGCCTCGCGATGGTTGGGCGTGTAGATGACGCAGCAACGCATCGAGGTGTCGAACCGCTGCGAGACCGTCACGCCGGTGTGCGGGTCGGTCAGGCGGGTCTCTGTGGCGCCCTCGCGGAAGCGGTAGGGCGTGTCGAACTCGCGGCGGGCGAGCGGCCCGCCCTCGGGCAGGGAGCCACCCAGCTCGCCCAGCGGCAGCGTTTCGCCGCTCGGCACGAGCCCCGCGGCTGCCCACTCGGCGTCGACCGGAGCCACGACGGTGGTTTCTTCACCGCCATCGCCCGCGCCGCCCAGCGGCAGGCGGAAGTAGGCGTGCGTGCCGAAGCCGAACGGCAGCGGGGTCTGGCCCACGTTGTTGGCCTCAAACTCAAAGTCGAGCCGCCCGGCCGCCACGCGGTAGGTCGCACGCAACGCGTAGTCGCCGGTCCACTGATCGAGCGTGCCCGGGGCGTCGACCGACGGCTGGAACACGGCGGTCACGGCGTCGTCCGCCCGATCGACGACCCGCCACACCGCGTCGATCACGAAGCCGTGGATCGCGTTGCCCAGGCCGTCCGCCCGATCGCTCACCTCGTGCCGCTTGCCCTCGAACTCGAACACGCCGCCCCTGATACGCCCCGGGAACGGGAACAGCAGCGGCACGCCAGAGCGGCTTGGCTTCTTGTCGGCCGCGTCGAAACCGGACTCCGCCCACAGCATCTCACGCGTCTCGGCTCCGTCCGGCAGCTTGAGCTGGGGGCGCCAGCTGAAGCAGTTGAAACCGAGGTGCGGCAGGACGGTCGCGGAAGAACCGGTCTTAGCGTCGGCGATCGTGAGCGGAGAGGCGGGCACGGCGATGGAACCGGTCGGTGAGGAGGGGTGGCGGGCTCAACGGGGTCTCACGATCGGCGCCCGCCGCCCGTTCGGCAAGCCCCGTTCGGCAGGCCCCACGCAACAGGCCCCTTTCGGTAGGCCCCGCTGCCGCGAGCGCCGGCAGCGTCTATACTTCAGCACGCCGGGCGATTAGCTCAGTTGGCTAGAGCGCCTCGTTTACACCGAGGATGTCGGGGGTTCGAGTCCCTCATCGCCCACTACTTCACCGGGCGGCGGCGACAGCCTACTTCTTCGCTGAGAGAACACGCCGCTCGGCCTTACGCCAGTAGCGGCTGAAACGCTTCAGGTCGATGTCCGCCGGAAGGTCGACGAACGGCTCTTTTTCGATGAGCTCGGCTCCGAGCGCTTCGGCTTGTCGCTTGAGCCGTGGGTCCTCGCTGCGGACCGTCTCGATCCGCGTGGCGCCCCGCTCGGCGGCGAACGCCCGGACCGACTCGACCACGTCCCCGCGGAGCGGCGTCACGCCGGGCATCTCGAGCACGCACTCGTAGAGAAAGACGATCCGCTTGAGCGAGACCTTCTCCGTGCGGATCCAATCGTCGTCGAAGACGAAGACCGCCGGTTGCGCGGCCTTGATCCACGCGGGCGAGAGCATCTCGTCGTGGACCCAGGTGATGGTATCGGGCATCTCAGGGGCTCACGCGAAGAGGCGGTCGTTGAGTTCGTCGTACGACGCGTCGAAGGGCGAACCACCGTCAGCGTCGCGGCCGGTGAATCGCCCGCCCGTCCAACGGAGCAGGTTCTCGAGGTTGAAGATGTACGGCTTGGCGGCGAACGTGCTCGCCACCCACTGCCATGACAGGTTGTTGGACGCCACGTCTCCGTCGAGCAGATGCGAGAGCATCCAGCGGGCCCCGGCCTGCCACTTCACGCGCCGCCAGTGCACCACGTAGGCGGCGATCTTCATGCGGCCCTGGTTGTGCAGGTAGCCGGTCTGGTGGAGCTCGGTGACGGTCCCGTCGACGAAGTCGTTGCCGGTGCTGGCCGTCAGAAAGTCTTCAGGCAGCTCGTCGGCGTAGTCTTCGGGGTCGTAGCCGGTCTTGTACGATTCGATGTCTTCCCAGACACCCTCGCCCAGCTGATCCAGCACACGGCGATAGTAGTCTCGCCAGGCGAGCTCCTGGAGGAGCTTCTCGGCCTGCCGAGGCGAGCCGACACGGCTTGTGACATGATCGCGGACCTCGGCGAGCGACAGCACCCCGTGCCGCAGGTACGGCGACAGCCGTGTGACGGCGCCGTCGTAGTGGTTGCGGGTCCGGCCGTAAGCGGTCGGGTCGATCGCCGCGAGACAGTCTTCGGCGGAACGACGGCCACCTTGGGTGTCGCTGACCTTCTCCGAGACGTCGGCGGCGTCGGGGAAGGTCTCGCGGCAATACTCGGCGAGCGCTTCTCCGTTAGAGAAGCTCGTTGCGAGGGCCACGTTGGTTTCCGGAGGAGCGGACATGGCCAACGATAGTCGTCGGCGAACGCCCGACCAGCATCGGTGGCCGACGCGGCCGTCCGCTAGCGACGCCGCAGTAGCGCCACGCCCGCCATGGCCAAGAGCAGGGCGGTCGGCTCAGGGACGGAGGAGCCGGTGCCGGCGCCCCAGTTCACCAGCAACGCGTTCAGCTCGTCGTTGTCGACGATGGGCGCGGTGGGCTGGAACCCGACCCAGCCCGCGGGCGAGGGCGGCACGGTGGATCCCCAGCCGGGGAGTAGCAGGTTCAGGTCGTCGTTATCGACGCGGCCGTCGCCGCTGAAGTCGCCCGGCAGGAAGCCGGGAACGCCGATAGCGAGCGCGGCCGTCTCGTTCGGCGTGCCGAAGCCGCCGCTCCAGTCGAGCTCGAGGTCGCTCAGCAGGAAGGCCTCGGTCAGGCCGCTGGGCAGGATGTTTCCGAGCGACACGTCGGTCGTCACATCGCCGCCGGCGCCCGTGTCGATCACGACGCCGACGAGCGAGTCCGTGTCGGTCGCGAACGAACCGCCGGGCAGCGTCGCCGCGGCGCCGGTGAACGCCCCGCTCGACGAGCCGAGCCGGATCAGGCCGACGTCGTTTCCGTTCGGCAGCAGCGTCACCTCGCCTGTCGAGGGGTTGTACTGAAACTCGACACCGCTGCCGGACGGCCCGGTGCTCTCCTCAAAGGTGGGCGAGAAGGCGAAAACATCAGCGAAGTCGACGACGGCGTTGCCGTCGAGGTCCCCGCCCGCCCAGCCGTTGGTCACGGGGCTTCCAAAGTTGGTCGTCAGCACCGACGCGTCGGTGCTATCGACGAAGTCATCGAGATCGATGTCGCCCGCCTTGGCCGTCACTGCATTGACGGGGTTCACGACGGTCGGCCCCACGTTGTTGAACACCGCGCCGTGCGTGCCCGGCAGGGTCCCGGCAAGGTTGCCGAACTGGTTGTAGGCGCCGACCACGGAGATGACCGAACTCAGGCTGCCGAGCCGCGGCCCCTCGGTCGTGAAGCTGCCGAGCAACTGAGACGAAGACCCAGCGAGGATGCCGGTGCCAAACGCGTAGAACGCCTCTCCGGCCAGACCTTCGGACAGATCGATCTGCAGGCCTTCCGGAAACCCGGTGAGGCCGGGCGTCTCCCAACCGAAGATCGCCGGCGCGGGGTTGGCGACCTCAACGCCACCTCCGTCGAACCCGGTGGGCGTCACCTCGCCAGACTGCAAGTTCGCGCCGGCGAAGGTGAAGCCGAGCTCGATCGCCGCGGACCCGCCGCTGGCGTCTGTGTTGTAGAACACGTCCCACACCCAGTCGCCATTCGTGTCCAGGTCAGGATCTCCGCCGACGCTCCGGACGCTGAGCGAGACGCTCTGGGCGCTCGCCGTGGCGGCCGAGAGCAACAGGCTGGCGGCGGTGACGAACGCGGCGACGCCGCTGGCAAAACCTTGACGCATGGGCATGGTGAAGACTCTCAGGAGCGTGACACGGGCGGATTCGCCCAGCCCATGAGACTAATTGCTGGCCGATGAAGCCGTCAACCAATTGCGGCCCAGGGCGGGGTGGCTGCGCCCGTGGACTACCGGTTCCTGCGCCCTGCGCGATACGATCTTTCGGTTCAATCGGCTTCATACTCTCGAGGAAACGGTCCTTTGTTGCGTTTTCGAATCATGGGTCGGCTGGGGCCAATGGTCGCCGTGTTGGTGCTCGGCGCCGCTGTAGCTGAGGGGCAAGAAATTCCCGAACAGGCGGCGGAGGACGTAGCGGGTTCGCGAGCGGGGGCGTTGACGAGCGAACCGGCGGGCGCGGAGCCTGCCGAAGCCGCTTCGGAAGCGTTTGGAGAAGTCGAAGCCGAGCAGCCTTCGTCGGAAGCCCCGCCCAGCGACACCGGAGCGGCCGACGCGAGCGAAGCGCCCGAGGCCGTCGAACCGAGCACCGACGACGCGGCGAGCGAGCCGCCCGGTACGGAGCCGGCGAGCGACGACTCAGCGAGCGACGAGCCGCCGGTAGAAGACGCCGCAGCAGCGGCGCCGGACGCCGACGACTCGGACGCATCCGCAACCGACTGGTCCGGCTTGATCGAACGGGCGCCGGCGTTCCTCGCTCTTACGCACCACGCGGCGGTTCACCTGCCGATCGCCCTGTGGCTCTTCGGCGCATTCTTCGTGGTGATCGGCGTTGTGGCGCCGTCGCTCCGCAATCAGATCCCGCTGGCGTGCCTCGTAGGCGGGGCCGTGACCTCGGTCGCCGCGACGGCCAGCGGCTGGTGGTACGCCGGCTACGAATGGGGCGAGCCGTGGGATTGTACCGTCGGCGTCGGCGACATCGACTGGTCTGAGCAGCTCACCCAGCATCGCTGGACAGGCGTCGCGCTCGTCGCGGCCTCGTGCGTGCTCTCGGTGCTCGCCGTCATCAGCGTGAACCGGCAAGGCTGGAAGCTTGCGTGGTTCTGGCGACTCGGCCTGATCGCGCTGGCGGCCGCGGTGGCTTGGGAAGGGCACATCGGCGGCGAGCTCATCCACGGCGAAGGCTTCCTCGAGGAGGCCTTCATCGAGTGGGTGTCGCCCGCGGCGGACTAGGACACGGGGCAGTTAGGACGCGCTCCGGGGCTAGTTCGGCAGAAGTCGCCCCGAGACGCGGACCGGCGCTACTCGCCGCTAAGGCCGACGGCGGACGCCGGTTGTTGCGGCCCGCTCGCCGTCGGGTCGACTGTAGTTTCGTTTTCGATCTGAGTGGCCTGGTAGTGGCCCACCGCGTGGCCGATCGCCGCGCCGCCGAGCTGGAGCAACGCGTCCGCCTGCGGCATGAAGACGGTCGCTTGGCCGCCGACCTCCACGCCCAGCTGCGGGTGCAGCACACGGCGGGCTTCGGCGCGTTGCTGGGCGGTGCCCGTCTCGTCGATGTAGTCGAAGACGGCTTGCTTGCTGCGGGTCTCGTGCACGATCCCCACGAACGGCAGCAGCCGAACCGCCGAGTAGAGGCCGGGGTGCGATCGCTCGTGCGAGTCGGCGGCCTGGGCGGCTTGCTCCATGGCGAGCGCCGGCACGTCCGAGTAGACGTGGACGGTGTCCGTGAAAGGGTTGTACCAGTCGCCGCCGATGAGCCGGCCCGGCAACACCGAGTAGCCCAGCGTGTAGGCGGCGCCGACGGTCGCACGCCAGCCGAGGCCGACCCGGTCGTTGTTCGCCAGCCGCCGCCACTCGCCGAGCGGGTCGTACTGGTTCACCCTGACCATCACGCCGTCGACCTCTCGGTCCGCGAGAAAATCGGCCGCCTCGTCCACGGTCTTGCTCGAGACCTGATGGTTGTCCACGCGGGTGTCCCACAGAACGAGCCGTTTCGGCAGGCCGAAGACCCAGCCGACGCCATCGATCACCTTGCGGGGGTGACCATGCTCGACGTCGATCTCGAAACCCCCCTCGGGGCGTAACGCGGTCGAGACGGGGCCCGCGGCGATCGGCGTTTCAGCAATCGCCGTCGGGGTGACGAGGATCACGGCGAGGAGAGGAATGATCGGCGGCTTCATCGGTCGAGGCGGGGCGGCGGTGACGGGGGCAGCGAGCAACTGCGTAGCTTGTAGCGTGCGCCTGACCGCCACCGAAAGATCGACCTCCACCGGCGTAGCAGTCGATGCTAGCGGGGCCGGCACGGGCGCCGGGGCTATCACGCTACTCGACCACAATCAAGTCGATCACCTGGCGGCGGTGATCGCTGAGCCACGAAGTCTCGAGACGGTAGTCGCGCGTCGCGATGCGCCGCCCGCAGAGCGTGTGGTCGATCGCCAAAACGGGCAGCGGCGTCGGCCACGTGTACGACCAGCCGGCGCCCGCCTCCTCGTAGGCGTGCCGATAGCCGGCCGGCGGCGGCGCTAGGCCGCGAGACAGGCGTGGCGAGTTGAGGTCGCCGACCACAAGATCGGGTCGCAGCCGAGCCATCTCGGCGCTCAGCAGCCGCAGGACAGGGTCGCGGTGCAGGTTGAGCATCGCCGAGATGTCCGCCATCAGCAGCCGGAGCGGCGGTTGATCGTCGGCATGGCCCGGTGGCCACCAGTCAATCCACGCGGTGCGGATCTCTAGCTTGTTGAACCTGGGTTGAATCTCCTCGGACTTGCCGCGAGTGATCACGACCATCGTGTAGGCGCTGGCGACGTCGTAGCCGTCGAACTCGCTGTAGTCGAAGTCCGGCGCCGCCTCCGACAGGACGTACGCGTCCGCGTCGAGCGCGACAAGCTGCTGGGCGATCTCCGGCCAGCCCCGCTTGCCCCACATGACGTTCCAGTGAACGACGCGGAAAGCGGGGGGGCCACTATCTTCGCTGGCTGCGGATACTACCGCGGCCGCGGTCGGAGGCTGCGTCCAGCGGTTCTCGACGACGAGCACGCTCAGCAGCGGGCCGATCGCAATGGCCACCAGCAGGGCGCAGTAGCGGCGACGCTTGCGGAGCAAGACGCTCGCCGCGAGCAGCGTCGCGATGAGCGCCGGCGAGGGGATGTAGAAGCACCAAGCCGTGAGCAGCGTGCGATCGCGGAACACCTGCCCGACCATCCACAGCAGGCAGACGAGCAGCAGCGCCGCGGTCGTCAGCGTCGCGGCGAAACGGAACCGAGGCGCCGCGCGGCTCACGCCGCTACGCCGTGCTCGGTCAGGTACCGCAGGATGTCGCGGATCGAGATCAGGCTGACGGGCCGATCGCCGTCCATCACCGGCAGGTGGCGGTACCCGCCGACGTCCATCCGATGGATCGCCACGGCGATCTTATCGTCGGCTGAAACCATCGCCGGGTTGGGCGTCATGTACTTGACGATCGGCTCGTGATGTCGCGACGCGGCATCGACGCCGAGCTTCATCAACGCGTCACGCTCGCTGAAGATGCCGGCGAGCTTGCCATCTTTGACGATCAGCAGGCAGCCGATCCTTTGGTCCACCATGGTCCGGAGGGCCTCGCCAACGGTCGCCTCCGGGGCGAGCTCCAGCGGCGGGTGGGTCGGCAGGTCTCCGACCACGTCGTGCAGCAACGCCGCCTCGACACCCGAGGCCGGCGTGCGGATGAAGACATCCGCTAGTGGTTGGTGACACTGCTCGCACGTGTCGGCGCCCTCGATGAGCTCGTCGTAACCGCAGAAGGGACAAACGATCATGCGAGTGCGAAGTTAGGGAAGAGGAATGCGAAACGGTGGGCAGCCTTCGGATTCCGTATTCGGCAATCCGAACTCCGCATTCTTTGTCAGGCCTCGACGGTCCAGGTGTCGCCGCCGGCGAACAGGGCGTCCAGGTCTCCCGGGCCCTTCTCCTTCGTCGCCAGGTCGATCTGGTCGTTCACGAGCTCGTCGTAACGCGGGGCGTCGACACCGCGGAACACACCGATCGGCTCGGGGAAGCCGTCCTCGTAACGCATCCGGCTGAGCAGGTACGCGAGGCTCGGCTCGGGCGACTTCTCGTCGTGGAACAGCAGGTCGTCCTCGGTGATGCCCTTGCCCAGCTGCACCACCTCGGGCTCCAGGCCGTTGAGGCGGATGCCCTTGTCACGCTCCTTGCCGAAGATCAGCGGCTTGCCGTGCTCCAGCTCAAGGGTCGTGTCCGCCTTGGTGTCGCGATCCTTGGCGTAGTCCCAGGCGCCGTCGTTGAAGACGTTGCAGTTCTGGTAGACCTCGACGAACGCGGTGCCGCGGTGCTCGGCGGCCCGCTTGAGCGTCGCGCCGAGGTGCTTGATGTTGGTGTCGATGCTTCGCGCGACGAACGTCGCCTCGGCGCCGATAGCGATCGACAGCGGGTGCAGCGGATTGTCGATGGCGCCCATTGGCGTGCTCTTGGTCCGCTGGCCGAGCGGCGACGTGGGCGAGTACTGCCCCTTCGTCAGGCCGTAGATCCGGTTGTTGAACAGGATGATGTTCAGATCCATGTTCCGCCGGATGCAGTGCATCAGGTGGTTGCCGCCGATCGACAGGCCGTCGCCGTCGCCGGTGATGACCCACACGGTGAGCTCGGGCCGCACGGTCTTCAGCCCCGTGGCCACCGCCGGCGCCCGGCCGTGGATGGTGTGCAGGCCGTAGGTGTTCATGTAGTACGGGAACCGGCTGCTGCAGCCGATGCCCGAGATGAATACGAGCTTCTCGCGGGGGATGCCGAGCGTTGGCATCACCTTCTTCATCTGCGCGAGGATCGAGTAGTCGCCGCAGCCGGGACACCAGCGGACGTCCTGGTCGCTGGCGAAGTCGGTGGGCTTAAGAACCGGTAGGTCGAGGTCGACGCTCATAGTTATGTCAACTTCTGCTCTGTGAAGACTCGCTTGAGAGTCGTGATTCTTGGAGTGGCTGTGTTGTGCGAGAGCCGCTGGCAGGCGTTGGACCGTTCCAGGTTGTAACGCCGTGCCGAAGCGGACGGGGTGTGGGGAGGTTGGCGATAGGGGGGATGCCTGGCGTTGCCGTCTCTGCTGCGTCAATCGGTGTTCTTGGCGCCGGGGGCTATGCTACGACTTGGTCACTCGCCCGTGGTAACTGCCGGTCCGTCGTGGTTCGGCGGGCCGCACCGCCGCTTCCATCTCTCCTATCATCAAGTATCTCCCTCATCTGCTCATCTGGAAACGATCCTCACGCCAGTTCGCCGATCTTCTCGACGAGCTCCGCGACACTGAACGGCTTGCCCTGCACCTTGTTGAAGGCGATCGACTCCACCAGGTAGCGGTCGCGGAGGATCGTGTTCAGCTGGCCGCAGTTGAGCTCGGGCACGAGCACATTCCTGTACGACTTCAGCAGGTCGCCCAGGTTGCTGGGCATCGGGTTGATGTACCGCAGGTGGGCGTGGGCGACACTCTTGCCCTGCGACTGGGCCACGCGGACGGCCGAGGTGCAGGCGCCGTACGTGCCGCCCCAGCTCACCACCAGCAGGTCGCCGCTCTCCGGGCCGTTGACCGCCTGCATCGGGATGTCGTCGGCGATGTTCGCGACCTTCTTGGCCCGGGTGTGGATCATCCCCTCGTGATTGGACGGGTCGTAGCTGACGTTGCCCGTGCCGTCCTGCTTCTCGAGGCCGCCCAGACGGTGCTCCAGCCCGGGCGTGCCCGGCAGGGCCCACGGGCGGGCGAGCCGCTCGTTACGCTCGTACGGCAAGAACGTGTCGCCGTCCTCCGGCGTGCCGGGGTGGGTGATCTCGATCTTGGGCAGGTCGGCCGCCTTCGGGATCTGCCACGGCTCCGAGCCGTTGGCGATGTAGCCGTCGGTCATCAGGAAGACGGGCGTCATGTAGCGGGTCGCCAGCCGCCACGCCTCTTGGGCCACCTCGAAGCAGTCGCCCGGGCTGCTCGCGGAGATGATGGGCATCGGGCACTCGCCGTTGCGGCCGTACATCGACTGGTACAGGTCGGACTGCTCGGTCTTGGTCGGCAGGCCGGTGGAAGGGCCGCCCCGCTGCACGTTGATGACAATCATCGGCAGCTCCATCATGACCGCCAGGCCGAAGGCCTCGCCCTTGAGCGCGATGCCCGGGCCGCTGCTGGCCGTGACGGCCATGGCCCCGGCGAACGAGGCGCCGATGGTCGCGGTCATCGCCGCGATCTCGTCTTCCGCCTGGAACGTGACGACGTCGAAGTGCTTGTGCTTGCACAGCTCGTGCAGAATGTCGCTCGCCGGTGTGATCGGGTAGGCGCCGAGGAACAGCCGCTTGTCGGACATCTTCGCCGCGGCAATCAGGCCGTAGGACAACGCGGTGTTGCCCATGATGCTGCGGTACTTGCCCGGCTCGAGCTTCGCCTTGGCCACGTGGTACTGCGTGTCGATCGCCTCGATCGTCTCGCCGTAGTTGTAGCCCGCCTTAAGGGCGGACGTGTTGGCGCCGGCGACCTCAGGCTTCTTGCCGAATTTCTGGTCGATGAAACGCAGTGTCGGGTCCAACGGGCGTCCGTAGATCCAGAACACCAGGCCCATGGCCAGGAAGTTGCGGCAGCGGTCGGCCTCCTTGGTGCTCAGCCCGAACTCCTTGACGGAGTCACGGGTCAGCTTGGTCATGTCGACCTTGAAGAGCTTGTACTTCTCTTCCAGATCGAACGTGCCGCCCGGCTCGAGCGGGTTCGCTTGGTAGCCGGCCAGCTCGAGGCCCTTCTTGTCGAAGGCGCTCTCGTTGACGATCAGGATGCCGCCGTCGCGGAGGTCGGTCAGGTTGGTCGCCAGGGCCGCCGGGTTCATGGCCACCAGGGCGTCGACCGTGTCGCCCGGCGTGAAGATCTCCTCGCTAGAGAAGTGAACCTGGAACCCCGAGACGCCCGCCTTGGTTCCGCGCGGGGCGCGGATCTCGGCCGGGAAGTCCGGGAAGGTCGCCACGTCGTTGCCCGCCAGGGCAGACGTGTTGGTGAACTGCGTACCGGCGAGCTGCATGCCGTCGCCCGAGTCTCCGCAAAAGCGGACCGTGGCTTCCGACAGGTGTTCGATGGGCTTCGAAGGCGATTCGGCGACGGTAGACATTGCTGGTTGGTTCGCGGGAAACGCGGGTGACTCTACAGGGAGATCGTAGGCGGCGATGGGCCGGCCGAGCAGACGCCTGCGGGGCGGCCTTGGGCGGCGGGGCGGGGCACGCGGTTAGGCGCCTTCGCGCTCGGGGGTCGATCGCTCGGGCGTGGGCGGCAGGGTGTAGATCGTGTTGGGGAAGTGTTCCACCAAGTAGCGGACGATTCCCTTCACGTCGATCATCCCGACCGCGTCGGTCGGCTTGTCGGCCGATACCAGCGGCAGGTGCCGGTATCCGCCGTTGCTCATGGTTTCGATAGCGCTTGCCATCGACGACGTCGCGGTGAGCGACACCGGCGGGGCCGACATCTGTGTCTCGATGCTGGCGTTGAGGTCCGCTCCGTCGGCCATCAACCGCAACGCGTCGCGCTCAGTGAACACGCCGGCGAGGTGCTCGTCGTCGTTGCAAACGATGACCGCGCCGACCCGTTGGTTCTGCATCAGTTGCACGACGTGCGCGATGCTGACTCCCGTGCGGACCGCAACGGGTTCGTCGGGGTAAGCCGATTTGGCGCTCTCGGTCGCCAGGCTGAGCTGGAAGTCCACAGCCGCAAGTCGTCGGGCAGGCGTCGGGCGGACCGAACGCCGGGAGCCCGGCAGACGAGCTCAAACACCGTGCGTTCGGGCGGTTTCGCCCCGCAAGTTGCCGAGCATAGCACGCTGAAAAATCGGGCTGAACCGCAAACCCGCGCGGAATTTCGCGTTTTTCCGTCCGCTCGAACAGGGCTCGCCGTCTCGACGCTGCTAGGCGTCCGTCGTCGGCGGTGCCTTGGACGGATCGACGTAGAACTTCGTTAGGTCGAACCCGCCGCGTTGCTCGTCTTCCAGCAGCTTCATGCGCTTCTCGAGGTGCTCGATCCGGCGGGCCAGCTGCGGGACCGGGTCTTCCTTGTCTGAGTCTGGGTCGGGCCGCGGCACCGGCGGGTAGCCAAGCTGCCGATGCAGCGAGTTGAACAGGTACAGCGGGTCCTTCTTGCGGTTGGCCAGGGCGATCCGCCCCTCGCGCTCGCCGAACAACGGCGTGGCGTCGGCGTCGCCCGCCCGGCGGGCCGCCAGCTCGCTGTTCACGTAGAGCAGGTCGGCGAAGTCCACCATGCCCACCTGTTGGCGCACGCCCAGGATCCAGCGGCGCCACGGCTCGTCGTACGCTGGGTCTTCGGCGACGGCGGTGAGCCCCTTGTCGTAGCCCAGCCGATGCCGGCAGAGGACCTCGAAGTGGTACAGGAACAGCCCCTGCTGGGTGGGCGCCGTCTTGGCGCCGGCTCGGTACTCCGCCTCCTTCGCTAGCAACTCGAAGCCGAGCCGCAGGTCGAACCGGCCCCGTTCCTCCTCGCCCTCGCCGACGACGTAGGTCTGGAACGGAGAGAAGTAGTGCGCCAGCCGCCGCATGGCGCTGCTCAGCACCCCCGCGTGCCGCAGCTCGTCGAGCAGGAAGTCGATCGCCAGCGGCAGCTTGGTGGTGGCCAGCACCTCTTCGCGGGCCGACGCGAGCACCTCCTGGGCGGGCGAGTTCTCGGCAAGCCGCGTGGCCAGCAGGTCGAAAAAGTACGCCTGCTCGATGTACTCCTCGTGCCCCAGCGGCGCCACGTTGGGTGACGGCTCCTGCGGGGGGTCGGTTTCATTCGCTGACGTCATCGCTCTTGCCGCCTCAGGTAATCGTCGCGGCCAGCCGCTGGCTCTATAGTAGAGCAGAGGCGAATCCTTCCCACTCCACCGCAGCAACAAACGGGCAACGCGTGCCAAGCCGGTTTTCGACCATCGACCAAGCCGTTGAGAAGATCGCCGCGGGGGGCGTTGTAATCGTCGTCGACGCCGAGGACCGTGAGAACGAGGGCGACTTCATCGCCGCGGCGGAGAAGGTCACGCCCGAGACGGTCAACTTCATGATCACGCACGGCCGCGGGCAGCTCTGCATGCCGCTGCTGCCGGCGATGGCCGAGCGGCTCAAGCTGCCGCTGATGATCGACCCCTCGGCCAACGACGCCCCGCTGCAGACCAACTACACGGTGTCGGTCGATCACAAGACTTCGCGAACCGGCATCACGGCCGAGGAGCGGGCCACAACGATCCGCGCGCTAGCGGACGACACGAGCGAGCCGGGCGACTTCGTCCGTCCGGGACACATGTTTCCGCTCATCGCGAAGGAGGGCGGCGTGCTCCGGCGGGCCGGCCACACGGAGGCGGCGGTCGACCTGGCCCGACTGGCCGGTCTGAACCCGGCCGGCGCCTTGTGCGAGATCCTCAACGACACGGGCGACCGGGCGAACACCGACACGCTCGTCGACCTGGCCCGGCAATTCGACCTGCCGATCATCTCGATCGAGCAGCTCATTGCGTACCGCCGTGTGCGGGAAAAGCTCGTCGAGCGGCAGGCGGAGGCCGATCTGCCCACCAAGCACGGTGCCGCCAAGATCATCGTCTACGCCGTCAAGTACGAGCCGTACGAACCCGTCGCGATCGTCTTTGGTGATCCGTCGAAGTCCGAGGCGCCCCTCGTGCGACTGCATAGCAGCTGCTTCACCGGCGACGTGCTCGGTTCGCTCCGCTGCGATTGCGGCGACCAGCTGCAGATGGCCCTCGCGCAGATCGGCGCCGAGGGCGTCGGCGCCGTGGTGTACCTGCCGCAGGAGGGGCGCGGCATCGGCCTAGCGGCGAAGATCCAGGCTTACGCGCTGCAGGACGAGGGCATGGACACGGTCGAGGCGAACGTCGCCCTCGGCTTCAAGGCGGACGCCCGCGACTACGGCGTGGGCATCCAGGTGCTCAAGGACCTGGGTATGTCGAAGATCCGGCTGCTCACGAACAACCCCAAGAAGCTCGACGCGGTCGTCTACGGCGGGTTTGACCTGGAGGTGGCCGATCAGGTGCCCATCGTTCCGCCCATCCACGAGCACAACGCGGCGTACCTCGACACTAAACGCGATAAGATGGGTCACCAATTCCCCGGCGTGTAAGCCCGGCATTGCCAGCCGCACGCGCTAGCGTCGGGTTGTTAAGTCCCCCGAACGGCGCCACGAGCTGGCCTCGTGACACACGGCTCCACCTCCGCCCGCCGATCGAATCGACACCCGAGTTGAACCGGCAGATGCTCAGCTTCCACTGCAACGTGTACGCGTTGCCCGACGCCACGACCGACGGCCCCGAGCGTGAGCTTCGCGGCGGGGCTTTTGAAACCGTGGCCGGCGAGTCGGGCGGCCCGCCGATGTTCGTCGGCGTGATGCCGGTGACGTTCGAGCAGATGCAGCAGCGGTTGTTCGAGCTGCCGCGTTGCGACTGCGAGCCGGACGGCTTCTTCCTGCTGACCGGCCACACCGACGAGCGTGTGTTCTGGCGCCTCAACGGCCACATGCAGGAGTACCAGCCGGAGGGCGCCGACGAGCCGCGGATGCACCGCTTGGAGCTCAGCGGCGAGTGCCCCGTGGGCTACCTCGACATGGTGCTCCGCACCGTGGGCTGGCCCGAGTGCGAGCTGGCGTTCGAGCTGGTGCAGGAGGGCGTCACCCTGCGCGAGACGGCGTTCCGCGAGTACGCCGGCGCGGCGTTGCCGGCGTAGTCCGTTGATGGAATCACGCGATCGGCCTGTCCAAGGCGATCGCAATCGTTTGCTCGCCGACGGCCGTGCCGCTGGAGTCCTGCGACGAGCCCCTCAACCGCCAGCGCGTTTCTCAGGCGGCTGTCAGACGCTTTCAGAGCCGGCATCCCGGCCAAAAGAAGGCCGCGGCTGTCTCAATGAGGTCGCACACCAGGCTGCATTTTAGATTCGTCCGGCGGTGGATCGACTAAGAACGGGGCCGCCGCGATCCCGACGCGGCGACCCCGTCACGGGGAGGAGAGCCGTGGTGTCTCCGGGCTTTGCTCGTTGAGTTCGGGGTTAGGCTGCAGAGGCGAGTCTGCTTCACAGCCGCGTCGGTCCTCAAGCCCTAGTTCCTAACCTCGAAACGCCTAACGCCTCAGTCTTGCGGCCGGGCCGCGATCCGCTCGGCTCGCGACGGCGCCGGCGATTGCTCGGCTAGCTCTAGTTCCTGCACGGCTTGGGCGTGCCGCTTCCGCAGTTCGCGGAGCACCAGCCGCAGCTCGTCGCCGCCCAGGCGACTCAGCGCGGTCCGCTCCAGCATCGGCTCCACCGCCGTGGCGACGCGGGCGATCGACGGCTCGAGCAGCACCAGGTCGGCCAGCAGCCGCTGCAGCGTGCGGAACACGCCGCTCGCCCGGCGGTAGTCCATCTGCAGCGTGACCATCAGCTCCAGCGTGTCGAACGCCTCGGGCAGGTTCTCCGTCTGGTCGAGCAGGGCCGACTTCAGCCGCATGAGGTCGTCCAGCCGCTCGTGGGCCGCGGCGACGGCCATCAGCGGGGCGTTCAGCCGATTCTCAAGCTCCACCAGCCCCTCGAGCGTCTCGCTCGCCGCGGCGAGCGACGCCGTGCCCAGCACCAGCTCGCGCTGCTGATCGAGCGCCTGGCCGACGTCGCCGATCGCCTGCTCCGTGAGCTCGTCGGTCGCGGCGAGGGTGTCCCCCAGCCGCTTGAGGTCGGCGATCGCCGGCGCAACACGGCCGGCCCGCTCGACGGCCGCCTGCAGCTCCGCGGGGAGCGAGGCGTACGTCGACAACGCGTCGGTCGCCGCGACGAGCAGATCGCCCTGGCGATCGATCCGCTCGTCGAGTTCCGCCAGCCGATCGAGCTTCGACGACGAGCACTCGAGGCTGGCCGTCTGCGAGGCGAGCCGCCGCTGCAACGCCTTCACGCGGTTGAGCGTCGCCTCGGCCTCGATGGCGATCGCCTCTTGCTGCGCGAGCGACTCCATCAGCGACGCGGCGCCGGCGGCGGCGGGCGCCTTGGCGTGCAGCTGCTGGATGGTCGACTCGAGCTGAGCGACCTGCTCTCTCATCTGCGCGAGCTGCTGCGTGTTGGGGCGAACCACGCAGAAGTGCACAATGAGAATCGGCGCCAGGATGGCAAGCGAGAGGGCGAGCCAGTCGGTGCGTGGCCCGATCGCCGGCGCAGCGGCGGGGTTGGGCGCGTCTTCCGATCCGTCGCGGAGCGTGTGGGCCACAGCTCGATCTCCGTATAGAGCTTTCTGGTTGTCGACGCGGCAGACTCGCCGCGCACCAGCAAAGGTTTCCGTCCTTGCCTGATGCTAGCTATCGGGAACCGCCCCGCGACCGGCAGAGTGAAAGCACGCCGGATTCGCCCCCGCGGCCGCACGGGCGCCGCGCAAGGCAAGAAGACGCCGACGACCGCACCAGGCGGAAGGATCGGAACCCCCCGGGGAGAAGGCGGGAGGGGTGAGGGATTAGGGGGTTAGGCAGTTGGGGCTCGAGGCTTGCGGCGTGAGGGCGTGCGCAAGCTCGTCGCCCTTTTCGCCTTCCACCCTCCACCGTCCGCCCTCGCTACAACTCCGCCACGTAGCTGTGAAACGCTGACTCGAGCTGGACCAGGTCTGTTCCGAACGCTCCGCGGAAGTCGGCCACGCGTTCGCTCGCCGGGTACTCGCCGAAAAGCGGCCGCTCGTTGGTCTTCGCCAGGTAAGCCGAGTACTCGCGGGGGCGGGTCTCGCTGAGAAAGAACGTGAGCGCCCACGCCTGGGCGTACGCGGGGATCGGCTTCCGCTGGAACATCTGGTCGCTTGCGACGAACGCCGACAGGTCGCCGACCGCCTGGTTCGGCAGCACCACCTCGCGGAAGTCGCGGAGCCGGCCTTGGTTGATACGACTGTCGCCGCGGTCGTAGCTACGGGCGTCGTGCACGCCGCGGGCCTCGAACATCGTGGCGAGCCCCTCGCTCACCCAACGCGACCCGGCGGCGAAGCGGTTGTGCACGCCCACGTTGTACGCCGTTTGGTGCGTCGCCTCGTGCACAACGGTCGACGCCGTCTCTGCCCAGCGGTCGTCGCCCACCGAACTCTGGTCGTAGAGGTACACCCGGTTGCTGAGCGACTCGTAGTGGCCGAGCGCGCCGCTGGGGGCGCCGGACTTCGACTTGGTGACGTACCGCTGGTACTCCGATCGATTGCGGAACACCACCGCGACGAGCGGATACGGCGGGTCCTGCACGTTGAAGCCACGCACCCTGAAGTACTGGCTGAAGGTGCGGAACATCCGCTCGAAGCGGTCCGCCCACACCGCCTTGCCGCCGCGTGCGTGCACGACCACGTAGTGCTGCGTGGAGGTGTAGTCGTAGCCGGAGCCGAACTCCTCGTAGAGCCGCTGCCGCATCTCCTCGGTACTGTAGCCGGAGAAGCGGGGCGCCGTCTTCTTGGCCTGCTTCGCGCGGCTGGCGGCGAACTCGAAGAGCTGCCCGTCGCGGTTCAGGAGTGCCACGCTCGACTTGTTCCACGTGAGCGGCTTGCCCTCGTAGCTGACGCCGTCGACCATCGCGCGGAACATGAAGTCGGCGGCGTCAACGCGAGCGGCTAGACCTGCGAACAGAACTAACGCAACAACTGCGGCGCGAGGGGGCATGGACGGTCGTTCGGGCGAAAGGTGAGCGTGCCGTGGTCTTTTGAGAAACCTAGCTCGCAAGCCTCCCTCGAACGTGGCAGACCCAGGGCGCCGCGGTCGCGTACACTGGCGGTGCTGACCGGGCGATCCTCTCAACACCGTGGGAATCGGCATGATCCGTACGACGTGCGTCCTCGGCGCGGTCCTGACGCTTTGCGCGATCGGCCCACCGGCGGGCGGCCAATCGGCGTCGTCCGAGGTCGCGCTTGCCGACGACGTCGGCAGCTTGGTGCGGCAGCTCGACGCCAATTCGTCCGCCGAGCGTCGTGCGGCAGAACGGGCGCTGTACGAACTCGCCACCGAAACGGGCGGCGACGCCCAGGCGGTGCTCGACGCGTTGCCGATGGTGAACGACCGCATGCCCGCGGCGGTCCGCTCGGGCATCGGCCGCATCCGCCGGCGGATCGAGAAGACGCTCGCCGAGCGCGCAGCGGAAGCGACCCGCGTCACGCTCACCG
Source organism: Planctomycetota bacterium (assembly GCA_039820945.1). Classification (GTDB taxonomy): domain Bacteria; phylum Planctomycetota; class Planctomycetia; order Pirellulales; family Lacipirellulaceae; genus Botrimarina. The sequence continues at coordinate 60,561 of JBCBPC010000003.1, forward strand.
TGAAGGACACGCCGCTCACCGAAGTGCTCAAGCAAATCGGCGAGCAGACCGGCAACCAGCTGAGCGATAGCCGGAGCCAGTTCGGCAACGCCGACGCATCTCAGAAGGTGTCGATCGAACTGCAGGACGAGCCGTTCTGGCCGGCGATCGATCGGCTGCTCGATGCGGCCAACCTGGGCGTATACGCCTACGGTGGCGACTACGAGCTGTCGCTCGTCGCGCGTGAGCCGGGGGTGCGGCCACGGTTCGGCGGCGCCGCGTACGCCGGGCCCTACCGCATCGAGCCGTTGCGGGTGGTGTCGACCCGTGGGCTGCGCACGACCGGCGAGGCGTCGCTCGACGTCGAGGTCGAGGTGGCGTGGGAGCCACGCCTGCAGCCGATCGCCGTTTCGCAGCCGATGAGCGACTTAACCGCGAAGGTCGACGGCGGGGCGACGCTCTCGGTGCTGCGGCCCGAGCAATCGATCGACGTCGAGGTGACGCCCGGCACGCAGGGCGTCGAGATGACGCTGTCGTTCGTTCTGCCCGAGCGTGCGACCGAGCAGATCACCACGATCAACGGACGCCTGGAGACCGTCATTCCCGGTCGGCAGACCGATTTTCGCTTCGAGGCGATCGGCGCCGAATCGCGGCCGCGGGGTCAGCAGCAGGGCGACGCCACGGTGTCGCTGGAGCGGTTCACGAAGAGCGGCCCTATCTGGGAGCTGCACATGCGTCTGACCATGGCCAACGCGGGCGACGCGTTCGCCTCGCACCGCGGCTGGGTGTTCCAGAACCTGTCGTACCTGACCGACGCCGACGGCGCCCGGATCGAGCACGCCGGGTTCGAAACGGTGCTGCAGACCGCCAACGAGGTGGGCCTCGTCTACCTGTTCGACCTCCGCGACATGGAAGCCAGCGCAGCCGACGCCATCGAAGGGGCCGAAGCGGACCCGCGTCGCTTGGCGTGGGTCTACCGCTCGCCGGTGAGCATCGTCTCGCTGCGGGTCGAGTACGAGCTCAAAGACATTCAGCTTCCCTGACAGGATCGACAGGATGACAGGATGAACAGTGTGACGCCGCCGCCTTATCCTGCTGATCCTGTCGATCCTGTCAGGCTTTCGAACCATCAGGCGAGTCAGCCGAGCGTGGCCATCGGCAGGCCGCCGCTGCGAAGCTCGTCGAGCATCGCGCGGATGCCGGCCGGGTCGGCCGGGTCCATTTTGATCGCCTTGGCGCAGACGTCGTCGGCCATCTTCGCGTCGCCCTGCTCTTCGAGAGCCCACGCCAGGCCGAGCGCCGCGTCGTGCCAGGCCGCGTTGCGGGGGTCGGCGCCCGGCATCGGGCCGGGGCAACGCGTGGCGTTGAGTGTCTTGTCGCCGATCTGGAACGCGTAACCGAAGTGCGCCCGCGCTAGCTGCAGGTCGTTCTCAGCCGCCGCCAGCTCGCCCAGCAGGGCGTGGGCGGCCATGTGGTCGGGACACTCGGCCAAAAGCCAGCGGAGCTCGTCCGCGGCGATTTCCGGCTCGCCGCCGTCGATCATCTGTCGCACCTCGTCGATGTCGTCGGCCCGATCGGTCACGGACATGGGCGCGACGAAGGCCCAGCCACGCTCGTCGCGTTGCGCGACGCGCCAGCCGCTGGGGCCGGCCCCAGCGGGCTTGCGGCCGCGGCCGGGGCGACGTTTCTTCGGCGGGCGTCCAGAGGGCACGAACTCGTCAACAACGTGGGGGTGCTTGTCAAAGGGGCGAGCGTAGCCAGCCCTCCGGCCGCGCGTCTACGCGCCGATTCCTCGTTTTCTCTTTGACCGCCGCGACCGCTAAGCGGCAAGATACGCGGCGCTCGGCCGTTACAAACCGCACAAGCGTCGCGCGCGGACCGGCCAAGATTACTCGTCCGGCGGCGAATAACCCGCACCAACGCCCCGCCGGGGCCATGTTTCATCGTGCCGCGCTCCGCCTCGCCGCGAGCCCGGCGCCCCACGCCTTTCAGGCAAGACCGATGCCCGACCTCCCCACTATCTACCTGTACTCAGCCATCGGCGGCGGTGTCGTGCTGGCGATCCAGCTCGGCATGATGCTGCTCGGCATGGACGACACGTTCGCCGAAGGCGGGGACACCGGCTTCGACTTCTCCGACGCGGACGCCGACGGCGGCAACGAGTCGTCCGGCCTGTGGCTGCTGGAGATGATTTCGCTGCGGACCGTGTCGGCGGCGGCCACGCTGTTCGGCATCGTCGGCTGGAGCGCGATGTCAGCCGGCCAGTCGGCCGGGGCGTCGCTCGCCTTCGCGGGCCTCGCCGGCTACGCCGCGCTGTACTTCGTGTACTGGCTGTTCAAGCAGGTGTTCCGGCTCGAAGCGTCGGGCAACGCCAACATCCAGAACGCCGTCGGGCTGCCCGCGCAGGTGTACGTGCCCATCGGCCCGGGCGACGCGGCCGGCAAGGTCACGCTGAAGATGCAGGGACGCACGATGGAATACCAAGCGCTCACGAGCGCCGCCTCGCGGCTGGCGACCGGCGAGCAGGTCGTCGTGACCGAGGTCGTGTCGAGCGACACGCTCCGCGTCGCCCCGGCAAGCACCAGCTAGATCCAAACAACGAAACAAAGCCCCTCTCGGAGAAGCGACCATGGCGATCGACCCCATCTCGACGAGCCTCGCGGCGTCGCTGCTCGCGCAGGCCGACGGCGGCAACCTGACCACGTTGATGATGCTGGTCGCCGGCGGTGTGCTGCTGGCGTTCTTGTTCATCGGCGTGCCGCTGTTCATCAAGTCCACCCTCAAGCGTTGCAGCAGCAACCAGGTGCTGGTGAAGTTCGGCTGGGGCGTCGGCAGCGGCAAGACGGCCAAGACGGTCCACGGCGGCGCCGCGTACGTGATCCCCTTCCTGCAGGGCTTCCGCTACCTGAGCCTCGACCCAATCCAGATCGAGATCCCGCTCCGCGGGGCGTTGTCGATCGAGAACATCCGCGTGAACGTGCCCAGCGTGTTCACCGTGGCCATCGGCACCGAGCCCGAGTGGATGCAGAACGCCTCGGTCCGTCTGCTGGAGCTCTCCACCGACGAGATCCGCAAGCAGGCCGAAGAGATCATCTTCGGTCAGTTGCGGCAGGTGATCGCCTCGATGCGGATCGAAGACATCAACCGCGACCGCGACACGTTCCTTAACCACGTGCAGAACTCGGTCGAGCCGGAGCTCAAGAAGATTGGCCTCGTGCTGATCAACGTGAACATCACGGACATCACCGACGAGTCGGGCTACATCGACGCGATCGGCCAGAAGGCGGCGAGCGAGGCGATCCAGCAGGCTCGCGGCGACGTGGCCGACGAGCAGCGGAAGGGCGCCATCCGCGTGGCGGACGCCGAGCGTGAGCAAGAGGTGGAGGTCGCCAACGCCACCAAGCTCCGCGAGATCGGCACACGAGAAGCCCAGCGTGAGCAGGCGGTCCGCATCGCGGAGCTGCTGAAGGAACAGACCGTTGGCGAGCGGACTGCCGAGTTCCAGCGCGAGGTGCAGGTGCAAGAAGCCGACCGCGAGAAGCGTGTCGCCGTCGCCGAGGCGAACGCCACGGCGGTCGATGGCGAGAACATCGCCGAGGCGCGGGTCGCGCAGTCGCAGGCCGAGCTGCAGGTGCAACGGGCCGAGGCGTACGAGCGGGGCGAAGCCCGCAAACGCGAGGCCGAGGCCGCGGTCATCGAGATCCAGAACCGGGCGATGGCCAAGGCCGCGCTCGCCGAAGCGGAGCGCGTCGAGGCCGAGAAGCGGGCCGAGCTCGAGGCGGTGGCGAAGGCCGAGAAGGCCCGCGTCGTGGTCGACGCCGAGGCAGAAGCCGAGAAGCGGCGCCTTGAGGCCGAGGGCGAGGCGGCGGCCATCTACGCCAAGCTCGAGGCCGAGGCCCGCGGCCAGTACGAGATCCTCGCCAAGAAGGGTGACGGCCTGAAGCAGATCGTCGGCGCCTGCGGCGGCGCCCGCGAGGCGTTCCAACTGATGATGCTCGAGCACCTGGACAACCTGGCCGAGTCGTCGGCCAAGGCGATCAGCAACATCAAGTTCGACAAGGTCGTCGTCTGGGAAAACGGCAGCGGCAAGGACGGCCGCAGCAACACGGCCGACTTCCTGCAGGGCATGACCGGCACGCTGCCGCCGATGATGCAGGTGCTCCGCGACATCGGTGGCGTGGACATCCCCGAGAGCCTCGCGAAGCTCGCCGGTGTCGAGACGAAGGCCGAAGAGAAGCGATCGCCCGAGGAGAACGGCGCCGCGGTGGTCGACGCCGGCCCCGAGCCGCGAGCGTAGCTAGCGGCCCTAGCAGCGATAGGAATAGAGCCGGCGTCGGTCTCGTACCCACGCCGGCTCTTCTATGCGCGGGCCGGGGTTGGCGGAACGCGTCACGCTATTGCCTTGCGTTCCATCCTCCGCATTTCTGGCGTGGCCGAGACTCGGCGCCCGCCGTACACAATACCGCCGGCGCGCCCGCGTCCCCGTCGTCTTGCCACGGTCCGCCCCCCCACAACAAAACGGAGTCCCCATCATGACGAAGACAAACACGCTGTTCGCGGCGCTGCTCGCCGCGCTTACCACCGCTGCTCTCGCCCAGTCTCCGGAGGGGGCCGATCTCGTCGTTCGCGCCACCGCGTTCGAATCGACCGAAGGCCAGGCGACCATCATCCTGCTCAACGCCGAGACCGCGTGGAGTCAGATGATGGACGACAGGTCGGGCGAGAACCCGGCCTGGAAGCAGCACGCCGCGGTCGCCGATCGGCCGATCGAGGCGGGCGCCGCCGCGGTGCGTTTCACCGGTCTTCAGCCGGGCGAGTACGCTCTCATGGTGTTCCACGACGAGAACGCAAACCGCAAGATCGACCGCAACATGATGGGCATGCCGAAGGAAGAGATCGGCGTGTCGAACGATTACCGCATGAGCGGCTTCCCGCCCCGGAAGCCGACGTGGGACGACGTCAAGTTCACGGTCCAGCCGGGGACGAATGAGAAGCGGGTCGCGATGGGCATGCTCCGCGAGGCGCGTCGCTGAGACACGCCCCCTGCGAGACTCCCGCCGATCGAGGACAATCGCCGCATGAAGGTTGTCCCCGATTCTCGTTCCGGCGGCGGGCGTGTGAACGTCGCCGATCGTCTCGCCGTCGCCGCGGCCGAGCGGCCCGACGTGCCCGCGGTCATCGCGTACACCAAGCGGCGCCGGCCGGGAGAACCGCACCCTCGTTACCACGATCCCCGCGTGCTCCGCACCGCGTCGTCCTCAGAGCGACTCGTGGCCTTCGAGCCCGAGTGGGGGCAGCCGTTCGCGGGCATTGCGTTTGGCGATCTCAACGAACAGGCCGACGTGCTCGCCCGTGGCCTGACGGCGATGGGCGTCGGACCCGGAAAAAGGATCGCCCTGCTGGTGAAGCCGGGCGTTGAGTTCGTGACGCTCGTGTTCGCTCTCTTGCGCACCGGGGCGACGATGGTGCTCGTCGACGCGGGGCTGGGCCGTAAGAACATCGTGCGATGTCTGGCGTCCACCGAGCCGGACGGGTTCGTCGCGATCCCGCTCGGCCACGCGATGCGCGTGCTCAAGCGGAAGCACTTCCCGCGGGCGAAGCTGAACGTCACGGTTGGCCGTCGCTGGTTCTGGGGCGGCGAGACCCTCGCGTCGGTGCGGGAGCTCGGCGAAGCGTCGAGCGCCACGCTCCCCGCGACCCAAGCCGACGAGCCGGCAGCGATCTGCTTCACCTCCGGCAGCACGGGCCCGCCGAAGGGGGTGCTGTACACGCACCAGACGTTCGTCACGCAATGCGACGAAATCCAACGGCACTACGACCTACGGCCGGGCGCTGTCGACTTGGCGTGCTTCCCGCTGTTCGGCCTGTTCAATGTCGCGTGTGGCATCACGACGGTGCTGCCGGACATGGACTTCAGCCGGCCCGCGTCGTGCGACCCCAAGAAAGTGCTCGCTGCGGCGAACCAGTGGCAAGTGACGCAGGCGTTCGCGTCACCGGCCGTTTGGGACCGGCTGAGCCGGCATTGCGAAGAGACGGGCGAGTCGATCCCCACGCTCAAGAAAGTGTTCTCGTGCGGCGCCCCGGTGCCGGCGAAGGTGCTGCGGCGGACGCTGGCGTGCGTCCACCCGGGAGCGGAAATGCACACGCCGTACGGCGCGACCGAGTCGCTCCCCGTGGCGACGATCGAGGCGCGTGAGATCCTCGACGAGACCGCGGCGAAGACCGACGAGGGCGCCGGCGTGTGCGTCGGCCGCAAGTTCGACACGATCGACTGGCGCGTGATCCGCATCAGCGACGAACCACTTCACACGATCGACGACACCCAAGAACTCCCCGCAGGTGAGATCGGCGAGCTCATCGTCCGCGGCCCGCAAGTCTCGAAGCAGTACCTCAGCGAGCCGTCGGCGCAAGCCGGCGAAGACGATCCGCATTCTGGCCACAACGCGGCCTCCAAAATCACCGATGGCGACACGATCTGGCACCGCATCGGGGACGTCGGCTACTTCGACGAGCAAGAACGCTTCTGGTACTGCGGCCGCAAGTCGCAGCGGGTCGTTACGGAAGACGGGACGCTCTACACGGAGTGTGTTGAAGCGATGTTCCGTCAGGTGACAGGGGTCGAATCCGCAGCGTTGGTCGCGACCGGTGATGATACAAAGCCGCATCGCGTGCTGGTCTGGACCGGAATGCCGGCAGACCATCTCGTAGCCCGGCGCGGCTACCCGGACAAACCTGAGCACCGGCGCCCGCTCTCGGTCGAACTTGCCGACGTGCACGCCGACCGTTTGAGCGATATCACCGACACCATGAGTTTCCTCTACCGCGAGACTCTGCCGACCGACATCCGCCACAACTCAAAGATCCGCCGCGAGGAACTCGCCCTCTGGGCGGCGAAGCAACTCGCGAAGCCTCGCCGACCATGATCCCGCATTCCGCCTTCCCCAATCCGCATTCGTAAGTGCGTGCCCTCGTCACCGGCGCCGGCGGCTTTCTTGGCCGTTACGTTTGCGAGCAACTGCTCGCACGGGGCGACGCCGTGCGCGGGTTCGCACGCGGTGAGTACCCGGAGCTTGCGGCGGCGGGCGTCGAGATGGTCCGCGGCGACCTGGCCGATCGCGACGCGGTGGTCGCCGCTTGCGAGGGCGTCGACTGCGTGTTCCACGTCGGCGGCAAGGTGGGTGTCTGGGGGCACTGGTTCGAGTACTTCCAGGCGAACGTCCAAGGCACGCTCAACGTGCTGGGCGCCTGCCAACAACAGGGCGTCACCCGGCTGGTGTTCACCAGCAGCCCGAGCGTCACGTTCGATGCGGCCCGCTGGGACTGCGACCAACGGGGCGTCGACGCCACGGCGCCGTACCCCACGCGTTGGCTCGCCCACTACCCACACTCGAAGGCGGTCGCCGAGCAGTTCGTGTTGACGCAGGACGGCGCCCCTGTCGAGGGACGCACCGAGCAGAGCGTCGAGGGCGCCCCACCGGACGAACCGCGGCGTCTCCGCACGACGTCGCTCCGCCCGCACCTGGTGTGGGGCCCGCGCGACCATCACCTGACGGCCCGACTGATCGAGCGGGCCGGAAGCGGCAAGCTCCGCCGCGTGGGCGACGGCGCGAACCGTGTCGATATGGTCTACGTCGAGAACGCGGCCGCGGCCCATCTTCTGGCGGCCGACGAGCTCGCCGCGGCCGAGCCGAAGAACGCCGGCAAGGCGTACTTCCTCGCCCAAGACGAGCCGGTCGTCTGCTGGGAGTGGATCGACGAGATCCTCGCTCTCGTGGACCTGCCGCCGGTCGAGAAAAGCGTCTCGGCCCGGGCCGCGTACTACGCCGGCGCCCTGCTGGAGTTCAAGCACTGGGCGACCCGCGACTTCAAGAACGAGCCGCGGATGACCCGGTTCGTCGCCCGTTCGCTGGCGACCGACCACTGGTTCGACAAGCAGGCGGCCGCCGAGGACTTCGGCTACCGGCCGCGGATCTCCACCGAAGAAGGCATGCGCCGCCTGGGCGACTGGCTCCACACGAAGGTGGAAGGCGGAAGGCGGAAGGCCGAATGAAGCGGGCGGCGGAACCTTCCGTGCGTCCGTCGCCGCAAATACAATCTCTGCCTTCAGTTCCGTCATCTCCCAACGGGTGCGGTGTCCTCCCACGGATTCCGCCTTCCGCCTTCCGACCTCCGCATTCGAATGCTGCGTACCCACACTTGCGGCGACCTGCGAAAAACCGACGCCGGCTCCCAGGCCACCCTCTGCGGCTGGGTCGATAGCTACCGCGACCACGGCGGCGGCCTGTTCGTCGACCTTCGCGACCGTTACGGCATCACCCAGGTGGTGTTCAACCCGCCAGATTCCACGCAGGCGATTATCGACGCGTCGAAGGACCTGCGGGCGGAGTACGTCATTCAGGTGACCGGCAACGTCGAGCCGCGGCCGGAGGGGATGGCCAACCCGAAGCACGCGTCGGGCGACATCGAGCTCCGCGTCACGGAGCTCAAGCTGCTCAACAAGTCGCTCACGCCGCCGGTGTCGCCCAGCGAGAGTGTGGCCGAGCTGCCCGGCGAGGACCTGCGGCTCAAGCACCGGTACCTCGACCTGCGTCGCCCCGCCATGCAGCGGGCCATGATGCTGCGCGACAAGGTCGTGAAAGGCATGCGAGACTACTTCGCTGACGAAGGATTCATCGACGTTGAGACGCCGATCCTCGGCCGCAGCACGCCGGAGGGCGCCCGCGACTACCTGGTGCCGTCGCGGGTGCATCACGGCAACTTCTACGCCCTGCCACAGTCGCCGCAGCTGTACAAGCAGATCCTGATGATGGCGGGCTATGACCGCTACGTGCAGGTCGCCCGCTGCTTCCGCGACGAGGACCTCCGTGCCGACCGGCAGCCGGAGTTCACCCAGCTCGACCTCGAGATGGCGTTCGTCGACGACGACGACGTGATGCTCGTGATCGACGGCTTGGTGAAGAAGCTCGCCAAGGACGTGCTCGACCTCGACGTCGAGCTACCGCTGCCCCGCATGACGTACGACGAGGCGATGACGCGCTTCGGGCACGACGCACCGGATCTCCGATTCGCTCTAGAGATCGTCGACCTCACCGACTTGGCGCCCAAGAGCGACTTCGGCGTGTTCAAGAACGTCGTCGAGGCGGGCGGCCACGTCCGTGCGTTGTGCGTGCCGGGCGGCAGCGAGCACTACAGCCGCCGCGGCATCGACGGGCTCACGGAGTTTGTCAAAGGCTACGGCGCCAAGGGGCTCGCTTGGTTCCGCGTGGAAGACGTCGAAGGGACACCGACGCTCAACAGCAACATCGCCAAGTTCTTCCCCGAAGAGCTCCGCGCCGAAATGGCCGAGCGGCTCGGCGCCAAGGTGGGCGACCTCGTGCTGTTCTCCGCCGACAAGTGGCTCGGCACGTGCAAGGTGCTGCACGCCTTGAGGACCAAGATCGGCGCCGAGATGAAGCTTTACGACGAGAAGGCGATGCACTTCTCGTGGGTCGTCGAGTTCCCGATGTTCGAGCGGACCGAGGACGCGGACAACCCGCAGGCCGAGGGCGCGTGGAGCGCCATGCACCACCCGTTCACCGCGCCGCTCGACGAGCACCTCGAGAACCTCGCCACCGACCCGGGCAAGTGCCGGGCGAAGGCGTACGACCTTGTGATCAACGGCAGCGAGGCGGGCGGCGGCACGATCCGGATCCACGACCCGGAGGTCCAGTCGCAGGTCTTCTCGCTGCTGGGGATCGACGAGGAGACGGCCAAGGACCGCTTCGGCTTCTTGCTCGACGCCCTGGCCTACGGCGCCCCGCCGCACGGCGGTGTGGCGATGGGCATCGACCGCTGGGTGATGCTGTTCGGCGGGTACGACAACATCCGCGACGTGATCGCGTTCCCGAAGACGCAGAAGGCGACCGACCTGATGACCGAGGCCCCCGGCGCGGTCGACGCGAAGCAGCTGAAGGAGCTGGCGGTGAAGGTGGATCTGTAACAGGGCCATGCCTACGCGCCGCCGCGAGTTCCACTGGCGAAGGGCTGTCACCCCGTGTGATCCACGGCCGTACAGCATCTCGCTTGCTGCTTAGGCGCGGTAGCTGCTAGGGTTGGAATGGAATCCGAGATCCGTGGAGCATTTGTCTCATGCTGCTGAGTACAAAGCTGTGTCTGGGGGCCGTTGGCGTATTCAGCCTCGTTATTAGCGTCGCGGTTGTTTTTGCTGCGGCCGGCAACCCGAAAGCCTTCGCAGAGCCCAACGCTCTGAGTAACGCGGCATGCCTGCTGGCATTTGGTGGTATTGGTTTATGGGTAGCGGCGTGCGTCGTTAGATCGAGAGAGTTTTTTCGAGATGACGGATCGCAGCTGTTGTTCTGTGCACTCGCAATTGGCATACCGCCAGTGGTCTTTCTTGCAGCGCCATGGTTTGGCTACCGACGCCACTCTCTCGGTGGCTGTGATGAACGGTCATGGTTGCATCCGCGACGTTCGCGAAGCGGTGCAAGAACAAGGCGAAGGACGTAGGCCTTTCGTCTAGCCAGGGCGCTAGCGAACCGTCTTCGCCTCGGTCACATTCGCGACCCGCACGGCGGCCGCTCCGCTCGGCATCCCCGCCCGGGCTAGCACCGGGGCGATCTCCGCGTGCTGGGGGCGGTACATCGCGCCGGTTGCGGCGTCGACCGCCAGGCCGAGCGGGCCGCCCGCGATGATGTTGCCCAGCAGCCACGGGTTGGGCTTCATGCGGATCGGGGCGGCGGTCGGCGTGTGGCCGGGCGTTTCGAAGGTCGCGACGTACTTCGCCGGGCGGGCCCACTTGCCGGACCGCTTGAGCGACACCTCGGCGGGCGTAACCGATTGAGCGACGACGTCGCCCGCGTCGTTGCGGACCGTCACCCGGGCGCCGGCCGGCTCGCTGCGGAGCGCGACCTTGGCGTTGGGGCTGCTAACGACCGTCGCGCAGCCGCCGGACGCCACGAGGAGCGTCGCGACCAGCAACAGCAAGGATCGACTTCGCATTCCGAATGTCTCCGAGATTTGTTCTGAGCGGCCGGTGGTCGTGGGGTGGCCGCGCGGGCACTGGGCACGCAATGCGCGGGGATTCTTCGCGGCGGATAGCAGCCCAACGGACGACCCGCCAGAGCGATGGGCCGCGTCGCGCGGGGCGATCCGCTACCCAGGAAGACGTGCGGTCCGCAGCGAACGCTCCGCAGACCGCGATTTTCTCGGCGAATCGTGGGCCGAAAGCGCTTGCAGTCGGCGCCCCGCCTGATAGTCTCAAGGCCGCGGCATCCCGCTAGCGCGGGGCTGCGTCTCATCACCGGGCCGTTCGAGCGAAACGCCCGAGGTCCCCCATCTTGTGGCATCAGGAGCCCTGTTCCAATGAAGAAGCACCTAGGTTCTCTGGCGGCGGGCGTTGCGACGCTCGCCCTCGCCGCGGCGCCGGTCCACGCGACCACGCTGCTGTTTGACTTCGGCAACTTGGGCCAGACGACGCCCGACGTCGGCTGGAACAACGTCACCTACCCGAGCCCCAATCCCCCGCCGATCGTCTCGCCCGTGGTCGACAGCACCGGCGCGGTCGTGCCGGGCGTCACGCTCGAGGTGACCGACCAGTTCTTTATCAACGGCCAGCCCTCGCAACTCGGCTCCGAGAGCCCGTCGGGCGACGCCGGGGTCTACCCGGTGAGCGCGACGGACGACTACTTCTTTGGCCACACCGGCCCGTTCGCCGGCGGCCCCGACGCGTCGACGGCCGCGTTCAAGCTCACCGGCTTGGACCAGAGCCTTGCTTACGACTTCACGTTCTTCTCCGCCCGCAATGGCGTGGGCGACCTGCGTGAGACCGCGTACACGGTCATCGGCGCCAACTCGGCCGGCGGCTTGCTCGAAGCGGCCAACAACGACTCGGAGGTTCTCGTCCTGGCCGGCATCGTGCCGGACGGCAACAACGAGATCCTTGTCGAGGTCGAGGCGGGCCCGAACAACTCGAACGGGCTGGAGTTCTACTACGTCAACCTGATGCAGGTGACCACGATCCCCGAGCCGCACACCGTCGGCATGCTGCTTGTCGGCAGCACGGTGCTCGCCGCTCGCCGGCGGTCGTAGGCCGCCGACAACGATCTGGCCTCCGGCTGATCGCCGGGGCTGCTGGCAACGCAAACGGGGTCGTGCGGTGACGCACGACCCCGTTTTGCTTGGCTTGGCGGTGTCCGGCGTAGGGAGCGGCGGACTAGGGGCTGACGATCTCACCGCCGGCCACGGTGCTCAGCGCCCCGAGCAGCCGCCACTCTTCGTCCACGTTGATGTCCTCGGCGCCGTTGGGGTTGAGCCCCGTAACGGTCGCGTCCTGGCCGTCGCTGAACGCCTCAACGTGCCCGTCGAGGAACACGAACATCGTCACCGACGGGTGGGCGCTGCCGAAGTTGTGGAACGAACGGTTGCCGTTGTCGGTCGGCGGCGAGATGCCGTCCTCCGAGCCCCGCATGATGGACTCGATGTGGTCGCCCGCCAGGAAGCAGGTGTCGCCCTGCCGATAGTGTAGCTGCTCGTCGTCGATCCACTCTTGCCGGCCGGGCGGGATGTGCTTCTCGCCGATGACGAACGTCTTCGACAACCCGTCGGTCACCTGCTGCGACGTGACCCGCGAGTTGCTGAAGATCGGCCCCGCGAGCGTGAGGTCGAGCTCGTTACGGGCCTGGAAGACGTTGCCGGTCGGGTTCTCATCGACGAAGTCGCTCGCTTCCATGCCCATGTCTTCCTCGAAGCCGGCGTTGCCCGCGTAGTCGCCCAGCACGGCGACGCCGCGGGCCTCGGGCGCCGGGGGCGCGTCGTTGTTGTCGAAGTCGCGGTCAGCGGCCGCGGTGCGGCGGCTCGGGCAGGCGTACACCTCGATCGGCGTCCGCATCGCGCCGGCGTTCAGCGGGTCGTCTACGCGTAGCGTGTCGTCGAACGCGTCGTGAACGGCCTGCTCCTCCATCTGCGGCAGGATGGTGAACGCCCACGAGACCGCGGACTGATTCATGCCCGTCCGACCGGCGGGGAAGGCGCCCCGCAGGTCGTGGTAGTTCATCACCGCTAGCCCCATCTGCTTCAGCTGGTTCTTGCACTGGTTCCGGCGGGCCGCCTCGCGAGCCGCCTGCACCGCCGGCAGAAGCAACGCTACGAGGATGCCGATGATCGCGATCACGACCAGCAGCTCGACAAGCGTGAAGCCTGTCCGGTTTCGGGGGACGAAACTCGGCGGAGCCGAAAGACGATCGTTGCTCATCGTGTGCCTCGGTTCTGTGCTCCGCGGCGGATCAAAAGGCCGCCGCAAATGTGCCCACACAGTGTAGAGCCGAGGGAAGGATTTGGGACGCCTTGCCGCACCTATAGATTTTTTCTTTGACACGCGATCGCCGCCGCTGATACGCTGCGCCCACGGAAATCCGCACCGACGCCGGATCGACAAGCACCGACTATCCACCAGCAGGGCCTCATGAACGCACAGCCAATCGGACTCGTCCTTCTCGTGGCGACGCTCTCGGGGCCAGCCTCCGCTTCAACTATCTACAGCCAGACGCAGTCGGGCGCCGTCGGCTTCCCCGACTCGACGCCGGTCGTGCTCACGTTCACGGGCGCGCCCGAGCCCGCAACCGACGCTACGCTATCGCTCGTCGCCACGGGCGGCGAGCTGGCGAACAACAACAAGCGTCTCGAGCAGCTAACCGTTGATGGCGACACGTTCAACAGCGCCGGCCAGCCCCTTGGCTGGGTTCTGCCGGTGAACTTCCTCGACGGCGCCAATCAGCCGGTCGATCCGGTGACGATCCCCTTGGCGGACCTCGCGGGGTACGCGATTGATGGGCAGATCGTCGTCTCGGTGGTTCGTCCTGGGTTCATCTCAGGCGGACGGTTCGACGTCACGATCGAGTACACCTCTGCGATCCCCGAGCCGACGAGCCTCGCCTTGTTTGGCGGGCTTATCCTCCCGTTGTGCTGCGGACGCAGAACAGCCGCGTAGCGCTGCGGACGACCAGTGAGCCGTCCGCCAGGGCGGGCGTGCTCCAGAACTGGCCGGGCAGGCGGTTGGTTTCGATCGGCTCGTAGCCCTTGGCGGGATCCAGCACGAACGTCGTTCCGGCGTCGTCCAGCAGGTAGACTCGCTCGCCATCGGTCCAAGGCGACGACCAGAAAGTGGTCCCGCCGGCGAGCCGGCTGCGGTGGACCTGCTCGCCCGTGGCGAGATCGTGGACGCGAACGATCGCGCTGCGACGTGGGAGGATGTAGATCTTGTCTCCGACTACCAGAGGCGAGGCCATGCCGATCGCCCCGCGTGGGTTGGCCCAGAGCAAGCCGCGGTCCGCGGCGGCGTCCGATCCGATATCGATTCTGCCGGAAGCGCCCGCCTTCACCGCGAAGAGGCCGCCCGGCGTGCCGCCGCGGCGGACACGGTTTTCGCTGCCGACGATCAGGGTGTCGCCGATCGTCGCGGGCGACGCGGAGCTGCGTCCGCCGATCGGCATCGACCAGAGTTCGTCGCCCGTTTTCGGATCGTACGAACGCACCGTCGCCCCGCCGAGCACCAGCTCCGTGAGTAGCGAGGTGCGCCACACGATGGGCGTGCTCCAGGTCGATACCTCGTCCGGCCGTTCGACACGCCAACGCTGCTCGCCCGTCGCGGCGTCGAGCGCCACGCAGTGCGATTCCTGCTCGTTGTCGAGCTGCACGAACAGCAGGCCCTCATCGTATGCAAGGCTGCTCGCGGCGCCCCAGTCGTTGGCCATCGGGTACACACCCAGGTCCTTCGACCAGAGCGGCTCCCCGTCGAGCGTGTAGGCGTACACGCCGTTCATGCCGAAGGAGGCGAACACCCGCTCGCCGTCGGTCAGCGGCGTCTCACTCGCGTAGGTGTTGGTGCGATGCCGCGGCACGGCGGGGACCTGCTCCGCAGCGACTCGGCTCCACAGCAGATCGCCGCTCGCGAGGTCGTAGCAACGGACCTCGAACCGGTGGACGGATTGCGCGTCGGCCTGCTCCTCGGGGACGGCCGTGGTGATGATTACTTTGCCGCCCGTGATGATCGGCATCGACCAGCCGCCGCCTGGCACGTCCACCGCCCAGGCGACGTTGGTGCTCTCGTCCCACGTCGCCGGCAGGCCGCTCGACGTGCTCACGCCGTTGCTGCTGGGGCCGCGGAACTGCGGCCAGTCGCCGGCGTTAGCGGTGAGGGACACGGCGCAGAAAGCCAACGTCGAAAGCGTGAGCCGGTTCATCGAGGCGCCTCGGGGTAGCGGCGGAATCGGAAGCGAACGTATGCGCCGATCGTACCCCCTTCGCCCCGTTTGCCTAGCGCGTGCGTCCGTTACTTGCGTGTCACGAACGCCGCGAGGCTGGCGCCGAGTACCAGCCCGCCGCCGAGCACCGCGAGCATCGGCAGCGGCGCGTGGGCCGTATCGATCGCCTCAAGCCCGTGGCCCAGGTCCATACCGAAGATCGCCGTGAGCGTCGCGAGCGGGAAGAACAACGCGGCCAGCACGTTCAGCCGGTGGGCCGCTTGCGACTGGTGGGCCGCTGCGTCGGCTTGCTGTTCGGAACGGCGTGCGACGACGAAGTCGAGCGTGTTCCGTGCGTCTTGCTGCATCAGTTCGAGGCGACGCGTCACCGCGTACGCCCGGTCGCGTAGCAGGATCAGCTTGCGATCCGCCTTGACCGCCTTCCGCGCGTCTTGCAGCACCTCGTACAGGTTGTGAGCGGTGCGGACGAGCGGGTTGAGCGCGGACAGCAATGCGAAGGCGTCGTCCGCACAGCTCGCGTCGTCGTGGGCGTTGTCGAGCTCGTCGGCCCGACTCTCGTACTCGGCCAGCAGCTCGCCAACGGCGTGGTCGTCGTGCTTCAGCGGCTGGGGCTTCCAGCGGCCGTCGGCGTCGCGCCAGAACAGCCGACCGTGACGCACGTCTTCGGTCGGTTTTGGGGGCGAGTGCAGAACCAGCAGCAGATGCCCGTCGGCCTCCATCTTCCGCTGCCTGCCGACATCGTCGCCCAGCCGATCGCGGAACTCTTGGGGGATCTTCCAGGCGGCCGGCAGCAGCGGCTCGGCGACGCGCGACTTGGCGGGGGCTTGGTTCATCATGGCTTACCGGCGTTTCGACGGTCGGGGGCCGATCTTGGCCTGCGGTAAGCTTCGCGGATCCGACTCGCCTCGGATAGTTCGGGTCGCCACCAGACGGGGGCCGACCTGCGACGCCTCCGCGACATACCGCCAGCCGGACATTCAGGCCGACGTCGCGGCACACGCCGTCGCGTAACGCCGCCGCGTGGGATTCGCCATGGGGCGTGGCCGATGGTTCGCCGGACCGGAGCTTTTTTGGTCGCCTAGAAGCTCGCGGAGAAGGGGTTCGACGCGGCCCCACAGGTCGGCTCCCTTGGGCACGTAGTAGGCGCGCAGCTCGTGGCACCGACGCACGGTTTCGGGAGAAGCCTTAGCCGTGAGGACGATGGTCGGGACGTCGCCGAGGTCGGGGTTCTGGGCGATCATCTCGGCGAGCGCGAGCCCGTTGCCTTTGGGCAGACCGACATCGAGGATCGCGACGTGCGGCCGCGCGTCTTCGACGATCGACACGGCCTCGAAGGCGTCGCCTGCCACGCGAACGGTTGCACCGAGCGATCGGCAACGCAGCGAGAGCAGCTCCCGCAGATGGGGGTCGTCTTCGACGATGAGGATCCGTTGGTCGGCGAGCATGGGCGTCGTTTTGCCTAAAGACCGTATGAGCGAATGGGTGGCCAGGCGAGGGGCGCCGGGCGAGAAGTACTAGGCGCGGGGCCCGCCATCGATTGTTGCGCTGATGGCGTCGACGAGCGCGCGGCCTTGGTGAGGCTTCTTGATGAAATAGGCGGCGCCCGCGTCGAGCGCCCGCTGCTCGTCCCGCAGGCTGGCCGAGAGCATCGCGACGGGGATGTCGCGTGTCGCTTCGTCCAGGCGTAAGCGGCGGAGCGTCTCGATGCCGTCGATACCCGGCATGAGCATGTCGAGCAGGATCGCGTGGGGCCGCTGTTCTTGAGCCGCGTGGAGGCCTTGCTCGCCGGTTTCGGCGAAGCTCACCGCGTAGCCGACCGATTCGAGCCACATGCCAACGCCCAAGCGGATATCCGGCTCGTCGTCGACGATCAGCACGTGTTTTGAATCAGGCATGTGTCATCGTGGTTGTCGTCGTCGTGGTTGGTTGGGTGCGTGCCGCGTAGTGCGGCTTTGGCGTGACACGCTGCGGCTCCGCGCGCTCCCGGAACTCCTGGATGCGGGCGACCGTCGAGTGCCTGCGGCCCCACTCGGTGACGGTGGGCAGTCGGAACGTCGGCAACACGCCCGCGGGCCGATTTCGGCTGGCGGCGTTGTGCTGCGCGTTGAGACGTTCGCGCCACTGCCGGAACTGGTCGGGTGTCGCCTCGAGCACGAGCGACCACACCGTGTCGCGAACGCGGATCAGCAGGTCATCCTGCCGGAGCTCCGCGGTGAGGAGTTGGTCGAAGTCGTCTGCGCCCGCCGCGCTCGGCACGTTGATCGTGATCAGGTGCATCGGCGCGTTGGGGTCCCGCCGCTCGTTAAGCCAGCGCGAGAAGACCTCGGTTGGCTTGGCGTAGGGCATGGTGAACTGGAAGGTGCTCCCCTCGCCCGGCGTGCTCGTGGCGAGGAGGTCGCCGAGGTTCATGCGTGCGAACTTGCGGGCGATGCTCAGCCCCAGGCCGAACCCCTTGCCGCTGGGCGCCACGGCCGGCTTCTCTTGCTCGAAGCGTCCGAAGAGCCGTTCGAGCTTCTCGGGCGCGATCCCTGGGCCGTTGTCATGGACCGCGAAGATCACCTGCGATGCGTCGTCGTCCGGCTCGGCGGTCAGCAGCACGCTGCCACCACGCCCCGTGAACTTGATGGCGTTGACCGCCAGGTTCGTCAGGGTACGTGTCGCCTTCTCCGCGTCGCCGAAGACCTCGGGAAGCGAGTCGGGGCACTCAATATTCAGCTCGACACCCACAACCTCGGCGCGTTGCTGCAAGAGGCCGCGGACGTGCTCGAAGAGCTGATGCGGCTGCAGCGTGCGGCGCCAGCAGCCGAGCATGCCCGCGTCGAGCTTGCTGACGTCGAGCAGGTCATCCACCATGTTGTTGAGGTCGTCGGCGCGGACCGCGACCTTGCGGAGCATCTCTGCCTGCTGATCGTTCACCTCGCCGACCACGCCCTCGCGGATGAGGCCCACGTAGTCCGTGATGACCGTCAGGGGCGTGCGGAGGTCGTGCGACACGTTGTCCACGAACTCGCCGGCGAGCTCGTTCATCCGCTTGAGCTTGACGTTCTTCTTCTGCAGCAGCTCGGCCTGCCGCTTCAGCAGGGCGTGACTCTCGGCCAGATCGCTGGCCAGTGACTCGATCTCGTTGACCGAGTGCTGGCGCTCGACGGCGTGATGGATCGCCCGGCTGATGTCGCGGCTGCCGACGTAGCCCTTTACGAGGTAGTCCTGGGCGCCGACGGCGAAGATCTGCCGCTCGAGCTCCGGATTGTCGTCGCCGGTGAGGGCGATGATTGGCGTGGACCGCGCGCACTCTCGCAGGCGGCTGATCGTCTCGAGGCCCGACGAGTCGGGCACGTTGAGGTCCGAGACCACCGCGTCGTAACGCCGCTCTTGCAGCGCCGCCACGACCTCGGCAACCGTCGTCCCGAAGTCGACCTCGTGCTCCGGCGCCTGCCGCGCAAGCGCGTGGATGAACAGGCTCCGGTAGCACGGATCGTCTTCGAGCAGCAGGATGCGGCAGCCCTCGGCTTCGTTCATGAGACCCTCGTGTGTGGTCCGCCGCTCTCTTTGCGAGCGATCGGGATGTGACGGCCGATCGCGTCGATCAGCTCGGCGAGCGAAGCGGGCTTCTGCAGGTAGCCGTCCGCCCCGAGCGAGATCACCCGGCGGCGGACGCTCGCGTCGCGCATGCCGGTGAAGACCACGACGGGGATGGCGGCGGTGTCGCGGTTGCGACGCATCGTTTCCAGGACGTACTCGCCGCTGCCGTTGGGCATGGCGAGGTCCATCAGCACCATGTCGGGGCGAGACTTGATCGCCTCTATGATGCCCTGGGTGCCGAAGTACGCGTGCTCCACCTCGACCGCGTACGGACGCAGCCGCATCTCGAGCGTCGCCTGAAGATCGGGGTCGTCGTCGATGAATAGGATGCGCGGGTTGCGCGTGTGGGCAAGGCGGGCCGAGTGCGTGTTGGCGCCGCCGAGGCGGTGCTTGGCACGACGTTGCGTGGTGGCGTGCACGATGAGATCTCCAAGAGGTTATTCAGGGTGCGTAGTACGACTCGGGCTGAGCCTTG
Organism: Planctomycetota bacterium; assembly: GCA_039820945.1. Taxonomy (GTDB): domain Bacteria; phylum Planctomycetota; class Planctomycetia; order Pirellulales; family Lacipirellulaceae; genus Botrimarina. The sequence continues at coordinate 79,854 of JBCBPC010000003.1, forward strand.
GGGTCCGCCGCGGGGCCGGGGCCCAGGGGCGGGGCTACAGGTCTCACAAACCAGAGTCGCCAACCCCGCGCACGACGCTCCGCCGGCATGGGGTGTCGGTTTGTGGCAGCGCCAGAGGCTGCGTGGTAAAGACCCGGTCGAGTGGTAGCCAATCAGAGAGGACCGGACGCGGGCCTACCCCCAATCTGCCGGGGAGCCGTTGTCGCGGTCTGCAACCCTAGCCCGCCGTAGTGGGCGAGCAACCGAGTTCAGCCAGAATTCGGGCGGCCGGCGCCAACCGGACGCACCCGCGCGTGCGGGCCGTCACGGCGTGAGCCAGTGCACCGTCACCCAGAGGTCGAGGCACGACGTATCCGCTTCGCCCCCCTGGAACCCCCGTATCAGATAACCCGGCTGCTTCAGCAGGGCACGGTGGGCCGACGCGACCCAGTCATTGCTGGCGGACGCGTCGTCCGGGCGGTAGCAGGCCGCGATCCGATAAACCCGTGGGTTATCAGTGTTGTTCTCGAGATAGAGGGCGCCACGGTTCTTGTCGCGCGCTCCCGGATCGGTGTTGAACCGGAGCCTCGCGCTGCGAGAGACCTCGGTGTTATCGCTACGCCAAACGATCTGCCCCGTCTCGGCGTCGGCCACGGCTACCTTGGTGTCGGACTCGCTGCCGTGCACGAAACGCATGACCAGCGACGCGTGGGGCGCGAGCACCAGCTCGTAGGGGCCTTCGGTTTCTTCCGGCATCGCCCCGAGGGCGTCGCTGGCGGGCAGGGCACGGACGCCGGGCGAGGCCGCTGTGGCGGGGTCATAAACGCGGATTGAAACGCACACGTCGTCGTAGTCGCGGTCGACCAGGTAGTCGTCTTTCGGCGGGGAGGCGTCTTCGGGCCACGTGGGATAAGCCGTCACGCCGGAGTCATCCCAGCCGACGTGGACAATCCCGCCCTCGTTGATGAGCACGGCGAAGTCGCTCACGCGTTGCACGGCATGATCCGAGTCCTGCATCAACCGATGGAGGCCCGCGAACAGGTAGTAGCGTGTCTCGACGCCCGAGTTGTAGTCCGTCCAACGGCCGATACGACCGAACCGACGGCGTTGCGTCTCGCTCGCCTCTTCGCCGGTCGGCTCGTTGTTGAACGCGGTTGCTTGCCGCAGGGGATCACCGAACGAGTCCAGCTCGACAATGAGCAGCTCGTTGGGGCCCTCAGCGCTCGCGTCGACGAGCGCCTCGATCTGCTGCCCGGGCGGCACGGGCACGAGGTAGCCGCGCGCGGGGAAGCTGTTGAACCGATCGAGCCACAACGGGGCGTTGCTCCCTCCGAGCCCGGTGGTCTCGCTGCGGCTGAGGCTCGCGACGCGCAGCTGGGGCCACGAGGCGCTCAGCGGGCTGATTCCGCCGTCGCCACGGTCGGACTCGGTCATGGTGGCGGCCGGGCCGTCGCTCGGCGACTTCGGTTGAAGCAGCCAGGCGCCCGCTACCCCGACCACCGAAGCGGCGAGCGTGAGCACCCATGTCCCACGGCCCGGTTTCCAGCGGGGCTTCTCACGCGTTTCTGAAGGGCCGAGGGCCGCGCCTGCGTTCTCAATCGTGGTTGCGTAGGCGCCCGCCGATTCGGCGGTCTGGGAAACAAACGCCTCGCCGTTAAGCGAGTACTCAAAATCGAGCGTGACCAGCAGCGCCATCCACTGCTCGTACTGGCCGAGCAGCTCTGGGTGCCGCGTCAGCAGAGCGTCGAGCTCGCTCACGCGTTCGGCGCTAAATCCCTCGTCGGCTGAGTCCGACATGAGGCGTTCAAGTTTCTGGGCGGATGTCATCGGTTGCTGGTAGATCGTGGGCGCGAGGCCGGCGCCCGAGGCGTTGCGTTCTAGGCGTGCTGGGCTTCGGCCAATTTGCGTTGAATGCAGCCGAGCAGCGTTCGGCGAATGCGGAGCAGGGCGCCCTTGATGGCGCTCACACCCCGGTTGTTACGCGCGGCGATCTCTTTGATCGGCGCCCCGTCTCCGTACCGCTCGCGGAGCAGGGCGCGACTCTTCTGCGGAAGCTGCGTCAGGCAGTGCCGAAGCGCGATCTGCCGCTCGTCGTCGGGCTCGACACTGCGAGCCGCCAGCGTCTCCATCAGCGGCTCGGAGAACACGTGTTTGTCGCGGCCGCGGTCGCGCAGGTACGCCCGCGACTGGAAGTAAGCGACCCGCTCGCTCCACGCACGGAAGTTCGACCCGGGCCGGAAGTCGCCCGCCTTGCGCCACAGCACGATGTTGGTCGCTTGCAGCACGTCTTGGGCGTCGTTGGGATTGCCCAGCAGTGTCGAGATGTAGCGGAACAGGCCCAGCTGTGCGCCCGTCAGCTCACGAACGAACTCCTCGGTCTGCCCAACGCCGGCCGTTGGAGCGGACGCGTGCGACGCGTCGTCAGTCGGGAATTCGTCGCTCACTCTCTACTCACGGCGCGGCGTCCTGGTCGATCTCGCGGCGGGCGGCGCGACGCGCAGCCTTAGGCGGTGTCTTTAATACCACGGGCCGTCGAGAGGTTGCGCGGCACGCGGGCAGCGGAGAAGTCGCTCCGACGGTTGGCGAGGGTTTCGGACGATTTTTACCGTGCGGCGCAACCCACCGAGCCGACCGCGGTATTCAGTTGTTGAGCCGGAGAGGTGTCCGATTGGGGGCGCCGCCGGCACTCGTCGCTTGGAGCCGATTGACTCCTGCTTGTGCGGCATTCCGCAGTTCTTCCATCCGCCCATCTCCTAGCCGTGGGACGCGGTGGCTCCGTTCGGCTGGGCCTTATCCGAGACGACTTATGCGTAGCACCCGATTGATGATGGCTCTCTCTCTGCTAGCCGGCCTCGCCGTATCGACGACAAACCAAGCGAGCGCCAACGAGCTGACGAACCCCGGTTTCGAGATCCCGAACTTCTTCGGCTGGAATACGTTCAACAACACGTTCCCGAGCGCCGACTCGCCGCGAACGGGCAGCAGCGGCGGACTGGTTCTCGGTCCGTTCTTCGACCTGCCTAATGCATCGGGCATCTTCCAGGATATCCCGGCGACCGAGGGAGCTATCTACGAGGGTTCGATCTGGGCGATCAACGACACCTCGATCCTCGACGGCAGCAACCAGCCGGACATCATCGCCGGAACAGGCAACGTCGTCAGCCTCGGCCTCGAGTGGGTTGAGAACGGCGCCACGACTCGCGTCGCCGAAGAGATCATCTTCGAGGGCTCCGACCCCAACCTGGTGTTAGATGAGTTTGTGCAGGGCACGGTCGTGTCGCCCCCGGTCCCGGCGGGCGTCGATTCCGTGCGTCTGGTGCTGCTGTTCGTCCAACCGCCGACCTTCGACGGGGGGCTCGTGTTCTTCGACGACGCCTCCCTTGCCGTGATTCCGGAGCCCGCCTCACTGGGCTTGGCGGTGGTTGGGCTCGTCGCCTTGGGCCGGCGCCGGCGTTGACCGACACGCCGCGCACTCAGCGGCTCAAAGCATAGCGCAGCCGAGCCGGGGTCGCGTCGTGGCGTACACGGCGCGGCTCCGTCGGCGTCGCGCATGCCTTCTCTCCCTCACACTCCACGCGGAACAAGAAGATGCACACCACGCTTGGCAAGACAGCGTTGTTCGTCGCCCTCGCGCTCGGACTGGGCGCCGACGCCCAGACGAACCTGCTGCTGAACGCCGACCTTGAGACCAACGCCGGCTTCTCGGGAGAGGATCCGAACTGCCAAGACTTCTGGGGCAGCTTCTGCGGCTTCGACGACTGGAACACCGACTTCACCGACAACGGCGTGTTCGACTTCTCGTGGGACAGCACGACGCCCGGCGGTATCCGCCTAGCGAACGTCTTCCCCGCGGGCGACGCCCCGACCGACCCCGTCCTGACGGGCGAGTCTTCGGCCTTGATCCTGGGCTCGTTCGACGCCAGCACGTCGTCGGTCCTCGCGCAGCAGATCGCCGTCAACGCCGGCGATACCTACCGCATCGGCATGTTCGCCTACTCGGACTCGACCCAGACTACAGCGAGCGGCTTCCCGGACACTGTGTTCGCGTTCACCGAGAACAAGCTCGCGCTACGCGCCGAGTTTTACGACGTGTTCGGCACCGGCGGATTCGCCGAGGACGCCGAGCAGGTGATCTTCGACCCGGCGAACCAAGGGTTTGACTTTCAGACCGGCCGCAACGAGCTGCTGGAAGACAAGTGGCAAGAGGCGGCGGTGACCGTCACGGTGCCCGTCGGGGCGAGCTTCCTGCGTCTGGCGGCCGTCTACGACCAAGTGAATAACGCCGGCGGGCTGGCGTTCTTCGACACCACGTCGATCGTGAACCTCTCGGCGGGCACGCCTGCCGAGGGCGATTTCGACTTCGACGGCGATCTGGACGCCGACGATCTAGGGATGCTCACGCTGGCCGTCGACGGCCTGCTGGTGTCCGACGCCGACGACGGCGATCGCTTCGACCTGAGCGGCGATACGTCGCTCACGCAGGACGATATCGTCGCCTGGCAGGCGCTCGCCCCGGCGGTCGGAGGCGACTTCAACGGCGACGGCCGCGTGGACAACACGGACCTCAACCTGCTGCTCAACAACTGGGGCCAGACGTCCGTGCCCGCCGAGTGGATCAACGGCCTGACCGATGCGGTGAACAACGACGAGCTCAACGCGTTGCTGGACAACTGGGGAACCGGCACCGGGGGGATGGTCCCGGAACCGTCCACGTTGGTGGTTGGCCTGCTGACCCTGGTGGGCCTTGCCGGTTCGCGTCAGCGGTGAAGCCCTGGGTGGCTGTGGCCCGCACGCCGCCAACAGACGGCATCGGGGTCGCGTCGGAACTTGTCGATTCTGGGACGGAGTGAGAGGTCATGAACACGTCGTACCGAAACGCGCGCTCGCGTGCGTTTACGCTGGTCGAGCTGCTGGTGGTGATCGCGATCATCGGCATCCTGGTCGCTCTGCTGCTGCCCGCGGTGCAAGCCGCCCGCGAGGCCGCTCGCCGCACTCAGTGCAAGAGCAACCTGAAGAACATCGGGCTCGCGTTGCAGAACCACCACGACATTCACGGGGGTTTCCCCGGCGGGGGCTGGGGCTACCAGTGGATGCCTGAGCCCGACGGGGGCTACGGCAAGAACCAGCCCGGCGGCTGGCTGTACGGCCTGCTGGAGTTCATGGAGGAGGGCGTCATCCGCGATCTTGGTCAGGGCACCCAGCCCAACACCGCCGAGCGACTCGCGGCGATGCAGGAGCTGCTCGTCGCGTCGATCTCGGTCCTCAACTGCCCGAGCCGTCGCGACGCCCAGGCGTATCCGCTCAACACGGCCGCGACAGAGATCTGGTCCCAGTACCGCAACGTCGATGGCTCGGCGTTCTTGACCAACCCCGGGCAGGCTTACCGCAGCGACTACGCGGGCTGCCGCGGCGGCGGGACACAGCTCGAATACGACAACGGGATGGCTTCGATCAGCGATGCGATCGAGCTGGCCTTGCACCGCGCGGAGTTTCGTCTGGGTGACGTCGCCTCGCCGGGAAGCTTCGACGAGGCCGCCGCGTGGGAGCAGCCGGTGGGCAGCACCGGAGTTCCTCGCTGGCGTACGAATGGGGGGACGGCCGCCAACGGCGTGATCCGCCCGAGAGAGCCCGTCGCCATGCGGCAGATCACCGACGGCACCTCCAAGACATACGTTGTGGGCGAGCGTATGCGTGAGGTGGACCGTTACACCACCGGCACGTCGAGCTTCGATGACCAGGGGCCTTACAACGGGTTCGACCGCGATACGATCGTCTCCGCGTGGTTGCCGCCGCTACAAGACATGACGAGCGCCCAGTACGCGCTCTGGAAAGACAACGCGGGCACGCAGTACGAACCGGCTGATGGCTTCGACCTGGAGTACAACTTCGGGTCGGCTCACCCGGGGGTGTTTCATGTGGTGTACTGCGATGGATCGGTCGATGGCGTGACCTACGACGTCGACCTTGAGGTGCACCGAGCACGCGGCAGCCGGAACCGGGGCGAGCAGAACGTCGAATGACGTCGCTCAGTCAGAGCGGTCGATCGCTCGGCAGACAGTCGGCGAGAAATCTTGCCGGAGCTTTGGCCGGGGCAACGGCGTCTTTGGCAGCGTCTTTGGCAAGCGCGTGGGGCGAGAGCGGGTGAAGGGAATCGAACCCTCGTCATCGGCTTGGGAAGCCGGTGCTCTGCCATTGAGCTACACCCGCGACGCCCTCACCGTACCGTTGCGGCGCCGTGGAGTGCAACGGACCCAGACGGGAGCCGAATCTTCAGCGAGGCGTGCGTGAATTGAGTCAGACCGCCGGCGAGGCCGCTGCTTGCTTCCGTACACTCCGCAATGCTTCGCGGCAGAGCTCCGAGAGGTCGTCACCCGCCTCCATCTCTGGCAGATACAACCAGACGCCCGCTTGGCGAGCCCACAACTCGTCGGCCGGGGTTGCTTGCTCGTCGGAGATAACGACGAGCGGCGTGTCGCCGCCACGCGGCTGGGCCGAGAGGTGCTTGTCGACGAAGCGACGGACCGTGTCCCGGTGCGGATCGCTCGAGGCCGCCAGCTCGACGACCGCCAGCTGAGTTCGCCATCGGTCGAGCTGTTTGATCGCTTCGCCGACCGACGCGCACGCCAGGACGTGCCAGCCGGCGATCTCGATCGCCTGCTGTACGTGCCGCCGCCGCTTCTCGTCGGTCAGCAGCAACAGGGCGACGCTCTCGCCTCCGACACGCTGTGGGCGCACCGCCGCCTTCGAGCGGGCGGCTGCGCCCGTCGTGTCTTTGTGCGACGGATCAACGATCGTAGCGCCGAACGGCATGGAGGTTTGACTTGGTGGCATCAATCGTGTCTTGCGGTTTGTGCGGAACAGGTTCGCCGTGGCGGCAACGTAACTAGAGCCGGAGCTCGCCCCAGCCGTGCCTCTCGGCGTTCCGGTCGCCGACCGAAGCTTGGCGCCGCACCACGTCGTGTGGTCGGCGCCAGCTGATCGGTGTGCAGACTCCCCGGCGTGCGGGGAGTCGTTCCTAGGTGTCGCTTCGGGCGGCCACTTCCTTGGGCCGCTGTCTCTGAGGGCGCGAGCAAGCCCGAACGGGCTTAACTCACCACGACATCTTGCGGCGGCGCCGCTTGTGGATGCCGTTGATCGACTGCGGGCTCTTGCCCGTCCGCCGAGCCTTCGGCAACTCCCGCTTCGCCGCCTCGCGACGTGTGCGATGGCTCATGCGGTTACTGTCGCTCTCGTAGTCGTGACCGTAGTCTTGCTCGGTGCTCATTGACCTCTCCGGTTGGTCTCAGGGACTGCCGACGCGCGAGCGTTGGCGCTGGTTGTGCCCGCACGCGTGCGTGCTGGGGGCCTTCTCTGGGCCCCTCCTATGCGACGCACGTACCAAACCAGTAGTCGTGACGCTCAGCCGGAGCGTAAGGCGAATCCCAGCAACGACTTAGACCGGGGAGACGCGCCCCATGAAAGGTCGGGCGCCGGCCGGCCTGCTCTCACAAGGTTTGTGAGAGCGTGGGGCCCAAGAGTGAGCCGGAGCTGAAATCGCCGAGGATTTTGGTCGTTTCACCGCGCTGGTGAAGTCTCACCAAGGTGGTGGTGGCTTCCGGCGAGCGGTCGAGCCGGCTCGCGCCGCTTGTGTTGAAGTCCGCGTGCTGTGACGACAGCCACGGGGCGAGAATGAACGCCTACCCCTGCTGGAGCCAACCTCGCTACGCAACCCTAGTCGGAGCGAGCCAGCGGCCCGACGGAGCAGACGCGTGGCGGGTCAGTTCTGTTCCGCACGCCCGGCGAGAAGCCGGGTCATGGTGTTGGGGTGAACCCCCAGCAGCTTCGCGGCGCGGCCCTTGTGGCCGCGCGTGGCACGCATGGCCTGGTCGACGGCCATCGAGCGGAGGGTCGCCAGATCGGTCACGGGAAGCTGACTAGCCGCGATGGCGCCGCCGCGCTGATTGGGCAGCATGGGCTCGCAGTCAAGCACGTAACCCTGCTCGATCACGTGGGCGAGCTGGCGGATGTTGCCCGGCCACGGGTAGTTGCAGAAGTCGGCCAGTGTCTCGGGCGCCGGCTGCCACCGCGGACGCGAGTATTTGGCCGCGTAACGCTCGGCGAAGAAGTCGATCAGCTTCGGCAGGTCGTCGATACGCTGACGCAGCGAAGGGATCTGCAGCTCGACCATGTTGAGACGGTAGTAGAGGTCTTCGCGGAACCGCCCCTCGGCGACCTCCACCTCCAGGTCGCGGTTCGTGGCCGCGACCACCTGCACGCTGATCTTCTGCGGATGGGCAGCGCCGACCGGGGTGACCTCGTTTTCTTGCAGTGCCCGCAGCAGCTTCGGCTGGAGCTCGAGGGGCATCTCGCCGACCTCGTCGAGGAACACTACGCCGCCCTGAGCGGCGCGGAACACGCCGAAGCTCTTGCCCGCCGCGCCGGTGAAGGCGCCCTTCTCGTGGCCGAACAGCTGGCTCTCGGCCAGCGTCGCCGTGAGGGCCGCACAGTTGACCGGCACGAACGGCGCCTCGCGACGCGGGCTGAGCGAGTGCAGGGCCTTCGCCCACAACTCTTTGCCGGTGCCCGTCTCACCGCTGAGCAGAACGGTGCACTGCACCTCCGCGGCACGCTCGGCGTGGCGCGCAAGCTGACGCACACGCGGGGTATCACCAAGCACCCACGCGTCCTGGTGAGTCGCGGGAAGCGACGTCAGGGACTCTACGGTGCTTGTCGGATTTACTGCCGTGAGCGGCATGCCTCGCCTCTTCCGAACCCGTCGGAGGCAGTGCGAGTAACCCGTAGCGCACGATCGCCGCTCGTCTTGCGGTGTCGTCGCAGCGCGTAAGAAGCAACACAAGAAAAGGCTCGCCAAGCCGTTGGCAAGTCGCGGTTACTTCCGGGTCACCAGCACCCCCTTCAGGGCTCAAGGAGTCGTTTCGGGCCTCGGCCTGAGCCGATGGCAGCCGTGCGACAGACGCGTGCCTGGAGCTGTCCCGCCCCCCTACGTCAACCCGCAGCGACCGTCTGCATCCTAAGCAGGGGCTGAAAAAACCTCAACAACAACGTCTGGGTATTTGGGCCCGGACAGCGAAGCGGGTTGGAATGTGCGGGTTGTGGTAGCTTGAGCCGCCCGACGCACGAATCACCGGTAAAAGTGGAGGCGTCGGAGCGTCAAATCACCAAGCTCAGGCGGCGATTTCGCGTTCGATCACGGCCGGATCGACCGCGATCACCCGCACGCCGAGTCGGTCGGCCTCGGCCGCGAACTCGCCCCGATCCAGCAGGATCGTACGCTCGGCTTCCACCACGAGCCAACGCCCGCCCGCGTCGGCGATCGTGCGGAGGGTGCCCGCCCCGACGGTCGGGACGTCGAACCGCATGTCTTGCTCAGGCTTGGCGGTCTTCACCACGGTGAAGCCGCCGCGTGGGCAGAGCTCGCCGGCCCGTTGGATGCACCGGTCGGTGCCCTCGATCGCCTCGACGGCGATCACGGCGCGGTCCCTGACGCACACGCTCTGACCGATGTCGAGCCCGCCCATCTGCTTAGCAAGGCGCCAGCCGAAGCGGATGTCTGCCCACTCGCGCGCCGTTGGCGGACCGCCGGCGATGGGTCCGGCCTGAGCAAGAAGCTGTGGTGCGTAGTCGGTCGCGGGTCCCATCGTGACGCCTCCCTGGGAGAAACCTTCGACGAACGCACCCAGTAGTGTGTCGTCGCGACGATCGCCGGAGAACGAGATCAGGTGCGGGTAGAAGGTCCGCACAAACGTCCAGTCGGGCAAGTAACGCCACCAAGCGCCGGGGCGGTACAGCTCGACCTTGTGGAACTTGCCGGCCATCGTGGCGTGCCGAACTCCGGCCGCTCGGAACTTGCGGATCGCGCCGCCGAGTTGGCCTGCGCCGATCCACTGGAAGCCATCCACGTCCTGCCGCAGCGATTCGTCGGCGTGCCGTCGGACGCCCAAGCAGTGGACCCGTAAACCGCGCGCTCGCATCGCCCGCGCGACTTCCCTCGGGAAGTTGCCCCAAGCCGCCAGCAGCCCGACGGTGTCGCCCGGCTGCACCGGGATCGCCGGCGATGGATCGGTGTCAGGCCGCACGTTCGCTCGGCCGGGCTGGGTCGTCGGCCGCCTCCGGCGTTGATCCCTGCGGCGCGGTTTCTTCTAGCAACTCGTCGACCTCGCGGCGGAGCTTGCGGAAGTCTTTGCGCAGTTGCGGCAGCTTCGCCACGGCGGCCATCTGAAGCTTCTGCTGCTTGAGCGGCGTCGCCGGGGCGCCGAGAACCGTCTCGCCCGCCGCGACGTTGTTCGAAACGCCAGCCATGGCCGAGAGCACGGCCCCCTCGCCGATGTGCACGTGGTCTCGCACGCCCACCTGCCCGGCCATCACGACGTAGTCGCCCGTCGAGGTGCTCCCGGCGATGCCGACCTGCGAGCAGATCAGGTTGTGACGCCCGATGCGGCAGTTGTGCCCGATCTGCACAAGGTTATCGATCTTCGTGCCTTCGCCAACGCGTGTCGGGCCGTAGACGCCACGGTCGATGCAGGCGCCGGCGCCGACATCGACGTTGTCGCCGAGCTCGACCGATCCGAGTTGCGCGACCAGCTCGTGGCGCCCGTCGCGTTGTTGGTAGCCGAAGCCGTCGGCGCCCAGCACCGCGTTGCTATGGATGCGGCAGCCCGACCCCACACGCACGCCGTCGTACAAGACGACCCCGGCGGCGAGGTACGACCCGGCGCCGATGTGGCACCGGTCGCCGACAGCGACGCCCGGGCCGATCTGAACGTCGTCGCCGATGACACAGTCGCGTCCGATCACAGAGTTCGACCCGACCGCCACTCGATCGCCGAGCGTGGTCGAGGGATCGATGACCGACGTGGGCGCCACGCCCGGAGACACCCGGGTCGATCGAGGCCTGAACCGCTGGACGAGCGCCGCGAACGCCGCGTGCGGGTCCGCGACGAGAAGCATCGGCTTGTCGCACTCTGGCAGATCGGTCGGTCCGACCGCGGCGGCGGCGGGCGACTCGGCAAGGCGATCGACCCGATCGGCGTGATCGATGAGCGTCACGCAGCCCGGCGTCGCGTCGTCGATCGGCCACGCTCCGCTGATATAGGTGTTGGGGTCGCCCACGACCTCGGCCCCAACCAGGGCGGCGAGTTCGCCGAGTGTGGGGGGTGGCGCGGGGCGGCGCGAGTTTAGAGAAGAGGTTTCGGCCATCCTGGCCCTCGTGTCGGTGTCGATGGGTTCTTCGCCCGTTTGCCGCCGATGGGTTGGCGGCCGGTTGCAAGGCGGGCGACCTTAGTTCCGGCGGTGTCTCGGCGGCAAGGTCAAGCGGCTCCTGTTGGCGTCGCGATGTTGTCGCTGTTCGCCTCGGCGATCGAAAGCGCTTCGGCAAGCCATCGCTGCAGGCGTTGGAAGTCTCGCTCGCTGCCGCCCAGATCCGGGTGCACCTGCTTCACGCGACGCCTGTAGGCGGCGTACACCTCCTCGGGCGTGCACTCGGGCTTGAGGTCGAGCTCGATCAGGCACTGCGGCCGTTGGCGGCGCACCCAATCCGGCAGTGCTAGCTGGTAGCCACGCACCACGGCGATCGCCCGGCGGAGCGAGCGAAGGTACGCCCGATAGTCGAGACCCATGAACACCCAGCCGGCGAGCGGCAGACCGAGCGCGATCAATCCGAACCAAAGCCCCGCGGCGAGATCGACGACGGACAGCTCGGCGGCGTTCACGGAAACTCGGACGGGGCGTGCTGACGTGACGCCAGCAGTGTAAGCCAGGCCGGCGGATCCGACCCGGTCAGGCTGCGCCGAGCGACAGGTCCATCCCCTCGCCGAAGTAGTGCTTTCGGGCCTCGGGGTGCCGCAGCACCTCCGCAGGCCGACCGTGGCAGAGCACCTGGCCCGACTTCACTACGTAGCTGCGATCGGTGATCTCCAGCGTCTCACGCACCTGGTGATCGGTGATCAGGATCGAGATACCGGCGTCCCGTAGGTCGCGGACGATCTCTTGGATGCTGTCGATCGTCACCGGGTCGATGCCCGTAAACGGCTCGTCCAGCAGGATGATCTTCGGGTCGGAGACCAGGCACCGAGCGATCTCCAACCGTCGGCGTTCACCCCCGGAGAGCGACATCGCCCGGCTCCGCTTGAGCTTGGTAATGCCGAACTGCTCCATCAACTCGTCCGCCCGGCGGCGGCGGGTGCGGCGATCGACGCCCAGCATCTCCATCACGCCCAGCAGGTTGTTCTGCACAGACAGCTTGCGGAACACACTCGATTCTTGAGCGAGGTACCCCATACCGCCCTCGGCCGCCCGGCGGTGCATCGGCCAGTTCGTCACCTCTTTGCCGTTGAGCCGCACCGTTCCGGCGTCCGGATCGACCATGCCGCATGTCATGCGGAACGACGTGGTCTTGCCGGCGCCGTTGGGCCCGAGCAGGCCGACGATCTCGCCCGGCTCGACCTCGAAGCTGACACCGTCCACCACACGACGGCGTCCGAACGACTTGACGAGGCCTTGGGCTTCCAAGAGCGGCATAGCGAGCGATTCCTTTCGCGGCGTCGGCCGGCACGCACGCTAGCAGCGGCTACCGCACCAGACGCATGTCGGCAAAGTTCGGCACGATCGGGATGCGGATCCCGTTGATGCCGGTGGGCAGGGTATACCAAGCCCGGGGCCAGTAGACCCAGGTCGCCTTGCCGATGAGCTGCTTGCGTTCGAGGTAGGCGCCGCCCGGCTTGCCCGGCTCGGGGCTGCGGCCCGCCCACAGACGCGCGTCCGAGCTATGACCGCTGTTATCGCCCATGACGAACAGCTGATCCTCGCCCAGAGGGAAGTCGACGTGCTTCCGCTGTGCTAGCAAAGGCCAGTCGTCCGGCTGGCCCGGCAGGGTGAGCACCACAAGCGGCCACGGGCGGTTGTCCTCAACGCCGTCGATCCCGCCTGGCACCGACGCCGATAGTATCTCGCGCCGGTTGGCGGCGTCCTGCTCTCGGATCCAACGGCGAACCGGGTAGTCCAACACCAGCCCCGTGCCGGCCAGCGTGGTCTTGTCGCTGTCCGCCACGTAGTATGTGTCTCGCCACAGCTGTAGGCGGTCGATCGTGATGTCGGCGCCCTCGACTCCCACCGCCGCGGGGGCCAGATCGCCAGGGTCGTCGTCGCTGGTTTCCGGCAGGCGCTGCTGTCGTTGGGTGAGGCCGACGCCGTCGTCGTAGGGCGCCCGAAGGTCCGTCGCATGGCCGTCGATCCAGAGCGTCAGTTGCTCGTCGAAGTTGGACAGCCCGAGGCGCCACTCGCCCGAGCCACGCACACTCGTTGGTCCGCTTGCGAGCGTCTCGCGGTCGTCGCCCTCGAAGGCACGCCGCCCGAGGGTGGCCTCGCCGGTCGCCAGGTCGATGGCCGCGGTGTAGTGCGTCCCGTGCTCGACGAGCTCAAGCAGCAGCGTCCCGCTGGCGGACCGGGCAGAGACGTCCGCCTCGACCATCAGGTCGCCGACCCAGTGGACGCCGATCTTGCCAAGCACCGACGCGTCGAAACCGCCACGCGCGACCACCGGGTTGAGCGAGAACGCCTCCCGCCGCAGCACATCGCGCCGGCTGATCTCGACGTTGTACGGGGTGAAGTCGGTGATCAGCGAAGGCTGCGCCTCGAAGGCGATTTCTTGCTCGGTCTTTGCGCGGGTGATTTTCCAGAACGTCTCCGGAGCCGGTGTGTGCGTGTAGCGGAGCCAGTGCGTGGCGTTGTCGGTCGGCTTGGAGTTGTAGGTCTGCTCGGCGTGGCCTTCGTCGATCGCCGTCTCGGTGGTCCAGGCGTCGTCTCCGGCCCAGCGGAGCGGCCAACTAGCCTCGTACAGGTCCGCCGGATCGCGGTCCGTGTCGTGCACGAGCTGCCGCATCGCGAGCAGCGTTTTCGGTGGCTTGCGGGCGATGACGAACTCATCGACGGAACCGGTCGGCCGTGTGTAGAGGTCACCGTGCAGCACGCGGAGCTCCTCGCCCGGCAAGCCGACGAGCCGTTTGATGTAGTTCCGCGTGGCGTTGCCCGGGTACTTGAACACCACCACGTCCCACCGCTCCGGGTCGCGGAACGAGTACGCGTACTTGTTCACCACTAGCCGGTCGCCCGGGTAACGCAGATAGTCGCCCGGCGGCGCATCGCCCGGCGGGGTGTAACGCTCCAGCCCGTCCTCGTCGATCGGCATGAGGTATCGGCAGCTGGGGCACACGCCGGCGACGACCGCGGCGCCCGCGATCGCCTGTCGGCCCTGGGCCGAGCGTCGCCCGCTTGGTCCCAGGTCGCGCGTGACGGCTTGGACGGTCGAGTCGAGCGTGCTGCCGTTGATCCGGTACCGCTGCCCGCACTCGCGGCAGTCCACGTCGTGATGCGCGCCCATGAGCGTCGGCGCCATCGATCCCGTGGGGATGACGAACTGCTCCGCCTGGAAGGTACGGATCAGGAACGCCATCGCGAAGGCGATCACCAACGCATCGGCCGTCTCGCGGCCGAACCGTGCGCTGGGATGTTTCTGCGGCTGGTTCCCCGCGTCGGTTTTCCCGGCTTTCTGATCTCGCGAAGGCGGCAGGGGCGGCCGGTCCGGGGTTTTGGCGCCGCGTTGCTTCTTCTTGGCCATTGCTGAGTCAACGCGGTGGGAGGAGGAGGGTGGGGCGAGACGGTGTCCTCAGTCGGACGCCGGGGCGCCGGTCGAGGTTCCGACCGCTGCGGGGCTCGCGATCAGCGGGGGGTCTTCAACCCCGGGCGATCGAGCATCGGCCGCAACTCTTCGAAGAAGTCTTGCGCGTCGTTGAACTGTCGATAGACGCTCGCGAACCGCACGAACGCGACCTCGTCGAGCTCCTTCAGATGCTCCATGACGAGCAGCCCGAGCTCGCGGCTCTCGATCTCGGTCTCGTACGACTGGTAGACGTCGTTCTCGATCGCGTCGACCGTCTGCTCGATCTGTCGGCTGCTGATCGAACGCTTCCAGCACGCACGCTCGAGGCCGCGTTGGATCTTCTCTCGCGAGAACGGCGCCCGTGAGCCGTCCTTCTTCACCACCTTGATCGTCGTGTCTTCCGGCCGCTCGTAGGTGGTGTAACGCCGGTTGCAGTGCAGACACTCGCGCCGGCGGCGGATCGAGGCGCCGTCGTTGCTCGCCCGCGAGTCGATCACGCGGTCGTTGTCGTGTCGGCAGAAGGGACAGCGCATGCATGGGGTTATACCCCGGCGGGCGGTCCCGTGCACGGCGTATCGGGGCAACCGCTCGGCAAGATCGTTCCTCGGGGGGCGAAGTACCGGCACGCGCCGCCGCGTGCGCGGTATAACTCACGTTCAACTTGACGCCCTATGTTTCTCGACGCACCTCAGCAAGCAACGCTATCGCCGATGAGTGACACGCCCCCGTCCGCCGAAGTCGACGACCCGGCCGCATCGCCCGCGGACCCGAAAGAGCGTTTCCAGCAAGCCGCCGCCTCGAAGCAGGCCGGCCCCGAAGACGACCACGAGGACGAGCTGTGGGAGGGCTCCTACTCGCACAAGGCGATGATCGGCGTCTGGTTCGGTGGCGCCGTGACCACGCTGCTGGCGATCACCATCGCCGCGGTCTCTGGAGCGACGGCCGGCGCCTGGGGCTACGTGTTGCTGGGGATTCTGGTTGGCTGGGCGATCCTGGCGGGGCTCTACTTCTACCGCCGGTACAGCGTTCACTACCGGTTGACGGATCAGCGGATGATTCACGAGGCGGGGCTGCTGTGGCGGACGGTCGATCGTGTGGAGCTGATCGACGTCGACGACGTCACGTACCGTCAGGGCCCCGTCGAGCGGGCGTTGGGTGTCGGCACCATCCTGGTGACGTCGAGCGACCGAACCACGCCGGAGCTCTCGCTGCCGGGGATCGACGACGTGCGTGAGATCGCCGACATGATCGACGACGCCCGCCGCAAAGAACGCCGCAGCCGCGGGCTGCACATCGAGGCGGTCTGACGCTTCGCACGCGTCCGAGAGCCGAGACGCAGGGGCGATCTCCGCCGATTTGCCGCGGCGCGGGCGGGCGACCATGCTGGAGGGCCCGCCAAGGGCGGCGCCATCGCGGCCCGTCCGCATCGTCCGCTCGCTCTGCTCTATCCGTCCCGTACCGATGCACACGGTCCTCGTGACGCACTACTTCCCGCCGATCGGCGGGCCCGGCGCACGGCGAATGCTCGGCTGGGTGAACGGCTTCGTGGCCGCGGGGCATCGGGTGACGGTGGTCACGCCGGCCGCCCACGCCCGCGATCCGTATTACCAGCCGGCCGAGCGCTACGACGGGCCGGCAAACGTCGTCACGCCACAAATCCTCGATCCAGCGCGACTCGCACGCGGCGGTGGAAACGCATCGTCGTCGGGCGTGCAAGCGGCGGCGACCGAGAAGCGCGGCCTCGCCGCCCGACTTCGCCCTTGGCTGCTGCTGCCTGACCAACGACGGTTGGCCAACGGACCGCTGGCGCGCGAAGCGCGGCGTGTGATCGCCTCCTTAGATGAGCCGACAGTGCTGCTCACTTCCAGCCCGTATAACAGCGTGCATCTGGCCGGCGCCGCGGTGAAGCGTTCGCTGCGTGATCGGGTGACGTGGATCGCCGACTTCCGCGACGACTGGTTCCACCCGGTCTTCTTTCCGCACCCCAACGCCGCGTACCGCGCGTACAACCGGCGGCTCGAGCGTGGCGTGCTGCGGGCGGCCGACGGCTTGACCGTCGTAAGCCCCAAGACGCTCGACCGGATCCGCTCTCGGCACGACCGGTCGTTCGAAGCCACGTTCTGGCGCACCGAGGGCGCCGCCAAGTGGCGGTGGATGCCCAACGGCTTCGACCCGACCGGCGTGGAGCCGCTGCTCGACGGGCTGTGCGACGACCGGCCGATCGCCCAGCGAGACCCGTCCGAGCCGATCCGTGTGCTGTTCAGCGGAACGTTGTGGCAGAACCACAAGCTCGACGCGTTAGTGGCGGCGCTCGCGGCGGTGGCCGAGCGGCACGACCGTCGCTTCCGCTTCGAGCTGGCCGGCCGGGTGATCGAACCTGTCCCGCCGTCACCCGACGCCGCTCGGCTGGAGATCGTGACCGCCGGCTGGAAGCCGTACGAGGAGTCGTTGGCACAGACGCGTGCCGCCGACCTGCTGCTGGTGCACACTGGGCCGGAGACGCAGGACATCAAGATCAAGCTGTTCGATTGCGCGGCGGTGCGGCGGCCGGTGCTCGTGCTGGGGCCGATCGAGTCGGCCACCGTGCGGCTCGCCCGCACGCACGTCGCCGATCCGCTGGTCGCCGAGCAGTCGGATCAAGCGACCATCGAGGCAACGCTCGAACGCTTCTTGGCGAGTGAGGCGCTCGCCGGGCACGCCTTCGCCGGCTTGCCGGACGAGTACAACCGCATCAAGCAGGCAAGCCGTTTGCTCGATTGGGCAAGCGGCTTGGCCCGTCCCGATGCAACCAGGACGGGAGCGCCCGCCCCGTGACCCAAGCCACCGTGCTCTCGCCGACCCCGCCGCGGATCCACGTGACGGGACTCGCCGTCGACCCGGTCGACCGGGACGGGTTGTTCGACTATCTCGTCACGGCGGCACTGGCCGGCCGCGCCGACGGCGTGAAAAGAACCGTCGGCTACGTGAACGTGCACGTGGCGAACCTCGCCGCCCGCGACGCCGAGCTGCGGCGCTACCTGAACGAACTCTGCGACCTCGTGTACTGCGACGGCAAGGGCGTCGGCTGGGGCGCGCGGCTGCAGGGGCTTGCAGAACCGCCGCGGATGACGGCCGCCGATTGGCTGCCGGACGTGCTCAAGCGGTTCGCGGTTCCGAACGAAGGCGGGGCGCCGCTCCGCACCTTCGTGGTCGCGGGCAAGCCGGGTGTCGTGGAGACGGCGATCGCGAACATCGAGCGCGAGCACGTTGAGCGCGAAGACGGCGAGCACGAACACGGCGAGCTCGGCCCCATCAGCGTGCATCACGGCTACCTCGACGACGAGCTCACGGAGCACGTCCTGCGGCGGATTGCCGAGGAACGGCCCGACGTGGTGATCGTCGGCATGGGCAGCCCGATCCAGGAGCGTTGGACGCTGAAGCACCGCGATCGGATCGAGGCGCCGGTCGTCTGGCCGCTGGGCGCCACGTTCGACTACTACGCGGGCGAGCAGGCGCGGGGCCCCGAGTGGCTCCGCCGGATCGGCCACGAGTGGGCCGCCCGCCTCCTGGCCGACCCCGCCCGGCTGTGGAAGCGTTACGTGCTGGGCAACCCGCACTTCTTGCTGCGGGCCTTGCTCAGCCGCGGGGCGACCGGGAAGCGCGAACTACGCGAATAAGCGCGAAGGGGACGCTCGCGGCTAGCGAGCCTACTCGTCATTCGCACGTCTTCGCGTCATTCGTGGTTTCCTTTCCTGTTGCGGTGCAACGTCCCGTCGATGGCTTGCGCCAGTTCGCTCGCTCTCTCGGAGCAGCCGAGGAAATCGGCAAGCCGCTGCGCCGTGGCGTGCGGGTCGGCGTGCGCCTCCGCAAAGCTCAGCACCAGCGACGTGTCGGCCGCGTGCTTGTCGATCCAGTCCTTCGCCCGTTGCAGCTGCGCCGTGTAGACGGCTCGCAGTCGATCGGGCGTGATCGCCGCGCCGGTCGCCGCGTTCCGCTCGAGCATCTTCGTCTGCGAGGCGAGCACCTCGTCCAGGTCCCGGTCGATGTGAATCACGCGGTACGCCGGCCCACCGGGCAGGTGCGGCAGCAACGGGGCGACGACCTTCGCCGCCTTGCCCCCCGCGTCGAGCACCCATCGGGCGTCGCTCGCGGTGCGCTTGATCGCCTCGTGCTCGTAGTAGCCACGCGGGTTGTCCTCGTCGCTCGTGCGGACGCCGTCGGTGAACGCGGGCACGCCCGCCGCGTCGAGCATTTGCATCACCATCGACGTGCCGGAACGCGGCAGGCCGGTGACGATCGTGACGGGTTCCATCGGGAGTTCACCGGGTTTTGTGGGTGGTTTGCGGTTGCTTGCTGATCGCGGTGCGGTGGGCGGTGCGTCGCGCTTGGCAAGGACCGGCGGTGTCCAACCGGCGTTGGGCGACCGACCGCGTTCGGCCCGGCTCGCCCGCCGGGCGGCGCGGATCTCTTCGGCGGTTCTAAGGTGTTCGGCGGAGTCGCTCGGACTTGATTCGCGTAGCAGGCGGGCGAGCAGCCCGTGCGCCGCGGGGAAGTTCGGGTTGAAGCCAACCGCACGGCGGGCCGCCTCCGCCGCGTCGTCCGCCCGGCCGAGCGAGACGAGCCCCCGCGCAAGCGTGTAGTGAGCGAGCGGGTTGTGGTAGAGGCGCGATAGCGAGTCGAGCGCGTACTCGACGCCGCGTTCCGGCTTGCCGGTCCGCAAGGCGCACCGCGCGAGGCCGAGTTTCGCGTGCGGGTTGTCCGGATCGATCTGCTCCGCGGCGCGGAAGCACCGCTGGGCGTCGCGCGTGCGGCGGAGCTGCAGATAAGCCTCGCCGATCTGAAGCGACAGCCCTGCCCGCGCGGCGCCGGGCGACTCCGCCTTCTTGAGCCGCTCGACGGCCTCGTGCCGCTTGCCCTCCGCCGCGAGCGCGTAGCCCCACAGGTAGTCGATCGCCGCCGGGTTGAAACGGGCCCGACTGCGGAGCTGCCGCAGCCCCATCCGCACGCCCGGCGGCAACGGCGGGACCTCCTCGCCGGCGTCTTGCTTCTGCTGCCGCGCGGCGCGGACCTGCTCGACCGCCTTCTTGAACTGTTCGCGAGCCGCGTCCGCCTCCGCCCGACGACGCGTGGATAGGTCCTCGGTAATCGTACGCAGATCGGCGATGCGGTCGAGCGCGCGGAAGCACATCGCCAGCTGGATGCCGAATCGGTGCTCGCTCGGCCAGGCGTCGTACAGCTCGGTCAGGATCTCGGTCGCCTCGCCGTGCTGGCTGTCGTCCATGTACGCGCGGGCCAGGTTGTACCGCAGCTCGCGGACCGTCTTCTTGACGGCCATCTCCTTGTTGTCGCCCAGCGGCTCGATGTAGCCGAGCTCGACCATCTGATCGAGCGCGGCCTGCGATTCCGCCGCGTCGAGGCGCCGCTCCGGCGGGTGCAGACCAACGTCGCCGCCCGGCTTCACCTCGTGCCGCGCTTCCCAAGACGAGATCGATTCGATCGCCGGCGGTTCGACCCAAGCGTCGGTTGCGGGGGCGCCGTCCATGTCGTCGCCCACCGGCAGGCCGAACAGCGACAGCACCGTCGGCGTGATGTCGAGCAGGTTCAGGCCGTGCAGCAGCGCGTCCTCTTTCACGCCCGGGCCGTTGAGCACGAAGACGCCGAAGTCGCGGTGCTCGATCGCCGGGCCGGCCGGTTCGGCCGGGATGATCTGCGGCCGCAGATGGTCCGGGTGGAAACCGTGGTCGGAGATCAGCAGCACCGTAGTGTCGGGCCCCGCGATATGCAGCAGCCGGGCGAGCATCATGTCGTGGAATCGATAGGCCGCGTTCACCACCCCGCCGTACAACGCGAAGTCGCGGTCGGAGATGTGGTCCTGCTGCGGCGGGTGGTACTTCATGAACCCGTGGCAGAAGTGGTCGATCGCGTCGTAGTAGACGGCGGCGAAGTCCCACTCCTCGGTCTCCAGCAGGTGCGTGGCGACGCTGTGCACGCTGGCCGCCTCGGCCATGATCTTCGCGCAGCTCGCCACACGCCGGTCCTTCTCTTGATCGATCTCCGCCGCCTGGGGGATGAACGACAGCACCGCGTCGCTGGGCAGCTCGTTCGGGTTGATCCGCATCGCGGCGAGCGTGTCGGTCAGCTCCGGCGGGTGCACGCCGTGCGGCGGCGCGGGCCACGGGTTCTCGGGCGGGCCGACCGCCTTCTGGAAGTGGTTGCTCACCATCGTGCCGTGGATCGGCTCGGCCGGGTGCGAGGGCCACCAGCCCACAACCACGCTCCGCAAGCCTTCCTGCCCCAGCATGTTCCAGAGCGCCTTCGACTTGCGCGACAGGTTGCTGATGGGCTGCACACCCTGGCCGTCCGGCGTCGGCTCGCTGAAGCCGTGAATGCCGTGCTTGAACGGCCGCTTGCCCGTGGCGATCGACGTCCACAGCGTGGGCGAGAGCACCGGGTGCAGCGTGGCGAGGTTGGCCATCGCCCCGCCGGAGACGAGCCGCTCCACGGTCGGCATGTGCCCGGCGTCCATGAGCGGGTGAATCACCTTCCAGTCGGCGGCGTCCCAGCCGACCAGCAGCACACGGCGTTTCTGACCCATCGGTTCTCGTGCAGGTAAAGAAAAACCCCGGACGACATCGGCCGACCAGGGTAAAGCGTTGTCGTTACAGCGTGCCGGAAACGTTAGCCGCGGCGAGCGGCGCGGACCGTCGAAACCGCAGCGGAGCCGGTGGCGAGCAGCAGCAGCCCGATCGGCTCCGGTACGGCCGGGCCCCCCGACTCTGTGGCGCCGAAGTTATTCACCCAGGTCGTGTACTGATCGTTGTCGATCACGCCGCCGTCTTCGTCGTTGGGCAACGCTCCGGCCGACTGACCGACCGAATCTCGCCAAACGGTGTAGTCCTCGATGTCGACGACGCCGTCGTCGTTGTAATCGCCGGCGGGATCGGGCGTGGGGGCGCCCGTGTCGCCCGCGGCGATCGGTGTGTTGACGTCTAGTTCGTACGCCCACTCGAGAAGCGAAAGGCGGAAGGGCAGTCCGGCCGGTGTGGTTTCCACATCGATTCGAATCCACCCGTACCGCGGTACTGGCGTCGAGCCGAATCGAAACCCGACGAGGCCCGAACCGCCATGGGCGAAATCGCCCAGGAACAGCGGATACGTGCTGTAGGGAGGGGTCACGAACGCGCCAGCCACGATGTTCGACGCACGGCTAAAATCGAGCGCACCTGTTGAGACGTTCTGCCCACTCGAGAGGGCACGTGCGGCTGATCCATACCCATTTACAGCGATGCGGAAATCAGACCCGTTATCGAGGCCGTCTAGGAACGCGCGCACCGACCGAAAGGAGCCGCCGTAGGTGGTGCCGCCGCCCGTGTCGATGATCCCGATCTCCAGGTCGAGGCCCGGCGCAAGGATCGAATTGTCGACAAGATCGACCGACCTACTCGAACCACTGTTGGCGCCCGGGGCGAAGACGCTTACCGGGCTAGGCGGCGTGACGTGCACGATCACCGCCTCGGCCGTCCCGCTCGAAGCGGCAACCGATCCAGCCGCCGCGAACGTGGCCCACGCCCGATTCGTTTGACCGGCGCTTGCTCGTGAACGGTATCGATCGAGTTTCGCTTCGATCGCGTTGGTGTTGTCGGGCATGCGTATGGCGATTCGCTAAGACGTGAAACAGCTAGGCCACAAACGAAGTTGGCTAGCCGCCGAGCTTAGTTGCGTGAACGGAGCGCCGCCACGCCCGCGGCGCCGGCGGCGAGCATCGCCAGGCCCGTCGGCTCCGGCACGACGCCCGCCGGGATGGCCGTGTCCGGCCGGTCCTCCCACGCCCACTCGAGCGCCTCGACGCTGCTAATCCGGCCGCCCGGGGCCGACTCGAACCGCAGGCGGATCCAACCGAAGTGGTTGGCGCCGCCCCGATCGAACTGAACGCCGGCCAAGCCGGTGCCGTCGGTCGGCCACTGGCCGACCTGGGTCGAGTACTGGCTTGAGAAGCCGCCGGTGGTTGTCACGGTCAGGGATCCGAGCACGGCGAAGGTCGCGGTGCTTCCGAACGTTTGACCTGACGAGACCGTGTCTCCGTCGAGCAAGAGTCGGATGTCGGCCGTATCGGGCGCCGGCCCGGGCTCGCTCATCCACTGCCCAGCGCCGCCCGGCGCCGGGTAACCCACGGCACTGTTGAGGTCCGCGAACGTGTTGTACGTGATGCCTCCGGTCGGATAGGTCAGCGTCCCGTTGATGCGATTCAGCTGCATCTCCAGGTCGTTGACGCCGTTGCCATCGATGTCGAGCGCAACGAAATCGTTCGTCGACGAGTTCATTGTGTTGATCGAGATGCTCACCGGATTCGGCGGCACCACGTGGATGATCATCGCGTCCGCAGAGTGAGCGCCGGCGACGGCGGCGCCCGTCGCGGCGGCGTAGCGTGTCCACGCCTGGGGTCTTGTGGATCGCTCGCCCTGCGAACGCGAGCGGTACGATGCTAGACGCTCTTCGGCGGACTGCGGCAAGGCGGTGGTGGTGCGCATAGGTGTTGGGTGCGGTCTCTGGGGGGTGACGTGACGACGGTGGCCCGACCCTACGGTCGGGACGTCTCAACAGGCACAAGAGAGGGGCAACCTCGATCCCTTAGCCGAGCGTGATCGCCCGCTGGGGTCGCTTTGAGGTTGCTACGCTGATTAGCGGCGCCTGGGAAGCTTGAACGTTGGCTGCTGTATCGCCGTTGTGGATCTTACCAACCCACGGCTCCGGCGCCACCAAATCCCGCTGTTTTATCGGGGGGAGGGCCGCTCTCAGCTAAAGCCGCCTTATCGGGCACAACGCCCAAGAGGCCGCCGAACTCCTACTACTCGTACACCAAAGCCTTGCTGCGACGCGATTTGAATCGTCCGAGACCAGAGTCGGCCAGCTTCTCGAGAAGCTCGAGCGGGGCCGCTCCTACGATCGCTTCATTCACTGCGGACGAACCCAGCAGTCGCGGCAGGGACTTGGTTTGCCAGTCGTCCGGGTACAGCCGAGCGAGCGTGCGGGCCATCGCGAGCCCCACGCGGACCGCGTCGAGCCCGGCGGCATCGACAAGCACGATATCGACCCCACCACATCGCTGGCCGGCGTGCTTGCTGCTGGTGGGCGTGAAGTACCGCGGCACAAACCGCACCGACTCCACGCCCTCCGCGTTGAGCGCCGCCGCGAACGCGATCGGCTCGATCCACGGCGCCCCGAACCGTTCGAACGGCGTGTCCGTGCCCCGGCCGACGGAAACGTTCGTCGTTTCGAGGAACCCCACGCCCGGGTAGAGCAGCGCCTGCGTCAGCCGCCGCATGTTCGGCGAAGGGTCCGTCCACACGAGCCCCGTGGCGTCCCATGTCTGGGGTCGCTGCCACCCCTCGCACGGAACGATCGAGAGCTTCAGGCCCGTCAGGTCTCGGGCGGCTTTGCTCCGCTCTTGCTCGGCGTCGATCTGGATGAGCTTCGCGAGTTCGCCGATCGTCATGCCGTGCCGCAGCGGAATCGGGTGGCACGCGACGAACGACTCGGCGCCCGCGTCGAGCATCGGTCCTTCGATCGTCACGCCGTCGATCGGGTTGGGCCGATCGAGCACGATGAACTCCAACCCCGCGGAGCCGGCGGCTTCCATCGCGAGCTTCATCGTCGAGATGTACGTGTAGAAGCGGCAGCCGATGTCTTGGATATCGAACACCAGGACGTCGAGCCCGGCGAGGTGCTCGGGGTCGGGCTTGCGGCGGGGGCCGTAGAGGCTCACCACCGGCAGGCCCGTCGGTCCGTCCGTGCCGTCGGCGATCTTAGCTTGGTCGAGGTCGCCACGGATGCCGTGCTCGGGGCCGAAGAGTCGCACAAGCCGTACGTTGGCGGCCCGCATCAGTAGGTCGGCGGTGGGCGTGCCCGCGGAGTCGAGGCCTGTGTGGTTCGTGATCAGCCCTACACGCTTGCCCTCAAGCAACGCGAAGCCGTCGTCGCGCAGAACGTCGACGCCGAGGCGGACCGATGGGGCGGCTTGGGCCAGCACGCCGACCCCGATGAAGGCGGCGGCGACGAGAAAGCGAGTCATAGCAAACGGCGGTGCAAGCGGTAACGAGTGCGGCAGCGAGTGGCGTGGCCGCAGCATAGCCCGCCCGCTCGGCCGATGCGCTGCGGCAGGCGGCGGCGCGCGTGCTTCGTTTCGCCCGCTACTCGCGGAGTGACTCGCACTGTGCCGCGGCGATCGGGCCGAACACCAAGAGCGGGGCCCAAGCAGCGAGCGCCGGTCGGAGCCAGCCGCCGGCCCCCAAGGCTTGCCCACCGAGGCTCACGAGGAAGAAGCCTGCCACGACGAACACGCTCAGGCCGATGGCCAGGAACGGGCTCCGCGCCCCGCGTGAGATGACCAACGGCAGCCCCAGCAGCAGAAGCGTGATATCGGCGAACGGCTGCACCAGCCGCGAGTGGACGGCCACCCGAACGTCGGGGCCCATCTCGGTGCTGGGGTTGGCGAGCGCTCGCGCCAGCTCGGCGGTCGAAGCCATGTCGCGCCATTGGCCGCCCGAAGCGAGCAGCTCGAACGACACCCCTGTGACGACGAACGCCTCGCCCGGCTCGAGCCAAGCGGCTTCCTGTCGGGTGACGATCAGGGGCTCCCCTTCGTCGGTCGTCAGCGTCGGTCGGGTGTCGATGTTCTTCGGCGTCGTCACGCCACGGACCACGTAGCCCGCGGGTCGGCCGCCGGCGGCGGGCGTGTACTCGGCTTCGGCGGCCGAGACACGACGGCCGAAACGCGACGCCAGACGGGGCGGCAGCAGAAAAGTCGGGTTCACGATCGCGCCGCGTGCGGGGATCGCCTCTTCGCCGCCGATGAGCACCCCGGTCGTGATGTCGTGCCGCGGCTTGAGCGGGATGGCGCGCTCGCCGGCGAGGTCCTTCGAGTCAAGCGAAAGCTCGTGCCGCAGCGGCGGGATGACGACTTCGCGGGCCACGGCAGCTCCCACGGCGACAACCACCGAGGCGATCAGCACCGGCCGCAAGACGCGGAACCGCGGCAACCCCGCCGCGAGCAACGCGGTCAGCTCGTTGTGTCGCTGGATCCAGGTCACGGTGAACATCGCGGCGATCATCGCCAGGATGCCGCTAGTGCGGTTGAAGAAGCCGATCGACTGTAGGGCGTAATAGCGCCCGGCGGCGGCGGCCGACTCGCCGACCGACTGCCCGGCCCGGCCGAAGTCGTCGAGCCTACCGAACGCGTCGATCACCATGTACAGCCCCGCGAGGCTGACGAAGCAGATGACGAAGATCTGCACGTACTGGCGGAGCAGGTAGCGATCGAGCAGACGCATAACGGCCGGGTGGATGGCGAGGCGATAGACCGCGGCGAGTGTCCAAGCGATCGGCCTTGCGGGTCAACACAACTTGGTCGGGGTTCTGATTAGCCTGGGGGCGTGCTAGCACTCACCACGAAAATCCGAGCGGCGGTCGCGGCGCTCTCCGACGTGGTCGTCCCCCCGCGGTGCCTGGCGTGCGGCGGCGCGGTCGGGCCCGCCGCCGATTGGTGCGACGCGTGCGCCGCCGACTTGCGAACGCCGGAGCGAGCCGTCTGCCGACGCTGCGCGACGCCGCTGCCGCAAGCCAGCACGCCGACGACCGCCGGGGCGGACGACTGCCCGGTGTGCCGCGAAGTGTCGTGGGCGTTCGACGGCGTCGTCGCGCTCGGCGTGTACACGGGCGTCCTGCGTGAGCTGCTGCTCGAGGCCAAACGCCCGGCCGGGGCTGTTGCGGCGGTCGGTGTCGGAAGGTTGCTCGCCGCGGCTTGGCGCGCCGACCCGCGCTCGCAGCCGGATTGCCGTGTTGTGATCACGCCCATGCCGATGCACTGGCGGCGACGGTGGAGCCGGGGCAGCAACTCGGCCGAGAGTCTGGCCGAAGGCCTGGCCGCCGAGCTGCGGGCGCCCCTCCGATCGTTGCTACGCCGGCGCCGCGCCACCCGGCCCCAAACGAGCGTCGCGCCGAGCACGCGGCCGCAGAACGTCCGCGGAGCGTTCGCGGCACGCGGGCGGCTGTCCGGCGAAACCGTGCTGCTGGTCGACGATGTGCTGACGACCGGTTCGAGCTGCTCCGCCGCTGCGCGGCAGCTTAAGCGGGCCGGGGCCGGCCGGGTCATCGCGGTTGTAGCGGCTAGGCGTGTGGCTCCGGCTTGAGGCAGCGTCAATCACCGCGGACGGGGTGAACGCCCCTGGGGGCGGTTGCTGCCCAGGGCCGATTGCGAAGAATAGCGAAGCAAGGCGGCTACGCGTGCGCTCTCGGTGTTGAGGCGGTTGCCCACACCGGGGCGTTGCGATCTCGCGGGATCGGCGTACGCCGTCCGCGGTCCATTCTCCAGAAGACGCTTCGCTTCATGGCCGCCCCCGACAACCCGCCGACGAGTCCCGCGCCACTGGCGCCGCTCGATCCGTTCCGTCGGGCGGTGTTGCGTGGCCTGGGCGTGCTGCTGCCGCCGCTGCTGACGATCGTCATCTTCTTGTGGGTGGGCACGACCGTCGCGCGGTACGTGCTTACGCCGCTCGAAGACGCGGTGCGTTGGGTGCTCGTTGACTACGCGTACAGCGTGCGCGCCGAAGCCGACTTCACGCGGACGCCCATCGAGGTCGGCGGGGCCGCCACCGATGACAACGAGACGTTGTGGCGACGGGCGCCCGACGGGCTGTTCGTCTCGGACACCGTGTTCTCCGAGGTGGAGGCGAACCTCAAGCGCAAAGAGACCCCGCCCGACTCAGCGCGCGACTACTTGGTGCGGTACGTGGACGACACGTTCCTGCAGCCGTGGATCGTGGTGCCGATCTTCCTGTCGGTCTTCCTGCTGCTGCTGTACCTGTTGGGCAAGTTCCTGGCCGCGGGCATCGGACGGTTCTTCTGGAACCGGGCCGAGCTGCTCATCAATCGCGTGCCGCTGGTGAGCAACGTGTACTCGTCGGTCAAGCAGGTGACCGACTTCCTGTTCAGCGACAACGATCTGGAGATCTCCCGCGTCGTCGCGGTCGAGTACCCCCGCAAGGGAATCTGGACTGTCGCGTTCTGCACGGGCGAGAGCCTGCTCGACATCGAGAGCGCCGCCAACGAACCGGTCATGAGCGTGCTGATCCCCACCTCACCGATGCCGTTCACCGGCTTCACGATTACCGTGAAGAAGAGCGAGTCGGTCGACCTCAACCTGACGCTCGACCAGGCGTTCCAGTTCATCGTGAGCTGCGGCGTCGTGATCCCCGCGGGGCAGGTGACGCGCTGGGCGGCCAACCGCGACCAGGTCATCGACGAGCCGCTCGCAGCAATGGAACGCACGCCGGGCGTGAACGGGGCGATCGAACACCCGTCGGCCGTTCCCGCCGAGCCGCAAGACGCCGCCGACGACTGAAGGCGATCCAGAGAAAACGATCGACTAGAGACGATCCACGGAAGGGGAACCCAACGATGGCGAAGCTACGCCTCGGCTCGCGGGCCAGCAAGCTCGCGCGTTGGCAAGCACACTGGGTCGCGAGCGAACTCCGTGGGCTCGGCCACGAGATCGAGATCGTTGAGGTCCGCACCGAGGGCGACGCCCGCCAGAGCGGGCCGATCGAGGCGATCGGCTCGGTGGGCGTCTTCACAAAGGCGATCCAAGACGCGTTGCTCGACCATCGGGTGGATCTGGCCGTGCACAGCCTGAAAGACCTGCCGACCACTCCCGTGCCGGGACTGCAGGTAGCCGCGGTCCCGCCGCGGGCGCCGCTACGCGACGCGCTCGTCACACAAGCTGCGAACTCGATCGCGGCGTTGCCCGAGGGCGCGCGGGTCGGCACGGGCAGCCATCGGCGACGGGCGCAGCTGCTGCACGCGCGGCCGGACCTGACGGTCGGCGACCTCCGCGGCAATGTGGATACACGTCTCGCGAAGCTCGACGCCGGCGAGCACGACGCCATCCTGCTGGCCGAGGCGGGGCTCACTCGGCTGGGGCTCGCGGAGCGGATCGCCTGCCGTATTCCCTGCGAGGAGATGCTGCCGGCGCCGGGGCAGGGCGCGCTCGGCATCGAGTGCCGCCCGGACGACGACGCCACCGTGGCCGCGTTGGCGCCGCTCGACGACCCCGCCACGCACCACGCCGTGCTAGCAGAGCGTTCGGCGTTGGCTCGGCTGGAGGGTGGCTGCTTGGCCGCTTTGGGCGCCTGGGCGCGGTACGAGGATGAGCAACTCCGTCTGACCGTCGCCGTCTTCAGCGAAGACGGCCGCGAGAAGCTCGCGAGCAACGCCTTGGCGCCCGTTCCTGATCGATCGGCGGCGAGCGAGCTCGGCCATGCGGTCGCTGACGATCTGCTCAGCCAGGGCGCCGCCGACCTGCTGCGGCAGCGGTAGCGGCCGGTCGTTGGCCAACAGCGGTGACTCTTGCCGATCGATCGGCGCCGTCTGCCGCCGCTAGCGGTGGAACACGTTGTCAGCATCGGCCCACGCCCTGCGTTTATCGGGGGCGATCGGTTTGGCGCGCGGTGTGCCTACCAGTGTGGCGTCCAGCAGGGGGGCGCCTGCTAGCGATCCACTCACCATGTCGTACGGCATGTACCTCGCCGCCGAAGGGGCTCAGGCCCAGTCGAAGCGGCTCGAAGTCATCGCGAACAACATCGCCAACGTCGAAACGGTCGGCTTCAAGCCGGACGTCGCGATCTTCCAGTCCCGCTACGCCGAGGCGATTCAGCAGGGCCGGGTCGCCACCGGCACCCGGGCGCTCGAGGCCCAAGGCGGCGGCGTGAAGACGCTCGAAACACGTACCGACTTCCAGCCGGGCCGGCTGCAGCACACGGGCGACCGGGGCGACGTTGCGATCATCAGCGACGGGTTTTTCGTGGTCGAGGGCCGAGGCGGTGAGCCGCTGCTCACCCGCGCGGGCTCGATGCAGGTCGATCAGCAGAACCGACTCATCGCGGCGGGTTCCGGCTTGCCGGTGCTCTCTTCTTCGGGGGCATACGTCGAGCTCGACCCCGAGCAGCCGTGGCTCATCACGATCGACGGCGCGTTGCAGCAGGGCGAGGAGCTGACGCCCTTGGCGATGATGATGCCCGAGTCGTTGCTCGACCTCGAGAAGGCGGGCGAGAACGCGTTCCGCTCTCGCACCGAGCCGATCCCCGTGGACGAAGCGGACCGCGAGGTGCGGTCGGGCTATCTCGAGATGTCTCGGGCGAACTCCACACAGCAGATGATGGCCATGATCGAGGCGCAACGCGCCTTTGAGGCCAACACGCAGATGATCCGCCATCAGGACGAAGCCACGGGCTCGCTCATCGGCCGAGTGCTGAGCGCGTAACCAACGCAGCCGCCCTACCGGGCCCACAGCGGCCCGCGCCCGAAACCACAAGCCTCACCCCTCAAGCCCCAAGCCTCCCCCGCCATGAGCCTCCAATCGCTGTACACCGCCGCCACCGGCATGCACGCCATGGAGACCAAGCTGGACGTGATCGCCAACAACCTGGCGAACACGGCCACCACGGGCTTCAAGAAAGACCGGGCGAACTTCGAAGACCTGTTCTACCGCCAAGAGCGGCTGCCGGGCTCGATTGACTCCGACGGCAACCGCACGCCGACGGGCATCGAGGTCGGCCTGGGCGTCCGTGTGTCGAGCACGCAGAGCGACTTTGACCAAGGGGCCTTCCAGCAGACGGGCAACCAGCTCGACTTCGCTATCGAGGGCCCCGGCTTCTTCGAGGTGCAAGGGCAGAACGGAGAGCAGCTCTACACCCGCGCGGGCAACTTCGGCATCAACGCGGACGGCGACATTGTGCTGGGCTCGGCTCACACCGGGTTCCGCCTGCAACCGGCGATCAACATCCCGCCCGAGGCGACCGGCATTCTTGTCACGGCCGACGGGCTCGTCTCGTTCAGCACCGCCGACAACCCGCAGTTTCAGCAGGCGGGTCAGCTGCAGCTCACGACGTTCATCAACCCCGACGGGCTGATGAAGATGGGCGACAACTTGTTCCGCCCCACCGAGGCCTCGGGCGACGCCCTGCAGAGCGTGCCCGGCGTACAAGGCGTTGGCGTCATCCGTCAGAACTCGCTGGAAGCGTCGAACGTCGACCCGACGACCGAGCTCATCGACCTGATCAACACGCAACGCAGCTTCGAGCTGAACTCGCAGGTCGTCCGCGCGGGCGACGAGATCATGGAGCTCGTGGCGAACCTTCGCCGGTAACGCTCGCCGGTAGTTGATTAACCGTTGCTCGCCGCTCGTTCCTCCCCGCTCGTTCCTCCCCGCTCTTAAAGCTCTTACTCCCCCACGCTGTTTGTGAACCGCCTTCTCACCATCGCCGTGTTGCTCGCCGCCGCCCCTGGTTGGTCCGCAGAGCTCACGCTGCTGGACGTCGCCGAGCCGCGAGACTCGATCGTCCGGCTGGGAGACATCGCCACGATCGCCGCCGACAGCGACGCCGAAGCGCAGCGGCTCGCCGACTTGCCGTTGGGCGTGGCGCCGGCGCCGTTGGCGTCGCAGTTCCTTCGCCCGCAGGCGGTGCGTGAGCTGCTCGAGGCCCTGGGCGAAT
Organism: Planctomycetota bacterium; assembly: GCA_039820945.1. Lineage (GTDB taxonomy): Bacteria > Planctomycetota > Planctomycetia > Pirellulales > Lacipirellulaceae > Botrimarina. Next base: position 111,009 of record JBCBPC010000003.1, read on the forward strand.
CGCCCGACGAGCACCGGTTTATCGGCGCCAAGTCCGTTGAAGTCCGTGGCCCGCAGGCGCCGCCGCAGCCGTTCGCGGTCGAGCGGGCGAACCCGTACGAGCCGCGTTGGCGGCCCAAGCCTGACGCCAAACCACGGACGAACGTGGCGGCACGTCCGGCGGCACGCGAGTCGATCGGCTTCCGCCGCCAACCGGCCGCCCGGTGGCAATCGGCCGGACTCAGCGGTCGGCAGCTCCGGACCCTCTCCCAAAGCCTCGTCGCCGTCGCCAACCAAGCGATCCTCGCCGCCGGCTTCCCCGCAACGGTGCGAGTGAGCGATGTCCCGATCAGCGGTCTAACGGACGATGACCTCCGCGACCTCACGGGCGCCGCGGCAACGCTCGTCGATCCGTCGTCCGTACGCCCCGGCGCCGACGCCACCGTTCGGTTCCGCAACGGATCGGTCGTCCGCGATCTCCGCGTGCGGGTCGAAGAGTCACGCATGGTTGTCGTCTCGACCCGGCCGCTGCGTCGCGGCGAGCTGCTGACGGCCGCCAACACCCAGCTCGTTGTCGAGCAAGACGTGGAAGGCCGCGGTGTGCCGGCCGACGCGTTCGGCATGCTTTCCGATGTCGCCGGGCTGGAGGCACGCGGCGCGATCCGAGCGGGCCAGCCGCTGACGCCCGCCGACTGTGTCGGGCCGATCATGGTCCGTCGCGGCGAGCCGGTGTCGGTGCTCAGCGGCGTTGGCCGGGTGACGGTTCGGCTGCGTGGCATCGCCCGGGCCGAGGGGCGTGTGGGAGACCTCGTCTCGGTCGAGGTGCACGACCGCCAGCGGGTCGACGCCCGCGTCACGGGTCCCGGTGAGCTCGCCATCTTCGGCGGTCGGCCGTCCCGCCAGCTGATCGCGTCTTCACGCGAAGGAGGTTTGCAATGATAAGTCGACTGCCCGTTCTCGTGCTGCCAGCCGCGGCGGTGGCCCTGCTGCTGGCGACCGCCAACACGGCCGACGCCCAAGACTCGAGCCTGGTCTCGGTCCGGCCGTCGAACGCCATGTCGGGCGCCACGCTGCAGAACAGCTCGTTCATCTACCAGCCGCTGCCGCCGGAGTCGCTCGCCCGCCCCCTGCAGAAAGGCGGCATCGTCACCGTGCTCGTTGACTACCGATCGGTCATGCAGAGCGAGGGCTCGGGCGAGACGATCAAGGTCGGCGCATTCAGCGCGGTGCTCACCGACTGGCTGGGCTTCGACGGAAAAAGCATCTTCCCGGCCCCGCAGAGCCGCGGCGACCCGACGATCGGCGGCACGCTGAACAGCCAGTCCCGAGCCGACTCGGACATCGAGCAGCGTGAGTCGCTCACCTTCCCGATCGCCTGCACCGTGGTCGACCTGCGGCCCAACGGCAACCTGGTGCTCGAGGGCAAGCGGACGATCACCGTCAACGAAGAGTCGTGGGTCACCTATCTCATCGGCACCGCGCCGCGTGAGCAGATCGGCCTCGACCGCACGATCCGCGACACGGCGATCGCCGACCTGCGGATCAAAAAATACGAAGAGGGCTCCGTCCGCGACGGCTACGCCCGCGGATGGCTTGCCCGTTGGTACGGCCGCTACAAGGCGTTCTGAGCGAACCTGACCCGGCCACACGACACCCCGACCCGAGGACGAGCACGGATGCTCAACCGACTGCTACTCACGCTGCTGCTCGTCTTGCCCGGCGCCCACGCTGTCGCCAAGACCGACGTCAAGCTGCGAGACATCGCACGCGTTAAGGGTCAGGAGGAGAACATCCTTCGCGGCGTCGGGCTTGTGGTGGGACTGAACGGAACGGGCGAAGCGAATGACCCCGCCACGATGCGGGCCCTCGCCAGCTCGCTGGACAAGCTGGGCAACCCCGTCTCGACGACCGGCCGTTTCGACGAGGCGACGCAGCGTGCGTTGCGGAACGTCAAGAACGCGGTCCTGGTCGTGGTCTCGGCCACGGTGCCGGCGACCGGCGCCCGGAGCGGCGACAAGCTCGACTGTCAGGTCAGCGCGCTCGGCGGCAAGAGCCTCGAGGGCGGGCGCCTCGCCTTCGCCTCGCTGCAGGGGCCCAACACACAAGACGCCACGGTGTACGCGGTGTGCGAGGGGCCTGTCCAGCTCGACACCAGCGCTCAGCCGATGAGCGGCCACATCATCGGCGGGTGTCAGATGGTGCGCGACGTCACCACCAAGTACGTCTCTGACGACGGCTGGGTGACGTTCGTGCTCGATCCTAACCACGCCAGCTTCTACGTGGCGATGGACGTCTCGGAGACGATCGGCGCGAGCTACATGGACCAGTACGCCGCCAATCAGGCGGCCGATCCGACGATGTACGTGCAGGCACTCGACGCCGCCAACATCCGCGTGAAGGTCCCGCCGGCGAAGCGACGCACGTCGACGTCTCCCGGCGACGAGGTGACGTTCATCGGAGACCTGCTCGACACCCGCATCGTCTTCCCGGAGCCGGAGGCGCGTGTGGTGGTGAACCCGCGGACCGGCAGCATCGTGATCGACGGCGACGTGGCGATCGGCGACGTCGTCTACACGCACAGCAACCTGACGATCGACACCGGTGTCGCGGCGTCGTATCAGGCGATCGCGCCCGGCGCGACGAACCGCCCGATGCTCGACGAGCTGCTCGAGGCGCTCTCGAACCTCAAGGTGCCGCCCCGCGATCAGGTGGAGATCATCCGCTCGATCGCGAAAGCCGGCCGGCTGCACGCCAAGATGATCGTCCTCCCGTGACCCGCGCGACGACTCCTACGACGCTCACGACAACGTGGACGACAACGCGGACGACGACAACGCCCATGACGCCTCGCTCGCCCATGACGCCCATGAACGCCATTAACCCGATCGTCGCCCGCCCGCTCGCGACGGACGCGGCCTCGCCGCGTGAGCAACGCCTGGCCGAGGCCCGGGGGCTGCAGGAAGCCTACGGCCAGTTCGTCGGCGAAACGCTGTACGGCTCGATGCTCAAGTCGATGCGGGCCACGGTGGGCGAGCCGGCATACTTCCACGGCGGGTCGGCCGAGCGGCACTTTCAGGCGCGGCTCGACCAGCAGATGGCCGCCGACCTCGCGGCCGCCGACGGCTCGAACCTCGCAAAGAAGCTGTTCAACCAGCAGTTCCCCGAGCAGGCGGAGCTTCTGCGCGATGACGCGGCGGCGCAGAGCGACTCGCTCGACGCACTCAACTCGCTGCGACGGATCTAACGCGGAGTCGCTCCGCACGTTCTCTCCAACGGAATCCCACCGCGAGCAAACCATGCTTACGGACACCACCGACGATCGCGTCGCCGACAGCGGCCCCGCCGACCACACCGCGGACGGGCGGTCCGACGCCGACTGGGAGCAGTTGGTGTCCGGCTTGCTTGCCGAGCTCTCTGCCGTGCAGACCGACCTGCTAGCGATGCTTGCAAAGAAGCGTGAGCTGCTGGTCGCCTCCGATCGCGCGGGCTTGGCGACGCTCGAGCCGGAGGAGACGGCGCTTACCGAACGCCTCGCCGCGTGCCAGCACCGGCGCGAGGCGTTGCTGGCCGAGGCGCAGGACGCCGGGCTTCCCAAGTCGAACCTGCGGCAACTGGCGTCGTCGCTCACAGGGCACGCCCGCCTCAAGCCCGCGCTCCGCGAGGCGCAGCAACGCGCGCGGCTGTTGCAGCACCAGAGCCTTGCCAACTGGGTGCTGGTGCAACGCACGCTGCTGCACCTCTCGCAGATGGTGGAGATTGTCGCCACCGGCGGCCAGAAGGCGCCGACCTATGAGAAGAAAGGACCCTCCGCGGCGGGCGGCTCGCTGCTCGATCACGCGGTCTAGGCAGCCGGCGTTGCTGGCGCCCCCAACGCAATGTTCCTCGCGGCCATCACGCCGCCACACGCAGACTGACGATGTCGCTCTTCGGCTCACTGCAGACCGCTGGCAACACGCTGCAGGCGATGCAGATCGGCCTGCAGGTGGTCGGCAACAACATCGCCAACGCGAACACCGAAGGGTTCATCCGCGAGTCGGTGAACTACGCGCCCGCGCCGGTCCAGCGGATCGGCGGGCTCAACATCGGCTTGGGAGTTCGGGTCGACAGCATCTCGCAAGAGATCGACGACTACCTGACCAACCAGCTGCGAGACGCCTCGGCCGACCGGGCATCTGCCGACCTTCAGAACGAGGCCTACAAAGACCTCGAGCAGATCCTCGGCGAGCTCACCAGCAACGACCTGAGCACAGGGCTCACGGAGTTCTTCGGCGCGATCGAGGACACGCTGAACGCCACTTCAGGCGACGCCTACTCGGTGCGGAACCTGGCGGTGCTCGAGGGCGCCAACCTAGCGACCGAGATCCGCCGTCTCGAGGAACGCGCCAAGCAGCTCCGCGACGGCTACGACGAAGAGATCGTCAACGCCGTGAGCGACATCAACCGCTTGGCCGAGGAGGTGCAGCGGTTCAACATCCGCATCACCCAGGTCGAGGCCGGCAGCGTCGGCTCCAGCGACGCCGGCTCACTGCGCACGCAACGCAACAACGCGGTGAACGAACTCGCGGACCTGATCGACGCCACGGTCGTTGAGCAGCCCAGCGGTGGCCTGAGCATCTCGGTCGGCGGGGAGTTTCTCGTCTTCGAGGGGCAGCGGCGCGAGGTCGCGTTGCAGTCTTCGGACAGCAGCGGCGAGGCGGAGTCGGCCTTGGTGTTCACCGACACCAACAAGCAGCTCGACCTCGCGAGCGGCCGCCTCCACGGCCTGCAGGTCGCACGCGACGACATCGTAGACGGCTTCCGCGATCAGCTAGACGGCTTCTCGCGGAACCTGATCTTCGAGTTCAACAAGGTGTACTCGCAGGGGCAGGGGCTGGTCGGCTTCGAGTCGCTCACCAGCGTCAACGGCGTCGACGACGTTAACGCCGGCCTGGACACCGCCGGGCTGCCGTTCACGCCCAAGAACGGGTCGTTCTTGATCGCCACGACCAACACGAACACCGGCGACACCGAGACCACACGGATCGAGGTCGACCTGCTTGGCGATGGGAACGAGGCGAAGACCACGCTTACCGGGCTCGCCGCGCAGATCAACGCCGTCACGGGACTCTCGTCCAGCGTGGATGTCTCCGGTCGGTTGCAGATCTCGGCGACGACCGACGATACGCGGTTCTCGTTCGCGGAAGACACCAGCGACATCCTGGCCGCGATCGGCCTGAACACGTTCTTCACGGGCGGCGGCGCCGCCGACATTACGGTCAACACCGAGCTCGACGGCATCGCCAACGCGGGCAAGTTTGCCGCGAGCCTCGACGGGGTCGGCGGCACCACCCGCAACGCGGTGCGCCTGGCGGCCCTGGTGGATGAGCCGCTGGACGCGCTCAACGGGGCGTCGCTGTACGACCAGTACGACCAGATCGTGAACAACGTGGCGCAGAACTCGACCGTCGCGGGGTCGATCGCCGACGGCCTCGGCGCCTTCGAGACCACGCTCGAGAGCGAGTTCCAGGCCGTCAGCGGCGTAAACGTGGACGAAGAGGCGATCGAGATGATCGCCCTGCAGCGGATCTATCAGGCGACCGCCCGATACATCTCCGTGATCCAAGAGATGCTCGACACCCTGGTGAGGATCTAGGCACGCCATGTCGAACGTCCTACCACTCTCGTCGACTCGCGTCTCCACGGCGATGACACGCGATCGGATCACGGAGCAGGTGCAGCGTGATCAGAACGAACTGTTCAGGCTGCAGCAGCAGCTGAGCACCGGCCTGCGGATCTTCCTGCCGAGCGACGACGCTGCCGCCTCGCAGCGGGCGATGTCGCTCCAGCGGACGATCGAGCGCAAGGAACAATCGGTGACGAACCTGCAGGGCGCCAACGCCGCCCTGGTGAGCACCGAGGCCGCGCTGGCCGACGTCAGCAGCCAGCTCGCGGCGCTCCGCGGAGAAGCGAACGGGGTGATCGACACCGTCGCCACGCAGGATCAACGCAACGCCGTTATCAACACGATCGATCGGTTGCTGCTCGACCTGCAGAAGATCGGCAACACGGCATTCACCGAGACACGCGTCCTTGGTGGCGCCGACACTTCGGCTGAGCCGTACGGCGCCTACGGCAAGTTCGTCGAGTACTACGGCGACGAGTCGTCGCCGCAGACGTTCGTTGATCTGGGCTACCTGTTCGATAGCGGGACGGCGGGCGACGACGTACTGGGCGGGCTCTCCGAGGCGATCCGCGGCTACGTCGACCTGCAGCCTCAGGTTACGCCGGAGACGCGGCTCGCGCAGCTAAACGGCGGGTTGGGAGTGAGCCCCAACGGCGCGATATCGTTGGAGTTCGATCCGACGTCGCCTTCCGAGCCTACGGTGACGACGACCATCGACCTGAGCTCCGCCGAGACGCTGGAAGACATCGCCCGGCTTATCGAGGCCGGGGCGCCGAGCGGCTCGGGCCTCGTGGTCGAGGTGCAGGGCGACGGACTGCGGCTGGAGGCTTCGGCCGGCGCGATCGCGATCGGCGAAGTCAGCAACGGCGCTGCCGCGCGCGAGCTCGGCATCCTTAGTCCTGGTGCGCCCGTGGCGGTGATCGACGGCGGCGACGTCGATCCGACGCTCGCCATCACCGATCGCCTGGACGACCTGAGTGGCACGAAGGCCCGCGGACGGATCGTGTCGCCGGGCGACAACAACGATCTGGTGATCGTCGCCGACGTGAACGGCATCGCGCTGAACAACCTGACGATCAACTATGTCGCGGGCGGGACGCTCGGCGCCGAGTCGGTTGGCTACAACTCGGCGACCAACCCTCACACGCTCACCGTGACAATCGCCGAGGGGCAGAGCACCGCGGCGGGCGTCGCCGCGGCGATCAACGCCAGCAACGCCGTGCCCTTCCAGGTCGCGCCGGACCCGCGCGATCAGTCGTCCACCGGGCTGGCGGGTTCGGGCTTCGTGAATGCGGGCGCCGGTCTCGGCGTGAACATCGGCGGCGGCGGCGGCAGTTCGATCGACCTTAGCGGCGGGCTGTTGATCACCAACGGCCCCGACACCTACACGATCGACACGTCCGCGGCCGAAACGGTCGAGGACCTGCTCAATCTGCTGAACCGCCCCGAGTACGGACTCGCCGCGTCGATCAACGCGTCGGGTGACGGGATCGACGTCCGCTCACGCCGCAGCGGCGCCGACTTCACCATCGGCGAGAACGGCGGGACGACGGCGGCCGACCTCGGTATCCGCACCTACACGGACGTCACGAAGCTCGCCGACTTCAACCGGGGTGAAGGCGCGATCGTCGATTTTTCAACGCCCGAAGAGACGCTCGCGCAGAACGACTTCCGTATCGAGATCCGCGACCAGGGCGCAACGACCGCCTGGGATATCGACCTGACGGCCGCGGTCACGGTCCAAGACGTGCGGACCGCGATCGACGCCGCGACCGGTGGCGTGGTGACCGCGGAGCTGGCGACCACGGGCAACGGCATTGTGCTGCGGCGGAACGACGTTGCGGTAGACGCCGCGGGCCCGGCCACCGGAACGGCCACGCTGGGCGCCGACACGCTCACCATCACGGCCGATACGCCGGGCACAACGGGCAATAACGCCAACCTTGAGCTCGACGTCGTTGACTCGCTCGCCGGCGGGCTGCAAGTCACCGTGGTCGACGATCTCGTCACCGTCGATCTGGGCGGCACGTCGCCCACGACGACCGCAATCGCGTCGGCGATCTCCGCGCAACTCACGGGCTACACGGTGACTTCGACGACGCCGATCAACATCGGCGCCCCGATCGCGGTGCAGTCATTTGCTCCGGCCGGCGGCTTTGACGCGGACGAGATGACGGTGTCCGGACAGGTCGCGCAGCGTCTTGGGTTCTTTGCCGACGGCGAGGAGTCGGTAACCAGCACCACGGCGACGCAGCAGTCGGACGATCGGCACACGCAGGAGGTCGACAGTGTGTTCAACACGCTGCTCCGCATGCGGGAAGCCCTGGAGAACGGCGACTCCGACCAACTCGGCCTCGAGCTTCAGCGGCTCGACGACGATGCGGAGCGGGTCAACTTCGGCCGCGCCGAGATCGGCGTCCGGCTGCGGACGCTTGAGAGCATCAACAACCGGCTCGCCGACGAAGAGGTCGAGCTCCGGGCGGCTTTGTCCAACGAGATCGACGCCGACCTCGTGGAGGTCATCTCCGACCTGACCGCCCAGCAGCAGTCGTTGGAGGCGTCGCTGCGCGTGTCCGGATCGATCCTGTCGCTGTCGATCCTCGATTTCATCTAACCACGCGGCCGTTCGCCGCGGGGCGGCCGGCGGCGGAACCGCGCAAGTCGGCGCCTGCGGCCGCTTTTGATTGCACCGGCGCGACCGCTGTAGCCGATGCAACAGAGCGCCCGGGAGGCTTGCGCGCACACCCACCGAACCAGGCGCGCTCCAAGCCCGGCGAGCAAACAGGACGGATCCGATGCAGATCAACACCACCCGTTTCGGGCCGGTCGCCATCCGGACGGCCGACATCCTCGACTTCCCGCACGGCCTGATCGGCCTGGAGGGCTGCCACCGCTGGGTCGTCCTGGCGGACGCCGAGCACGACGGTCTCGGCTGGATGCAGTCGGTCGATCGGGCCGAGATCGCCCTGGCGATCGTGAGCCCCCGCCGGTTTGTTCGTGGCTACCGCGTGCGGGTCAGCGCCCGCGATCTGGGCGTGCTGGAGTCGCCCCAGGGCGCCGACCTGCAGGTTGTCGTGAGCGTGAGCCATCACGACACCGGGCCGCAGGGCGGCGGGCTTTCGCTGAACCTCAAGGCCCCGCTGGTGGTCTGCCTGGAGACCCGCAAGGGCCGCCAGGTGATCGCCAAGGACGACCACCCGGTGCGGCACTGGCTCGGCCGCCGCGAACCGCTCCGCCGCTCGGCCTAACACGCGGCGGCCCTCGGTCTCCGGGGCGGTCGCCGGGCCCCATGCCCGCATAACCGGACGGCCTGCGAGTGCATGCAGGTTTTGGGCGCCGGCGGTCCGATAGCTGCAGTGTTAGCCCGCCACGCCACACGGGTGGGGCCACCACGCCACGCCGGGGACCCTCCCGGCCATGCCGGTCGGTCACGAGTCCGTCATCGGGCCGTGAGCCGCCGAGCCGCTTCGCAAGGAAAGCCTTCCATGCTGGTCCTGTCGAGACAACGCGACGAGAGCATCATCATCGGCGACAACGTCGTTGTGACCATCGTCGACGTGCGAGGCGACAAGGTCCGACTGGGCATCGACGCCCCGGTAGAGATCCCCGTCCACCGCCGCGAGGTGTACGAGGCGATCCAGCGTGAGAACCGCCGCGCGAGCGAGATCTCCACCGGCGACGCGCGCGGCGTCAACGGCGACGCTTCGAAGTAACGACGCCGTCTTTGGACGTCTCCCCTCTGCAAGACCGGAGTCTCCGGTCCGCGCACTTCGCTCAATAGAGCGAGGCCCGCTCCCGTGCCGCGCGTCAGACACGTCGGGTCACCGCCGGCCCGTGTGGTTTGTACGCAGAGGGGCCGGCTAGCCCGGGCGTGAAGCCTTAGCGATGCCGCGCGGCGTTCGTCCTTTGCCGGTTGTTCCGGTCGCGTCGTCGTGACGGCCGCAACGCATGCAAGAAAGCGTGCTTGCGCTCACTAGCGCGCACGAGACGGACGATACGTTCGCGTAGGCCCGGATTCCCGCGTTGGGTTTCTTGGCTTTCGGAACCAAACGTTCAGGATCGCTCGCTTTGGCTTGAACCGTTGTTGAGGAGCGTGAAACCCACGCCCTGAGCCGCGATCGGCCGTCGCAGAGTTCACGCATCAGGAAGCAAAACAACAGGACGGCGATCGGGACCCAGGTTCCTCCCACGCCACGGCACGCCAAGCAGCATCGCGCGAACGACGCGTGCCTCCGTAACCACGGTCACTTTAGGGGAATGCGATGACACGCATCAACACGAACGTCAGTTCGCTCGTCGGCCGCAACAACTTGCAGCGGGCCAACACTAACCTTGCGCAGAGCCTGACCCGGCTTTCGACCGGTCTCCGGATCAACACCGGCAAGGACGACCCGGCCGGTCTGATCGCAAGCGAGAACCTGCGGAGCGACATCACGGCTATTCGTCGTGCGATCAGCAACACGGACCGGGCCAACCAGGTCATCGCGACCGCCGACTCGGCCCTCGGTCAGGTCAGCTCGCTGCTGAACGACATCCGCGGTCTGGTGACGGAGTCGGCCAACTCCGGCGCGTTGTCGGACGAGCAGATTGAGGCGAACCAGCTGCAGGTCGACTCCTCGCTCGAGGCTCTCAACCGAATCGCCCAAACGACCACCTTCCAGGGCCGTCGCTTGTTGGACGGCTCGCTGGACTTCCAGACGACGCCCGGCGCCAACGCGACCAACCTCTCGAACCTCGAGATCGACCAAGCCAACCTCGGCGCCACGGGCCAGACGAGCGTCGACGTTAACGTCAGCACGGCCGCTACGCAGGCGACCGTCGAAGTCGGCAATCTGCCGGACGTGACCCCTACCGCTAACGCCAGCATCGACTTCGAGGTCGAGACGACCGCCGCCGTTGCGGCCACCGGCCAAGCGACGTTTGACCCGATCACGCAGGACGCTACTCAGGGTTCCGCGACCCTCGACATTGAGTCGCTGGCGACCGGCTCCTTCACGCTCGCGGGCCAGACGGTCGAGATTACTGCACTGGCTGCTGGAGCCTTCACCGGCACGACCGGTAACGGCGCCATCGCCTCGCTGCAAGTGACGCTCGACTCCGACTCGAACCCCGGCGGTACGGACGTCACCGTCACGCGTGACGGCGCCGGAGCTACGGTCGTCGCCTTCCAGGCCGACTCGGTCACCGTCGATGATGTGTTGGCGGCCCTGTCCGGCGTCGACAACACGAGCGGCGGCGGCAACAGTGGAGCGGTAACCTTCGCCGGAGCCGGCGCTCTAGCGGCGAACGACTTTGTCGCAACCACCACGGGTTCCGGCGCGGCTGCGATTACGGCCGACACGGCGGCTCTGGCTCCGGGAAGTGCACTGGCTGGTGGCGCCACTAACCAGTTGACGCTCACTGCCGTCGCCGACAGCAACGCCGATGGCGATCAGATCTCCGTCGCCACCGGCAACCCGACGGTGACGATCACGAACACCGCGGATGCTGACTCAGCGACCTTCGATGAAGGCAGCAACACCCTGACGGTCAACATCAGCAGTGCTGATACGTCGAACCGTACCCTTCAAGAGATCGACGACCTGATCGACGCCAGCGGTAGCTTCACGGCTACTGGCGGCAACTCGAACCTCATCGGTACCTCGGGCGCCGATGTCACGACGACCGCGGCGGGCAACCTTGCGGTGACGGCGGATGGTGTCGCGGCCGGCCAAGCGGGGCAGGTGATCTTCGACATCACGGCCACGACGGCTTCGGGAGCTGACGGGAACGTCGCCATCTCGTTCGCCGAGGCCGCCCTGGGCACCGGCGGAGGCGATCCGGTCACGAGCGTGATCGGTGATGCCACGAACGGTTACACCGTGCTTATCAATAACGAGTCGGCTGGCGCCATCACGGCCGGAGACGTCCGCACCGCAATCCTCTCGATCGCCGAGGTTGATACGGTCACGTTGAACGGCACCTCAGCGGGCACGCTCGCCACGCAGATTGAGCAGTTCAACTCCTTCGGAGTGGATGAGCTGGCGTCTGCTGACGTGACGCTCGCCAGCGGCGTGAGCCAAGAGTTCAGCACCGCGACGTTCGCGCTGACCACGGCCGCGGGTGTCACGGGCAACTTCGACATCTCGTTCACGGAGTCGGATCTTGGTGGCAGCGGAACGACCGCCATCACGGTCGGCAACGAGAGCGGCGGCGTAACGCCGATCACGGTGGCGGTGAACAATGCCGCCACGGTGACGCTTGAAGAGATCCGTGCAGACCTGGAAGGCCTCAGCCAATTCGGCACGGTCGCGCTCTCCGGCACTGGCGTCACGGGCGCCACGACCTTTGACGCCGGTGGTGCGGACAGCGTTCCGGTGGGCACGACGAGCGTTGTCGGCGCCGGTTCGGCCTCTTCCGCATTCGGCATCGACGCCGACCTCGTATTCGAGCTTGCGGGGTCGACCGGTTCAGAGGTCTTGAGCTTCGAGGCAGGAACGAGCCTCCAGCTGCTGATCGACGGTGTGAACGCCGTGGGCGATGCGACCGGCGTTACCGCCTCCGCCAACGGCACGAACGACGGTCTAATTCTGACGTCTAGCGAGTACGGCACCAGCTCGCTGGTTGACATCAACGTCATCAGCGAAGGTTCGGGTGGCGACTTTGTCGCCAACCTCACGACCGGCGGCACTGCGGAGAGCCGTCGCGAGACCGGCTCCGATATTGTTGCCAGCGTCAACGGCATCTCGGCCACCGGCGACGGCAACAGCCTGTCGATCAACACCGCGACGCTCGACCTGTCGGCCACCGTAGAAGCTGGCTTCACCGGGGCGATCGAGTTCGACATCACCGGCGGCGGCGCCCTGTTCCAACTGGGCCCCGACGTTGTGTCGAACCAGCAGGCTCGCCTGGGCATCAACAGCGTCAACACGGCCGCTCTCGGTGGCACGTCTGGCCTGTTGTACCAGCTGGGCACCGGCGGCGACTTCGACCTGTCGACGGACGCCACCACGGCGGCCGAGATCGTCGAGTCGGCGATCGATCAGGTTACCTCGCTTCGCGGTCGACTGGGCGCCTTCCAGCGGACGACTCTGGAGACCAACCAGAACGCCCTGAACGACACGCTGGCGAACCTGACCGAGGCCGAGAGCTCGATCCGCGACGCCGACTTCGCCGAGGAAACCGCGAGCCTCACCCGCTCGCAGATTCTCGTCCAGTCGGGCACCCGGGTCTTGGCGATCGCCAACCAGAACCCGCAGAACGTGCTCGGCCTGCTCGGCTAAGCCCCGGACGCGGAACGCTAGCAGCGTAATCACCAGCCGGTCCGACCCCCTGCGGGTCGGTCCGGCTGTTTTCGTTGTAGGCGTGACGACGCCCGACCGGGGCGGCCCCTCTTCTGTCGCGTCGCAACCCGCTTAAGCCGCCGGCTTTGCGCAGCCGATACGCGTTGTGAGGGCGTGCGCGCCGAGCGTGGCCTACGTTAGCTAGCGCCACCAAATCCCGCCCCCGTCCCGTTCGACCTGGCAAGCCATGACCCGAATCACATCCACCGGAGTCACGACCTCCACAGGGTTGGTGTCGGGCATCCCGATCGAAGACACGGTCAATCAGCTGATCCAGCTCTCGGCGCAGCCCCGAGACAGCCTGCAGAACCGCACCGACGGGCTCCGCAGCGAGCGGGCCGCGGTCGATCAGCTCGCGGCCCAAGTGCTGTCGTTCCAGTCGGCCGCGTCCGGCTTTAGTCGATCGGCGACATACACGGGCCGGTCCGCCGTCGCGACCGGCGGCTCGGTCGAAGTCAGCGTCGCGTCGGGCGAGACGCCCAGCCTGGGCAGCTATCAGTTCACGCCGCTCCAGACCGCGTCGGCAAACCAGTACGTTTCGGACACCTACAGCAGCGTCGACGACATTCTCGGTTCCGGATCGTTGCGGTTGGGCTTCGGCAGCCGCGTGGACCAAGGGGTTGCGCTCGCGGAGCTGAACGACGGCTCGGGGATCGCCTCCGGCCGGATCAAGATCACCGACAAGAACGGCGACTCGGCGGTCGTCGACCTGCGGGCCGCCCGGACCGTCGATGACGTGCTCGAGGCGATCAACACCGCGATCGACATCGACGTCACCGCCACGGCCAACGCGGACAGCTTCACGCTCACCGACAACACGGGCGGAGCGGGCACCCTGCGGATCCGCGATGTCGGCGGGGGCACGACGGCCGCCGACTTGGGCCTCGCCGACCTTGCCGCTTCTGGCGGAACCACGTCGGTCACCGGCTCGGACGTTTACACGCTGTCAGCCGCCACAACCCTGGCGACTCTCAACGATGGCAACGGCATCGATCTGGGCAACGACGCGCCGGGCATCGACGACCTCGATATCACGCTCCGCGACGGGACGACCAAGCTCGGCGTCGATCTGACCGGCGCCGAGACGCTGGGCGACGTCATCGACGCCATCAACAACGACGCGGACAACGGCGGCTCGCTCACCGCCGCGATCAGCGCGGACGGCTTCGGCCTCACGCTCACCGACAATACGGCGGGCAGCGGCAACCTGATCGTCACCAGCGAGTACGGCTCCGCCGAGAGTCTGGGTGTCGATACCGGCACGGCGGGCGTCGCTTCGTCGACCGTGGAAGGCCGCCTCGCCTCTGGCTTGGCCGACACGCTCGTCCGCTCGCTCAACGGCGGGGCAGGACTCACGCTCGGGCAGATCGACGTCACCGATCGCGCGGGCGCGACGCAGACGATCGACCTGTCCGCCGCTGAGACGCTGCAAGAGGTGCTCGCGACGATCAACGGCACGTCGGGCATCAGCGTCACCGCGCAGATCAACTCGGCCGGCAGCGGCATCGAGCTGACGGACACCTCGGGCGGATCGGGCAACCTCGTGGTCGCGGAGAACGGCTCGACCACCGCGGCCGATCTCGGCCTCACGAACGATTCGGCGGTTACCTCGGTCGACGGCGGCGGGCTGAGCCGACAGAGTGTTTCGCGTTCGACCCAGCTCACCAGCCTCAACGGCGGCGCCGGCGTAGAGCTGGGCGACATCCGCATCACAGACTCGGCGGGCGCCACCACGGCGATCGACCTGAACACCTCCGGCGACGAAGCTGAGACGGTCGGCGATGTGATCGACCGCATCAACTCGGCCGCGACGGCCGGTTCGCTCGGCGTGAAGGCTTCGATCAACGCTACTGGTGACGGCATCCTGCTCACCGACTCGTCCACCGGCAGCGGGTCGCTCACGGTGGCGGAGGTGGGCTCAGGCTCCGCCGCGGCCGACCTGAACCTGCTCGGCGCCTCGTCCACGACCAACGGCAACGGCGAGCAGACCATCGACGGCGCGTTTGCCTACTCGATCGACCTGAGCGATCTCTCGCAGTCGACGACCGGCGTGCAGCTGTCGTCGCTCAACAGTGGCTCGGGCGTCGACTCCGGCGTGTTCGAGATCACCGATTCCAGCGGCGCTACCGGCTTCGTCAATCTCGGGGAGGCGGGTTCCGAGGCGTTCACAGTCGCCGACGTGATCAGCAAGATCAACGCGGCGGGGGTCGGCGTGACCGCGGCGCTCAACAGCGGGGGCACCGGGGTCGAACTCACCGATACTGCCGGCGGTTCGGGCACGCTGACGGTCGATGACCTAGGCAGCGGCACCGCGGCGGCCGACCTGAACCTGCTGGGCGAGTCGGCCACGCAGAACAGCGACAATCAGCAGACGATCAACAGCGGCTTCCTGTTTTCTTCGGACAGCAGCACGGACGGTTTCGACGCGCTCGTCGATCGCATCAACGAGTTGGAGGCCGGCGTGACTGCCAGCGTGCTGAGCGACGAGAGCGGTTCGCGGATCGTCCTGACTTCGGCCAGCAGCGGCGCCGCCGGCGGGTTCTTGGTCGAAGCGAACGGCTCGCCGCTCTCCTTCACCGAGACAAGCCGGGGCGAGGACGCGGCCGCCGTTTTCGGGCCGCCCGACGCCGGTGTGGTGGTCCGCTCCAGCAGTAACACCTTCAACTCGGTTGTCGACGGGCTGAACATCACCGTCGATCAGGCGGACGGCGCGACGGCGACGATCGACGTCGCGTCGGACGACGCCCCGCTGCTCGGCGCGGCACAGAGTTTCGTGGACTCGTACAACTCGTTGCGGTCGTCGCTCGATGGCTTCACGTCGTTCGACGATGAATCGCTCACCACCGGCATCTTGTTCGGTCGCAGTGAGACGTTGCGGGTGGACGCCGATCTGTCGCGTATCCTCTCGGGCCGCGCGATCTTCGGCGTCGAGTACGGCTCGCTCGAGTCGGTGGGCATCAGCCTGAACGACGACGGCACGCTGGCGCTCGATCGGTCGAAGCTCTCCGAGGCGTTCGCCGACGACCCGTCCGGGGTCGAACGCCTGTTCACCGACGACGCTTCGGGCGTGGTGCAGCGGGTGAGCAACGCGGTCGATCAGCTGGCCGCGAACGAGAACTCATTGCTGTCGTCCCGGTCGGACGCGCTCGAGCGGACGATCACGGCGAACGACGAGCGAATCACCGCGCTCACGGATTCGCTCGACCGTGAGCGAGAGCGTCTGCTGCTCGACTTCATCCGCCTCGAAGAAACGATCGCCCTCCTGCAGTCGAACACCAGCGCGATCGAGAGCATCCAGCCGATCACGATCGCGAACTCCAGCAGCTAGTCCCTACGACCCTCCACTGTTAACGGAAGACCAACCGTCATGGCCGACCAAACCCGCGAGTATCTGCAAGCCCGCGTTCAGACCGCCAATAGTGCGCAGCTGCACCTGATGCTGATCGACGGCGCCCTACGCTTCGGACGCGAGGCCGAGAAGGCCGTGCTGCGGAAGGACGAGGTCGCTGCGCAGCCGCTGCTGGTGCGGACGATGGGCATCGTCGAGGAGCTGCTCGTCGGCGTGCGGCACAGCGAGGACGAGCTGAACGAGAAGCTGGCGAAGCTCTACACGTTTGTCTACGCTCGGCTCACCAGCGTGTACGTGAACCTCGATCAGGCCCTGATGGCCGAGGCGTTGCAGGTGCTCGAGTACCAGCAGGAAACGTGGCGGCAGGCGTGCGAGCAGCTGGCGACCGACGAGAAGTCGTCGTCCCGGGTGGTGTCCGGGCCGGTGTCTGGCGAGTCGAAGCCCGCGGCCCCGAAACCCCATCTGGGCGCCACGCAGGCCCCGACGGGTGGTCTGACGCTCGAGGCGTGAGAGCGGTATCGGCCGATGACGAAGGCCTGAGGCTGGAAGCCCGGGGCTCCAGAGGCACGGAGACGGCGACTTGAGGCTGGAGGCTCGGGGCGAGAGGCGATACGGTCAGTGGTCGGGCGGAGCAGCGTGAAGCCTGCCCCCGCCGTCGCGGTACGTATTGCGGGGCAGGCCAACCCTCGCTTGCCCCAGATTCTGTCCTTTAGTCCCCCCGACCTCGCTCTACCCCATGCCCGCCACCAAGCAGCTGATCCGCGTCGGCCACAGCCCCGACCCCGACGACGCGTTCATGTTCTATGCGCTCGCCAAGGACCTGCTGCCGACGGGCGACTACGAGTTCACGCACGAGCTGGTGGATATCGAGACGCTCAATCAGCGTGCGTTCTCGGGCGAGCTGGAGCTGACCGCGGTCAGCATACACGCGTACGCGTTCTTGCAGGACAAGTACCTGCTGTGCAACAGCGGCGCGAGCATGGGCGACAACTACGGCCCGATGGTCGTCGCCAAAGAGACCTTCTCCAAGGACGAGCTCGCGAAGAAGCGGATCGCCATCCCCGGCAAGCTCACCAGCGCCACGCTCAGCCTGCGGCTGTACCTGGGCGGCGAGTTCGAATTCGTCCTCGTGCCGTTCGACCAGATCATCTCGGCCGTCGCCGCGGGCGAGTACGAGGGCCAGCCGGTCGACGCCGGATTGCTGATCCATGAGGGGCAGCTCACCTACGGCGAGCAGGGCCTCAAGCTGATCATCGACCTCGGCTGCTGGTGGTACGACGAGACGGGCGGCCTGCCGCTGCCATTGGGGGCCAACGCCATCCGCAAAGACTTGGGCGAGGAGACGATCCTCGAAGTGGAGAAGCTGCTGACGCAGAGCATCGAGTACGGCCTGGACCATCGTCAGCCGGCGCTCGACTACGCCCTGCAGTACGGCCGCGACCTGGACAACGCGAAGGCGGACAAGTTCGTCGGCATGTACGTGAACGACTGGACGCGCGACTTCGGCGAGAAGGGCCGCGAGTCGGTCAAGCTCTTCCTGAAGCGCGGCTACGAAGCCGGCGTGCTTGCGGAACTGGTAGAGCCGGAGTTCGTCGGGCGGTAGGGCCGAGACGTTCTCGCAAAGCTGGACGTCTGATGGCCGCCACAGGATCTGGGCCGGTCGGCGTCTCCACGGCGGTGAGCTTTCTCACCGATGGCCTAGCGCCGCGGACGCCGTCCCGAACCCAGCTCCCTGGCGACGATCGGCGGCGTGATGCGGTTGCGCCGGTGGCCGTGCGGTGGTGTGGCTGTCCCAACGACCTCACCGCCTCACTACCTCAGGCCTCGACGGCGGTGGGGTTCCCGGCCGCGGTGATGAGAAGACCGTCTGATTAGAGATAGCAGAGCCCTATCCGCAGAGAGCGACCTCGGATTCTGGAGGCCGTGTGGCAATGCGGTAGTGGGGTCAGTCCCGTTTGCCGGCCAAGACGTATATCTCCTTCGGCGGCATCTCGAAGTAGTTGAGCAGAGCCGGGCAGAGCCAGCCTTCTTGGCCTGTTGATTGCTCGATGTACCAGTTTCCCGAGTGCTCCTCTCTCAGCCACTCGAACTTGGCTTGGTAGCCTGGGAAGGGCTTCTCGGCGAACAACAGCTTGAAGCCGTTCTGGGCGTCCTCGATGTCGGTGACGAGCCAATCGAGCACCACGTCGGCACCGAACACGAATGGCTCCTTGACCAGATCGTATTGGTCATCGTCGAAGACCCAGCAGTCTTCCCACTTGTAGGGCAGTATGAACCGCAAGAAGTTGCCCACCTCAGGCCTCAAACTTGCAAGCGAAGCCGAACTCCCAGGCAGAACGAATAAAGCCTTCTTCGCGATCATCGGGGATGTCGATCTGAACCGTACGCCGCTCCAGGAACTCCTCGAAAGCCGCCTTGCCCTTGGAGAGAGACAGGTTCGCCTCTTCACGGATTAGCTGGATGAACCCCACGTGGTTGTGGGGAAAGTCGCTCCTCGATTCGACAAGGGTTAGAGTCTTCATCGCTCTCATTCGACCGGAATAACAATATCGCGTGGAGTCCTTCCGAGCTTCTCTCGGAATCCACCCTTGATGATGACATTCTTGGCACCGTTGGCTTTGCCGAACTCTCTTGCCAAGTCTTTGAGTTCACTCAGGCTGCTCTGCCCAGCCTTGCCTCCGTAGATATGCAACTGGTCAAGAACCAAGTCGTCTCCATTTCTCGATGCATTAGCGACGATCTCGATGGGGCCGTTCTTACCTCGTGCGGTCGCGGAAAAGACATCGCCATCGACCTCCGTCACGCGGACCCGGCCCGAACTCCTTGGGGCAACATTCCTCGGTACTCCGAACAGGCCACCGGCCGCTCCGGTAATGATCTTCCCGGTGCCAAATCCAGCCGTGACGAGCTGAACTCCGCCACTCACACCAGCAAAGCCACGCTCAAGCGTCGACAGGTCGCGCCGGGCGCCACTGCTGGCTCGCCAGCCGTGCGAAGCGGGTGCCCGACCACCTCTTCACAAACGGCCAGGCTTCACCCCGCCGGCTTCCAGTCCGCCAGGTGCATCTCCACCGAGCGGTAGCCGCGGAAGGTGTTGATCACCGGCTGGAAGGCGATCTCGAGCGGGCCGTTCGTCTTGGCGAGCTCCTCTTCCCAGTCGCCCTCGCCGAACGCCACCGCGCGGAGCTTCACGCCGTGCTGCTCCAGGTCGACGCTCAAATGGCGGCCGCCGCCCATGCGGCGGGGCGGCGCGGCCAGCCGCACGCCGGTCGTGCACAGCGTCGGCCGGCGGTTGCCGTGGCCGAACGGCGCCAAGCGTTCGATCTGCGACACCGTCTGGTGGGTGAGCGACGCGAGGGGGGCCTCGGCGTCGATCGTTAGCTCGCCCGACTGGCCGTCGGGGCCGAGCTGCTGGGCCGCATGGGCGCAGAAGTCGATGCGGAAGGCGTCGAGGTTTCGCTCGTCGATCTTTAGGCCGGCCGCCGCCGCGTGCCCGCCGTGGCTCACCAAGTGCTCGCCCGCCGTGGCGAACGCCGCGTGCAGGTCGAAACCCGGAATGCTGCGGCCGGAGCCCGTGCCCGGCTTGGCGCCCAGCTTGTCGAGCGACACCACGACAACCGGCTTGTGGTACTGCTCGGCAAGCTTGCCGGCGACGATTCCCACCACGCCGGCGTGCCAGCCACGATCGGCGAGCACCAAGGCCGGGTCGTGCGTCGGGTCGAACCGTTCCTTCGCTTGCTTCCGCGCGGCGAGCAGCACGCTCCGCTCCACCGTCTTGCGTTGCTCGTTGAGCTCGTCGACGTATTCGGCCAGCTCCGCAGCGCGGGCCGGGTCGTCGGTCGAGAGCAGCTCCACGCCGAGCTCGGCTTGCCCGAGTCGGCCGGCGGCGTTCAGACGCGGCGCGATGGCGAAGCCCAGGTCCTCGCCCGAGAGCTCGGGCTTCTTGCCGAGCTTGGCGACCCGCTCCAGCTCCTTCACGCCGGCCGCCGGGCTGTGCCGCAAGGCGTTCAGCCCGTTGCGGACCAGGATTCGGTTCTCATCGACCAGCGGCACCACGTCGGCGACGCTGCCGATGGCCGCGAGGCCGACCGCCTGCATGAGCATCTTCCGCATCGGCTCGGTGACGCGGCCGCCCGAGCGCTCGTCGCACGAGCGTTGGCACAACGCCCAGGCGAGCTTGAACGCCACCGCCGCGCCGCAGAGTCCGGTAAACGGGTAGTCGGCGCCGGGCAGCCCCGGGTGCACGATCGCTGCGGCATTGGGCAGGCGGTCGGCCATCTGGTGATGGTCCGTCACGACGAGCCGCAGGCCGAGCTCGCGGGCGACGTCCGCCTCGGCGACGCTCGCCACGCCGCAATCGACGGTGACGATCGTTAGCGCGCCCTCGGCGGCGAGGGTCCGCAACGCCTCGGCGTTCAGGCCGTAGCCTTCCTCCATGCGGTGCGGCACGTAGAACCGCACACGCCCGCGGAGCAGCCGCAGGCAACGCAGCAGGATGGCGGCGGCGGTCATGCCGTCCGCGTCGTAGTCGCCGTAGACGACGATCGGCTCTTCGCGGGCGATCGAATCGAGCAGTACGTCGCACGCCTGCTCGACGCCCGGCAGCGTGAGCGGGTCGCGGAGCCCGGTCAGCTTGGGCTCGAGGAAGCTGCGGGCCTCGTCGGGATCATCGATCCCGCGGGCGATGAGCAGCTGGGCGACAACGGTCGGCAGGCCGGCGGCCCGCTCCAGAGCGGCGATCCGCGTTGGGTCGTGCGTCGCCACGCGCCACCGCTTCGCCATACCGTCCCTGGTGCGAGTTCGGAATTCGGAGTTCGGATTGCGGAATTGTTAAACGGTATTCCGCCTACCCAAATCCGCACTCCGCATTGACGGACGAACGACCTAACTAGGCCGATCGTTGTTCAAGTCACGAACCGCTGCCGCTCTACTTCTTCTTCTCGACGTGGACCGTGTGCTTGCGGAGCCGCGGCGAGTACTTGCTCAGCCGTAGCTTCTCGCCGCCCGGCTTGCGGCGGACGGTGTAGTTGTAGTCGCCCGTCTCCTCGCACACGAGGAACAGCGTCTCGACCTTCTTCTTACGCTTTCCGCTCTTGGCCATGGCTCTGGCGGGACCCCTGGGGGCCCACAGTGGGTTCGGGTTTCGGGTGCGAAGCCCCGTAGCGTACCGCGAGACCCGCGTGCTGGGAAGCCGTTCACCGCGGCCAATCGAACGCTACGGGCCTTCGGGCGGTAAGGGCAGTCGGTCGCTAGGGCCATTCGGGCTCCCGCTCCTCCAGCTTGGCCGTGAGGCCCTCTTTGGCGGATTCGGTCGTCATGGCGGTGGCGCTGACCGCGGCGCCGCTGGTGAGCTGGATCATGAGCTGCTCGGCGATCGTGTCGTGCAGCAGCCGCTTGGTGAGCCCCACCGCTTGGGGGGCCGCCGCGGCGGCCGAGCGGGCCCAGTCGCTCGCCTGGGCCCAAACCAGGTCGGGCGATACCAGCGTGTGGTAGAGCCCCAGCCGATGGGCCTCGGCGGCGTCGATCGGGTCCGGCAGCATCAGCAGCCGACGGGCCAGGGCGCCGCCGCCGCAGAACGCCAGCAGCGGGGCCGCCACGCCCGCGACGGTGCCCTGTCGCGGCTCGGGGAAGCCGAAATCGGCCCCGACGGTCCCCACCGCCGCGTCGCACGCCAGAACGAGCCCCGCTCCGCCCGCCAGCGCGGGGCCCTGGACCGCGGCGACGATCGGCTTGGGCAACTGCAGCATGGTGACGAGCAGCTCCTGATACTCGCGTGCCTCGTCGCCCCACCGCTGCATGTCGGCCGGGGTGTCGTCGGAAGGGACGAGCTCCGCCACGTCGCGGCCGACGCAGAAGGCGTCGCCCCGGGCGGCGAGCACGACGGCACGCACGCGTTTCTCGGCGTGCAGGTCGGACAGCGCAACGCGTAGCTCGGCGATCATCGACCGCGTCAGCGCGTTGCGGGCGTCGGGCCGGTTGAGCGTGATCGTCGCCACCGGCGGATCGACACGCAGCTGGATCACATCGCTCGGCAGGATCATGGTCCGCTATCCGCCAGCATCAGGGTGCTTCGTTGGGGGGGAAGGCAGCGAGCCAGTCCGCGGCCGACCGCACGTCGAGGTCGTACTCCAGCAGATCGGCCTCCACGTCGGTGTGCCAGGGCCGGAGCACCCGGCGGATGCGGCTGGCGAGCGACGGCTGTTCCACGAGAGACGCGGCGGCGCGCGGCATACGCATCGATAGGCGCTCCGCGAACTCGGCCAGAGCTCGCTGGTCGGGGCAGCCGACGTCGAGCGCCACGGACGCCCCGCCGTCGGTCGCTAGGGCGGTCTTGGCGAGCGTGACGGTCAGCGGCGTCTCTTGCCCGAGTGCTCGAGAGCACTCCCCGATCGACTCTCGCAGCTTTGCCGGCACGACCTCGGTAAGCCGATAGTGATCGACGAACCAGACCGTCACCCGCCGACGCGATGGCTCGTCGGACGGCTCGTGCTGCAGACACGGCGTGAACTCGCAGGCCGGCGCGGCGACGGCCCGGGCGCCCGTTGAGAACGCCGATCGAACAAGTCCGCACGGCGCCGGGGCGAACGCCGCGATCGGCTCGACTCGGCTGTCAAAGAGTCGTTCGTCGGTCTCGTGATGTCGCAACGCCTCGCCGGCGGCGTGCCACTGCTCCAGCGTGTGCAGGACGTTCTCTCCTCGCACGACCGCGATACGTGTGGCGTTCTGGCTGTGGCCCACTAGTTCACTCGCTAGCGAGCCCGCCGCTGCGGGCGGCTCGAGCATCCCGGTCGTCACCCCGACGCGTAGGTCGTGTCCCGCGGCGAGCCGCTTGGCGACGGCTGTCGCGACGCGTTGCAGCACCTGCTCGGCCGACGCGACGCCGGTCAGGCTGAGCGTCGCCAGTTTGGGCGTGTCGTCACGCAGCGCCTCCGCGTCGAGCGGGGCGGCGGCGAGATCGAGGGCGTCGAGGATCTCCAGCGGCATCGGGCGGACCGGGTCGGGACCAAGGGGGGCGACCAAATGTCGCGGATCGGCAACAAGCCCTAGCGGTTGTGTGCCATTTCGGCAACGGATTGGCGGCCGGCGCCAAAACGTGGATCGCGTCGTAATTGATTGGTACGAAAGGGTTTGGGGCAAGGATCGCAGGCGCTGAGACGGCGGCTGGCGTGGCCTCTGCATAGCGAACGGCCGGAGCGACAACGTGTCGCCCCCTCTCCTCGCACTCGTCCAAAGGTCTCGTCGTGCCGACCAAATCCGCGCAGCAGAAGGCCACCGCCAAATTGCCCTCCTCCAAGAGCAAGCCAGCCAGCCGGAAATCGAGCCCGAAGCCTGTCTCCGACACGCGGACCAACGGCCACGACCACAGCACGAGCTCCGCGGTGAGCATCGAGGACGATCCCACCGAGTCGCATGTCGACGACCCCGTGCGGATGTACCTGATGCAGATGGGGGAGATCCCCATGCTCAACCGCGAGGAAGAAGTCGCATCGGCCAAGGCGATCGAGGCGACCCGCGACCGCTTCCGTCGGACGTTGCTCTGCAACGACTTCGTGCTCCGCGGGGCGATCGATCTGCTCGAACGCGTGCATCGCAAAGAGCTACGCTTGGACCGCACGATCGAGATCTCGGTGACCAACACCGCCGAGAAGCGGCGGGTGTTGCAACGGTTGGGCCCGAACCTGCGCACCATCCACGCGTTGATGGACCAGAACGAGCCCGATTTTCTGCAAGCGATCGATCGCCGCGTGACCCAGGCGAAGCGCCGTGCCGCGTGGAAGCGATTGATCGTTCGGCGTGGCAAGGTGATTCGCCTCGTGGAGGAGATGAACCTGCGCCTGCAGAAGCTGCTGCCGATCATGGATCAGCTGCACGAGATCGGCCACCGCATGCAGGTTATCACCCAACAGATCGCCGAGCCGGAGACGCTGCTGGGCGACTCGCACGCCGATGAGCTGCGGCACGAGCTTCGCTACCTGATGCGGGCGACGTACGAGAGCCCGCGGACGCTGGCTCACCTTGTGGCCCGCACCAAGGAACGCCGCGGACGGTACGACGCCGCCAAGCGGCGCCTGTCGGCGGCCAACCTGCGGCTGGTCGTGTCGATCGCCAAGCGTTACCGCAACCGCGGCATGTCGTTCCTGGACCTCATCCAGGAAGGCAACACGGGTCTCATGCGGGCGGTCGACAAGTTCGAGCACGCCCGGGGCTACAAGTTCAGCACGTACGCGACGTGGTGGATCCGGCAGGCGATCACCCGCGCGATCGCCGACCAGAGCCGGACCATCCGCCTGCCCGTGCACATGATCGACACCATGAGCAAGATCCGCGCGGTGGCCGCCGAATTCGTTCAGCAGAACGGCCGCGAGCCGAACCCGGAGGAGGTGGCGGAGATCACGGGCATGCCGCTCGAAGACGCGACCTGCATCCTGAAGATGACCCGCCAGCCGCTGTCGCTCGATCAGCCGGTGGGCGATCACGAGGACAATTACTTCGGCGAGTTCCTCGAGGAGCAACGCGAAGAGGACCCGCTGTACGACGCCAACCTGGAGATGCTCAAGGAGCGGCTCAATGAGGTGATGGGCGAGCTCAGCTACCGCGAGCGGGAGATCATCAAGCTCCGCTACGGCCTCGCGGATGGCTACAGCTACACGCTGGAGGAGGTCGGCAAGATCTTCTCCGTCACCCGCGAGCGGGTGCGGCAGATCGAGTCCAAGGCGGTCCGCAAGCTGCAGCAGCCGTACCGATCGCGGTCGCTGGCCAGCTTCTTGGACGGGGTCGATATCCCGACCGAGATGTGACTCCCCGCCGCAAATCCCGCCCGCCGAGGGGTTTGCTTGGAAGTCTGGCGTACCGTGGTTAGTCTAGGAGGTCTGGGCGGGGAGTGTCCTTCCGCGCCCCGTACGCCCGGTTGAAGCCGACCCCGGCGCCCGCCTGCAATCGCTTCTAAGCCCGGTTCCCACTCCGGTTCTGAACCCACCGTCACTAGTAGCCATTCACTAGTAACCAGTCACTAGCGCACAGCGAGCCTGCGTCGATGAGCAACCGTGCCCTGTCGTACTTGATCTTCGCCGCCAGCCTGTTGGTGGTGACCGCGTGGCTGAGCGACGAGGCGCGTGGCGACGAGGTCGTCACGCCCCGCGCAGAAGCCGTGGCCGTCGATGACTCCGCCGAACCTGCCGAGACCTCGGTCGACGATGAGGCTGGCGAGTCGATCGCGAACGAGGGGCAAGAAACCGAGTCTGAAGAAGCCACGCCTTCGGCGCCTGAGCAAATCGAGGGGGCGCTCGACCTGTTCGCAGCCCGCGACGTCGGCGCCATCGACGTGAAGTTCATCGCCAAGAGCGATAGCCGCGGCCGCATCATCGTGACGAACCTGGGCGACACGCCCATCGAAGTGCAGATCCCAACGGCGTTCGTCGGCGTGCCGGTCGTCAGCCAGTTCGGCGGCGGTGGCGGCGGCGGAGGCCTTGGTGGTGGCGGAGGCGGCGGCGGACAAGCGGTCGGCGGCGGCGGTGGCGGCGGCATGGGCGGCGGTGGTGGTGGCGGCATGTTCAGCATCCCGCCCGACGACGAAGCCCGCATCGACGTGCCGCTGCTGTGCCTCGATCACGGCAAGCGCGACCCCTCGTCGAGCAAGCCCTACGAACTGATCGCGGCCGACCAGCACCTCTCCAACGAGCCGGCCGTCATCGTGCTGCTCGAAGCCTTCGGCCGTGGCGAGCTGAATCGCAGCGCCGCCCAGGCCGCGGTCTGGCACATGAACAGCAAGGTCAGCTGGCAGGCGCTCGCCGCCAAGCTCAGCGGCACCGCTCGGAGCATCGTCCGCAATCCGTACTTCACTCAGGCCGAGCTCAACACGGCGATCGCGTACGCCACCGAGGCGGTGCGTCGGGCCCAACGGCTTGAGCAGCCTGCCGCGGACGAGACGCCGTCCGACTCGCTCAGCAGCTACTGAGCCGCGTCGCGGCCTTCAGTAGCCCAGATGGTCCGCCCACTGGGCGATCCATGGCGCCTGCCACGGGTTCCACGTCGGGAAGCTCGCGGACAAGGCCGAGAAGACCAGCAGCGTGCAGAGCAGCACGAGCCCGCCGCGGTAACGCGCCAGCTTTTCGGCGGCGGTCGGGATCATGGCGGTCCACATCGGCGCGAGCCAGAACAGCCAGCGGAAGCCGCTCGTCGCTCCGCCGTAGTTACGCTCCGGCTGCGGACGCATGCCCAGATAGAACACCAGGCACGCCGCGGTGATGGCGAGCGTGATGAGCGCGAGCTGACGATCGCTCGCCGAACCGCGAGCCAGCAAGATCGCCCCGCCGCCAAGGCTCAGCAGCCAGACGGGCGTGAGCGACAGGACGCCGTACTTGCCGACGGTCGCGTGCAGCGTGTAGGTGGCCTTCGACGGCTCGCCGATGTCCACACCCCTCGGGTTACGCCAGTAGCTGTCGCGTGTGCGGCCACGCACCGTGTACGCGTAGTCGTACCAGTTGTCGGTCGGATCGGTGACGCTGCGGTGCGCGTACGGCGGCCGCCAGCTGTTGTGCGCCCAGTAGTTCACGCCGAAGAAGGCGATCGCGACGAACGCCGCGGCCGGAGCGTACGCGGCAAGTGTCTCGGCCGGACGCTTCCACGCTAGCGACACGCCTAGCAGCACAAGCAAGGCGAGGGCGGGCAACTCGCACGTCACGGCGAACGCCGCGGCGAGACCGGTTGCAAATGACAGCCCGAAGCGGCTGTCGGTCGCGGAGAGCAGGCGGCTCCAGCCGACGCACGCGGCGGCGGTCGCGGCGGCGGCGATTAGATGGTTGTTCAACACCGGCGTGAACGCGCCGAGCAGCGTGCCGAAGCAGACCAACGCTACCGCAAGGATTCGGCCCAAGTCGCCGCGGCCGTGTCGCTCGACCAACGCGGCGGTCATTGTCAGCAGCACGAGCAACGAGCCGCCGTTGATCGCCACCAGCAGCGTGCGGCCGATCACGTACGGATGCGTGCCGAGGGTCATCCCGGTCGTTTGCATCAGCAACCAGTAGGGCCCCGCGATGAGCACCATCAGCAGCGGTGGCTTGCTGGAGTAGAGCCGGGCCTCGCCCGCGCGGTTGGGGTGCTGCACCATATCGATGGTGTCCCACGTCGGCTCCTCGAGCAGCCGATCGATCTCAAACGTGCCGTGCTCGGCGAGCGCCCTCACCGCGAGCCAGCGGCTGCGGTCGTTGCCGCTGAGGAACGGCCGCTGCAGGCGGATCCGCTCGCGGATCTCTGGTTCGGCGATCTGCAGGCGCCGCTCGATCGTTGGCTTCTGCTGCCCGTCGTCCACGAGCCGTTGGCGGAGCTTCTCAAGCTCTGCCGAGACGCGGCGGTTCTCGAGCGCACGCAGATCAACCGCGTTGACGGCCAGGATCTTCCCAACCGCTTGGCCGAGGGCGAGCGCGATAAGCACCGCGTACACCGCCCGCCGCAGCATGGCCCGCTCGTCGTTTTGCCCGGCCTCTGCCGCCTCAGTCATGACGCCTCGCGCGCCCCCTGCCGGCCGGGTTCGGTACGATCGGCGACGACATACGACGGGCGGTCGCGCGCCGCCGCCACCATCGCCCCGAGCAGGGCGACGGCGAGGAACTGTGCGCCGGTCAGGCACAGAGCGAGCGCGTAGAAGATTGCCGCCGTCTCGTGCAGGTGAATCGGCTCGAGGCCCGGCGCCACGCGTGAGATGACCCAGCGACACGCTAGGTAGAACAGCCCCAGGCAACCCGCGCCGAACGTGAGCAGGCCGAAGCCGCCCAGCGCGTGCTGTGGCCGATCCCCGTAGCCCGTCAGGAAGCGGACCGTCAGCAGATCGAGCAGGCCTTTGATGATCCGTGTCACGCCATACTTGCTGTAGCCGTGCTCGCGGGCCCGGTGGTTGACCGGCACCTCGGTCGACCTGAACCCCTGCGCCGCGGCCAGCACCGGCACAAAGCGGTGCAGCTCGCCGTACAGCCGGACGTTCTCGACCGCCTCGCGGCGGTACGCTTTCAGGCCGCAGTTGTGGTCGTGAAGGTTGACCTTCGTGATCCGGCTGACGAGCGAGTTGAACACCAGCGAGGGCCAACGCTTGTGCCACGGGTCCTTGCGATCGACCTTCCAGCCGCTCACCACGTCATAACCCGCGTCGAGCGGCGCGATGAGCCGCCCGATCTCCGCAGGGTCGTCCTGCCGGTCGGCGTCCATGGTGACGACGATCGGCGCGCGGGCCGCGGAGAAGCCCGCGTCGAGCGCCGCCGCCTTGCCGAAGTTGCGGCGGAAGCGGATCGCCTCGATCGACGGGTCTTGGACCGCCAGTTCCTGGATGACTTTCCACGAGTCGTCGGTCGAGCCGTCATCGACGAAGACGATCTGCAGCGCGTAGCCACCCTCGGCGGCAGCGTCGCCCAGTTCGCGATGAAGCTCCGGCAGCGACGCCGCTTCGTTCAGCAGCGGGATCACTACCGACACGGGACGAGGCATAGCGGGGCGGGGCTCGTTTGCGAGGAGGCGGCTTCTTGCTCCGTCGGCGGTGGCGAGGCGGCCGCTACGCCGACCGCTTTCCGACCATCACACTCAGGATAACACACACGAGCGCCTCGGCCGCAATCCAGATCACGCGTGTCGCTAGTGTGGTGGCGAGCGCGCCGGCCTCGCCGAGCGTTGGGGCGAGCAGCTTCAGCATCAGCCCATCACGCACCACGACCCCCGCGGGGAGCAGCGACAAGAACCCGGCGACCACCGGCAGAGCGGCCGCCAGGAGCCACAGCCCCGCGTCGCTGTCTGCGTTGTCGACGCCCACCGCTCGCCCGGCCGCCCAGATGCTGGTGGCCATCACGCCCCAAGCGGCCAGCGCGTAAACGCCCCCTTCGCCCATGAGCGACCACGTGAATCGGTAGGCCGGGCTCTCCGAACTATCCGTTCTCTTGGTCAGCTTTCGCATGAGCCACGCCGCTACTGGCGGAACGATCGGCGCCAAGCACGCCACGCCGAGCGTCGCCGCGAGCACCGCCAACCAGCCTTCCCTTGACCCGAAGCGGGCCGCGAGTAACGCCGCGGACAGCACTCCGCCCACCGCCATCAGCGTGAGCGTTTCGTAGAAGACGGAGGCGGCCACTTGCGTCGGTTTGCCGCCGGCGATCGCGACGAACCGTTCCGTGCGGATCGCCACGACGGCCGCTTTGCCGGGCACGTATTTGCCGATCTGGCTGAGGTAGTAAGCCGCGACGGCTGGCCACACGGGCGCCGGCTGATCAAGCGCCGCGAGCGTCCGTCGCCAGTACCACGCCATCGGCAACTGCCCGAGCAGAAGCAACAGGCCGCTCAACGCCGCGTATCCGGGGGCGATCGTAAGCCCCTGCTCGCCGATCTGCCGCCAGGCGTCGCTCAGCGAGCCGCTGACGAACCAAACGACGCACGCGACCACCGCCACTTTGGCGGACAAGAGCAGCGCCCTGTTAGCGGTCTGGTTCACCCACGCCCCTCCGCTGGTGCTAAGGCTCGCCCTGCGGCGAGCCCGGCGGCGATGCTACGATCGAAGCCCCGACCGAATCTGTCCGCACGAAGGCGGCCCCTACGAGCCCACGAGCATGGCGAAACAACCGTCCGAAGAACAGCGACCGCCCGGGGAAGACGCCTCGGACGCGGACATCGAGATCGACGGCGAAGACACCCCGGCCACGCTCACCGTGAAGGGCGTGCCGCGGGTGATCTCGCTGATCGTGCTGCTGGTCGTCGTGCTGCTGATCAGTGTGTTGTTCTTCCGCGTGATGGCCAGCTTCATCGTCCCGCTGTTCCTGGCGGCGGTGCTCGCCGTGGTGTTCAAGCCGCTGCACCAGTGGTCGCTGCGGGTGAACGAAGGACGCCCGCACCGCTCGGCGTTGCTCACGACACTGATCGTCTCCCTGGTGGTGATCGTGCCGACGGTCGTGCTGGGCTGGCGGGCGTACGTGGAGACAAGCCGCATCGTCCGCGTGGTGCTGGCCAACGAACCGGAGTCGCTCGCGGAGCTGGGCGATGAGGGGCTCGTCGGGCCCGTTGTCGTGCCGTCCGAAAGTCCCGCCGTGCCCGCGGAGGCCGACTCCAGGGTCACGGCGTCGGACAACACGGCGGATAGCGCCACGCCGTCCGACGAGTCCGGCTGGCTCGCCGGCGTGAAGTCGTACGGACGCGACTGGGTCGAGTGGTACCGCGAGCGGATCGACAAGAACTTCGACCCGGACGCCACGCTCCGCGCCGTGAGCCGGTACTCCGCTCAGCAGGCGGTCAAGCTGGGCGTGGTCGGCATCAGCGCGCTGGTGGGTTTCGTGATCGGCATGAGCATCATGATCTTTGCGCTCTACTACTTCTTCGCGGACGGGCCCTCGATCATCGAGACCGTCATGCACCTCTCGCCGCTCGACGACGAGTACGAACGCGAGCTGCTGATGCAGTTCGCGTCCGTCAGCCGAGCCGTCGTCGTCGCCACGCTGCTCTCGGCCGTCGTGCAGGGGTTGCTAGCGGGGATCGGCTACTTCTTCGTGCTCGACGCCGACCTGCCGATCTTCTTGCTGACCGTGCTCACCATGCTGCTGGCGATCGTTCCGTTCGTCGGCGCCACGGCCGTGTGGATCCCGGTGGCGTTGTGGGTGTTCTTCGTCCAGAACGACCCGTGGGCGGGTGTGCTGTTCGCGATCTACGGGGCGGGGATCGTCTCGACGATCGACAACGTCATCAAGCCGCTCGTGCTGCACGGCCAGTCGAACCTGCACCCGCTGCTGGCGTTGCTGAGCATCCTGGGCGGTATTCAACTGCTGGGGCCGGTGGGCATCTTGGTGGGGCCGATGCTCGTGGCCTTTATGCAGGCGTTGCTCGGAATGCTGAAGCGTGAGCTGGACAGCTTCCGCGGCGACACGCCACCGCTGTCCGAAGACGGGCCGGCAGCCGGGGCAGAAACGGCGCCCACGCCGAGCGTTGCCGGCTGAGCTGGCGATGCGAGCGATTCGGCTAGGGCCCGTTCGCTGTTTTCGCTAGACTGCCCCACTGCCGTGAAAGCCCGCCGCGCTCGGCCGCCCGAGGATTCGACCGGGCCGCGGCGAGATCGTAGGATACGCCGCTGCGGGAAAGCGTTTCCGCATCGCTTTAGTGCGCCTGGAGGGAGTCGGATGAGCGGGTCGAACGCCGCGTTGCTGCTCGCATGGATGACGCCCCTCATGGGGCTGGCAGGCGGCCAGGCGTTCGCCGAAGGCGGCCCGCAGCTTGGCCAACCGGGCGCCGTGGTCGGACCACGCGTCGCGAACGGCCGTGTGGAGTCGCGGCTGCAACGCGTCGAGAAGCCGGTCGTCTCGGATTGGCCGGCGCCGTCGGTAGCCGTCTCGCCGGCTCAACCTCAGAGCCGCAAAGCGTTTCAAAATCCTCAGCAGTTCAACGTCCCGGGGTTTCAAGAAGGTTTTGCGCAGGGCGCGAACCAGCAGCAGGGGCCCCTGCGTGAGTTCGCGGGCAACCTCGGCGAAGCGACCCGGCAGAGCGTTAACGATCTTGGGCAAGGCGTCCGAGGCGTGATCGACGGCGCCGCTCAAGGCGTCGAGAGCACCGTGGACGCGCTCGGCAACGTCGGCCGCAACACCGCCAACGCCGGCAACCCTGCGTACTTCGACGGCCGCAGGCAGGCGGCCCAGTCACGCGACGGCCAGTCGACTCTCGGGCAAAGCGGCACCGTGCCGCCACCCGCTTGGTCCGGCGGCCAACCGAACCCGGCGTTCGCACCGCAGGCGGCCGGGCGTCAGCCGGAGCCGGATCTGTTCGACAACGACCTGCCGCGATCGCCGGCGCAGCAGCAGTTCGATCGGGACGTGCGTCCCGCGAACGGGCAGATCGCGACGTCGTTCGCCGACGAGCAGGATCAGTTCGCCGCCCAGCAGCAAGAGTGGGCCCGCCGCGATCGGCAGAGCCAGCTCGCACCGGTGGGGCAAACGCAGGGGCAGTTCCAACCGCCCGCCCCGTACCCCAATCAGTCGCAGCAAGGCTTCAGCTTCCAGCAGCAGCCGCAACCGCAGAGGCAGGGCTATGGAGGCCAACAGGGCTACAGCCAGGCGTCGCCCGCTGGCGGCTACCAGGCCCAGGGCGCCGCGCGGCCGCCGTTCACGGCAACATCGCAGCAGACGCCTCCACCACTGCTAACCGCTCCGCAGCTCAACACGACGCAAACCCAGCAGCGCCCCGGCTTCGGGGCACCGACGCAGCAGCCGGGGGCCGGCTATCAGCCGCCGCTGGGATACGACCAGCCGCCCGCTACGACTGCGTCTAACTGGCCCGACCCACGGCTCCAGCAACAGGGTGCGGTGCGGCCGACACAGTTTCAGCAGCCACCCGCCCCTCAGCAGGCAGCGCCGACGCAGACGGCGGGCATCGGCGGCGCCCAAGCCTGGGCCGGACTGAACGAGCTGGGCACGCCGCCGGCCGGTGTGAACTCTACCCAACAGCCGTCGTCGACCACGCTCCAGCAGAATGCGAACGCCGCCAACAACAGCTGGCTCTACGCGGTGTGGATGCTCGCCTCTTGGGCGATCACCGTGTACGTGGGCATGACGTACCTCGACACCCGCAACAAGTACCGCTCGGTGCTCCGTCGCGGCCCGGTGAGCTACGGCCCGGCGGTGTGAGTGGAATGCATTCAGTCCGCCTCTGGACCATGAGTGAGATGTGCGTATGGAAATGCCGCTGACCAAGTAGCGGCTGCGATGCCCCGTTTGTGCGAGCGAGCCTGTGCAAACGTTGCATGCTGCTGGCGAGCGAATAATGGCGCCCGTTCGCACTGCGGAATACACTCCCGGGATGGTATTCACACGCAGTTTGGCAGGCAGTCGAGACATCAAACGGCCTGCCGGCCAGCGGCCGGTCGCCAGGCGGCCGCTCGTCTTCGGCGCTTTGCTTGCGACGCTGTGCGGAGGCGTCGTCGGCCGTGTTTCGATGGCCCAAACGCCCAACGCGGCCGGTCACGTGGACCCCGACAGCTCGTTCTTTTCAACGGTGCAGGTGGAGACGTTTAGCGCGCACGACACCGACAGCCGTGGGGATCTCTGGCCGTCCTGCTGGGCGGACGACGGGCATCTCTACACCGCCAACGGCGACGGCTGGGGATTCGGCAAGAAGTCCGACGACGCCGACATCGTTGTCAGCCGGTTGTCCGGCGATCCAGAAACCAGCCTGAGCGGCGTCCTGGTGGCGCGCGGTGAAGGTGTCGCGAAGGTCTGGGCCGAGAAGTACAACCGGAAGCCGACAGGGATGATCGCTGTCGATGGCGACGGCGACGGCCACGACGAGCTGTACCTCGCCGTTCAAGACCTCAACGCCCGCCCATGCCCGGCGTGCTTCAACGACGCGCCCAACGCGAGCATCTCGCGTTCCGTGGACTACGGACGCACCTGGCAAACGACCGACCGTCCGATGTTCACGGACCATCGGTTCACGACCGCCTTCTTCCTGGACTATGGCCAGAGCAACGAGCGCGCGTGTGTGCTCGGCGATGACGAGGCGCATTACGTGTACGCGTACGGGCTCGACTACAACTGGCGGAGCCCGGTCGATCCCGAACGGCCGAAGCCGCAGGACCTTTACCTGGCCCGCGTTGGCCGAGACGGTATCCAGCAGCGCGAGCAATGGGAGTTCTACGCGGGCCCGGACGAAGACGGAGGGCCCACGTGGAGTCACGAAATCACGCAGCGAAAAGAGGTCCTCCACGACGACCGCACCGTGTACCCGGAGCTCCTCGACGGAGGTCGCCCCAAGGATGACGTCGCCACAGACGTCGGCGTGATCTCCCAAGGGGGTGTCGTCTACAACGCCCCGCTGGACCGTTACATCTACACGTCGTGGACCTGGTACACCTGGGAGTTCTACGAGGCGCCCCAGCCCTGGGGCCCGTGGCGGCTGTTCATGCGGAAGGATTTTGGGGCGTTGCCGTTCTTCGGAGAGTCGGACGACTTGAGCTGCGAGGGCCTCAACGAGGGGGGCTACACCACAACCATCCCCTCGAAGTTCATCAGCGCCGACGGAAAGACGATGTGGGTGCAATCGGACTCTTGGGAGCGGTGGAACTACGCGTGCGGCGCCCCGAACTACAACTTCTCGCTCCGCCGGCTGACCGTCGAACCGTTCGCCCCCAGCGAACCCACCAACCGCGCGGACTCTGGTGACAACTTGGCCCTCACCGGGGCGGGGGTGACGCCGATCGAGAAGCACGCCCGTCACGGCCGGGTCGACCAGTACAACGACGGCGTTCGGCGGCAGAACGAAACCAGCCGCGACGGCGACGCTTTGAAGCCGCTGGACTTCTGGGGCTACACGTGGCCACGCCAGCATCAACTCAACCGGGTCGTCTACACCACCGGCGACACCTCCGCCGAGGGCGGCTGGTTCGGCCCCGCCGACGGCGGTCTCCGCGTCCAAGTGCGGCAAGACTTCGAGTGGGTCGACGTCGAAGGGCTCTCCGTCTCACCCCCGTACCCGCACGACCAGACCGCCGGGCCCCATCAGACTTACACGCTCGATTTCAATAACACCCGAGGCGATGGCGTGCGGATCATCGGCCCACCGGGCGGCACGGCGCGGTACACGACGATCGGCGAACTCGAGGTCTACTACGCCGACTGACCATTCAGCGTCGCCCACGGTCGATACTCGCAAGGGCGCGCTGTCGCAGCCCGATGAGCGACTGGCCAGCGGTAGAAGGCAATGGTTTAACCCTGGCGATTTCTTGGCCCCACGGCAACGCGTTCGCTACGCGCTCGGACGATTGGGCCCGGCGAGCCCCGACAGCGCGGCTCGAAGACGCCGCCGCGCGAACGGTCCTATCCGCCCCCCGACGAACACCTTGCGATTGCCGGGGTCGACGAGCCGCCGGAGCGCCTCGTCGATCGGCCTCTTGCTTGCGGTCACCTCCGCGAAGGTTTCGGAGTCGGGGTGGGCGTCGACGATCGACGAGCCAGCCGGGCGGAGCGCCTCGCGCGAAAGGTGTTCGGCGTAGCGGTAGTGATCGTCGATCTGCATCTCCCACGCACGACGGATGCGTCGGATCACACGCTCGAACTGCTCGTCGCTTACTCCCTCGTCAGCGATCTGCCGGGTGCGTCGGGCGATGAACGTCATGGCGTCGGTTGCCGACTCCTTCGCGACGGTGACGAAGCTGGTGATGAGCACGCGTGTCGGCCAGCTCTCGTAGTCGGACGTCGCTCGGTAAGCCATCGGCTCCGCCACTCGGAATCGTCCGTAGAGCTCGGAGTGGGGCCCGCCGCCCAGATGATGCGACAGCACGTCGGCCGCGACGCGCGTCGCTACTCGCGCATCGTCCGCGGCGTTGAACACCGCGACCCAGGTGCTGGCCCATCGATCGAAGTGAAAGGTGATGTCGGGAACGGCGCCAAGACGGCTTAGGACCGGATCCGATTCCTCTCCAGGAATTCGCGCGCCCGCGATCGCTCCCAAACGCTGCTCGACGGAACGCCGCAACTCGTGGGTCCTCCACGGGCCGACGATCGCCAGCGCCGCGTTGGCCGGGAAGTATTGGTCCGCGCGAAAGCGGTTGACCGCGTCGTGCGTCAGCCGCTGAACACTCATCGTGCGTTGTTGATAACTCGCACGCCAGTGGGGATCCCCGGCCATACTGTCTGAGATCTTTCGATACGCGGAGGACCGTCCGCCGGCGAAATTCGACTCGCCGTCTACCATCTCCTGGTGCACGATGACGCGTTCATGAACACAGGCCTCGGGGCTCACCTCCTGCGGCTGCAGGACAGCCGCCATGAGCCGGAGCGAGTCTTCAAGGAAGTCGCTGTGGCCCGAAACGTAGTACGACGTGCGCCGCCCCGAAGTTTGGGCGTTGACGTACACAAACTGTTCGGTGAGCTGTTGCGCGAGTTCGCGTGCTTCGCCGCTGAAGGCGAGGTGCTCTGTCAGATGGGCGAGGCCCATCTTGCCGACGGGGTCATTGTGACTGCCGGCGCCAACGCTCAGGCAGGCCGTAAAGCCTTGCCCAAGAGGACGCTCTACGAGCACAACCCTCAGCCCGTGCGGCAGGACGAAATCACACTGATCTCGGGCGACGGGCATAAACGGAGGCGACGCAGTAGAGCGTACGGGCGACGGGATCGCCCGAGTGTAGATCCGCTGCTCGCGACAAGCGAACGCCATCCGCCTCAGTCGATGCTCGCCCAGGCGTCCTCGGCCTCTTCGAGCCACGAAGACGCTGCCGCTGTGTCGCTCAGCGCGGGCGGTTCGGTCGGCCGGAGTTCGACGTCTTCACCCCAGTCCGCCCGGCGGTCGAGCGGCGTGTACGTCGGCTCTTCGCGGTAGCCGGGCGAATCGATCGTCAGCGGCGCCTCGGCGAACGCCGCGTACTCCTGCTCGGTGATCGTCGTCTCCACAACGACCGGCGTCGGCTCCGCGTAGGCGGGCTCGACGGGCGGCGGGGCGACCTCGCCATACACCGCTTCGACGGCGGCGGGCTCCGGCGCCTGACGCTTCTTGCGACGCTTCCGCCGGGGCGGCCCTGGCTCGGCCAGCTCGATGACGGGCTCGGGCGTCATCGGCTCGGGCTCGGGCTCCACCACGACAGGCTCCGGCGCCGCCTCAACGACGATTTCGTCGATCGGCTCGTCATCGGGAAGCTGATCGGCGTAGTGCACCGGCAGCCGCCGCACGTCGCAGCCCTGCGTCTTGAACATGTTCCACACGTGCTCGTGGCAGGTGAACACGAGCAGCTGGTGGCCGTCTGCCGCGAAGCTGGCCAACACATCCGCCGCGATGCGGGCCCGGTTGTCGTCGAAGTTCACCAGCACGTCGTCGAGGATCATCGGCAGCTGCACGCCGCGGCGGGCGTACATTGCGACGAGCGCCAGCCGCACGCTGAGAAAGAGCTGCTCGCGGGCGCCACGGCTGAGCGCCTCAACGGGCAGCGACACGCCGTCCGCGTCGTCCACCAGCAGCACATCGTCCGCCAACGGTGTCCACACCCGGGGGTAACGACCGCGGGTCAGCTGCTCCAAGTACTTCGACGCCTCGATCAGCGTCTCGGGCTGGCGGTGCTCCTCGTAGTCGGCGCGGATCAGCTCGAGCATCGAGCCGACAGCCGCCTGCTCGCGCCACCGCTCCCGCGCCTGGGCCAGCCGGGCCTCGACCATGCCGAGCTCCACGCGTTTGTCGGCGACCGATGTGTCGGCGATCATCTCCTCGCGTTGCGTCTGCAGCACGCCCCGGCGAGCGACCACGTCGCGCAGCTCGGTCTCGAGGGCGTCGACCTTGGCGGTCGCCTCGGTCCAGGCGGCGTCCAGACGCAGGCCCGCGGCGCCGTCGAGCAGCTCCGCGTAGTCGTCCTCAACGCCCGACTTGCCGATGGCGGCGACGATCTCACGCGTGATGCGCGCCCGCTGCTCGTCCAGCCGTCGCGCCTCGTCGTGCTGCGCCGCGAGGGCGCGGTACGCCTCTTCGTCAGTCGCGCCAGCGGAGCGGAAGAGCGTTTGCCGGTCTTGCTCGATCCGTTCGGACGCCTTCGTCTGGCCAGCGTACTTCTCCTTGAGTTCGTTCGCGCGCTCGCGGAGCTTCTTGCGATGCTCCACGCGGTTCTGCTGCAGGCGTTGCTCGCTGAGCAGGTGGTCGAGCTGCTCGAGGGGCTCCGCGTCCTCGAGCACCAGCTCCGCCTCTTCGGCCAGGGCCTCGATGCGGCGGGTGACCTTGGCGTACTCGCCCTCGGCACGCTCAGCCTCTTCCTGCTTCGCCTCGCTGCGGCTCTCGAGTTCTTCCAGCCCGCGGTACTGGGCGGCGAACTTCTCCACCTCCGCGGCGGTGGTCTCTTCTGGCAGGCCGACCGAACGCAACGCGGAACGCCACTCTTTGATGGCCGTCTCAAGCTCCTGCTCGGCGAGCGACAGCGTCTCTTCGGCCGAGGAGGCCTGCGTCTTCGCCCGCCGCCGCTCCGACTCAATCGGCAGCATCCGCTCCAGCTCCGCCAGGTGCCGTTCGGCGTTCTGCAGGCGTAGCTGCACCGAGCCGTCGGTCATCGGCAGCTCTTTGTCGAGCGCCTTCTGCTCACGCTCCGCGTCCGCGATCTGCTTCTCGGCCAGCTCGGTCTGCTGCAGCGTGCCGTCGAGCTGGTCCGCCTTGTTGTCTTCCCACAGGTAGCGGGCAAAGACGCAGGCGACGCCGAGCGCCGGCCCAACGATCCACAGCGGGGTGAGCGGCTGGTTCAGATAGATCGGCAGAAACGTGTAGATCGCCGCCACGGTGAACACGGCGGCCGACAGGATGAACCACTCGATGGGCATCACCTGCTGCTCGACCAGGTCTCGGTTCGAGAGGTCCAGGTCGCGCGCCTGCCGCCGGGCCTGCTCCACCTTCTGCTCGGCCTTGAGCCGCTTGCGGAGCATCGACACCAGCTCGCCCGCCTCGTCGATGTCGAGCGGCAGGCCGAGCTTCTCGCCCGAGGTGATGGCCGACTCCATCTGCGAGGCGAGCTGCTGCTCTCCCGCGCGGCGGTTGTCCACCTCGCGACGCGCCTCGGTGACCATCTCCTCCGCTTCCCGCACCGAAGCGGCCGCGGGGTTGAGCAGGTCCATCGTCTCTTCATCGAGCGTGGGCGCCGCGTCCGCCTCTGGCTTGTGCCGCCAGAGCTTGGCAAGCCGTTTACGCTCGCTCTCGACACGGGCATCGAGCCGCTCCACGTCTTCGTTGAGCTCTTCCGACTGACGCTCGAGCGCTTCGAGCCAGTCGCGTTGCTCGGCCAACGCGTCGAGCCGACAGCACGAGCGGCGGAGGGTCTCGTTTACGCCGAGCTCGCGGATCTCGCCGACCACCTGCCGCCGCTGACCCCGGAGAACGTCGCCGCGTCGTTGGTATTCCTCGGCGCTCGTGTTGAGTCGGTCGAGCTGGGCAAGGGCGTCTTCGGGGATCAGCCGCAAGCCGTCCAGCTCCGCCCGCTTCTCGAGGACCCGCGCGCGTTCGAGCCACATCGGCTTGAGGCCGACCGCCAGCTCGATCCGCCGCGCGTGCCGCTCCGCGGCCTTCAATTCCGAGGTCAGTTGATCGACGTGCGTGTCCGCCTCGTCCAGCTCCACGGCAAGCTTGGCCCAACGTCGGCTCGAGACGGTCAGCTCACCGATCTCGGTGTTCAGCTGGTCGCGCTTCGCGAGCAGGTCGGCGACGAGTGACGGCTGGCCGGCCGAGTCGATCAACGCCTTGCGGCTGTTGCGTAGACCCTGGATGACGTCGTACAGCGACACGCGGTCGAGGCCGGAGGTGAGTCGATAGATCCACCGGGCGGCCTCGGCGCCCTCGAGCGCACCGAGCTCGTTGATCTCGTCGAGCCCGATCGCGAACACGTTCGTGTAGGTCCGCTCGTCGACCGACTCGAGCGCCTCACGCAGCAGCCGGTCGCCCTGCTCCTCTCCGTCGGACAGCGTCAAGCGGACGCGGCCCCGATCGGTCTCGCCGCGCTCGACGTGGCGGGCCATGTCGAACCGACCGTCGTCGCCCACCAGCCCGAGCCGGCCGCCCGACTCCCCGCCGTTGCGGGGCGGCAGGTACCGCTCGCGACGCTCGGCGGTCACGCCGTACAGCATCGCCCGCAGGAAGTGCATCAGCGTTGTCTTGCCGGCCTCGTTCGGGCCGTAGAAGACGGTGATCGCCGGCGACAGGTCGCGCACGCGTAGGTCGTGCCAAACGCCGAAGCCGTCGACCGTGATGTCGGTGAGTTTCATAGGGAGACTGAAGGCTTAAGGCCGGGGAGCTGCTGGCTGGGGGCCGCGGGCTGCCGGAGGGGCTGCTGGAATCGACGCGGGACGTGTTACGCCTCTTCGGTCATCAGGGCCACGCCGAGCTTGGCGGCTCGGTTGAACAGGTCGGCCCGCTCGCGGGCGTCGCCGATGGCGGCGTACTTCGAGACGGACGGGTCCGGCAGCGGCTTGGGGAGGATCTCCGCCAGGTCGAGCACGAACGCCTCGTTCCGGCGGAGCACCTGCACCTGCCGGAGAAGGTCGCCAAGGATCGTCTCTTGGTCGAGCTGCTCGTGCGGCGGCTCGTACTGGCTGTCACACGTCACCGCGTAACTCCAGCAGTACGGCTGCTCGCGGCCGGCGTGCTGCTGCATGTCGGCCAGCAGTTCCGCGCAGAGGCCGTCTTCGCGTAGCTCCGCGACGATCGACCCCACACCGTGTAGCCGCCACGCGATGAGCTGATCGGCGCCCTTGGAACGCCCACGTAGTTTGTCGAGCCGCTCGCGCAGCCGCTGTCGTAGCTGATCTGCCGTGACGCCGGCGGTGAACTCGAGCTGCTCTTCTTGCCAGCGGACCAGATCGGTCGCCACGAACCGCGTCTTGGCTTTCCCTTGTTCGTCGAGCTGCACCACGCTGCATCCCGAGGGGCCCTGATCCGCGGGCGAACGCCCCTGCGGCGAGCCGGCGTAGTGGGCGACGCCCGGCTCGTGATCCACTGTCGCACGGCGCGACCGGCCTCCGAGCGCCATGTAGTCGACCCGGTCTCCCTCCTTGCCCGCAGCCTCGCTCGTGCCGTAGGCCACACCGACGGTGAAGCGTCCGTGCGCGTCGCGGCGGAACTCGGAAGTGTCCGCGTCGGCGCCGCTCGAGCGACTCACGCCCTGCACGACGGCGACCACTTGCTCGCCGCGACGCACCTCGTGGGTTTCTAGCCGGCCGGTCGGAAAGACCGTCACGTTGGCCGGCAGCGGCGTGCTGCGTGGCCATGCGTCGGACGGGTCGATGGCGCCGCCGGCCCAGAAGACAGGAATGTCTCGCCTTGCCAAGCGCGTGAACTGATCGATGAGAAACACGAGATCGCGAGGCGCCGCTTGCTTCAGGTCGATCACGTCGCCCGACAGCAGAAGCGCGTCGGCGTCCTCGGCCAGCGCGGTGTCGAACACGCGTTCCGCGGCGAGGCGGGGGGCGTCGCGGAGGCGGTCGAGCAAGAAGTCGGGCGCGGAGGGCAGCCCGACGAGCGGCTGATCGATCCTCAGATCGCTGGCGTGAACCAACCGGGCGGTCGGTTTGGGCATCGACGCCTCCATGCGTGTGCGTGGGGCGAACCGGCTAACCGCGCGCGTCCCTCGCGCTTACGGCGTTCGCCCACTCGCTAGAATCTACCCAGGATCACGCCCCGCTCCAACTTCAGCCTGCGGTGCGGGCATCTGATCGAAAGCGAGATCCGTCGGCGAGGGGCCGCGCCGGTTGCTGGGCGACCGCCCGGGCATTCGTTACTCTGCGAGGGCTGACCGCCTGTTCTGACCGCTCGCCGGACGCCCCCGAAGATGCAATCCATGCCGACCTCATCGACCAGCACCGGCGATGAGCGGCTACGGCGTCTGGAAGAGGTGATTATCGCCGAGATCCCGCTCTCGGCTCGGATGGGCGTCTCGGTCGAGGCGCTCACCAACGCGGGCCTCCGGCTATCGATGCCGCTCGAGCTGAATCGGAATCCGCATCAGACCGCGTTTGCTGGGAGCCTGAACGCCCTGTGCACGCTTGCCGGCTGGGGCATGGCCCATCTGCTGCTGGCCGAGCACGGCCTGGAGGGCCAAACGGTGCTCCGCCGCAGCAGCATCAAGTACCGCGAGCCGGTCGAAAGCCCGCGGGTGACCGCGACGTGCGGCCCGCCGCCGCCGGGCGACCTGGACCACTTCTTGGCGATGCTCCGCTCGAAAGAGCAGGCGAAGCTGGAGCTCGGCGTGCAGATCGCCGGCGCCGACGCGGATCGGCCCGCTGTCTTGTTCGGCGGCTCCTACGTCGTCAGCCGAGCCTAGCGCCGCGGGCAGCGACCGCCGTTTTGGCGGCCGACCGTCTAGCTGACCGGCGCCAGCAGCCTCCAGGAGGCTGCCACAATGGCTCTTCGGTGCAGCCCGCCGTGAAGCTCTTATCGCCGTAAGTGCTTTAAAATAATGGCACTTACTACCTGGTATAGACGTTTGGCATCCCAGTTGCTTTTCATGGCGCGTCGCCCTCAATGGCGGCGCCCAAGCGTCTCACACCTCCCGGCCGGGGGTCATCGTTCCTGACGAACCTTCACTCACTGCTAAGGAGAACCATCATGAGCAACTGCTCGCCCACCAATCGCGTTCGTTCGCACCTCACGCCGGGCCTCGGCGACCTCGACACGCTGGTCAGCAACTTCTTCGCCCCGGCGCGTGCCGTGGCGGCATCGACCGGCTGGGGCGGCGCGGCCAGCGTCTACGAGGCGGATAATCAGTTCCACCTGGAGCTCGACGCTCCCGGCGTCTCGGCCGAGCAGGTCGATCTCCAAGTCGAGAACGGCCAGCTGACCGTGACGCTCGATCGGCCTCAGCCTGAAGACCGTCGGTTCGCTTACAACGAACGGCGGTTCGGCAAGGTGGCTCGGACGCTCGAGCTGCCGGACACGGTCGACGCCGAAACGATCGAGGCCAACCTCACCAACGGCGTGCTGCACGTAACGATCGCCAAGCGGCCGGAGACCCAGCCGCGCCGGATCGACGTTCGGCAGAACTGATCGAGCGCAGACTCGGCAATCGTTCCTCAACACTTCTCGATGGCGCCGTGAGCAAAAGCTCACGGCGCCTTTCCTCATTGCACTCATCCACGAACGCGACACCTTAACGAACTCTTAGCGCGATCTTAGCGAGGTCTTCATCAGCTCGCTCGCGTGCGTCGCCATACTCTCCGGCCCGTCTGACGCACGAGCGTCCGGACCTGCCTTCTTTGACGTGGCCCGCTCCTAGGGGCGGGCCTCCCACCTACAGAGAGTGACTAATGCGGATTGCGACACTGACCCTCTGCGCACTCGTGGCGGCCTCGCACAGCCTCGCCACGCCTGTCTTCAAAATCACTGAGGTCTACACCGGCCTCTCCGGCCCCGACGGCACGCCCGACTGGATCGAGGTGACCAACTTCGGCGACATGGACGGCGACACCAGCGTCCTTTGGTACGACGACGAGAGCGAGGACGTCGCGTCTGGCGCCCAGCTTACCTCCTTCATGCTGAGCCCGGGCGAGTCGGCCGTCTTCCTGGTCACCGGTGACGTCACGGCGACGTCCGTCGATGAGTTCCGCGATATCTGGGGCCCCGTCGCCAAGGTCGGCACCGGCCCGGGTGGTGGTGGCCTCAGCCAGAACGGCGATCAGGCGACTATCCTGCTGGGCGACGGCACCGTGGTGGATCGCTTCGCGTTCGGCGGCGGCGCCGGCGCGGCAACCTTCGAAGACCCGACCGGGACCGACTCGATCGTCGTGTCGACGCTCGGCCTGAACGGCGCCTACGAGTCGGCCCCGTTCTTCAACGACAACATCATCCCGGTGGATCCGTTCTTGGTGACGCTGGTGGGCTCGCCGGGCGCCATTCCTGAGCCGGGCGCGTTGGCCCTGCTCGTCGCCGGTTTCGCCACGGCCGGGATTCGCCGGCGCGGCTGAGCATCGATGTTCGCAGACGGCCCCGCCCCGGTCGCCAGACGGCCGGGGCGGGTCGTTCTTCTCCCGAGCCGCGGCTCGCTCCCCTCCAACGCAGTTGTCTTCGTGATTCGATTTCTTGTGGGTTTGCTGCTCGTCACGGGCGGCGGTGTGTTGTCTGCCGCAGAGTTTCGCTTCGGCCGAAACGAAGCGGGGGTCGGCGGGCTGACTAGCGCCGCGGTCATCGCCGATGGTGTGACGCTCTCGATCACCGCCGGCCCAGCGG
Source organism: Planctomycetota bacterium (assembly GCA_039820945.1). Classification (GTDB taxonomy): domain Bacteria; phylum Planctomycetota; class Planctomycetia; order Pirellulales; family Lacipirellulaceae; genus Botrimarina. Next base: position 154,992 of record JBCBPC010000003.1, read on the forward strand.
GCGCTGTGCTCGACGAACGGGGCTTCGGCGGGCTCGGCGTCAACTCGCGTGACCTGGCCGGCGTGAGCGGTGGCGAGGTCGACAAGTTCGACGTCATCGCCGGCACGTCGACGTTTACCGGACAGGGCGAGTTCGTCGAGCTGGAGTTCGACGTCGCTGGCTCGCTGACCGCGATCGACTTCGACGGCGTGAAGGACGAGTCGTTCGAGTACTTCGTCGTCACCACTGAGTCGGGCCAGCGGATCAACTTCTTTGACTCGGCCGCCAACACCACGGTCCCCGGCGCCGTCGACGCTGCGATCGGCGACGGCGCGTTGACGGGCGAGGTCCTCTACCTGCTGGAAGACGCGACCTTCGACGACGAGATCTTCGGCCTAGCGATCCCCGTCGCGGCGGGCGAGACGCTGACCATCACCTACGCCGAACTAAGCCCCGTCTACGGGCCAATCGCCACCCCCAACGGCGCCAAGATTCAGGGGTTCGTCTTCGAGCCGATCCCCGAGCCCTCGGCCGTGGCCCTAGCGACCTACGCGGCGGCGATCGCCGCGCGGCGCCGGCGCCCCCGCTTCCACTAAACGCCTCTCTGGTTTCCCACGAATGAAGCTTTGCTTACGCCTGTTCTCGGCCGTCGCCGTGACGGCCCTGCTCGCCTCGCCGACGCCGACGCTCGGCCAGATGTACATCAACGAGATCTTTTTCGATCCGGGCGGCGCTGCGAACGACCAACGCGACGAGTTCATTGAACTGCGTGGCGAAGCCGGAACGTCGCTCGATGACCACTACTTGGTGTTCCTCGAGAACGAGCTGGACGCCTTCGGCGACGGCGACGCGGGCGTCGTCGAGAACCTGTTCGAACTTGGTGGGTTCTCGATCGGCAGCAACGGCTTTCTCGTGCTGCTGCAGAAGTTCAACACCTACAGCGCCGACAACCTCGTCGCGGGCGCCAACATCCTGACCAACGACGGCCCGAACCGGCCGGGTAGCTTCCCGGCCGCGTTCCCGGGCTACGGCAACAACGCAGAAGAAGGGAGCACGATCGGCGCGTCGGACCTGCCGTCGCCCTCGTCCGAGGTGAGCACCGGCGCCACCGAGAACAGCGGCTTCACGGCCATGCTGATCCGCAACGACAGCGGCGCTGCGCCGATGCTGGGCGAAGACCTCGACATCGGCAACGACGGGCTCGACGTGCCGACCGGCAAGGCGGGCTGGACGGTGCTCGACTCGATCGGTGTCTTCGGCGAGGCGGACGAGACCGAGTTCGGCCGGCTGTACGGCAGGGCCAACTTCGGCTCGGGGGTGGAGGGCTTCTTCCCGCCCGGCTGGACACCCAACATCGAGCCGGGGGCCGACTTCGAGCTGGTGCCCTACGAGATTGAGCACATCGCTCGGTGGGGCAACTCGACCGGGTCGACGGGCGACGACTGGCACATCACCAACCTGACCGACAACGAGGGGTCCGGCTCGCTCGGCGTGAGCCGCAGCGGTATGCGGATGGACCTCCGGCAGTCGCTCGTCGGCGGTCACCCGAGCGACGATGGCAACTCGGCTACGCCGGCCCCCGCCCAGGCCGCTGTGGAGAGCAACAAGGCGGTGCCCTACGGGACGAAGCTGCTCGACAACATCGGCGGCCCGAACTACCTCACCGGCGACTTCAACAACGACGGCTACGTCGACATCGCCGACTACACCGTGTGGCGAGACACGGCCGGCGAGACCGAGCCGACCGGCCTCTTCCCGGCGAGCGAGACGGATCACCCGCTGGCGGATCACAACCACGACTTCGACGTGGACCAGGACGACTACGACCTGTGGGAAGCCAACTTCGGGCTGCCCGGCTCGTTGTCTGGCGGGGGCGCGGCGGTGCCCGAGCCGGCTTCCGCCGTGCTGCTGATGTTGATGGGTGCCTGCGTACGAAACGGCCGTCGTTGATCGGTCGCGTTTCCTCGCGATTCGGGCCGGTTCCCTTGGAGCTAGGAAGACCAATGGAAGTCTTGTTTGTGCCGGTGTCCGCCGCGTCGCGGGCCCGCCGCTCCGGCGTTCGCCCGGACCGGCGGCGGGCGTTCACGCTCGTTGAGCTGCTGGTGGTGATCGCCATCATCGGCATCTTGGTGTCGCTGCTGCTGCCGGCCGTGCAGGCGGCGCGCGAGGCGGCCCGGCGTTCCGCGTGCTCGAACAACCTGAAGCAGATTGGGCTCGCTGTGCTGAACTATCACGGCACCTACGGCGAGTTCCCGCGTGGCTGCTACGACGGGGACGGCCTGGCCAAGGAGGACGGCCTCGGCTGGAGCAGTCGGATCCTGGCGGAGCTTGGCGAACAGCCGATCGACGATCAGCTTCGCGGCCTCGACCTGCAACAAGACTTCGGCTCGACGCTCGGCTCGTTCAACTACGCCGGCAACCCGTGGCAGCCGTTCATCTTCCGAGCGGCGCGGTTCAACGACCTGTTGCCGTTGCCCGGTGGGGACGCAGTGATCAGCACCTACCTGTGCCCGTCGTCCGACCTGCCGGTCGTCATGCCCGGTGGCGGCTTCTACGGCAATACCTCGCCCGGAGTGAACGCAGGGCACGGCACGACGAGCTACAAGGGCTCGCGCGGCTACTGCGACAACGGGCTGTTTCTCCGCTTCGGTGAGATGGCGAGTCGCGACACCTGTCGTTTTGACCTCAATCGGGACGGCATCGTTGCGGCTGAGGAGGAAAGCGTGATCGTCAAAGAGTCGATCTCGCGGATCGCGATCCCCATGATCACGGACGGTACGAGCAAGACCCTGATGACCGGCGAGGCGGCCTACACCGTTGGTCAGGCCGACTACCCAACGTGGGTCGGATCGAGCGCGGTTGAGGACGGCGCGATCCTGTTCAAGACCCGCGACCCCGTCAACTGCGGGATCGGGGGAGTGACCGCGTTTCCGGTCTCCGACTTCGACTCTCAGCGGATGCTGGCCCCGGGCGGTCAGCAGGATGACTGTGCCTTCTCGTGGCATCCAGGCGGCGCGATGTTCGGTCTGGCGGACGGCTCGGTCCGGTTCTTCCCTGAGGATCTCGACCTCCAGCTGTATCAGCTGCTCGGCGAGCGCAACGACGGGATCCTGTTGAATGAGCTGTAGTCCGTTGGATCGTTGTGTGTTGCTGTTTGTGGCCTGCTTGCTGGCTCTCGTCGGCTGCGGCGGGTCGAAGTACGACCTCGCGAAAGTGACCGGCACCGTGACGATCGATGGCATGCCGTACACCGGCAAGGTGCTCTTCTACCCAGCTCGCAAGGGCGAAGCGATCGTAGCCGGGCGGCCGTCGTACGGGCTGCCCGACGCTGACGGTCGCTTCACGCTGAACTGCGTGAAGCCTGGCGACGGGGCCATGGTTGGCGAGCACACCGTCACGCTGTTCGTGGCGAAAGACCACGCGGAGGCCTACCCGGCGCTGCGAGCGCTCGAGTTCAATCGCGTACCCTACCCGCTCGGCAAGGTGACGGTGTCCGCCGACGAGCCGAACGACATCGAGCTGGCGTTCACGAGCGAGCAGATCCGGCGTTACGGCACGATGCGTTAGACCCGCTAACCGTGGGTGTACCGCACCAACGCCATGCCCGCCGCCGCGGCGGCAAGGCCGAGCGTCACGTTTAGCGCGACGTTCGCCATCGCCAGGCCCGGCTCGCCCGCCTCGACGTGGCGGATCGTTTGGTAGCCAAACGTGGAGAACGTGGTCAGCCCGCCCAGCAGGCCGGCGGTCAGGGCGGCGTGACCGTGCTGGCCGAGGCGGGGTTCCGCCACAATCGCTTCGTGCATGAGGGCTCCGAGCACAAAGCAGCCGGCGACGTTCACCAGCAGTGTGCCGAAGGCGAAGCCCGGCCCGAAGATCTTGTCGCAGCCCAAGCTCGCCGCATAACGCAGCATCGCGCCAGTGGCCCCACCGAGGGCCACCATCGCCAAGCGATAGACAGTCGTTTCCATCGATTGCTCGCTCTGGCCAAGGTTCGTGGGGCGATTTTAGAGGGCGTTGAACCTCGTTATCGGCCCCGGCGGACGTTGTTAATCGTGTCCGTCTAGCAAGCTAGCGGCGCCTGCGGCTTCCCGGCTAGCACTCAACTAGTCGACCTAGATTGCCGAAGTTACCTCAGGGGCCCAGGTCCCGCGACTGCGGAGAGCGACCGGACCGCTCCCGATTGACGATCCCGGATGAGACGCTCGCTGCAGGAGGCGGCCGGCATGGACGCACGACGATTTGAAACGGCGCCGATCTGGCTGCTATCGCTTGCTGCGTTCGCCCTCGCGTTGGCGTGGTGGGTGTCGAAGCCGCCGGCGGAGTCGCAACGCCGCGTAACGCTGTCGACGCCCGAGCGAGCGCCCACGAAGCCGCTGGTGTGGACCGCGCTGCACCTGCCGCCGCTGTCGGCATCGGCGGTGGCGCCGTCACGGTCGGTTGAGGCGCCGGTGTTTGAGCTGGCCAGCCTGCCCAAGCTGCCCACCACCGATCGGCTAGCCGTCGTGTCGCCGAGCTTCGCGGACCTCTCGACGACCGTCGAGCGCGGCACGGCGCGGCGGCCGATGCGTCGCTTCGTGCTGATGCGCCCCGCGGCGCCCCTCCGCAAGGCGGGCGACTACGCCCACGCTCGGATGGCGGCGTTAGACGGTAAGCCGGCACGGCTGGCCGTCGTCTTCGCGGCTGACCAGCGGCAAGTGGAACGGGTGATCGCGGCATTGTCCGCGACGGCCGACCGCTTTGCCCAACAGCGATACGGGCTGGCGTACACCGGGCCGATCGCCGTCACCCGCGCCGCGGCGAGGCTCGACCTGCGTAGCCGTCTCGCTGTCGCCAATCGTTGGATGATTGGCCGCACGCGGCCCGCGGTGGCGAGCGTGCGAGCCACGCTGCCGACGATCGCCGAGTACCTGGCGGCGGGCTTCGACGGCGGGGTCTACCCGCGGGTGGCGAAGATCGGCGTCGCGTTGGATCGTCTGTCGCTCAACCGCGAGACCGCCGGCTGGGCGTGGGCGACCGCCTATCGGCTCCGGACGCTCGTGGCCACAACGCCGAGCGAGTCGCTGGCGAGCCGCGCGACGCTGGGCGCGCTGCAGGCGGCGGCCGAAGACGCGGCGGCCCTCGCTGAGGAAGCGGCGTCGCCGCAAGCCGCGACCGAGCTCCGCCGCGCCCGGTACGCGATCGAGAGGCGTCTTACCTCTTGGCGAGCCGCGAGCGGGGCCGCCGGAGCGGCGCGGGCCCAGCTCGCCCGCCGTCTCGAGAAGGTGCGGTGGGCGATGCGTGACGAGGCCGCGCCGATGACGGCGATCGGCGGCGAAGAGGTCGCCACGATCCGCGCCGCAGAGCAACTCGCGGCCGAGCTCGAAGCCTACGAGGCGAACCCGAGCGGCCCGCGTGGCAAGGCGATCGCGGCGGCGGTAAATCGGTTCGCCGCGGCGCCGACGGCCGAGTCGATGCGTCTCGCCGCCACGCTGAACGAGAACTACCGCAACGCGAACGTGCGGCTCGCTGTGTCGGACGAGCTCATGCGACGGCTGCTGCCGGAGCCCGAGCCGACCCGCTCGGCCGTCCGCGATCGGGTTGCCGGCGCCCCGGTGAGGGGCCGTTCCGTGACGCAGACGCAACTCGGGCTGCGGCTGATCCCTGACCCCCGGGCATGGCGCGTTGGCTTGGAAGCGCAAGGCGTTGTCGCGTCGGAGACGGTCTCGGACGGCGGCATCGCGAAGCTGCGGAGCCGCGGTCGCACCGAGTTCAGCGCTCGCAAGCTCGTTGTGGTCGGCATGGAGGGTGTCCGCACGGCCCCGGCTGTAGCGACGGCGAAGTCGCGATCACGGTTAGTCGGCGTGCGGTCGCAGTACGACGCGATCCCGCTGGTCGGGTCGTATGTTCGCTCATCGGCACGCGACCAGTATGGCTTGGCGCGACGGCGGGCGTCGCAGCAGGTGAAGGTGCGGGTTGAACGGCAGGTGCGGACCGCGTTGGACCAACGCACCGCCCCGGCGATCGGCCGTTGGGAGCAGCGGTTTGCCAACGATGTCGTCGGACGTGCCGCGGCGTTGGGGCTGGACGTGACGCCAATCGAGATGCGGACCACCGACACTCGCGTCATCACGCGGCTGCGGCTAGCGAACGACGAGCAGCTGGCGTCGCACACGCCGCGCATGCGGGCCCCCGGCGACAGCCTGATGAGCGTCCAGCTCCACGAGTCGGCGGTGAACAACACCATCGAAGGACTCGGGCTGGCGAACGCTCGGCTGACCGGCGACGAACTCCGGCGGCAGGTACGCGGGCGGCTGCAGCTTGCTCCGGCCGCGGAAGCCGATCTCAACGGCGGAGACGAGCCGGACGCTCTGTTCTGGTTCGCCAAGGAAGACCCGGTGCGGGTGCGCTTCCTCGACGGGCGGGTCCAGCTGACGCTGTCGATCAACGAGTTGGTGGTCGGTCGGCGGCGGCACCGGGCGTTCCGCGTGCACACGTTCTATCGGCCCGAGGCGAACGGCCTGCGTCCGTCGCTGGTGCAAGACGGTACGCCGCAGATCGAGGGCCGGATGCGAACCGCCAGCCGGCTGCACCTGCACGGCGTGCTGGGAAAAATCCTCGGCGAGAGCCGCGAGCTCCGGCTCGCCGTCGGCGAGCGGCCGGAGGTTGCCGAGCGGCTCGAAGGCTTCGCGACGCAGCAGTTCGTCATCGAGGACGGCTGGCTCGGCTGGGCGTTGGGCGAGGGCCCGCTGAGCGTCGCGTATCGACAGGTAGGGACCTACGTCCGCTGAGGGCGTGACGATAAGACGCGGTGAGCTCGCCGCAGGAGCGTTGCGGTTCTGGCGAAGTCTGGGATAGGCTCGCACATGCTTCAAAACCGTGTGTCGCTATCCCCGGTCCAATCATGCGTCCGTCGCTCACCGTCGCTCGCCGCCCCCAGCCCGGCTTCACGCTCGTCGAGCTGCTGGTGGTGATCGCCATCATCGGCATCCTGGTTGCCCTGCTGCTGCCCGCGGTGCAGTCGGCCCGCGAGTCGGCCCGCCGGACCGAGTGCATCAACAAGCTGCGGCAGCTGGCGATCGGCATGCACAACTTCCAAGCCGCGACCGGCCGATTCCCGCCGAGCATCAGCACGCGGCCCGGCGACTATCGCTGGGGCGCCCCCGCGCGGGTGCTGCCGTATGTAGAGGAAGTGAACCTCGCCGCGTTGATCGACTTCGACACGGACTATCACCTGCTCAGCGGCGATGGCACGGTGCACGGAAGCCGGGGCGCCGCGGAGGCGGCCGGCCTGTTCAAGGCCAAGCGGATCGACGCCCTCATTTGCCCGACAGAGCAGCAAGACGTAGCGCGGGTCAAAGACGACGGCACGCCGCGCGACTACCCGCTGAACTACGCCGTCAACTGCGGCGTGTGGAAGGTGTACGACCCGAGCGACGGCAGCCCAGGCGCCGGCGCGTTCGCCCCCAACACCGGCTTCCGCCCCGCCAATATGACCGACGGCATGAGCAAGACCCTCATGCTGTCGGAAGTGAAGGCGTACACGCCGTACCTGCGTGACCAAGGCGCGGCGCCGGCAATCGTGCCCGACCCGGACGACTGGCCGAGTGTCTGCGCGATCGGCGGCAACCCCAAGGCGAATACCGGCCACACGGAGTGGGTCGACGGCAGGACGCATCAAGCGGGCTTCACCGCGACCTTCCCGCCGAACACCCGAACGCCGTGCGAGGTGGGCGCCGGCAACGTGGTGGACGCCGACTTCAACGACTGGCGGGTCCGCAACGAGGCCGCCGATGACGACTACGATCCTACCCGGGTCACGTACGCGTCGGTCACGTCCCGCAGCTACCACCCGGGCGTGGTGAACGCGGCGTTGATGGACGGCTCCGTGCACACGTACGCGAGCGACATCGACGGCTTCACCTGGCGGTTCTTGGCAACACGCGCCGGCGAAGAACTCGTCACTTCGCCGTAGTTCCTTGGCCGCCGCCTTGGTTTGTCACCCGTAGTAAACCCACCGCCGCGCGGTGCGGAACAGCCACGCGGTGATGACGAGCACGAGCGTGAACAGCACCCACGCCATCGCCGAGGCGTAGCCCATCTCCAGGTCGCGGAACGCGGCAAGGAACAGATGGAGCGACAGCATGAGCGACGCCCCGGCCGGGTCGCCGACGCCGTCGCTCACCAGGTACACCTGCGTGAACATGCCGAGCGACTGTATCACGCCCATCACGAGGTTGAAGAAGATCACGGGCGTGAGCAGCGGCAGCGTGATCGCCCAAAACCGGCGCAGCGGTCCGGCGCCGTCGAGCCGGGCGGCCTCGTGCAGGCTGGCGGGCACGTCGCCGATGGCCGCCAGGTAGATCACCATGAAGTTGCCGACGCCCCAGAGCGACATCAGCACCAGGGCGTCCTTCGAGCCGAAGATGCGGCCTCCGCTGTTCGCAGAACCGCCGCTGGCGCTCGGCCAGCTGGGCGGCCACGCCGCCTCGGCCGTACTGTTGAGCCACCCCTGTGCGGGCAGGCCGATCGCTTCGAGCGACGCGTTCACCAGCCCTGCCTGCGGATCGAGCAGGCCGATCCACAGCACCGACGCCGCGACGGTCGGGATGATCGCCGGCAAGAACCACAGCGTGCGATAGACCGCGATGCCGCGCACCTTCTGCGACAGCAGCACCGCGAGGCCAACGCCTAGGGCGATCGACAACGGCACGCTCACCGCGGCGTAGTACAGCGAGTTCCACAGGGCTCGGCCAAAGGGGCCGCCCGTGGCGAGCTCGTCCGCCAGGCGGCCGTAGTGCTCGCCGCCGACCCAGCGGGGCGGCGTCAGCAGGTCGTACCGGCAGAAGCTCCAGTACAGCGACGCCGCGAACGGCCACACGGTGAACGCCAAAAACCCCACGGCCCACAGCGCCAGAAACGGCGCGGCGCGCCGCCAACCCGCGAGCGGACGCCGACGGCTCACTGGGGGTTGCTGCACGCGTGCTCTAGACTCCGCGGCATGGAACGGCTGGAACTCAAGGCGGCCCGGGTGGAGCATACCGCCTACCGCGACGCGGCGGGGGTCCCCCACGTACAAACCGACTCGTGGCTCGGCGCGCTCTATCTGCTCGGCTATCTGCACGCGGTCGATCGGCCCACGCAGATGCACTTCGCCCGCACGGTGGCGTCGGGCCGCTCGGCGGAGCTGATCGCCAACCGGCCCGAGCTCGTGGAGATGGACTGCTTCCTCCGCCGCTCGGGGATCCACCGGCGGATGGAAGAGGAGGTCGGCATGCTCCCGGCCGCAACGCTCGAGCAGCTCTCGACCTACTGCCGAGGCGTGAACGACGGCCTCTCTCAGATCGGCCGCACGCTGCCGATGTGGGCCGTCGGTTTCACGCCCGAGCCGTGGACGCCCGCGTCGGTGCTGCTGATCGGCAACCTGCTGAGCTTCGCCGGGCTGGCGGTTGGCGAGCAAGAAGCCGAGCGGGTGATGCTCGAGCTGATCCAACTGGGTGTGGACGACGAGCGGCTCCGCGAGCTGTTCCGCCCGTACCTGGACGGCGTCGACTTCGAGCCGCTCCGGGAGGTCGCCGCCCCCGGGCAGCTCTCGGACGACGCGCTCGAGCTGCTCGCCGACCTCCCCCGGCTAGCCGGCAGCAACGCCTGGGCGGTGGCGCCGCAGCGGAGCGCCACTGGCGGGGCGCTCCTAGCGAGCGATCCGCACCTGGAGGTAAACCGCCTGCCGGCCATCTGGTACGAGGCGGTGCTCCGCTTCTCCGGCGACGACGGCCGACCGGACTACACGCTCGGCGCCACCCTACCCGGCTGCCCGCTAATGGCGGTGGGCCGGTCGCCGCGGCTCTCGTGGGGCGTCACCTACATGCACGCCAACACGAGCGACCACTTCATCGAAGACGTCCGCCCGAATTCCAACGCAGCCTCGGAAGATGCCCCCAACACCAACCCCGACGCGACCGGCGGCTGGCAGTACCGGCGGGGCGACGCGTGGATCGATTACCAGCCGCGTATCGAGACGATCCGGCGGAAGGGGAGTGAGCCGATCGAGCTGCCCGTCTATCAGAACGACGTGGGCACGCTGACGCGGGCGCCCGAACAAGCGGGCAAGCACCTGGCGGTTGCCTGGATCGGCAGCCGCGAGGGCGGTGGGGCCTCGATCGGGGCGTGGCTCGGCGTGGCCCGCGCCGGCTCGACTAAGGCTGCGATGGAGACCGTGCGGCGTTCGCCGCACCCGTCGCTCGTGTGGTTGTTCGCCGACCACGAGGGCCACATCGGCAAGCAAGCGAGCGGCTGGCTGCCGGTGCGTGGGAAGGCGTCGGGCCTCGTCCCCGTGCCGGCGTGGGACACCGATCAGCACTGGCAGGGTGTCGTCGACGCGGACCGCTTGCCAAGCGAGTACGACCCACCGCGGGGCTTCGTGGCGTCGGCCAACGAAGAGCTCTACCTGGCCGACGGCTCGCCGCTGCATTCGCACGGGCTGCACGACTACCGCCGGCGACGGATCGACGAACGCCTCACCGAACTGCCGTCGGCGACGATCGACGACATGCGCGACCTGCAGTACGACGTCGTGAGCCTTCACGCCCGCGAGCTGCTGCCGGTGCTGCTCGCGCCGCTCGATGACGAGCACGTTGTGAAGCAGCGACTGCGGCGGTGGGACTGTCGCTTCGCCCCCGACAGTCCGGACGCGCCGCTGTTCATGGCCTTCTACCGATGCGTGCTGCTCGAGGTGTTCGGCCAAGAGCACGGCATCGGTTGGCGCCGGATGGTGTACCTCACAACACGCATCGGCTACTCGGCCATGCTGCTCACCGCGTGCGACCGCGCGTTGCCGAAGGTCACGAGCGCCTGGTGGCGAGAGCGTGACAAAGGCCAGATGATCCGCAAGGCGGCCGACCGGGCGGCGAAAGAACTGGCAAGGAGCGGCGCTCCGCGCAAGTGGAGCGACGTGAATGCGTTCCACTTTACGAACCGATTCTTCGGCGGCAGCGGCGGCGGTTCGGTCACCGGCCGGCTGCTCGGCTTCCAGTCGTCGCGGACATCGATGCCCGGCTGCCACGCCACGCCGTTCCAGGGCCACCTCAAGGCGACCGCGCGACGCGAGTCGACGTTCGCCCCCAGTTACCACTTGGTGGCCGACATGTCGACCGACGCGGCGTGGACCAACCTGCCGGGCGGGCCGAGCGAGAACCATCTCTCACGGTGGTATCAGAGCGACGTCTCGCGGTGGATCGAGGGCAAGCTCAAGCCGCTGTTCGGGCTGCCGCCCGCGCCCTGGCCGGCCGATGGCTAGCCCGCCGACGGATAGACGGCGAACGAATCGCCGGCCGGTCGCTAGCTGGCGGCGACCGTCGGCCCCACCATCTCCGTGACCGCCTCGTGCGAGACCGGCGTGATCACGCCGCGTTCGGTGATGATCGCCGTGATCAGCTCCGCGGGCGTCACGTCGAACGCCGGGTTGTCGACCGCCACGCCCTCGGGGGCGAACCGCACGCCGAGCGGGGCGGTGATCTCTTCTGCGTCGCGTTGCTCGATCGGGATGTCGGCGCCCGACTTGATCGACAGGTCGAACGTCGTCGTGGGGGCCGCCACGTAGAACGGCGCGTCGTGGTGCCGGGCCAGCACGCTCAGACCGTAGGTGCCGATCTTGTTTGCCGTGTCGCCGTTGGCCGCGATGCGGTCGGCGCCGACGATGACCGCCTGCACCTGGCCGGCCCGCATGAGCGGCGCGGGCATCGAGTCGCAGATGAGCGTCGCGTCGAGCTCGCGTTGCTGGAGCTCCCACGCCGTGAGCCGAGCCCCCTGCAGCAGCGGCCGGGTCTCGTCGGCGTACACCTTGGGGGCCAGGCCCTGCTCGTGCAACGCGAATAGCACCGCCAGCGCCGTGCCGTCCCCGCCCGTGGCGAGCATGCCGGTGTTGCAGTGTGTCAGCACGCCGGCGCCCTTGCCCAACGGGGCGAGCAGCTCCGCGCCGTGCCGACCGATCGCCGCGCACTGGGCGCGATCCGCTTCGTGAATCGCCTTCGCCTCGGCGAGCAAGCGTTTGGCGAACTGGGCGGCCGGCAGCTCATCGTCGACCGAACCGATCACCGCCCGCATCCGATCGAGCGCCCAGAACAGATTGACCGCGGTCGGTCGGCTGGTCGCTAGGTGGTCGCACGCCGCGGCGGCCTGCTGCCTAGCGTCGGCGGCGTCGGACGCCTCACGCACGCCCAGCACCACGCCGTACGCCGCCGTGATGCCGATCGCCGGCGCGCCCCGCACCGCGAGCCGTTTGATGGCGTCCCACACGGCGTCGACCGACTCGCAGTTGACGTACGCGACGTCGGCCGGCAGCCGCGTCTGATCGAGCAGCGTCAGAAAGCCGTCGCCGCCACCGGTCCAAGAGATCGGGTTGACGTGTTGCGCAGGCATGCGGGGAACCACTGAGGCACAGAGGACAACAAGAGATTCACGCAAGCTAACGCACCGCCTCGACGGCGTGCAGCCTATCGTCTTCCCTCGAGGCGCCGTCACGCCGCGAAGCGGTCGTTGAACGGCAGCTCGAATGTCCGCGCGACCGGAGCGTTCGTGACCTCGCCCGAGAAGGTGTTGATCGCCCGCGAGACGGGCGCCGACAGCTCGGCGGCCTTCTCGATGCCGGCGTCCGCGATCCGCAGCAGCCACGGCAGCGTGACGTTGCACAGAGCGAAGGTGCTCGTGCGGCCGACCGCGCCCGGCATGTTGGTCACGCAGTAGTGCAGCACGTCGTCGACGATGTACGTGGGCTCGGCGTGCGAGGTGGGGCGGCTCGTCTCGATGCAGCCGCCCTGGTCGATCGCGACATCGATGATGACGCTCCCGGGGTTCATCCGCTTGAGGTCTTCGCGCTCGACGAGCCGGGGCGCCTTGGCGCCGGGGATGAGCACGGCGCCGACGACCAGGTCGGCCCGCTCCAACTGGCGGCGGATGGTGTGCCGGTCGGAGAACAGCACGTCGACGTTCGCCGGCATGATGTCGTCCAGGTAACGCAGCCGCTCCATGTTGACGTCGAGGATCGCCACGTTGGCCTGGAACCCGGCGGCGATCTTCGCGGCGTTGGCGCCTACGACACCACCGCCGATAACGGTGATATGCGCCGGGGCGACGCCCGGCACGCCGCCCAGCAGAATGCCACGACCCATCTGCGGCTTCTCCAGGTACTTGGCGCCCTCCTGCACGCTCATGCGGCCGGCGACCTCGCTCATGGGCGTCAGCAACGGCAGGCGGCCCTGATCGTCGGCCAGCGTCTCGTAGGCGACGCTCGTGGCGCCGGTGCCGAGCATCGCCTCGGTCAAGTCGCGGCTGGCGGCGAAGTGGAAGTAGGTGAACACCGTCTGACCGGCCCGAATCATCGGCCACTCCTGCGGGAGCGGCTCTTTGACTTTGACGATCAGGTCGGCCTCGCCGAACACCTCGGCGGCCGTGTCGACGAGCTTGGCGCCCACCTCCGCGTAGGCCTCGTCGGGCAGGCCCGAGCCCTCGCCCGCGGATCGCTCCACGACGACCCGATGGCCGCGACGCACCAGTTCTTCGGCCCCCACTGGCAGCAGGGCAACCCGGTACTCGTCCGACTTCACTTCCTTCGGCACACCAATAATCATCGTTCGCTCAACCCGATCGATCGGTCGCTGGGAAAAACAGGGCGGCCCGCCAACCGCTCTTCGCACTACGATTGTTGGTATAACCCGCGGAAAACAGAGCAGACAGACGTTTGTTTGCGCAGCCGTTCCGCGTTTCTCGGCGTATGGCCGGTTGCGTGCCGGGACGCTCGGCCGGGCCGAAACTGGGCCTACGCAACACGGGCCCGAACCGCTTGTGTCGCGACCCGGCGACCGCTATTCTCTTGGATTCCTCTCAGCTGGTTGGATCCGGCAGGGAGGCACGCCGATGAGAGCCGCCATGCGGCGTCGTCGGCAGCCGTCGCTTAGCGACCCGAGCGAACGCCCCGAGCGAGACCGATGAGAAAAGTCAGCCAGCCCCACCAGCGGACCACGATCACCAAGCCCGCAGAGACGGAGCCCCAGTGGGTGCTCATCGACGGCGAGGAGCAGATCGTCGGTCGCCTGGCGAGCAAGATCGCGGTGATGCTCATGGGCAAGCACCGGCCGACCTACACGCCGAACACGCTGACGGGCGACTTTGTCATCGTGACCAACTGCGAGAAGGTGAAGTTCACCGGCAAGAAGTGGGAGCAAAAGACCTACGCTTGGTACACCGGCTACACCCGCCAGCGGACCATGGCGGCCAAGGATCGCCTGGAGCGGCGCCCGGAGAAGATCCTCCGCGAAGCGGTGCGACGGATGCTGCCGAAGAACAAGTTGGCGTCGAAGATGCTCGACCGCCTGAAGATCTACGAGGGCACGGAGCACCCGCACACCGCTCAGCAGCCCGAGAAGATGGAGTTCGCGACCGCGAGCTAACCCACGACCACGAGGCGACCGCTGGTCGCCTGCCGCCCCGCAAGATTTAGAAGCGACCCTATGGCGACTGCTGAAAAGGTTCTCGACGCCCTCGGCACCGGACGACGCAAGACGAGCGTGGCTCGTGTGCGGGTGCGCCCGGGTTCCGGCAAGATCACGATCAACCAGCGTGAGCTGGAAGAGTACTTCCCCGTCAAGCAGTACCAGAACGCCGTAACCGCGGTGCTCGACGCCTGCGGCGTCCGAGATTCGGTCGACGTCGTGGTGCGTTGCCACGGGGGCGGCCTCACCGGTCAGGCGGGGGCTTGCACGCAGGGCATCGCTCGGGCGTTGATGAAGCACGACAGCGAGCTGCACGAGGCGCTCCGCGAGGGCAACTTCTTGACGCGAGACTCGCGTATGAAGGAACGCAAGAAGCCGGGCCTGCACGGCGCCCGCCGCGGAACGCAGTTCTCCAAGCGCTAGTCGTTGGTGCGACTTTGTTGACGAAACACAACGCCCGCCGTGTGGCGGGCGTTTTTCTTGCGCGGAGCTTGGCGGGATCGCCTATTTTTCGCGGTCGGGCCGGCGAGTACGGGGGTTAGACTTCTATGGGCCGGACGTTTCTCGCCGGCCCCCGGGCCGCAGGACTCTTCCATGATGCGACGAGCCACGCTTCCGATCCTCGTGCTGGTGACGCTCTGCTGGGGCTTGGCGACGCGGGCCGCCTCGCCGGTGGAAGTCGCAGTAAGGGTCGATGCCGCCATCCGGGCGTTGCCCGAGAACGCTGAGGCCGCTTACGCCCCGCCGATCACCGACGACGCGTTCCTGCGGCGCGGCATGCTCGACGCATGGGGCCGGGTCCCACGCGTTGATGAGGTCGCTGAGTTCCGCGTCGGCACGCAAGCCGACAAACGCCCGCGGACCGTTGAGCGGTTGGTCGGCGACGAGCGTTTTGGCCGGAACGTCGCCGGCTACTGGCGCGACACGATTCTTTCGCGTCGGCTCGAAGAGCGAGCGATGCGAGTGGCCGATCCACTAGTAAACGACCTGGCAGATTGGATCAACGCGGGCGAAGGCTGGGACCAGATCGCCACGCGATTCATCACCGCCACTGGGACAGCCGACGAGAACGGCGCCACCGCCATCATCATGGCCCAGGACGGTCGCACCGAGGAGATCGCTGCCGAGGTGTCGCGGCTTTTCCTCGGCGTGCAGATTCAGTGCGCCCAGTGCCACGACCACCCGTGGGATTCGTGGAAGCGCGAGGAGTTCCACGAACTCGCGGCGTTCTTCCCCCGCGTGGGCGCCCGGCAGGTGAAGGGCTCTAAGCCGCGAACGTTCCAGGTGGTCGTGAACGACCGCCCGGACAAGCCGCGGTTTCGCAATGGCAACAACGTGAACCGCCGTGGCCGGCCCGAGCACTACATGGCCGACCTGGAGCGTCCCGAGGAGCCGGCCACACGGATCCAGCCGCGGTTCTTCCTTACCGGTTTCCAGCGGCCGATCGGCGCCACCGATGAAGCGCGTCGCTACGGCCTCGCCGAAGAGCTCGTGCAGAACGAGTGGTTCGCCCGGGCGATCGTGAACCGCGTGTGGACCGAGCTGATCGGCGAGGGCTTCTACGACACTGTCGACGACATCGGCCCCGAGCGGTCGGCCGTGGCCGAGACCGTGCTCGTCGAGTTGACGGCGGGGTTTGTTGAGAGCGGCTATCGCCTCAAGTGGCTCTACCGGACGGTGATGCTGACCGACGCCTACGCACGAGAGAGTCGACCCGCGGACCGCGTCGACGAGGGAATCATGATGGCGACCGTCGCGCAGCCGCTACGCGCGGAGCCGTTGCTCGATTCCCTGATGGCGGTGCTCGGCTCACCGCGGGGAGCCGACGCCAAGCAGCAGCGGAAGGTACGCAACCAAGCGTTGCGGGCCGTGAACGAGGCCTTCGGCTTCGACCCGAGTGAACCACGTGAGAACGTGGTGGGAACGATCCCGCAGTCCCTAATGCTGATGAACTCTCCGGTGCTCGCACGCCGGGCGAGCGCGCGGACCGGTTCGATGCTGGACAAGCTGATCGATCGTCACACCAGCGGCGATCGGATTGATCACGATGCAGCCCTGGCCGAACTGTTCGATCGAACTCTCACCCGGCCGCCGACCGAGAGCGAACTCGCGGCGGCGCGGCGGCACGTCGCCGAAGCTCGCCGCCCCCAGGCCGTGTACGAAGACGTGCTGTGGTCGCTGCTGAACACGGCTGAGTTTAGTCACCGCCGCTGACCCACCCCGAACCGATCGAGACGCGTGATGAGCGATCCCCCGAGCGTGATCCACACGATGGCGGTCAGGAACGCCGGCGCCGCTCTGGGGCGGCGTAGCTTTCTTTGCGCCGTTGGCGCCGGGGCCGTCGCCGGCCTGCCCACGCAGTTGGCGTTGGCCGCCCCGGATATACGCCGTCAGCAGAAGCGGTGTGTCATCCTGTGGATGGCGGGTGGCCCTAGCCATCTGGAGACGCTGGACCCCAAGCTCGGCGAGTCGGGCGCCGTCGGAAGCGCTTCGATCCCCACGGCGGTCCCTGGGATTCACCTGTCGGAGAACCTGCCGGAACTCGCTAAGGAAACGAACGACATCGCCCTGGTGCGATCGCTCACGAGCCGCGAGGGCAGCCACCCGCGTGCGCAGCACCTGCTGCAGAACGGCTACCTGCCGATGGGCGGTGTGAAGTTCCCCGCGATCGGCGCCAACCTCTCCGACCACCTGGGCTCCGCCGCGGCGGAGCTCCCCGGCTACGTGCGGATCGGCCCTGGCCGCGTCTATCCGGGCAGCGCCGGGATGCTCAGCGTCGACCACGCGCCGCTAACGGTCCGCAACGCGCAGCGGCCGCCGGACAACACCAAACCGCTCGTCGGCGATCGCCGACGCCGAGGGCGGCTTTCGTTGCTCGACACGTTTCAGGCCGAATTCGCGTCGGCCGGCGGCGCCGACCTCGTCGCCGAGCGGCGTGACCTCGTGCAGGCCGCGGAAGCCATGATCCACTCGGCGGGCATGGCGGCCTTCGACATCGCTCACGAGCCGGCCGCCACCCGTGCCGCGTACGGCGAGGGCCGGTTCGCCGAGGGGTGCCTGCTCGCGCGAAGACTGCTCGAGGCGGGCGTTACTTGCGTGGAGGTCGTCCAGAACGGCTGGGACACCCACGACGACAACCACGCTCGCGTCGCCGAGCAGTGCGGCAAGGTCGATCGCCCCGCCGCGCAGCTGCTGCGCGACCTGCGCGACCGCGGTATGCTCGATTCGACGCTTGTGGTGTGGGCGGGCGAGTTCGGCCGCACGCCCAAAATCAACGGCCGGGGCGGCCGCGACCATTACCCAAAAGCCTTCTCGGCGTGGCTGGCCGGCGCGGGCGTCAAGGGCGGCCAAGTGATCGGCGCCACCGACGAGCTCGGCGCCGCGGTGATCGATCAGCCGGTCTCTCCGAAGGACGTGCACCGTTCGATCTACGCCGCGCTGGGCGTGGACGCCGAGTACGAGAACATCAGCTCCAACGGCCGGCCAATCAAGCTCGTCGATGACGGCACGCCGATCGCCAACCTGCTCGGCTGAGGCCCGCGGCCCGCGGCCCGCGGCTCATGGCGCGGCGGGTCGAGACTCTCAGCTTCCCCTCGGCCGAGTGACAGACCCGTTGCGCGGCGACGACCGTCGGTCGGCATCGCCCCCCGGCCCGCTGTCGGTACCATGCGCGAGGTCACATTTCTCGCTCGCCCGGCCCGCGGTTGCCAGGCCACGCGGCCTCCCCCGGAAAGGAGTTCCCGTGCTGTTGTTCAAACGCAAGTTCCTCTCGGCGATCTGGTCGGGAGAGAAGACGCAGACGATCCGCCTGTGGAAGCACCGGATGATGCGCAGCGGGCAGCGGAGCTACATTCCGGGGGTCGGCGGCGTGCGGATCAGCCTCGTGGAGGCGGTCGATCTAGACGAGCTCACGGACGCCGACGCCCAGCCCGACGGGTTCGCCACCGCCGACGCCCTGCGAGCCGAGCTGCAGGACATCTACGGCGAGAAGCTGGCGGCGGGGTATCAGGCGTTCCGGATCGCCTTCGAACGGGTCGCGACCGACTAGAGCGGCTTGCTCACAGGCGTAACGGCCTGGCTACGTGGCTTGGCTCGTCGCCCCGTCTTTCCTTGGAGGGGGCGGCCTCCATCGACAATGCCCGCATTGCCTGCTTCGGCCTCCTTGCCACGAACCAAAACACTTCGCCATCCCGTTACGCCTGATCGAAAAGCGCTCTAGCCCTACGAGCGGCGTCGACCTCGGCGATCGTGCTTCGGCGACCACGGGCGGCAGCGACGCGGATCGAGCGGGGCGCCGATCTCGGTGACGACGGGGGGCGCCCCGCGGTTGACTTTGCACGGGGGCGTCGCCAAGCTTTCGCCTCGCCAGCAGCAGTGAGAGCTCGTAGCTCAGTCGGTAGAGCAACGGACTTTTAATCCGTGGGTCGTGGGTTCGAGCCCCACCGAGCTCACTCTTACGTGGCGGGCCGCGCGCGTGTTCGCCGCCGCCGCGCACAAGCAGCGGCCCGCCCGTCGGTCCCCTGGGGACCGCACCGGACGGGCCGCGCGGCGTGGCGTTCATGGCGGGCTTCAGAGCATGAAGCCGCCGTCGTCGGCCCAGCGGTCGATGCCCGGGTCGTTCCCGTCGTCGT
This sequence comes from Planctomycetota bacterium, assembly GCA_039820945.1. Classification (GTDB taxonomy): domain Bacteria; phylum Planctomycetota; class Planctomycetia; order Pirellulales; family Lacipirellulaceae; genus Botrimarina. The sequence continues at coordinate 174,064 of JBCBPC010000003.1, forward strand.
GATCATCGCCGTCGATCGCGGCCATCCAGGCCGCCCACCGCGGGTCGTCGGAGCGGGCGTTGTGAGCCGCCATCGGCAGCGGCCGGACCGCCCGCCCGCGGAGCGGCCAGTCGGTCGGCGCCACCGTCGGGGCGGGTTGCCAGACGGGGGTCCAGATGAGGTCGACAAGACGCCGCAGGCCTTGGAGGACAATACGCATCGCTAAACTCCGTTTTCCGGTGGTGTCGCTTGCGGCGACCCCACGTGAGCCGCCTATAACAGGCGGCTGCGAAGGTTTCGGAGCGGCGAATTCGCGGCTGGGTGACCCGAAGAACGTTGCGGCGCAACGAGTTAAGCGTTTAGTGATAATCCGCGAGATTGTCGAATTCGGCGACTCCCCGCGAATTCTTACTCGCGCGTCGGACGGTCATCGTCGCTGAAGTCGCCCATATCGAGGTTCGTCGCACGCTCGTTCGCCGAACCCTCGGGCACAACGAGCTGGTTGAACATCTCGTTCAGCGTGCGAGCGACCCAATCGGGGTCTTCACGCCACATCCGTTGGTACAGCCGCGCCCCGGTGGCGTTCGTGCTGGTGCGTTTCCAATACTTATTCCCGCGGGGCTTCGTGCGATTCCACAAGGCCTCGGTCACGCGTGCCGGATCAACTCCGAGCTGGCCAGCCAGGTCTTTGTTCGACAGCGGCACGGTCGGCGAATCGGCTTCGTTAGGGGCGCGATCCTCGACGATCTTGTGATGATCGATCAGTCGGAGCACCGCCTTGGAGCACACGTCAGGAACTGCTGATGGCTGCGATTCAACTTGGGGCCGACCCGCGCTCGGTACCGAGGCGGCAATCACCTCGTCGCGTTCCTCGCTCGTGGGGCCGGCCAGCCGCCGCAGGTGACGGGTCACCTCGTTGAGCAGCGCTTGCCGCCCGGCGCGCTTGCCGCCGTGGGCGTCGATCGTCAGCGTCGACTCGTCGAAGTCCGCTTCCAGCCACGCCTCGCACGGCTCGCCGGCGTGGCGGACTCGCAGGCAAGAACGCCACACGGAGGGGCCGCCGCGGGCCGTGTCGGGGATCGCCCCCTCGTGCAGCAGCTCGACCGCGTAGCGGTGCAAAGCCGACTCCCGCAGCAGCGGCCAGCGGAGAACGCGCGCCTCGCGGGCGCCGACCGGGGCGTTCACCCACTCTGGCAAGAAGTCGGGCCTCGCCGGGCAGCCGCGGGGGAAGAACCAGCGTCGCGGGCCGTCGCCGCGCTCTTCGAAGCAGAGGCCCGTGTGATCGAGCACGTCGATGAGCAGGTCGTTCGCGTTGGCGGGGGGCTCGAGGTCGGGCATGTCGGTGCGCGACGCCTCGATCCCCGACTGCAGCGCGGCCCGCAGCTGCTCGAGTGTGAACCACGGGGCGCCCTCGCTGCGGCGCGTCACCTCGTAGAGGGGCCACTTCACCCAGTGCGGGTTGAAGAGCACGCCGCTCAGGCTGCTGGGGGCGGTGCGTCGCCGCCGCCGCTCTTGCTCGCCGGCGACCAGATCGACGACCCCGTCGTGCGGCCCCTCGCGACGCGATAACTCCAGCGGCGTCTCGGAGAAGTAGAACAGCACGCCGAGGTCGCGCAGCACATCAAGGTCCGAGCCCTCCGGGCGCCCGCCGACCTCTCGCTGCCACTCCTGGAACTCGCAGAGCGAGACGGTCGCCCGCTCCCGCCACGCCGCCTCAACGCGGTCGAGCAACTGGAGCGTCGATTCGGGGAATTTGCCCCCCAGCGCCGGCAGGTCTTGGGCCGCCTCTTCGATCGCGGTGCGTAGCCGGGCGATGCCGGGCGTCGGCTCGCCGCCCTCGTGCTCGGGCACGGCGTCGGCCGGGTACTTGGCGGTGCAGTCGGGCACGAGCGCGACAACGTTCGCACGGTGTTTCTTGTAGCCGGCGAGCATCTCCACGTCGAAGTCCGCCAGCCGGGGCATATCGGCGGCCACCGGCTTGTCGATCGGCCGCGGCGCGTCGGGCCCGTGCCGGTCGCACTGCGTGACGGTCACGCACACCGGCGCCGAGCCGGCGAACGCGCTAATCGTGTTGAGCCAGTAGTCGAGCCCGTTGCCGCTTTCTTGGCGATTGCGGTCGGGGTCTCGTTGCGGCTTGCGATCCGCGCTGAGCACCAGCAGATAGACGGTCCGGCCGTCGGGCCGAAGGAACTCTTCGTGAACCCCGTGCAGCACGAGCTGCCCGCCGAAGTCCCACACGTGGGTGATGAGCGGCTTGGGCTCGTCGGCGGTGCGGAGCGTGGGGCGCCACTCGATCTGCTCGGGCCGCACTAGCGAAACATCGTGCGTCTCTTGGCGTTCGGTCTCGTCCGCGGCCCACGGCTGCCGCATGAAGAGCGGCCGGAACAGCCACGTTTTGCCCACCCCGCCCATGCCGACGATCGCGACGCGGATCCGATTGAGGGAACGCCCGGAGCGGAACGCCGCGAAGATCGCTTGGGCGTCACCAGATGCGAGCTGCTCCGGCGCGACAGAATTGATCGAACACTCGCTTAGGTAAATTGTCTCAAGGTGGATAAGAGCAGACGCCAGATGCGATATCCCGAGATCGGTAATCCGCTCGCAGAAGGAGGCATCGAGTGTCTGTAGTGAGCTGAGTCCGCGAAGGTGCGCGAGCCCCGCGTCCGTGACTTGTTCACAACAAGAAACAGTGAGCGTCTTCAGTGCTCTGAGGCCGCGAAGGTGAGCGAGTCCTGCGTCGGTGACCAGTTTGCACCCGTAAAGATCGATATTATTCAGTGATCTGTTCGCCTTAAGATGCTCGAGCCCCGCGTCGGTGATCTGGGAGCAAATGGAGAGCCGGAGTGTTTGAAGTGATCGCAGGCTTTGGAGCTCTTCAATCCCCTTGTCGGTGATCCGCCAACAAGCTGCGAGGTGGAGCGTCTGAAGTGAGCTAAGGCCGCCGACATGCTTAAGCCCTGCGTCGGTGACATGTACGCACCAGCTGAGGTTAAGCGTTTCAAGTGAGCTGAGGGTACGAAGGTGCCTGAGTCCCCCGCCCGTGAGTTGGTTGCAATGGTATAGGTTGAGCGTCTGCAGATTTCTGAGTCCGCGCAGGTGCGCAAGTCCTGCGTTCGTAACTTGCTCGCAATAGGAGAGGTTGAGCGCCTTCAGCTGCTTGAATCCGCGAATGTGCGCGAGCCCCGTGTCGCTCAGTTGCTTACACTTTGCAAGACTGATCACCTGCAGCGAGCTAAGTTCGCGAAGGTGCTCCAGTCCAGCGCCGGTGATCTGGTGGCAAGCGCGGAGTTGGAGTGTTTGCAGAGCTCTGAGTGCACGAAGGTGTGCGAGTCCCGCGTCTGTGACTTGCTCGCAATAGGAGAGGTTGAGTGTGTGCAGCGATCTGAGTGCACGCAGGTGCGTGATTCCTGCGTCGCTGAGTTGCCTGCAAGCTGCAAGACTGAGGGCCTGGAGCGTGCTAAAGTAGCGAAGGTGCTGTAGTCCCGCGTCGGTGATCTGATGGCAATCGAGCAGCCGGAGCGTCTGCAACGAATCAAGCTCACGTAGATGTTTGACGCCCGCGTCGGTAATCTGGTCGCATGATGAGAGTGCAAGCGATTTCAGAGAGGCGAGGGTTCGAAGGTGTGCGAGCCCGGCGTCGGTGATCTGAGGGCCATGCGCAAGATCGAGAACGACCAGGTTGGAGAGCTTGCTTACGGTTTTGAGGTGGTTGTCTGTCGCGTCTTCAAGAGATAACGCACCCGACTCTTGCGCCGCTGCAAGCCGCTGTTCGAACTCGTCGTCGGTCATCGTGCGGGTTGGGGCGTTGTTGGTCGTGAAGGCTTGTCGGAGACGGGCTGATTCTAGCCCGGTCGGGGCGTGCGAGCGCGAGAGTCGCGCCGGTCGGACAGCACGCCCCCCCCCGCAATCCGTTGGTAGGCCCAGGGCCGAGCCCCCAAGCTCTAGGCCCCAGCCCCTAGCTCTTGAGCGTCTTCGCGAGGTCGACGGCGCCGCGCTTCGCTTTGCTCAGCAGCGCCGACCGGGTCTCTTCCACCACGCGCGACTTGAAGTCCGCCGCGTCCGACGTGTCGCGGGCCGCCTTGTTGACGATGTCGACCAGCACCGCGACGTTGTCGATCAGCAAGAAGTGGTAGAACCACATCCGCGCTTGCTTCTCGAACTTGGCGTGGATGACGTCCATGAACACCGTGTCCTGCGACAGCGTGTACCGCACGCGCCGCTCCAGCCGCAGGTTCCGCGACACCGCGTTGCCGATGATCTGCGTCATGAGCTCCGTGACGAGCACCTTGCCGAACTCGACGGCGCCCTGGACCACCGCGTCGCGGAGGCTCTTGTCGCGGGCGTTGTAACGCGGCGTGGGGCTGAGCGTCGCTCCCGCCGCGAGGTCGGACGACATCGCGCTGAAGTGCCTCCGGAGCGCGCTGGACTTGGCCAGCGTTTCGACGAAGGTCACCAGGCCCTTGGCGAACGCGTTGGTCAGGGGCTTGCCGAGTTTGCTCGCCGCCTGGGCCAGACGAGCCATGATCCGCGGGGCTCGCCGCTTCAGGGCGAGCTTGAAGCCCTGCTTCAACGCGCCCGAGGCCGGTGAGACAGCGAGCGACATCGCCTCCACGGCCAAGCCCATCAAGAACTCACCAGCCGTGACCATTGCCATCATGCCGCGGCTCCGCTCGGCTATGCGGAGCAAACGGTTGAGTCGCGCGGCGTCGGCGGAGAAGGGCTCGCCCACCTGGTACGCGATCTTGCGCTTCTTGTCGGCGACAACGATCGGCGCCAGGGTCGCGTGATGCCGCGATACGCTGAGTACCTTGAAGAAGTGCGGGTACCGCGGCACGCTCGGCGGGCTGCCGATCAAGCCGAACGCGATGTCCACCGTGGTGAGCGGGTCGGGGTCGGGCGGCAGCTGGGGGAACGAGCGCCTGAGATAGCGCCACTCGTGCTCGGTGACGAAGAGGTAATCGCCCTCCTCGAAGGAGTAGAGCCGATTGACGGTCTTGTTCGGGTTGGCCTTCTCGCCCCAGGTGGATCGCTCCTTACCGTCCCACTTCGTGATGACAGGCTTAGGGCGTCCGCCCTTTCGCGACACCTCGAGCTTCAGGCTGCGTTGGCTCATGGCGGACGCTGGGCTTCGACTCGGTATCGGCACGCGCTTGCGGTTTCGGGCCGAGAGCGTACCAGATTTCGTCCGTTCGCCGAACTCGGGGCCGACGGCGCGGGACAGTCCCTGCGCCACCAGCCGCTAAGGAAGCGACGGCCGGCCGGGCCGCCGCTCAAAGACTCCCCCACTCAATCCTGGGGCGGCGTGGCGTGACGCCCGGACTGGCTGGCGCTTGCCGTCGCAAGGGTAAGAGTAGCCCGGGAGGGACTCGAACCCCCGACCAAGGGATTATGAGTCCCCTGCTCTAACCGACTGAGCTACCGGGCCAAGGTGCTCGACAGCAACAACTTACGGCGAATCGCCCAGCCATCCAACTGGGCCAACCCGCCAGAATCCCGCCACGCGTCACGCTTTCTTCGCCAGCACAGCGGGGACGTGGAGGCGCTCCGCGGTTCCCTGCCGCTTCATTCGCTCCGCCATGTTCACGTAATGGCGCGTTGTCTTCGCGTCTTGGTGACGCATCAGACGCTGGAGAACATCCGCGTCGAGGTTATCAACGTTCGCGTTGGCGAAGCCGAATCGGAACCGGTGGAAGGCGCCGCTGATCTCGACGTCGGCCGCCTTCTTCAGGGTTCGGAAGTCCGCCCAGAGCATCCGCTCGTGAAACGGCCAGTCGAACACAAGGTCACCAAAGCCGATGATCCCCCTCAGGTGATCAACGACCACGGGGTGGAGCTCAACACGGGCGTCACGCTTGCCCTTCGTCTGCTCGGCCGGGACGAACGCGATGCCAGCTGACCAGTCGATGTTGTCGCGGCGCAGCGCCATGATCTCGCCGATCCGCCAGCCGGTCAGATACGCGAATGTCAGCAAGGAGCGCCACCAATCGCCGGCCGCGTAGACCCGTCCCCGCGGACGCTTCATCACGTCACACGCGTCGTAGAGCTTCGCGAACGCCTCATCGTCGATGAACTCGGGATCGCGTTCTGGCTCCCTCAGCAGCTCAACCTCGATCGCGTGCGGTAGCAGCCGCCACCGCTTCGCCTTGTTGAGAGCGCAGCGAAGGTGCCTCAGATCCTTGTTGACGGTAGCTGGCGCCACGCCCTGGCTGAGTCGCGCGGCTCGGAAGTGAGCGACATCGGCCTCCGTCAGTTTCTCGACAAGCCGCTTGCCGAACGTGTCTGTGAACGCTGCTAGCGATCGCCGATACATCTCTCGCGTCTTGGGCGCGAGTGTCGCTAGGTGATCGCGGTCGAAGCGTCCGACGAACTCGGCCCACTTCACTTGCTCGCGATCGCGTAACAGTCCTGCGGCGAACTCGCCCTCGAGGCGACGAGCAACCGTTTTCGCAGCAGTCTTCGAGCCGACGGTCTTCTGCTTCTTCCGCCCGCACTGGTCATACCAACCGACCGACCACGGGCACTTCTTGGGCCCAAGCTTCTTGCGTTGCTTGGGATCTTGGAAAGTCCAAGCCTTCATCAATGTCTCCTTGCCTGCTAGAGGAACAGAAGCCCGCCCGCGACAGCCCGGGCGAGCGAACCCGTCATTGCCACTAGGTACGCTTGGTTCTCTTGGAAGTCAGTGATTCACGCTGCCGTCGAATCTCTCGCCTCACGAAGGCGTCAAGCTCCTCACGCACGTACTTCGGTCGTCCGCCGAGTTGAATCGGCGAAGGGATCTCGCCGGCGGCCGTAAGCTGTCGCAGCTTGGTCTCGCCGACACCCACGTACTTGGCGGCGTCCTTAGTAGCCAGCAACGGGGGCAACGGGTTCTCCAGCGAGATGCCTGAAGCTTCGAGCAGCCCTGCTAAGACGCCACCAAGGTGAAAGAGAAGTCGCTCGCTTGTCTCCGCTTGCATCGGTACTCCCAGGGAAGAAAGAAGCCCGCGCCACCCAGGGCGGCGCGGGCTGGAAGATCTCAGTCGAAGAGTTCCATCACGCCGATAGCGCTGAGCATGGCGTGGACGTCTTCGACAGTCACCGGCGTCACGTTGTGGAGGCACTCGACCTCCCTTGCCAGCTCTTCGAGACGCGCCTTGCGTTCGGCCGTCTGGGCCTCGCGCTCGTGCTCGGCTTCCTCCCGCTTGAGCCGCCGATTCTCGTGCAATCGCCGCGCCGCGCCGTTTCGATCCTCGAGCTGCTGCAGTTTTCGCTGCCTCGCTCGCGAGATGCGTTCCGCGATCTCTTTCTGGTCGCGCAGCGAGAACCCGGGTTCTGCTTTGTTGACAGCCATATCGCTACCTTCCGCGCGGGATCACCGCGCAAAGAAAGCGCGTGGCTGCACTACCGTTTGACAGGCGGGTACGAAGCCGCCCCGGGGTCCTCGCGGAGCCCCGACGGTCGCGCAGCCACGCGCTTAGTTTTTCGTACAACGTTCGTCATGCTCGTACTGCTGGTCGGGGCCAGAAACCCCTGAGCGTCGCCGGCTGTCAGACCGGCGGCGGTCGCTTTGTCACGCGACAGTGTCGCGAATGCCGGTGCCCTGGGTCAAGCGGGAACGGGCACTTGTCGGACGCGTCATTCGGAACCAGGGGCTGGCTGCTCGATGGGAGCGATCTCCAGACGTGGAGAGTGGCGTAACGAATCGGCAACAGCGTCCGTGAACCGTTCGGATTCAGAGAGCTTCAGCAGCAGCTCGGTGTAGTCAACGACTGCGTCCTTGCCGTCTGTCCCCGCTGGCCCCGTCTTGCCCCGCGGGCCGCTCAAGAGTTGAGGCACGCCGTCATCGATCCCCACTAGAAGGACCTTCGAGGGCTTCTCCTGTTGAGATTGCCAGAACACGTTTAGCGTTAGCATCATGAAGGTTGCAAACACCGCGACCTGCACGTAGAACCGCGCTGCAGAATAGAGATCGACCAAGAAGTCTGTCCGATTGTGAGCATCCATCGTGCACTTTAAGTAGTCCTGAATCAGCTGCCGCTTTCGAGTCGCGACGGCCTGACGACACATCAACGCATCAACGATCGGTTCAGACTCTTGTCCAACTCGCATGAACTGCAACAACACCAGCAATGCAACGACAAGTGCAAGAGCGGCTACGAAGGCAAGCACATCCGCCATCCAAACTGCGTCGAGTCGAATAGAAAGCCCGACGGCCCCAAACAGTATTGAGGCGATAGTCAGAAGCACCTTGCATTTGTCCGATGCGATAGAGCGTCGCTCGTCGGCGCTGTCAAAGCATGCCTTTGACATGTCGAGCAGGTCATCTAATCCATCGGAAGCAGAGACGTCGGGCCTGTCGATTCGCTGCCGCTCATAGGCTCCACGCCTGATGTCAGAAAGGTCGAGGTTGAGGCCGTACACCCTGATGGCCAAGAAGACGACTAAGCGTTCTAGGCTTCCCCCAGCAGCCCAGATGTCCAGCTTGGCTTTGGGTTTAGGTTTGGCTCCAGCCGGATCGGACATACTACGTCTGAGAGAACGACTTCAGGAATGAATCAGCGATGCTCGTCGCGCCCGCTAGGTCCATCCAGGCCCATTGCCCGTTGGGGTTCACCTCAAAGAAGACCCATTCGCCCTCTGTCGAGACCGCCATATCAATGGCAGCGAACCGCAGCCGATAGATCGACATCAGTTCGAGGATTCTGCGGCGAACGCCATCGGGCAATGTGACGGACTCGTAGATCACATCGACCATATTGTTTCGACGAATGTCGGTCCTTTGGTTGCCGGGAGCATCACCGGCCCGTAAGCCTACCGGATGGAGATTGCCGTCAATGACAGTGACCCGCACGTCGATTGCTTTCTGGATGCGTTCTTGGAATAGCGTTGGACAAGCTGCCAAGCAATCGTCTTCTTCGAGGTCGTCAAGCCCAACATCGTTCGTGAAGATAAGCAGCCTCGACCCGTCGCTCCCGCTGACCGCGGCTGACGAAAGTGGTTTGGCGATGATGCGGCCGTTCCATCGCTCAGCCAGCTGCCTAGCGACATCGGCCGACTGGGTTACGACCGACTCAGGAACACGTAGCCCAAGCGAAGCGGCGAGGGTCAGTTGCCGGATCTTACTAGATGCGTGTGCGTTGGCCGCCGCGTGATTCACCCACCGCTCTTCAGCAACGTGCGCTAAGTATCCCTCAAGTGCTGCCGTCCATTCCGTGACTGCAAAGTCAGAGTTGACGTCTTCGCTACCAGTTCGTTTCCGTAAACGCTCTGGTCGTCGGAGCCAGATCGTGTGGATCTCATCTGGCCGCAGGCGAACTCCTTCGATCTCAAGCCACGGTTGCACATCTGTGAAACCTAACTGCGCCTGATCGAGAACCCGGTCTGTGTCGAGCCGCTGGTAGTCGATCCCTTCGTTCGAGAGGATCGGGCAGAGGTAGTTCGCGGTGGCATCTTGACTGTTCGTCAGGATGAGGAGCATCGCAGAATCGCGCCATTGCGGCCGAGCGCTTGGTCTTCATCCATGCCCTCGGTCTGGACTGCGGTGATAGTTAGCGTACCGGCCGATGCAGGCCCAAACGGGATAGCGCTAGCATTCATCGGCGCATCAACGTCAGACTGCTCATTGATCACGCGTGTGCGCGTGGCAGTGCCAGCCAACTCCGTCGTGGCTCTATCTGAACCCGTTTGGCGATGCGGATAGCCTTCTGACGGATCACAAGCGAACTCGCGAAACCGAAAAAGAAATGGACTGCCGGCACCGGAAGCGCCAAGCGGAATGGCAAAGTTGGCGTCGCCGCACTCGTCTCGATCCGTCTCTTCCTTACCACTTTCGGTGGCAGTTTGCGTTCCGGCGGCAGCATCGCCACCTTCCAGAGCCATTCTCTCTGGCTCAACGAATCGCGATAGAAAAGGGCTAACAGTCACAGCAAAGCCTCACTAGGTGGCGGGAGCTGCGTTATGGCGAAGCCGCTGATACGCGCCTAGTGGCGCGAAGCTAGGGTAGGCGGCGGGCAAGGCTCTACGGCTTTACCACAGCCATCACCGGCCGGTGGTCGCTGGTCCGCTCGTCATCCGGGAAGTCGTCATCGCGGACGATGATCTCCGACGTGGCCCCCCAGCTCATCGCTTCGCCACCCAGGAACACGAAGTCCAAGATCGAGGTTGGGTAGCGATCGCGGCCACGCTGGTCGCCTGACCAGTTGGTGTCGCAGAACTCGCCAATAACCTCGACCTTCTCGTTCTTCCTGCGGTAGTCGGTCACGTTCGTCTCGACGCCCGGGATGACCCACCGCCACGCAAACCGGCCGCGGTCACTCGGATCGTCCCGCATGAAGAGCGTCATGGACTGGTTGCCGCACAGCCGGAGAGTATCGAAGTCGAAGTTGTAGTCGCCCACCGCGATAACCGGATGCGGGTGGTCCTTGACCCACTGCCGTAGCATGACCGCTTGCCGCCGACGCGTCTGATCGTTGCCACGGTTCAGGTGGTTGACCATGAAGGTCAGCCGCTTTCCGGTCCTCCGGTCGTCTAGCGTGACGAACATCGGACGGCGGTTGTTGCCGCCGGGGAACGTCTGGCCGTTGTGCGACGTGAGGCCGTCTTCCTTGACGACAAGCTGGAAGCGTTCCGTGTCGTACGTAATCAGCATCCGGTCGCTGCCGCCGGTGCTCGACACCACCGGGGCGTACGTTCGCTCAGGCGTCTGAAGAGCCGTCGCGTACATGATCGCGCTGGCGCCAGGGACTTCCGTCAGACCAATCAGGTCGAACGGACCGTGGTCCCGTTGTAGCTCGACCAACTGCCCCATAATCGTGGCTGGCTCGGCCGTCTGGCGATTGCCTTGGCTGCTCTCAACGTTCCACGTGAGCACACGCACTTCGTCCGCGTTGGCGTGGATAGCGGCCAGCAGCAAAGCGGCGGTGGTGGCAATTCGGCTCATCATGCGACTATTCTAGTCGCCATGTGCCACCACTACCGAGCCGCGAAGGTCGTCCCCGAGCACTTCGTCGCCGAGTTCTCGCTGCCGTCCAACCAGCGGACGATGCTAGAGGGCCTAGCGGCCGCTCTGCCAGACCACGGGGCGTGGCCGATCAAGACTGCCGGCCATCCGCATCGACGACACGGACGATCTGGAGGCGTTTGGCGCCGAGTGGGGGCTACTGCCCCACTGGTGGAAGCCGAGCGACAAGCAACCGAAGCGGTCGGCGTTCCAGCGGAAGACCATCAACGCCAGAAGCGAGACCGCGGCCGAGAAGCCAACGTTCCGTGACGCCATGCGCAAGCGCCGCTGTTTGCTGCCGATGGATGAGTTTTTCGAGCGAGACCACTACTTCGGTGTCGGCGAGCCCATCGCGTTTGCCGGGCTGTGGGAGTCGTGGTGCGGGGAAGACGGCGAGATCGAAACCGTCACGCTGTTGACGACCACGCCGAACTCAGACGTGCGTGGTGTAGGGCACCATCGGATGCCGGTTCTGCTGACGACGCCCGACCGGCGCCGCGACTGGATAGTCAGCGGTGCCGACGAGGAGATGCACGAGCCGACGCAAGATGGGAAACTAGTCGTAATGTCGAAGTAGGTGCAAATCGTAGGTTGCGGCGACTTTCGACGCATACGAAACAGATCATCCGCCGCACGCCGAACTAGTCGTCGTCGGTCGAGACCTCGGTCTTGCTCATCTTCCTGAGGCCCTTCTTATTGAGGCCAATCTTCGCCCCTGGAAGGTCAAGTTGAAGATTAGCGGCTGATGCGAGCAGGGCGGAAGCCAGCGCGTCGGTCGCGGTCACTGCGCCGGGGCTAGGCTCTTCGGAGTTGAATAGATTCTTGCTGAGCCGATCGAGAAGCTCCGCTGGAAACTCCGACTTATCGCCTGCCTCTAACGACTCAAAGTAGAGCTCAACAAGCCAGCTAGCTCGTTCCACATCAAGCTGTAGTTGCTTGAGCTTAAAGTCTTCGGTTGCTGATCGAGAAGCGAAGTCGTTCAACCAGCGAATGAAGAAACCTGCTGTGACAATCGCGCCGAGAGTTGCACCAATACGCGATGCAATGATGAACGTAGCGGTTTGCCCCGCTCCAGCATCCGCTCTGAAGAGCGCCACAACAACACCGACAAAGAAGACAAGAAGTGCAATATAACTGACAACGACGGCACCACGTCGCCAGGTGGTCTGAGGACTGACTTTGAGTCGGTCGGACTGTGTGATGGCCTCCAAGAGTTGCTTCCGGTCGTCACGACGCGCGTGGGTGCTTGCCCGGTCATCAACCTCCTTCTTCCGCTTCTCAAGTGCGTCTTCGCGGTCCGCTAGTTCGGCATCCCTACGCTCTCGCTCAGTCTCGTACTCTACTTGCTTGGCTGCAAACTGATTCTCAAGTTCAGCTAATCGACTGGCGTGTTGAGCGTCGAGAAGTTCGCGCTGCTCGTTTAGGTGATCGTTCTGCTTGACCACAAGGGTCTCTAGCCGATTAAGTGCTGCCTCGCGAGCGGCGAAGTGCTCTTTGGCATGCGTACCTATAAGAGATCCGAGGTCGAGTGATACAGAGCTCCGGAGACGCGTTTGGACCACGTCGGCGAAGTCGATAAAGTCCGCTTGGCTCCCTTTAAAGTGCTGCCTGTAGATCGTCAGATCATCGTAGAACGCATTGTCCGGGTTCGGAAAACGAACGAGATATCGCGACACTGTCACAAGTGTCTGGTTATCTGCATTCTGGAGACTGCCTCCGCTGATCACACGAGAAGACTTCGCAGCAAGCCGTGAAAACGCTTCGTGCGCGTCGATCCCGCTCTTCGGGATGTTGATCGGATCGCCTTCCACAAACGCCAGGTGGATTGTCGCCACCTCCTTGGCCGCCCTCGATTTGGCTATCGCTGCGAGACTATTGATAAGCTCGCCGTCCGTGGTGCGTACAATCCGCTCAGTTATTGCATTGGACATAGGTGCTCCCGCGATAGTGGTACCACTACGTTACCAGTCTCGAGCGGGACGAGCAAAGCGACCTCGTCGCTGGAGGTGAGGCACTGGCAATCGCTCTGTTGCACTCGACCAGCCTCCGGCGAAGGAGCGGGACAGATCATTGGCGTCGGGCTAGCTGTCGCATATCGCCCCGCCCCGCCACGGCTCGCGACGCCGGGCGGGGCCACTTGAGTTGTCAAAGAACGGCCGAGCGGCTCGGTCTAACATTCGATCCACGTTAGGCGATCGCTCAGCGGCATCGGCAACGGTGTGAGCTTGCGGAGCAGGTCCAGGGCATCGTCGGCATGCTCTACCGCCTCGATCTCGTCAGGTGTGATGCCCTCACGACAAGCCGCACGGCACAGCTTCTCTGCCATCACGCCGAACGCTCGACTGAGCGGCAGATCGATGGCGAGGTCGAAGGTGCCCAGATCTTCGAACAGCAGTCGCTGCACGTGAGTGCGGGCAGCCGCGTAGTCGGTGATGGCCATGGCGTCACTCCTGCCGTGAACTCATCGGATAGCGACGCGACGCATCCTCTGTGGCGTAAGCCGTTCGCTCACTGAACCCGATCAGCTTGTCGAGTCGTTCGGCGACTGCCATGAGCGCATCGGCCGCTTCGAGATCAGTGGGCGACGATATCGGCGTGATCGATAGGCCGTCGGGCGCCACAGAGAAGGAACTGCCACGACGAAGGTTGCGAGCGCGACCGCGCAAAGTGCGCTGCACTTCGCTGGTCGTGACGCCATCACCATCGAGACGGCTGATGAATGTTCCCGCGTCGACGCCGAGTCGCGAGGCGCCAAGCTCCTGGAGTATCGTCTTGACGTCCTCGATCTCACTCGATGAGAGCTGAGCGGACGCCCGCCTTACCTGCAGACCCTCGGCCAATCGACCGATCAAGCGTCCGCGTTGGGCTACCTGCTGAAGCGGGTTAGCGACCCCAAGCACTTCGATGGCTCGATCGCCGCGAGCCCCGAGCGATTGGTTGTCTGGAATCGCGAGCAGGTTAGCCGCGTAGAGCTTCGCCACGTTGGACTCCGGGTCGCTCAGGAGCTCGCGGATGAGCCCGTCCGATCCAGAGTCAAACGTGTTCTTCTCCAGGAATTCACGGCGAAGCCCGGAGGAGTTCTGCAACGCTCGAATTCGATCGCCGACCGTGAGGCCGTCGAACGCGTCATTCTGGCGATCGAACACCTGGAGACGGCGGGACAAGTTGATCAGCGACGTCCCCGTCCTCGCGCCAGTGGTGTCGGCGCCGGCGTTGGTAAGCGCGGCGAACAACGCGCCCGAGTCCCGCGCATTGCCACCAAACGCCAGCGTGCCGATCACTCCCGGGGCGATGTTCGTCGTCTGATTCTGGACATCGACAACGCGACCCGCGGCGCCGATGAATGACAGATATCCAAGGTTGATCCTTGGGTCATTCGTGCCGGTCACCTTGGCGAGATCGAGAAGCGTTCCCGCCGTCCGACCAATATTGGCAGGAGTGTCGGCGTTGAATTGCGCAGCCAGTCTCGTCGCCTGGATCGACGTCTCGATCTGACCGCCGCTTGCCGAGATTGCGGTCTCGAGGCCCTGGTTCACATAGGTCTCGCTGATGCCGACCTGATCCGCTATCGATACGGCTGCCGACTGGACCCGACTGATGGTCGCGTCAGACTCGCCGGCAAGGTTGCGGCGCACGCCGGCGCGGCTCTGGTCGACCGTAACTTGGGTAGCGACCCGCTTGTCGATCAGGACCTGTTGAGCTTCGAGCTCTCGCCGGACCTGTGAGGCGATCTCGGTCGCGCTCAACAGGCCAGCGGTGATCTTCCCGAGCTTCAAGACCATGCCGTCGAACGAGCGCTCGCCCGATCTGTTGGCCTTGTCGAGTTGACGGCCGAAGCGTTCGGCATTTCTTTGTGCGTCGTCGAATTCCAGACCACCCTTCTTGACCGCCTCGGCCAGCTGAAGCATCTGCCGTTCGTATCGCTTCGTCGGGTCTGATTGCTCTGCGAAGCGTTTAGCTTGCTTCTCAGCCTTCGTCAGCCCCTTCACCGTGCTGACGACACCGTCATCGACCTTCTTGTACGCACGCTCAAGGTCAGCGGCTGCTCGGACAGCACCGGAGGCGTCGGCGTCGATGGTGTGCTTGGCCATGATCAGTAACCCAGGGCGAGCGCGGTCAGGTCAGCGCGGGTTGGCAAGTAACTGCGCGGCGCTAGGCCGCGCTTGAAGCGGACGAAGTCGAGCCAGCTGCCGCTGGACGGGGTTTGGTAGGGTCCGAGCCTTTGGCCTCCCGCCATTCCAACAGCTCAAGAAAGCCGATTGCCGCTGCGAGCCACATCGCCGGCGAATGGGCGACTTCGTCACTGAAGCAGCCGAGCGTCAACAGCTCAGGCCAGTCGATGACGTAGTTCGCCCCGAGGATCTTCCCAAGGATCGTCAACGCTTCGCGGTCAGCGATCGCCTTGCCCTGCACCAGTGCTTGCCAGGGAGCTTCCGTTAGGTCGTAGAGCTCGCGATATCGAGCCGTTACCTGTCCCGCAACGAGGTCGCCGTCGGGGGTAAAGCTCAGCTTCGTGGGCAACGAGCAGGTCGGTTCTCCGTCATCGTCGGGCCGCCGAACTAATGGCAGTCGCCACTTCCGCCCTTCGTCGTCAGTCCGCAAGTAGCCGGCGAGTTGCTGGGGGCGTGCGAGATCCTCTGGTGTCGGTGGGTACTCATTCCAGTAGCCGACCCATCGGCGTGGACCGTCGTCGAGGCGGGGTAGCTCGACCCAGGTCTGCGACTCTTCAACTACCGTCACTGCGAGCGGCTTCGGATCGTCGTCTCCCACCGCAGGCTGCGTGTTGCGTGACGAATCGACAAGCGCTAGGCCCTGAACATCCTGGATCCGAGCACCGCGGCTCGCCGGCGCCGAGGTGAACGCGTAGGTCAGCTGCCAGCGGCTGAGGTCAACGGCTGACGCGGAGCCTTTGGACTCGCCAACGAAGTAGAGGAATCCAGCCATGCTCGGCGTGTCCTGTCGGGTGAGGGTGAGTTTCGGTGTCTGACCGAGCGTAGGCGTCGCTGGGCGTGGTTCTGGGGCGGTTGTGGAGAGCGAGAGAGAGAGCTGAAGCCGCGGCTCACATGAAAGCGACGTTCGATTGTTCGCACCGCCAAACGGGGGCGGGGGGGCCCAGAAGGGACCCGACCGGGGGGGGAGCCAACCAAAGCCGCCCCCGGCCGAGCCCACGTGTTCAGTCAGCTTGGGCCAGTAATCGGATCGATGGTCGCAGCTCGTCGGGTAGCCGGTTCAGGCCCGCGTCACGCATCGCAGACTCGACGTAGTCGATGCCGTTGATCTCTTGGCGGTCGAGCATGCGGCGATGCGAACGGTATTCTTCGATGGCCATGCCAAGCTGACGAAGGTGTTCATCGCCCAGCAGCTGGCGTGCTTCGAGCTTGCCCGCCTCCGTGTTGAGGTCAATCTTGCTCGCGACTGACAGCGCGACCGAATCGCCGTAGAGCCCGTGGCGACTTGCCGCAGGGTCGTCAACGATGTCAGCGGCCACCAGTCCGCGGAGGCGAATCGGCATCTTGCCGTCGAGGCGACGCTCGTTCTGCATGGCGTTCAGATCCAAGTCCGGGTAGATCGACACGCCGATCGACTCCGGCGAACTGCGAGCCATATCGAGTAACCACTGGCCGCGGCTGCATGCCGACGCGAACGCAACCTCGGCGAGGTGCAGATCGCCTACGACTGCGTGGCCATTCGGGTGGAGTCGCAGACGACGCCAACGTCCAAGGTATCGCCCGGTCTTGTCGGCCCCTGGGCGATCGTCGGGATGAGCAAACCTCGCCTTCAAGCCATACGGCTGCGAGCCGCCAAGCTTGAGCACTTGCTTCAGTGTCGCTCGATCGACGAACCAAGGTCGCGGATCACGATCGAGCAGGGTCCCCATCTCGATCAGCACGGCGTCGCGTAAGACACGCTCGGCGGTGCGCACGTTGGCGGAGGCTTGGGCTTTGAGCGTCGCGACGCAAAGCGGCTGCGCCGCGTTGGTGTTGTCCATGGTGGATCTATAGTCCTTCGAAGTTAGGGCCAGCCTGGGGGCTCGCTGGTTACTCAGCTGCTACGCGTTCGTACCGCCGCCGATTTGCGGATCGAAGTCGCGTTGCGATTTGGGAATGAGCGGTCGGACGGGGGCCTTCGACGCGTCCACGTCATGCCACTCACTTCCGCCGCCGGTCTTGTCGAACAGAAAGTGCTTCTCCCGAACAAGGCGTTCCCGCTCGCTCTGCAGTTGAGTCGCGCGACCACTTGCCCTGTTGAGTTCGTCATGTGCCTCGCGAGCGGCTTTGTTCGCCTTCGCCATCGCCGTCGTCTTCTCATCAAGCCGGTTGCTTGCCTCCGATCGCTCTGCCTTCGCTTCCTCGAGTCCTGAGAAGAAGCGCTCGTCTTCCGCAGCGTCCTGTGCTGCCTTGCGCTGCTGCAGAGCTTTGACGAGCTGCTCGAAGTCGTCGGTGGTCATGCCCGACGCGACCAGTGCCGCGTCGAGTTCGCCGTCCTGCACCTGCTCGCCTTTGATCGCGGCGACGGCGAGCTGTGTGGCGTTCCGCGCGGCCGACGCGCGGCGCCGGCGAAGGTTCGAAATGAGTTGTGCGATTGCCATTTCATGTACCTCGGTTTCGATTCGGTTGATGGTCGCTTGGTTTAGTTCTTCTGGGTCAGTCGTTGATCCGGTGCGGGCGAGTTGACGCTTCACACGGTCTCCATCGGCACGCAGTTGCGAGACCAACTCGTCGTACTGCGTCAGCTCGTAACGGCACTCGGCAGCAAGGTCGGCAGGCCACTCGACCGGCTCCTCGTCAGGGCAGTACACGTCGGCGACAGACTGCGCTCTGTCTCGCAGTCTCTTCATTTCGTCGCGTGCTTTGACACAGTGAGCAATCAGCTGATCGATCGCCTGCAGGTTGGCAACATGCTGACGCCGTTGGCCAACGAGGGTCGCTACACGGTGTTTTTCAACTTCGTCCATTTGGTCTTCGATCCGATTCAGAACGGGCAGTCGTCGCTGGGCGCCAGCGCCGCCGCTTCGGCTTGGTAGTCGGGGACGGTCGTCGATTGATTCGCCGGCGGTTCGGTGGCGAGTGCTTGGCTTGCAGGCTGCGCCGGCGGGTGAAGATCAACGCGGATGCACGGGACGAGGTCGCCCTTGAACTCCGTCTCGGTGGCCTTGAGGAAGATCACCTTGCCGGGCCACTGGCTGTAGTCGCGTTCGCCGAGGTACTTGGCGATCAGGCTGGCGTTGGTCTTGTTGCAGAGCAGCACACGCTGCTTTCCAACGAAGCGAAGTTCGAGCTTGCTGCCGTCGTCGAAGTTCTTGACGGTGACGGTGTGGATACTCGCCGGCACGCTTATGCCAGGCGTCAGATGCTCGGCGCGGAGGGCGTCGGTGGATCCGTAGACGGAGCCGATCGTTGGCATCGCTGGTTCCTTTCGGTTCGGGTTAGGTTTCCGGCCGTCAGTCGAACAATTCGAAGCTGTCCGACTGACGTTGCTGCACAGCTCAGTCACTCACTCAGACTGGAGGGCCCTATAGGGGCCCCCAGTCTGAGTGAGTGACTGAGCACTCGGACACGGCTTTGTCCGGGTGCTTCCGTCCGAGTGTCTGAGTGGCACTCAGACACTCGGGTGTCTGGGTGGTTTGTCTAAGTGTCTGACTGATCATTTCTGCACCAGTTCGAACCCGGGGTACTGCTGGCTGTTGGAGCGCTCCACCGCCCCGCCTACCACGTCACCGCGGGCTGCGAGCTCCCTGATGGCAGCCCCTGCTCGCTGCCCGCTGATGCCGGCGGCTGTCGCGATCTTCGATTGGGTCTCGGGGGCGCCGATCTGCTGCATCGCCGTGACGATCGACTCCATATCGGCCTGGAGCATCTGCTTGGCTTTCTCTTCGCGCTTCTGCTCGGCTTCCGCTTCGCGGGTCTCGGCGGCGTCGCGTCTCACCTCGGAGCCGCTCCGCACCGTCACGTCCCACTGGCGATCCGTGAACGGGCTGTAGGCCCCTTCGGCAACGTCCACAGCCCACAGGGCCGAGTGTCCGGCAGAGCCGCCGACGCTCAGCCACAGCCGATGCTCGCCGGTGCCTTCTTCGTATCGCTCGCGGCGATTCAACAACCACCATTGCCGCGCGAACTCCGGGAAGCCTGCCCAGGCGATGTCGGCCAAGGTGAGCGGATCGTTGCTCGGAGCGCCGGTTGCGCGCTTCGTGTGGTGAGCGAGGATCAGGGTGGCGTTCGCCGCGCTGCACACGGCCGCGATCTGGCGGAGCAGCCCGCCCTGGATCATCAGGTTCGCCGCATCGGCGCCGGGCATGCACATGTACGCGGGATCAATGATCACAGCATCGATCGACTCGTCGGCCAGCAAGCGGCCCAGCTCGAGCCCGTCCACAGCGTCTCCGAACTGAGGAACGTCGTCGCACCAGAGCAGGCCATCGACTTCCTCGAGATGAAGCTGCTTGGAGATAGCTACGCGCCGCGCGGTTTCTTGCAGCGTTGCTAGGCCGGACTCTGCGCTCATCATCAGAACGCGCCGCGGGCCGAGCAGCTCGAAGCGGCCCAGTAGCGGCTTGCCGGTCGCCAGGCTCACGGCCAGGTCAACCAGCGTGTTTGTCTTCAGGCACTTCTGCGGGCCAGCAACGATCATCGGCTGGCCGGCGGCGATCAGGCCATCGATCAGCCACTCGACGCTGTAGTCGCCGCCCGCGAGATCTCGGCACGTCAGCGTCTTGAAACGCCGGCCGTCGCCCGTCGGATCCAGTCGGCGAAGTTCGTCTTCGGTGGTCGCGTGCAGGTCGGCAAGGATCTCGGCGCTGGACTTGCCGTTCAGAGCATCCCGCTGCAGGTGCCCGCCGAGATCGGCCAATCGACGCTTGGTAGCTCGCTCGGCCACCTGCTTGGCGTAGCTCACCGCGTGCGCGGCGGTAGGCACCGCGGCGCACCTGGCGAGTGTTGCCTTAACTTCTGCTTGGTCGGGAAGGTCGCGGAGCTCTGCGAGCACAAGGGCCACATCCACGCCAGTGCCGCTGCTTTTGCGCTCGACGATCGCTTCAAAAGCCGCCCGGAGGATTGGGTTGGTGAGGCCGCTCGGGGAAGCGATCCGAGTGACCTCTTCGATGTGGTCTGGATCAAGCAGAAGCGACCCGATCAACCATTGCTCGGCGTCGGTGTCCTGTATCGCGGATGATGGGGCGGCTGCTTGCATGGTCACCGTGCCTCCTGCCGGCCCCGGACCAGATACGCGAGCAGTTCAGATCGCTCGTACCCGATGCGGCCCCCAACCTTGGTCGGAGTGATCTCTTCACGCCGACGCGCGTCTGCGAGCTGGTGCTTGGCTAGGCCGAGCAACCTCGCCGCCTCGGCTTCCGGGTAGGCCAAGCGGTCGGCCTCGGGGCCGAGGGTCAGAATCGCGGCCGCGATTTCCTCAGCGATTGGTTGGACCAGCTCACGGAGCTCGGATTCGTCGAACTGGAAGTTCACGGCAGACCCTCTCGGGCGACCCGTTCCAGCTCATCGCGGTGTATCCGGACAAGACGGCCGAACCGAGTTGGTTCGATCTGCCCAAGCTTGATCCACTCGTCGAGCTGACGCTCGGATACCCCAAGGAACTCGGCGGCTTGTCGCCGACGATTGAGCGTTCGCAGCTCGGCGGCTGCACCTTCCATTGGGTTTCCTCCTGCACAGTCGTCGCTCGTCAGCCCGGGTGGACTGACTTCAACTCTGTGCGGGAGGCTATCGACCTGGATGGCCTGCCGGGCGACTTATGGCGACTTGCCGGCGAAGTAGGGTCACTTTGTTGGAAGCTGATGCACGGACGCCGCCGCGGTGGACGCCGATCGTCGGAACTTCTCCCGAACCGACTGATCGATCGTGCCCAGATCGAACTCGTACTGCTGTCGCGTGATCTGCCGAGCTCTGTAGATCCCGTCTTCGATGCACTTTGTCATCCACTCCGCTTTCTTGCGAACCGGACACTCGAGCAATCTCGCCGCCTCGGACTTTGACATCGGACGAGACCACTCGGTCGTCATTGCCTCCGGAGGACCATCGCCTGTCAACTCGACCACTGTGGCAAGTGTGCGCCGCAACGCGAACAGTAGAGACGCGTAGGCATTTTCGTCCTGATAGTCCCAGCTATTAGCTGCGCCGGTCAGTGCCTTGGCGGCGGCTCTCGCTCTCCTGTGTGTCGCGTCCGCAAGAAAGGGGTACGAGGCACCTAGTTCGAGCAAAACGTCTTCGTGCGCATCGCTCGATACAATCTCGCTGTCTAGTTGCGAGGGATGCTCCGGCCAACTGCGCAGCTGGTCGTCTATCGCTGCCCCCCACGAGGCAAGAGAGGCGCGGTAACGCCCGTGACCGTCAGCCATCGCAGAATCCTCCATGAGGACCCGGCCGCCCCGCCGCGGCCCATGGAGGCAGGCACGCGGCGGGGTAGCCGTTCGGCGGGAGCTAACCGCCTAGTCCGGTTCGTCGTGTCAGAAGTGGGCGGGCAGCGCCGGCTCTTACGTCGAAGCTACGGCATTCGAGTCGGTTGTCAACGCGTTTGCAGCAACAGAGACTTGCCGTCCTAGTGTGGTCCCGGCCCACGGCTGCTCGGCTACGGAGCGACCGCGCAGACTCGAAGAGGGTCGGTGGCGGCGACCGTGTCACGCTGGACCGATCGCCAACCCGCCACAAACCCGCCACGCTGCCGCGATCTGTAGCAACCTCCCCCGACCTCACCGACGCAAGAGCCCCTACGTTTCCAGAGAGAGACGTAGGGGCACGTCGTTTGGCGTAGGGTTCAGAGTGGATTATGAGTCCCCTGCTCTAACCGACTGAGCTACCGGGCCAAAGTCGATCGCGAGCCAGAATTGTAGCGTTCTTGCCCGTTTGCCGGCCACTGCGTCGTGTCCGCACGCCGCACAGCAGACTACCGAGGGAGCGACGCTAACGACGCCAGGAAGGTCGGCGACAACGACGATCTCAAGCCCTCTCTCGACTCACCGCTTGGCGTCGCCGCCGGTCGCCTGAACACGCCTCTTGTCAAAGTTGCGAAGACGAAGGGACGTCTCATGAAGACTGTGTGAGGAACTCTTGGAATGCCGTGCGTACGGGGTAGTCTGCGGTGCGGTCTCCCACCTAAAGGCTCAACCGCAGGCGCTCGTCGATGTTCCGCTCTTCACTCTGCCGCAGCGTCGTGATTGTTCTCGCGGCGACGCTAACTTGCCCCGACGCATTCGGCGAGGGAGGACTCGTTGAGGCGGGCGCCGACGAGGAGCGAACGATCCAGCGGATCGGTATCGCCGGGTGCCATCGGCAGGATCAGCCGGCGCCGGCCCTGTGGCGTTACGTTCAGGCGGAGCCGGACCTCATGCTGTGGGTCGGTGACAACGTCTACGCCGACACCGAGACCGACATCGCGTATCTGCACGACCAGCACGCGATGCTCGCGTCGCTGCCCGCGTTCCAGAAGTTGAAGTCGCAAGCCGTCTTCGCCGCTACGTGGGACGACCACGACTACGGGCTGAACAACTTCGGCAAGGACTACCCGCTGAAAGACGCGAGTCGTGGGTTCTTTCGCGAGTTCTGGGACGCCGCGGAGTTCATCCCCAACGACCGGGCGGGCGTCTACCACGCCCGCTACTTTGGCCAGGGCGACCAACGCCTGCAGATCTTGCTGCTCGACGGCCGGTACAACCGCGACGACGAGGGCGACACGTCCGACACGCTGGGCGAGGAGCAATGGGCATGGCTGGCGGCCGAGCTCGCCAAGCCCGCGGCGTTGCGGCTGGTGGTCAACGGGTACCAGTTCTTGCTGGACCGCAACCAGAAGATGGAGACGTGGTCCAAGTTCCCTGCGGCTCAGCGGCGGCTGTTCGATACGCTCCGCGAGTCGGGCGCCGAGGGCATCGTGTTCATCGCCGGCGATCAGCACTACGGCGAAGTGAGCCGTTGGCCCGGCGCGATTGGGTACGACGCCATCGAGTTCATGTTCTCCGGCGTAAACCAGGAAGAGCCGCACGTATTCAGCACCAAACGCGTTTCGCCCGTGGCCCATGCCAAGCACGCGTACGCGTTGATGGACATCGTGTGGCGGACCACGGAGACGGACGAGCCGCACGTCGTGTTCCGAGCGTTCGACGCCGACACGGGCGCCGCCGAGCTGACCTACCGGGTCAATTTCAGCGAGCTGAAGACGCCGCGTCAGATGCTGAGATGATCGGCGGTGTCAGACCGCCTCGGCCGCGGCTCGCTGCTCCACCAGCCGCTTGCGGAACTGCGACGGCGTGGCGTCGAGCTCGCGGCGGAACGCGCGGGTGAGCAGCTCCGGCCGGTCGAACCCGCAGGCCATCGCGATCTTGGTGATCGGCATGTCGGTGTCGCACAGCAGCTCGACCGCCTTCTCCACGCGTATGCGGCGGATCTCTTCGCGGGGCGTGCGGCCGAGGTACGTACGCAGGCCGATCTCCAACGCCCGCCGGCTGAGCGGCACCGCCTGCAGGATGTCGCGGATGTGCAGCTGCTCCGAGCAGTGCTCGCGGATGTAGCGCAGCGCCTCGGCGAGCATCTCGTCGCCGATGGCCACCTTGTCGGTCGACTGCCGAGTGATGACCCGCCGCGGCGGCACGCGGAGGTCCGATTCGGCCGGACGCTGGCCGTTCATCTGCTGATGCAGCATCTCGGCCGCTCGGAAGCCGACCTCGCCGGGGCTCTGATCGATGCCCGACAGCGGCGGGCTCGACACACGCGAGCAGAGCTCGTCGTGCTCCCCGCCGAGCACGGCGATGTCGTCGGGCACCACCAACCCGGTTTGGGCGCACGCCTCGGTGACCTGCCGCCCCTGGATCGAGTCGAACGCCAGCAACGCGGTCGGGCGGGGCAGTCCCGCGAGCCAGGCCGACAGCTCTTTGAGTTGCGACTCGGAGTCGAGCGTTGCGAAGCGATCACGGTCCGGCAGGAACGTGTGGCACGGGCACCCCGCTTTCTCCACCGCCTCGCGGAACGCGGCGCCCAGGCGGTCGTTGTAGCTGGGCCGAATCGTCGAGCCGCAGTACGCGAACTGGCGGTACCCGTTCTGCAGGTAGTAGTCGGCGGCCAGCTCGCCCGAGGCGACCTCGTCGCAGGTGCAGCGGGGAATCAGGTTTTCGCCGTAGCTGAACCAAGACACGTTCACCGCCGGGATACGCTGCGCGATGAGCTGCTCAGCCAAGCCGGAGTGCGTGACGCGGGCGATCACGCCGGCGCCCCGCCAGCCTTCGGGCAGCATCATCGGCTCGTACTTGCCGCGCGGCTCGATGGAGAACAGCCAGCTGAGCCGCTGATCCTTGGCGTAGGCGGCGATGCCCTCGATCAGCCCGGCGCCCCAGCTCGTGGCGGTGTCGATCAGCAGCGCGATGCGTTGCATGGAGTCGCGTGGGGTTTGTGAACCGTGGGGCGGAGCGATGCTGCGGAGCCTTGGCAGAGTATCGGCGGCCGAGCGAGCCGCGTCACGCGACGCTGTGCGCAGCCTAACCGTACGCTTTGCGTTATTCGACTGGGGCCCATGGTCATGAGGGGATACGTTGGGCGGCTCGCGCCGATATCGGCCAACACCGCCCCAGTTCGCTTCCCACCGCCCGACCGCCGCCGCCGTGTCAGCCCTCGATCTCATGACCAATGATTGGTCCCAACGCGCCGTCGCCAGCTTCCCGGCCGGCAGCAACGGCGAATTCAACCTGCCCCACGACCTGGCGACAGTCATCCGGCGTGGGCGTGGCTGCCGGGTCGAAACCGCCGAGGGACGCGACATGCTCGACATGTCGATGGGCTGGGGATCTCAGCTCGTGGGCCACGCGGATGAGCGGATCACGACGCCCGTGGCCGAGCGGCTGGCCAGTGGAGCGAACTTCGCCACGCTCACCGACGCGTCTTTGGAGCTGGCCGAGCAGCTGATCGGCATCAGCCCCGCGTGCGATCGGCTGCGGTTCTGTGCGTCGGGCACGGAGGCGACGATGTACTGCCTGCGGCTGGCCCGAGCGGCGACCGGCCGATCCACCGTGTTGCGGTTCGAGGGGGCCTACCACGGCGCCCACGACGTGGGCGTCACCAGCATGTTCCCCACCCAGCGGCTCGACTTCCCCGAGGCCGAGCCCTCGTCGGACGGGCTCGTGGCGCACCGCGAGGGGGGCGTGCTGGTCGCGCCGTTCAACGACCCGGAGACCGCGGTTGCGCTTATCGAGCAGCACCGCAACGAGCTCGGCGCGGTGATCGTCGAGCCGCTGCAACGCTGCCTGCCCCCGGAGCAGGGCTTCTTGCAGGCGCTGCGGGACGCCACCCGCCGGGCCGGTGTGCCGCTGGTGTTCGACGAGGTCGTCACCGGTTTTCGACTGGCGTTGGGCGGCGCGCAAGAGCGTTGGGGAGTCGTGCCCGACCTCGTGGCGTACGGCAAAGCCCTCGGCGGGGGATTCCCGATCGGCGTGTTCGGCGGCCGGGCCGACTTGATGGACATTGCACGCGAGGATCGGCACGGCAACGCGACCTACGCCTGGACCGCGTCCACGCTGGGTGGCAATCCGATCTCCGCAACGGCAGCGCTCGCCACGCTGTCCGTCCTACGCGAGGACGGCGTCTACCCGCGGCTCGAACAACTGGGCGAGCATACCCGCAACGCGATGCGAGACACGCTGCATCACCTCGACCTCGACGCAAAGGTCATCGGCACGGGCCCGCTCGCCCAGATCGCCTTCACCGACAACACGCCCCGCGACTACCGCAGCAGCCAGCACCGCGACCGGAGCGTCGCACGGGAGCTCATGCTCGAGCTCTTCCGGCAGGGCGTCTTCCTCAACCCGATGGGGACGAAGCTCTACTTGTCGCTCGCGCACGACGAACGGTCGATCGACGAGTTCCAATCGAAGCTGCACGCGGCGCTCCAGGCGACCGTGCTGCAGGCGGCCTGAATTCGCGTCAGGCGTTAGGGACGTTCTCCGTCGGCGATCAGCGTGTTGATCCGATCGACCGCCGCCGGCAAGTCGGCGATGGTGTCGATCAGCAGATGGGCGCCCGCCTCCTGGAGCGTCTGTGCCGCCTGTTCGCAGCGGGTACGTCGCTCTTCGTCCGTGAGCCTTGCGAACTCGTCGATCGAAAGCCCGACCTCGTTGCCCGACTCCACCACGCCCACCGCCCAGGCGCCAGCGTGCCGCCCGGCGCGGACGCCCGCCGGGGTGTCGTCGACCTTCACGACCGCAGCCATCTGCCTCGCGCTGAGGCGTCGCGCGGCCTCGCAGCACAGCCACGGGGCAGGGCGCCCCGGCGTCACGTCGTCGGCCCCCAGCATGACCTCGGGCTCGTAGCCTTCGCTGCGGGCTCTTTCTACGACTTGCTCCAGCAGCTCACGTGTGTAACCCGTGGTCGAACCGATCCGCAGGCCGTGTTGGCGGCACGCTTCGATCGCCTCGACGCACCCAGGAATCACCGCGGAGTTCTCGGCGACACACGCCGACTGCGAGGCGAGAAAGCCGTCGTAGACCCGGTCGATAGCGGCTTCGTCCGGCGCCGTTCCGAACGCTGTTCGCCAACGCGCGGCCAAGTCGGGCTCGGCCAGCATCTGGCTAAGGTGATCACGCTTCGCGCGGCCCATGGGGCGGCGGGCTTCTTGCTCGCTCACGGGCACGCCCAGCTGCTCGAAGGCGTGCCGGATCGCGATGATCGGCGCCCGGCTCCCGTAGTCGACCGTGGTGCCCGCCCAATCGAGCACCGCCACTTCAAGCCGCTGCGGCACGGGGTGCGTCGGGCTCGTTACCGCGTGCAGCATGTTCAGCTCAAGTAGACGGGGCAGCGGTTGCGGCGGCCTGGGAGCAGCCCGAGATCATCTGCTCGGCGAGGCCAAACGACATCGTCATCCCGCAGCCGCCGGTCGCGACGCACACGGTGACGCCCGGCTCCGGCTCGGCGACGAACTGCAACCCGCGGTTGGGCTGGATCGCGTAAACACCGTGCCAGCGGCTGCTTAGGGTCCAGCTCGGCAGGCGCAAGATCTTGTGCAGCTCGCGGAGCATCAGGTCGTTGATGGTCTCGCTGTCGAAGGGCGTGATGTCTTCGGCGTACTCATGCGAGTCGCCCAGCACGATCTCGCCCTCGCCGTTCTGCGCGGCCATCACGTGGATGCCGTAGCGGTCGAGCTCGGGCGTCTCGTTGCTGATGCGTTGGCGTAGCGCGTCGGCGCCCGGCAGCTTCTCGAAGGTGCGGTAGTGCCGCAGCGTGAGCCCGCTCGCGACCATGGGGCCCAGCTGCCAGCCGCTGGGCTGCGGCTCGGTACGCAGCATCTGCAGCTTGCACCGCTCGATCCGGTTGGCGGCCGCAAGTTCCGGGTACAGCCGTGCTAGGTCCGCTCCGGCCGCAACGACCACTCGGTCGAAGCTCCAGCGGCGGCCGTCCGCGGCGGCGACCGTCGGCCCCGCGACGTCGCGGATGGTGACGCCGAACTCCAGCTGCACACCGTGCCGATCCGCGAGCCAGTGCGGAGCGATCCGCACTACCTGCCGTGGGTCGATGCCGATCTCGGTTTCGCTGAACAGGCCGCCGAGCAGACCGTCGGGGCTCAGCCCGGGGCACAGGGCGATCGCTTCGTCCGGATTTACCAGCCGCACCCGGTAGCCTTGGTTTGGGGCCTCGGCGGCGAACTCTTGCAGCACCCGCCACTCGTCGTTGCGATGGGCCGCGTGGATCGACCCACGTTGGTTCGACCAGACGCCCGACGCATCGATGAACTCAAGCCACAGGTCGCGGCTCAGCAGCGCGGCCGAGAGCGACTCCGTCGGCTGGCCGATCGGCCACACCATGCCGAAGTTCCGCACCGAGGCGCCCTCCGCTCGCTCGCCCCTCTCGAACAGGGTGACACGGGCGCCCCGCGCCGCCTCGCGCCACGCGTGGGCGATGCCAACGATGCCCGCACCGATAACGCCAACCGTCGTAGCCATGTGCCGATAAGAATGCAGTGTGGGGCCGCAGCAAGAAACGCGTGCGTTACGAACGCAGGGCGACGCGATCAACAAGAGTCATGAAGTGCTCCAGCGGCGGCGTCTCCAGCCCCACGACCTTGGCGAGGTCGTCCCAGCGGCGAAGCCGGACGCACGCTTCGAAGTGTTCACCCTGTTCGAAGGCGTCAACTTCCGCCGCGTTCATGGGCCCGCCCTGCAGCTCGAGGCTGACCTTCGAGGGTTCGCTCAACGCGTCCCAATAGCCCTGTTCCGTAGCGCACAGGTAGCGCTTCGACGCGACGTGCTGTTGCACCGGCTCGAGCACCTCGGGCGGGAACCGCGACCGGAGCCAATCGGCCCCGAGCGCCTCGTGCACGTCATCCACCCCGTTGTCCGGGGCGTCGTCGGGCAGGTCGTGCAGCAGGTGGCCGACGTCGTGCAGCAACGCGGCGACGATCAGGGCAGGGTCGGCGCCCTCTTGCTCGGCGAGCATCGCGGCCTGCAGGCCGTGCTCGAGTTGCGTCACGCCCTCGCCGCCATATAACGAGGCGCCTCGCACCTCGAACAACCGGTAGATCTCGGCGGCCGACTCGGACGTCAGCTCCGACAAAGACTGTTCCGCCATCAATCCGCCCGATCAAAGGTTCACGGTTCGTGCGTTGCCACTCCAGCAAGCCCGACATTACACACGACCGCAGGCGAGCGGACGGTAGCGGTGAGCGCAAACCGATTGACGTTTCCCCCGACAATGCACACGGGTTCTTCATGAGCGATCTGCCGGCGCCGGGTCGGCAACCTGTGCGGACACCGCGCACGCCGACGAACATCCAGAGGCCGCTTTGAATCCGTCGAGCTTTGTGACCTCTTGGCTTCTGCGCCGCTCGGAGCGGACGCGGATGACGTACGCGGTTACCGCGGCGTTCGTCGTCTATTTCTGCATGTACGCCTTTCGCAAACCGTTCTCGGCCGCCACGTTCGACGGCGGGTACGACCTGGGCGACGGGCGGGTGTTCGCGTTCAAGACCCTCTTCGTGGTGTCTCAGCTCGTTGGCTATGCGCTCTCGAAGTACGCCGGGATACGCGTCTGCTCCGAAGCCCGCCGGTCGCAGCGGCTCCCGCTGCTGTTAGGGCTCATCGTCGTCGCGGAGTTGGCTCTGGTGGGGTTTGGCGCCGCGCCGAGCTCGCAGCCGTTGCTCAAGCCGTTGGCGATCTTCGCCAACGGCCTGCCGCTGGGCATGGTATGGGGATTGGTGGTGCTCTATCTCGAGGGACGCCGCACGTCCGAGATCCTGCTGACCGGGCTCAGCTGCTCGTACATCGTCGCTAGCGGGGTGGTGAAGGACGTTGGCCGCGCGCTCTTGGCCGGGGCGTGGATCCCCGTGCCGCTGCTGCCCGCCGAGCAGGGCTGGGCGATCCCCAACCCGCTGCCGCCCGTTCCAGAGTTCTGGATGCCGGCCGCTACCGGAGCGCTTTTCCTGGTGCCGTTTGCGCTCGCGGCCTGGTTGCTCGATCAGACGCCCGAGCCCGACCGCGAGGACGAAGCCGCCCGCACGCCACGCGGCCCGATGCTGCGGGCCGAACGCTACGCTTTTCTGCGGCAGTATGGATTGGCCATCGGCCTGGCGATCGCCGCCTACTTCCTGCTGACCGCGTTCCGAGACTACCGGGACAACTACATGGTCGAGGTGCTCACGCAGCTCAGCTACGACTACGAGAACAACCGATCGATGATCACGCGGAGCGAGCTGCTCGTGGCGTTCGGCGTCATGGCCGTGCTCTCGCAGCTGCATCGGATTCGCGACAACCGAGCCGGCCTGATCGCTACCTACGCGGTCATGTCGGTGGGGCTGCTCTCGGTCGGCTTGGCGACGCTGCTGCTCGACCTCGGCGTTCTGACCGGGTTCTGGTGGATCACCGCGGTGGGCATGGGCGCGTACCTCGCCTACGTGCCGTTCGGCTCGGTGCTGTTCGATCGATCGATCGCCCAGACGCGTTTCGCCGGCACGGCGGTGTTCGGCATCTATCTGGCCGACGCGGTGGGCTACACCGGGAGCGTCGCCATTCAGCTGACCAAGGACCTGGGCACCGCCGGCGTTTCGCAGCTCGACTTCTTGCGAATGCTGGCGTACGCGGTTGGCTTGCTCGGTTCGGCCTTGCTGGTCGGCAGCTGCTACGCCTTCGCGCGGCGATAGCCGCGCTTGATGCGCACGCGAACCTCTCGGTTCCGTTACGTAATCCGCGCACGTGCGCTCCGCGTCAAATGCAAGCGAGCACTTCTGTGAAGATTTCGCGCGTTCGCGGCTACGCGCTGCTCCCTTCACGGACTCTTCACGACTGCCCTGCAATCTACCCCCCGCGGCAACTCGCACGCCGCGGGCTGCACTCCGCAGCGGCTCCAACGCCACAAGCCGGCACCACCAAGTTCTCCCCATCTTTGAGGTACGTCTGATGCGACTCATGCAGTGGCTCTCGCTCGGTCTCGTTCTGGCGGCAATGGCCGCCGGCCAGAGCGCGACGGCACAGTTCAACTCGATCGTGTTCGAGGAAGACTTCGACTCCCTGACCCTCGGCGACAGCGTCAACGAGCGGCTCGGCTTCCCGCTTGTAACGCGGCTCGAGACCGACACCGACTCGGCCCCGCTGCCGGGCGTGTTCACCGCAACTGCCCCGTCGGGCTGGACCGTGGATAACGCTCTGGCGACCTACCAGGGCGCCCCCACTGTCGGCAACGCGGGCGTGCCGGGCACGGGCGACTCCGCGGTCGGCGTCGCCGAGTTCGACGGCTGGACGTTCTTGGACAAGGACTTCTGGTCAGACGCCGCTGGAGATCAGCGTCGCTCGGAGTTCACCAACGCCAGCGGCACGGTCGCGGTCGTTGACCCGGACGAGTACTTCGACGAGTTCGCCGGCCCCGACGACCTGGGCTACTTCAACTCGGGCCTGACCACGCCGTCGTTCTCGGTCGCCCCGGGCAACTTCTTCAACCTCACCTTTGATTCGAGCTGGCGGAACGAGTCGTTCGACGACGGCCATCCTGACGCGTTGATCGAAGACCTGAACAACCAAGCGGTTGAGGTGCTCGTCGCCTACGACAACGGCACGGTTGTGACGCTCGACGCGTGGAACTCGGACCCGGCGAGCGGCGCCTTCAAGCCAGACGAGGTCGAGGTCGAGGTGTCGCCCGGCGTTTTCGAAGACGTGCCGACCAACGTCACCAACGAGGCGCTGGCGTACACCTTCGGCGCCGCTCCGGGCGCCACGTCGGCGCAGATCCAGTTCAACATCGCCAACGCCGGCAACGACTGGTGGTGGGCGCTGGACAACATCAACGTCGACAACATCATCACTAGCGCTTCGGTCCTGTCCGAAGACTTCGAGTCGCTGCCCCTGGGCGACAGTGTCAACGAGCGGATCTCGCTCGTGCCGGAGAAGGTGACCGCGGTTGAATCCGACCCGGACACGACCGCGCGGCCCGACTCGTTCACGCAGACCCCGCCGGCCGGCTGGAACAACGACAACAGCCAGGTCGCCGGCGTCGGCGACCCTCAGGTAGGTGTCGAGGAGTGGGAAGGCTGGAGCTTTGTGACGCCCGACTTCTGGGCGTTCACCGAGGGCGGCGCCCGCGAGGAGTTCACCAAGGGCACCGGCGTGATCGCCGTGGCCGACCCGGACGAGTGGGACGACCTCGAGGGCGACATCGGCGGCGGCGAGATCAACGGCCCGGCGAACATCGCGCCGTTCGACGCCACGCTCGAGACCCCGGCGATCGACATCACCGGCGTCGCCGAGGGTGAGCTCGCCATTGCTTTCGACGCCACCTGGCGTGAAGAGGGCATCCAGACCGCCGTGCTTACCGCCGACTACGCGGACGGCAACGGCCCGATCGAGGTCCTGCGTTGGGAGTCGGCCGGCGGCGACCCGACGTTCTTCACGGACGACCTGCTGAACGAATCGGTCCTGCTGCGTCTGGACAACCCGGCCGGCGCCACCGAGGTGACGTTCGCGTTCCGTCTGTTCGACGCGGGCAACAACTTTTACTGGGGCATCGACAACATCCAGGTCGGCGCCATCCCCGAGCCCGCCACCGGCGGCCTGCTGCTGATTGCCGTCTCGGCGCTCGGCGTGGCCCGCCGCCGCGGCTGAGTGAAAGCCTGATGAACGACCCCCGCGGGCGGATCGCCGCCCGCGGGGGCTTTTCTTGTTTCGCCGACCATCGGCGCCGCCGCTCCAGGGCCGATCCGACACAACCCGAGCAGCGGCGCCGGGGGTTCGCCCCGCGCCCGAAGACCGACGCCCGATACGAGTCTCTCCCCAAGACCTCTCCCACCTAAGGAACCACTCCCCCGATGTCCTCTCTGCATTTGTGTGGTTGTTCCACCGGCAAGCGGCTGCTTGCAGTCCTCGGCGTTCTGGCGGCACTCGTCGCTACGCCGTCCGCCAACGCGGTGACGCTTCTGTCGGAAGACTTCGAGGCCGCGACGCTCGGCCCGGTCGTGACGCTCCAGAGCGAGATCCGCGAGCGTGAGGCCTGGACCGACGACCCGACCGTGCTCGCCGGCCTGCCCGGCGGATGGACGGCGGACGACAGCGCGGTGCCCACGGCGGGCAACCCGCTGGTAGGCGTCGCCGAATTCGAGGGCTGGAGCCTCGTCAACAAGGACTGGTGGGTGCAGACCGCCGGCGGACAGCGGCGCGAAGAGTTCGTCTTCGGCTCGGGCGTGGTCGCGGTGGCCGACCCGGACGAGTGGGACGACTTCGCCGCGCCGGGGCAGGACGACCCGCAGGACTTCGGCTTCTTCGACGCGAAGCTGACCACGTCGGCCATCGCGCTCGGCGGCGCAACGCCCAACACGGTGCGGGCGTCGTTCAGCTCGTCTTGGCGTGACGAGGCGTTCGACGACGGCGACGACAACCTGAACAACCAGACCGCGACCATCACGGCGATCTACGACGTCGGCGAGCCGATCGAGGTGCTCCGCTGGGATTCGGACGAGACCTCGCCGTTCTTCAAGGACGACGCCCCCAACGAAGCGGTGGCGCTCGACCTGCAAAACCCGGCCGGCGCCACCAGCGTGCAGCTGGAGTTCCGCCTGTTCGACGCGTTGAACGACTGGTGGTGGGCTTTCGACAATCTGCAGGTGTTCACCGGCGCCACGCCGCCGGCCGACCAGGTGCTGAGGGCGATCATCGACCGCGACACGCAAGACGTGAAGATCGTCAACAACACGGGCGAGGTCGTGCAACTCCGCGGCTACTCGCTTACTTCCAATGCCGGGGTCTTTGACGAGGCGGCCGCCGCGTTCCTCGCCGATGGCGACAGCGATTGGCTCCAGGCGACCATCGTCGGCGACGAGCCGAACGACCTGAGCGAGGTGCACCTGTCGGAGTTCGCCATGGCGTCGGGCTCCGCGGGCGACATCGAGTTCGGCCCCGTGTGGCGTAAGTACTTTGAAGACGAGCAGGACGTGGCGTTCGAGTACCTCGTGGCGGGGTCGAACGACCCGGTGCAGGGCCTCATCGAGTTCACCGGCAACGGCGATGAGTCGTTCGAGTTCCTCGACCTGAACTTCGACGGCACGGTCGACATCCTCGATTGGGACACCTTCAAGGCGGGCTTCGGCACGTCCCTTACGGGGCTGACCGACGCGCAGCGGCACGCCCTGGCCGATATCTCGGACGTGACCGGCAACCCCGTCACCGACGGCGAGCACACGTTCCAAGACTTCTTCCAGTTCCAGCTGCTGTTCGATCAGGTCAACGGCTCGGGCTCGTTCGCGCTGGCCGTTGCCGGCGTCCCCGAGCCTAGCTCGCTCGCACTGATCGCCGTGGCCGCGGTTGGCTTTGTGAACCGTCGCCGACTGCCGACTCGTGGCGCCGCGATGCTGGTTGCCGCGATCGGCTTGGCCGTCACGTTCGGCGCCACGGAGGCTCAGGCGCAGATCAAGCTGCTCGAGGAAGACTTCGAGGGCGTCGCTCTGGCGCCGCCGATCGAGGAAGAGACCGAGACTTTCTCCGGCACGCCGGACGTGGTCAGTCGCACCGGCCCCGCGGGCTGGACGGTCGACAACTCCGGCACCCCGGGCCTCACACCCGAGCCCACCGACCCCGAGACCGACGGCGTGATCGACTTCGGCGGCTGGACCTACGTCAACCGCCTCTGGTGGGAACAGATCGAGCAGGACCGCGACGACTTCACCCGTGGCACGGGCACGATCCTCGTGGCCGACTCGGACGAGTGGGACGACGACCCAAACGCCGTGGACAGCGCCGCGTTGATCCCCGGCACGTCGTCGGACGCGACGTTCAACACGGTGCTCTCGCTGCCGACGATCACCAACATCCCGTTCGGCCTGATCCCTGAGAACGGCATCAAGCTGGCTTTCGACTCCAGCTGGCGCGACGAGTTCGACGGGCCCGACGGCAAGGGCAACCAGACGGCCGTCATCACGGCTTCGTACGACGGCGGTGAGGCGTTCGAGGTGCTCCGCTGGGTGTCCGACCCGGAGGACGCGAACTTCAAGGACGACGCCACCAACGAGCGGGTCTTCATCGACCTCGATTACGACGGCAGCGCCACGAGCCTCGACCTGGAGTTCTCGCTGCTCAACGCGGACAACGACTGGTGGTGGGGTATCGACAACCTGCTGGTGCAGGTGCCGGCCGAGCCGTCGATCCTGCGGATCAACGCCTCCACCGGCGACGCCGAACTGATCGGCGGCGACGTGATCCCGACCGACATCAAGACGATCGACATCCAGAGCGCCAACGGCAACCTCACGGGCACGACCGGCGGTCTGTCGTCGGTGCTGACCGACACGGTCGACGGCGGCGACGACCCGGGCGAGCAGTGGGAGGTGCTCACGTCGTCCGAGGAGCGGTTGTTCGAGGCGTTCCTCTTCGGCGACTCGACGTTCGACGCCAGCCGGACGGAATTGCTCGCGGGCCTGTTCGACCCAACGACGCCCGAGGCCGAGCGTGACATCACGTTCCAGTACTCGCTAGCGACCGGCGACATCGTCACCGGCGTGGTCGAGTTCGTCGGCGGCGGCCCGGTCGAGGGCGACTTCAACGGCGACGGCCGCGTGGACAACACGGACCTGAACCTGCTGCTCAACAACTGGGGATCGGAGAGCGTTCCCGGTGAGTGGACCAACGGCTTCATCGGCCCGCGGGTAGACAACAACGAACTGAACCCGCTGCTGAACAACTGGGGCTTCGGCACCGGCACGGCCGTGCCCGAGCCGACGACGGTCGCCTTGCTGGCGATCGCCGCTGTCGGGCTGCTGGGCGCCCGCTCGCGGAGGGCCGGCGCCGTGGCCGTGGTGGCCATTGCAGCCGGGGCCGGTGTGGGGACAGCCGACGCCCAGCCGCCCACGCCACACGTGGACCGG
Source organism: Planctomycetota bacterium (assembly GCA_039820945.1). Lineage (GTDB taxonomy): Bacteria > Planctomycetota > Planctomycetia > Pirellulales > Lacipirellulaceae > Botrimarina. Next base: position 209,333 of record JBCBPC010000003.1, read on the forward strand.
CAGTACAGCTTCGGTGAGTTCGACGGTGGCTCCGCCGCGAGCCCGACTCCCAAGACGGACGGCGACCGCGTCACGAGCGTGGCGCCCGGCACGCGCGATACCGCCGGCGTGATTGGCGCCCAAGACCGAACGAACCTGGAAGTTAAGCTCAGCCCAACGTTCATCCCCCCCAAGTACGTCGACGTGACGCGGCCCGACGGCGTGACGGGCGTCGGCATCGCCCTGAACCAACAAGACTTCATCCCCGACCCCCAAAACCCGGGCGGGTTCTTGTTTGAGGATCATTACCTCGAGGGAGAGCAGCTCAACTGGCCGCAGCAGTCGTTCTCGTCCAACGCGTCGCTGGTGGTGGAGCGTGCGCCCGGCGTGCCGCTGCCGCCGAACGACTACACCTTCATCCGCGACCGCGGGTTTGAGATCTGGGCGAAGCCGACGGCCATCAACGGCCGGCACGACATCGTGATGGACTCGAACCAGCACGGCGTGTTCATCGACGAGAACGGCTTCTACGCCATGCGGTACGCGGGCGAGGACTACTCGAGCCCGATCCCGGCGCAGGTCGACACGTGGGCCCACCTTTCGGTTGTGCGTCCTTTTGAGGGCGGCAACGGATCGATCTTGTGGGTCGACGGCGTCGCCGGCGCCGCGGCGGTGGGCGACTACGCGATCGAGGCTCTGGTGCCCCGCGACCCCGACAACGGCGACTTCACCCTGGTCGTCACCGACCTGGACGAGGCCCCGCTGGTTGTCGGCGGCAGCACCGGCCAGCTGGCCGCCGAGCGAGGCAACAACGTCTTCGAGGGCGTGGTGGACGACCTGGAGATGTTCGTCATGGGCTTCAACGACACGGACGACTTCGGCGAGTACGTCTTCGAGCGTGACAACGACTTCGCGGCGTTCGCCAAGCCGCCCACCCAGGGCGACCTGACCGGCGATCCGAGCGTGACTTTTGCCGACGCGCAGATCTTCGCCTCCAACTGGCGGTTCACGAACCTGCTGGAGTGGATCGAGCCGACCGAGGCGGGGCCGGGCATTGAGCGTTCGCTCGTGGTGGGCGACCTCGCCAGCCGCGACCGGGGCGACTTCAACTACGACGGCGTGGTGGACCTGGCGGACTGGGCGATCCTGAACACGGAGAACCCCGCCGTTGCGGCTTTCGCGATGAGCCTCATTACCGGCGTCGTGCCCGAGCCCGGCACGCTGGTGCTGGCCTGCTTCGCGGCCACGGCCGTGGTCGCACGCCGTCGATGAGCGTCGTTTGAAGGTGTCAAGAAGTTCGCGCTACGGGTGGTAGGCCCGCGACGCGGAGACAGCAACAGTCAGTCGTGCCGTGGACCGGCCTCCCCGGCACGGCTGATCTCTCTCCCCCCCAACTCGCTTTCTGGAGCGGTGGCAAGATGCGAATGGAATCTCAGCGGCGGCGAGCCGGGGGCGTGTCAGACGCCGGGTTCACGCTGGTCGAGCTGTTGGTGGTGATCGCGATCATCGGCATCTTGGTGGCGTTGCTGCTGCCGGCCGTGCAAGCGGCGCGCGAGGCCGCCCGCCGATCGCAGTGCAAGAACAACCTGAAGCAGATCGCGCTGGCGACGCTTAACTACGAGTCCGCGCGGCGAGAGCTGCAGCCCGGCGCCTTCATGGGTGAGGGCAGCGGCTGGACCGCCTACCTGCTGCCGTACATGGAAGAGGGCGTCGCGTTCAGCAACCTGAACATCGGCGAAGACGCTGGTGACAACTTCCAGTGGGCTTTCCCGGGCGAGAGCTACGGCAGTGTGGAGGAGCTCAACCAACAGCACCCCAACGGCACGTACCGCAACATCGCTCTGGTGGAGACCGTCATCTCGATGTTCCGCTGCCCAACAGCGGCGCTCTTGGACCACCAGTACGACCTGTCTTCGGTGTCGTGGGTCGTGATGAAGCGTGTGCCGGCCTCGTACCTCGGCGTCGCGAGCGGGCTGGTATCGACTCAGTTTCCTTCTCGGCTGCTCCGTATCGAACGGTTCCCGAGTTGGAACCCCGAATACGAGGGCGCGGATGGGGTGCTCGTCGGCATCCATCACAAGCTCGACGTAAAGGTGGGCAACATCCCGCTCCGCAAGATCACTGACGGCACGTCGAGCACCTTCCTCTGCGGCGAGGCGTTGCACGACACCGAGGCGCAAGAGCAGTTCGGCCGCGTCGCCGAGGAGCAGGCGGGCAATCGCAAGGACCATTGGTTCGGCGGCTCCGACGACATCGACACCAACGTTGGCGGCGATGCAGCCGACGGTGCCGAGATCTTCCCGGACCTGTCGGAGATGCTGGGTTCCACCGCGGTCGCTCCGAACTTCGGCCAGGGGGCGGGGTTGAACCCGTGTGCCGTCGCGGCGGCGACCCCCGACTGCCAGGCTTACCAGCTCTCTTTCAGCAGCGCTCACCCCGGCATCGTGCAGATGGCGGCCGTCGACGGCCACGTGGAGGCGATCGCCGACGATATCGACGCCGTCGTGTGGAGCGACTGGGGCACCCGCGCCAGCCAGCAAGCGGGACTGACCACAGACGGTTTCATCGAGTGATCGCCCGCGGCGGAGCAAACCGGTTGCGGGCGTTCACGCTCGTGGAGCTGCTGGCGGTGATCGCCATCGTGGGGATCCTCATCGCGTTGCTGCTGCCTGCCGTGCAGGCGGCGCGCGGAGCCGCGCGACGGTCGCAGTGCACGAACAACCTGCGGCAGGTCGGGCTCGCGGTCACGCAGTTCCACGAGACCTTCACGCTCTACCCGCCCGGGCGGATCGACTACCGGTACAACGACGAGCCGTCGCGGATCTGCGGCGGATTCGAGCCGACCTGGCCGGCCTACGTGCTGCCGTTTGTCGAGGAACAGGCAGCGGCCGACCGCTGGCGACTGCTAGACGATTACTCGCTCCACTCGCCCGAGGCGCGTGCGTACGCACCGGCCGTGTTCGCCTGCCCCGAGCGTGGCGCCAACGGCGGAAGCACCAACGAGCTGCGGGTGGTGAGCGTGCCGTGCGGCTGCGGCGGGGGCGAGCCGCAGGGCTACCGGCCGACCGGCGCCACGGCCCACTACGCGGGCAATCACGGCGATGGCTCGCCCGGCAAGCAGGCGGACGGCTATGCCGGCAACGACGACTCCGCGTTCTTCTGGGGCGGCAACGGCACGGGCGTGCTGATCACCGTCCGCGCCCGCTGCGCGGGCCTGTGGCCCGTCTACCCGGTGGCGTTGCACGACACGGTGCGCGGCGCCCAGATCACCGACGGGCTGAGCAAGACCGCGCTGGTCGGCGAGATGCACACGCCCGAGGACGACGAGGGTGTCGTGCCCGATCACGGGCCGATGTACGACGGCAAGTTCCTGCCGTCTTCGCTTCGGCTGGGCGGCGTCGGCGTGCCGATCGCCAAGGGCCCGGCCGACCCCGCGGCGCCGACGCTCTTCGACGACCACGCCCACTACGGGTTTGGCAGCCGCCACCCGGGGGTGTGCCACTTCGCGTTGGCCGACGGCTCGGTGCAGGGGCTCGACGTGGATACCGACGAGACGGTGCTCGGCCGGCTGTGCCACCGGGCAGACGGCGAACTCGCGACCAACTGATCCTCTGAGTCGACGACCATGACGCGTTCTGTTTGCTTCGCCTTGGCTTGCGCTCTCTTCGTGTTGGCGTCGGCAGCGGCCGCCTCCGCCCAGCCGCAGAAGAAGGTGCTGATGATCGGCATCGACGGCGCGGGCGGGCAGTACGTCGAGGCGGCCAACACGCCGAGCCTCGACGCGTTGGCCTCCGCGGGCACGGTCCGGTACGACGCCTACAACGAGGGCGGCCTCACGCCGAACGCGCCCAGCGGCTACGGCGCGAGCGGCGTCAACTGGTCGACGTTCGTCACCGGCGCCTCGGCCGCCAACCACAACGTGGTGGACAACAGCTTCGGCGGTTCGGACTTCGAGAACAATCCGCACTTCTTCCAGTTCGTGAAGCAGGCGGATAGCACGCTCAGCACGATCTCGTTGGCCAACTGGACACCGATCAACACGTTCATCACGCCGGACGAGTTTGCCGACGTGGAGATCGGCTACGACGTCGGCAGCGCCTCGTTCCAGGACAACCTGCTGACGAACGACGCGGTGTCGTTCCTTACCACGGGCCGCCGGTCGGGCGACTTCGTGTCAACGCCAATCGACCCCGACGTGATGTTCCTTCACTTCGATCAGGTGGACTCGGCCGGGCACGCGTTCTCGTGGGGCAGCCCGCAGCACACCGCGGCGATCGAGCTGGTCGACTCGCACGTGGGGTCGATCATGGGCGCCCTCAGCACGCGCCCCGGCGTTGTGTCGGGCGACGAGGACTGGCTCGTGCTGGTGTCGGGCGACCACGGCGCGACGCCCGGCTCGTTCAGTCACTTCGCCAGCCAGGGGCCCGACAACTGGGAGATGCCGTTCATCGTCAGCGGGCCGAGTGTCGCCACCGGCGCCGCGATGCAGCGTCCAACGCTGCGGGACCTGGCGCCCACCGCGCTGTGGCACCTGGGGATCGACCCGTTCCTGGCCGGCATGGACGGAACCGTCCGCGGCCTGACCGTGACCCCGCCGACGGGCGTCGTGGGTGACTTCAACAACGACGGCGCCTTCGCCGGCAACGGGGCCGGCCCCGCGGCAACAGACGACGTCACCACCTTCTTGGCCAACTGGCTGAAGACCGGCGACGGCGGCGTGCTGGACCGCTACGCGCGTGGCGACATCAACCTGGACGGGGTAACGAACCTCTCCGACTGGGCGTTGATCAACGACCTGAACCCGGCGATGGGCGCGGCGATCGGCCGCGCCCTGGCCGGCGTCCCCGAGCCGGCGTGCCTCGGCCTCGTCGCCCTCGCAGCCCTCACCGTTCGACTCCCAAGACAAACAAGATGACGAAAGCACGTCGCCCCTCAGTGCTCGGTTGGATCGCCCTCGTGTTGTCCACACAGGCGGCCGCCCACCAGGGGCCCGACCCCGTCTTTCACTGGGCATTCTCGCCGCGAACCGTCTCGGCCGGTGTGGCCGCGGCTAGGCTGGGGCCAGACCTCAACCTGCCCTCAACGGCGCGAGTGATCGCTGACGCCGGCGGCTACTGCCTCGACCTGACCGGCGACGGCAGCGAGCGGGCGGAGGCGCGGCTGAGCGAAGAGCGGGCAGAGGGCCTGCCGTCGGAGGCAATGACCGTCAGCGTCTGGGTAGCCATCGACGAAGCCGAATCGCACGGTGGGCTCGTCGCCCTCGCGGACGCGGATGCAGAAGCGGACGACGGCGGCCCTACATGGAAGCTCGGTTACAACGACTCGTGCTTCACGTTCGCGGTGACCGACGCAGCCGAGGCCACAACGACGCGGCTCGTCGGCCAAACGCCCTACGAGAAGGGCCAGTGGCGGCACGTGGTCGGCGTGTGGGACGGCGCGCGGATCGACCTCTACATCGACGGCGTGCTGGACGCGTCAGTGGACACCGCTGTAGCGGAGATTGCGCGCCCCGCGGCGCCCGTGTTGCTGGTCGGCTCGGGCGGCCGAGCAGGATCGGCGTCGCTACGCGGTCGTCTGCGTGAGGCGACCGTGTACGACATCGCCGCGAAGCCCGCGTGGGTTCGCCACGCCTACGGCCACCTCAAGCACACCGTCAACGCCGTGCGACCGCCGCGTGGCGACGACCTGGCGATGCTCGTGGAGCCTTACCTCCAGCACGGCACGACCGACGGCATGACGGTCATGTGGGAAACAACGGCCCGCGGCACGTCGGTGGTCCGCTACGGCGAGACCGAGGCGTGCGAGCAGTCGGCCACCGGCGACGACGCGACGATCCACGAGGTGCGCATCAGCGGGCTCGAGCCCGCGACGCAGTACTTCTACCGCGCCGAGACCGTCGACGCGTCGGCACGCAAGATCGAGAGCCGGGTGTCGACATTCTCGACCGCCGTCGAGCCGGGTACGCCCTTCGCCTTCGCGGTGATCTCCGACACGCAGTTCAACCCCGAGGTCGCCGTGCGGCTGTCTCGGCACGCCTGGGCGCAGCGGCCCAGCTTCTTGCTCCACCCAGGCGACTTGGTCGACACGGGCGTGAACGACACGCACTGGACGCAGCACTTCTTCCCCGGCATGAAGCCGCTGATCTCGCGGGTGCCAATGTTCCCGGTGCTCGGCAACCATGAGCAGAACGCGCAGAACTACTTTGACTACATGTCGCTCCCCGAGCCGGAGTACTACTACGAGTTCCGCTACGGCGACGCCCACTTCTTCATGCTCGATTCCAACCGCAACGTCGGCCCCGACTCGGAGCAGCACCGCTGGCTCGACCGGGCGCTCGCCGATTCGGACGCGACGTGGAAGTTCGTCTGCCACCATCACCCGCCGTACTCGTCGGACGAGAACGACTACGGCGACCTGTGGCGGACCAACAAGAGCGACCGGGGCGATCTACGCACCCGCCGGCTCTCGAAACTCTACGAGAAGCACGGCGTCGACATGGTGTGGACCGGCCACATCCACTCGTACGAGCGGACGTGGCCGATCCGCGACGGGCGGGCCGTGGGCGAGAGCGACGGCCCCGTCTACATGATCGTGGGCGGCGGCGGCGGCAGCCTGGAGACCCCCGGCCCCTACCGACCGTTCTTCCAGAACCAGGTGCGTCGCTGCCACCACTACGTGATGGCCCACGTCAACGCCGGCACGCTCGAGCTGCGTAGCTACGACCTCGACGACCGGCTCTTCGACACGGTCACGCTGCGGAAGAAGTGAGACGTGTCGTCACGAGTCGATCCGAAGGAGGCGGCGCAGCGACGCGTCCCGGGATGACGGAAACCTCGCCGCGCCCCGTGGCCGCACCGCTTCCTCTCACACGTAGTCGTTGACGACGTTCTCGAAGAGCTCTTGTCGACCGCTCTGGTTGGGGGCCGCCTCGCCCTTCTCCAGCATGAGCTTCTCGAGCGACGCGAAGTCGTGCTCGCCCGCCTCGATCGCCGCGCCGAGGCCGGCGTCCCAGCTCGCGTAGCGGTCGGAGACCATCTGCTCCAACCGGCCATCGGCGCGCATCGCCGCGGCGATCTTCAGCCCGCGGGCGAAGGCGTCCATGCCGCCGATGTGGGCGTAGAACAGGTCGATCGGCTCGAAGCTCTCGCGGCGGACCTTGGCGTCGAAGTTCACGCCGCCGGTGGTCAGGCCGCCCCACTTCAGGATCGAAAGCATGCACTGCGCGGTCACGTAGATGTCGGTCGGGAACTGGTCCGTGTCCCAGCCCAGCAACAGGTCGCCCGTGTTGGCGTCGATCGACCCCAGCGCCCCGGCGCCGCCGGCAACCTCCAGCTCGTGGTGCATCGTGTGCCCCGCGAGCGTCGCGTGGTTGGTCTCCAGGTTCAGCTTGAAGTGGTCCAGCAGGTCGAACTGCCGCAGGAAGTTCAGGCACGCCGCGGCGTCCGAGTCGTACTGGTGCTTGGTCGGCTCCTTGGGCTTCGGCTCGATGTAGAACTGACCGGCGAAGCCGACCGCCTTCGCGTGATCGACCGCCAGGTGCAGGAAGCGGGCGAGGTGCTCCTGCTCACGCTTCATGTCGGTGTTCCACAGCGACTGGTAGCCCTCGCGGCCGCCCCAGAAGGTGTACCCCTCGCCGCCCAACTCGTGCGTCACCTCGATCGCCTTCTTCACCTGCGCCGCGCCGTAGGCGAACACCTCCGCGTTGCAGCTGGTGGCGGCGCCGTGCATGAACCGCGGGTTGCTGAACAGGTTGGCCGTGCCCCACAGCAGCTTCACGCCGGAGCGTTCTTGCTCTTCCTTGAGCACCGCGGCGACGGCGTCGAAGTTCGCGTTGGTCTCACTCAGCGACGCGCCCTCGGGCGCCACGTCGCGGTCGTGCCAGGCGTAGTAAGGGGCGCCCAGCTTCTCGAAGAATTCGAACGCCGCGCGGACGCGGTTCTGCGCGTTCTCGACCGACTCCGTGCCGTCGTCCCACGGCCGCTGCATCGTGCCGGGGCCGAACGGGTCCGCCCCCGTGCCGCGGAACGTGTGCCAGTACACCACGCTGAAACGCAGGTGCTCGGCCATCGTCTTCCCCTCGACGACCTCCGAGGCGTTGTAGTGCTTGAAGGCGAGCGGGTTGCGGCTCTCGGGGCCCTCGTAGGGGATCGGGCCGGAGACTTCGGGGAACGCGGGCATGGCTCGGTGAGGGAAGAGCGGTTGTGTGTGACAAGGCAACGTGTGGGGAGCGATCTGCGGGCGGATTGTACACGCTCACACGGGCTCGGTTCAGGAGCCCCGCCGCGTGACGCGTTGATTAGGGTAGGGCGGCGATCCGTGCGCCCGTCGCCCCCGCGCTCACGCACCCTGCCATGCCGCTGGTTACCACGCTCTACCGTCTCGCCAAGCACGCCGTCGACGCGGCGCCGCCTTGGCTGCTGCGCGTGCGGCCGTACGGCGTGTACTCGATCAGCCTGGGCGGCAGAGCGGACGACAACGCGACCCCGGCGCCGCCGACGGGCGCGCGGTGGGCGAAGTCACGCGCGGAGGTGCAGCGGTTGAGCCGGGTGGCGAGCCGCGTGAACCTCGACCGGTGGGACGGCGAGTCTTGTCGCGTGGCGTACGCCGTCGATGGCGACGGCACGCCGGTGGGCGCCGCCTGGATTGATACGGGCCGGTTCGCCGAGCCGGAACTCGGCGTCGCGATCGACCTGTCTACGACCGAGGCGTGGCTGCACTCGGCGTACGTGCGGCCTGAGCACCGTCGCGTCGGCGTTTACACCCGCATGCTGTCGCTCGTCCGCGACACGTCTTCGGCCGAGGGGCTCGAGCGGCTGCTGCTCGGCGTGACGCTGGGCAACACGCCGTCGCGCGTGGCCCACGAGCAGAACGGCGCGGAGCGGGTCGGCCGCTTGCTGGCCGCCCGGGTGGTCGGCGTGCGTGCGGCGTCGCTGACCGGCGGCGTGACGACCCAAAGCGGCAAGCGGCTACGCATCGCCCGGCGAGACATCACGCTGCGGGTCCACGCGGGAAGCCAAGAGACCTAACCCCGAGGCCCAACGCCACGGCTTAGCCCCGCAGCAGCTCGTCGATCACCCCCTCGACACGGCGCTCGCGGGTCTCGGCCCGCTTGGCGGAATCGACGCGGTACGCCCAGCCGCGTTGCTTACCTGGGGTGGCGGCGTCCCACGCCGCGCGGGCCCGGCCGTTGGCTTCGAGGGCGAACGACAGCTCGGTCGGCACGTCGATGGCGTCCTGGTCGGCGACGCGGAACCGGACGTGGACCCGCTCGCCCAGCTCACGGCCGAGCGTCTTGAGCACCTTCTTCGACAGCAGCAGGTACCAGCCGCCGCGGGCCGGGCAGAACGCCCCGGCGTGCGGCCGCCCGTCGATCTCTGCCTCCACCCGCAGCCGCGGGTGCTGTTCGAGCGGCAACGCCGCGTGCAGCTCCGCCGGCAACCAGACGACGTGGTACGCGTACTTGCCAAAGTCGTACGCGGCGATCTCGGCGGTGAACTCGTGCGGGGAGGGCATGCGAGTAGAACGTTACGAAGCTGATCGCGGAATCGCTGGAAACGCCTGAACGCTTTCAGTGCGTTGGTATAGTTCAGAGGAAAGGAGTGTGGTGCATCGATACTTGCTCGTTAGATTCGTCGAGAAATCGTTCGACGAAACGACGTGCGGTCGTCGATGCAGTTTTGTGTGCGTGCCTAGCGACCCGAATCGCCCTACGGAAGGATGCCTTACTGCTCAATGACTCTCGTGTACCAAAAGAAAAATAGAGTGGTATCTGGTGGAGGCCGTCCGACTCGGTCAACGCTAGCTTCATCCCGTTGAGAAATCCCTCGATGTACGCCACGTCAAGGTAGTTGCGATTCTTGCGGCGTTCGTCGAGCAACTCCAAGTACTTCGGCACAGTTGCTCTGACGACGCAGTTGTGCGCTGCCTGCCCTGCAAAGGCTTGGGCTATTAGCCAGTCGCAAGCGTGCATTAGCCCGTCTTGGTATGACAATGCGTAAATCGCATCGGGATAGCGGCTGAGTGGATACCGATCGAGAACGTGTCTGTGCGCGTCTTCGGCGAGTGTGCGAATCTCAGCGACGGCACTCCAGCGGCTGTCGGGAAGCATGAAGCCAGTCTCAATGAGACGCTGCTTCAGGAGTCTGAGGAAATGAGTCGCATCAACGCGAAGCTGCTCAAGGTTGTCTGGCTTCTCCCCTCCGTCGACTGATTCGTGAGGATTGACCCAATAGCAACGCTTGGCTGCGATGCCGATGTCACGCGATACCGCACACCACAGCTGCTGGAAGTCGCTGTCGCAAAACGAGTACCCGAGAAATACGACGGTCTTGGTCGCGAGAGCTGTCTTTAGGAAGGCCCCTATCGCACCGTCTCGCAGTCGCTCGTAGCACAATCGGTACTCATCGGACGTTGCAACAATGCTCCCGATGCTGGTAATCGACCCATGGAGCTTAAAGACTTTCCGACCTGGCAGGTCCCAGTATGCAACGTCTTCTCCCGTCACCAGAGGTGTTGCATGGCACACAGTCTCTACATGGACATCCCAGTTTGTCGTGTAGATCGCGTCTGTGTTTGGGAGAGTGGCGAGTTCGCGATGGAACCGCGTCTCAGCATCAAGCACTTCTGGAAACAGCCTTCCGTAGTCGAGGTGTGATCTGATCATGGCTGCGAGACGATGACGTCCATGCTGGTCGCTGTACGCCTGCATTACTTCCGAGAAGGAAGCCTCGGGGCTGATGCTCGCATCGACACTGCTCTTTGCCTTCTCGTAGAGCGTGTACTGCGCGGGTCGAACGGCAGGGTTTTCTGTACTTACTCCCGCACCGAGGAACAAGGCAACACGGTTGTGCTGGAAGTCGTCGATCAGCTGTTCTGGAAGATCGATGTTGAAGTCGTAGCGGCATATATCGCAATCCGGCCGCGTGCAGTTGCAGCTCGATGGGCTGACAGCTTGATGGTCTTGACTCAAGGTAGAGTCCCTCTGAGATGTTCGAACGGGAACGCACTTCGAACGTTACGCCCTCGGAGTGAAGAGACGAAGCCGCCGGCTTGCGCCGGCGGCTTCGTCGTCTTTCGGGTTGAACCAGCGGCTACTGGCTAGCCGCCCCGCGGCTCAATACATGTCGTCCATGCCCGGCGCCGCGCCGCCCTTCTTGTCCTTCTTCGGGGCGTCGGCGATCAGGGCGTCGCTGGTCAGCAGCAGCGTCGCCACGCTCGCGGCGTTCTGCAGCGCCGTGCGGGTGACCTTCACCGGGTCGATCACGCCGGCCTTCACCAGGTCCTCGTAGGTGTCCGTCGCGGCGTTGTAGCCGTTGGACCCCTTCGCCTCGGACACCTTCTCGCACACCACGCCGCCGTCCTTGCCCGCGTTGCCCGCGATGCTCGTCAGCGGCGCCCGGCAAGAGCGGACCACGATGTCGTAGCCCACCTGCTGGTCGTGCGTGAGGTCGGCCGGCTTCACCTTGCTGCTGGTGCGAACCAGCGCGACGCCGCCGCCGGGGAGGATGCCCTCTTCCACCGCCGCACGCGTGGCGTGCAGGGCGTCTTCGACACGGGCCTTCTTCTCCTTCATCTCGCTCTCGGTCGCGGCCCCAACGTTGACCTTCGCCACGCCGCCGGAGAGCTTCGCGAGCCGCTCCTCGAGCTTCTCACGGTCGTAGTCGCTGCTGGCGGCGTCGATCTCGCGACGGATCTGATCGATCCGGCCCTTGATGTCGCCGCTCTTGCCGGCGCCCTCGATGAGCGTCGTATTGTCCTTGTCGATGATCACCTTCTTGGCGCGGCCCAGCTCGGCGAGGCCAACGGCCTCGAGCTTGATGCCGAGGTCCTCGAAGATCGCCTGGCCGCCGGTGAGGATCGCCAGGTCTTCGAGCATCGCCTTGCGACGGTCGCCGAAGCCGGGCGCCTTCACGGCCGCGACGTTGAACGTGCCGCGGAGCTTGTTGATGACCAGCGTGGCGAGCGCCTCGCCCTCGATGTCCTCGGCGACGATCAGCAGCGGCTTGCCCGAGTTGACGACCGCCTCGAGGACCGGGACGAGGTCCTTCACGTTGGTGATCTTCTTCTCGTGCACGAGGATGTAGCAGTCCTCGAGGACGGCTTCCATCGACTGCTGGTCGGTGACGAAGTACGGCGAGAGGTAGCCGCGGTCGAACTGCATGCCCTCGACCCACTCGACCTCGGTGGCGAGCGACTTGCCCTCGTCGACGGTGATGACGCCGTCCTTGCCAACCTTCTCCATGGCCTTGGAGAGCATCTCGCCGATCTCACGGTCGCCGTTGCTGGCGACGGTGCCGACCTGGGCCATCTCCTCGGTGCTCTTGACCTTGATGGAGAGCTTCTTGAGCTCGGCGGTGATCTCCTCGACCGCCTGCTCGATGCCCTGCTTCATCTGCACCGGGTTGACGCCGGCGACGACGGCCTTGAGGCCCTCGTTGAAGATGGCCTCGGCCAGGACGGTGGCGGTGGTGGTGCCGTCGCCCGCGACGTCGGAGGTCTTGCTGGCGACCTCCTTCACCATCTGGGCGCCCATGTTCTCGTAGGTGTCCTCGAGCTCGATCTCCTTGGCGACTGAGACGCCGTCCTTGGTGACGGTCGGCGAGCCGAAGGACTTTTGGAGGATCACGTTGCGGCCCTTAGGGCCGAGCGTGACCTTCACCGCGCGGGCGAGCTTCTGCACGCCCCGACGCATGGCGTCGCGGGCTTCTTGATCGAAAGCGATCATCTTGGCCATGAGAGTGGCTCCGTTTGTGTTGACTTAGCTTGGTTGCCTAAGCCGCCGGCGGAAGCCGGCGGAGGTTTTTCGCAGTGTGTCGCCGACCGAGGCCGACGCGGTGGGTTGGGAGGCGGTTTGCACGCACCGGCTCACTCGACGACGGCGAGGATGTCGCTCTCGCCCATCAGCAGGTACTCGTCGTCGCCCAGCTCGATGGTCTCGGGGGCGTAGCTCGTGAAGAGCACCTCGTCGCCGACCTTCACCTGCAGCTCGCCACGCGAGCCATCGTCCAGCAGCTTGCCGGGGCCGACGGCGACGATCGTGCCGCGGTTCGGCTTCTCCTTGGACGACTCGGGCAGAAAGATGCCGCCGGCGGTGGTGTCCGACAGCTCGAGGCGCTCGACGACAACCTTGTCGCCCATCGGCTCAATCTTGACCTTGCTCTTGCTCTTCTTCTTGGTGGCGGTCGCCATGGTTTAGGTTCCCTGCGTGCAGAAACGGCTTGGAATCGAGTGGGTCTGACGATCGGCCCGCTGGGACGCCCTCCGGGGGGCGTCGCGACGGGCCGGGATCGGTGTTGGGTGGCTGTGGAGGAGCGACTGCCAAAGCGCACCGGTCACACAGCTGACCACCAGAGAAGCAACTCGGGCGCCAACGGGCCGGCGGTTCGGCAGACAGCCGTCAGAAGCGGGGATTCAGGGCCCAAACGGCCCCGAACGCCGCGAGCCAGCCCCCGCCGTGGGGCCGCCAGAATGGCAGCCGAGCGGTCGTCGCACGGGCGACGGCCTACGATGGAGGGCGCGAGGGGGCTCAATCATGCCCGCCTCACGCCATCCACTCATCGAGAACCAGGGGGCGCCAGCCATGGGCAAGGCATTGCGAGCGATCGTGATCGGAGCGATCGGTATGGGGATGACCCTCGGGGCGTGCGAGGTCGTGGAGGCGGGCCCCAAATGGCGGCTCCGCCGCTGGAGCACCCGGGCGCCGATCGACCCGACGATCCGGTCGACCGTGAGTTTCAAGAACTCGCGGGCGTACAGCTACGGCCAACGGCACGCTTCGCCCCAAGTCGTCTGGCGGTCCGCTCGCTAAGCTCTCGAGAAAGGCGATCACCCCACCGACCCGCCCAAGCACCCCACGAGTTACACGGAGGAACCGATGCGTACGTCGAAGATTCGGTCGAGGATCAAGCCGCTGGCCATCGCCATGGTGGCAATGTTCGCCGCGTTGTTCGTGCTGGAGTCGACCGCCGAGGCGCGGCGCTACCGCCGCGTGCATCGGCCCGTGGTCGTGGTGCGGACGCCGGTCGTGGGCGTGCGGGTGGCGCCGCGACGATTCGCGCCGGTCGTGCGTGTTGGTCGGCCGCGCGTGGGCGTGTTCATCGGCTTCTAGCGACGGCTCTCGCTTCGGCCGACGCTTACACCTGCAGCGGTTCGAGCCGCGGGCCGATCGCGGCCTCGTGCAGCTCGATGCCGTCGCGGATCGCCATCGCCAGCTCGGCCGAGTTCACCGGCTTGGCGAAGAAGCGGAACACGCGGCCCTCGTTGACAGCCCGCATGGTCGTCTCGGGAGAGTTGTGTCCCGTGAGGACGATGCGGACGATCTCGGGGCAGTGCTTGGCGACCCACGCCAGTAGCTCCGTGCCGCTCTTGCCAGGCATCTGCTCGTCGGACACGACAACGGCCACCGGATGCGACTTGACGACCGTCAGGGCCTCGTCGGCCGATCGGGCGGTGAGGAGTCGGAACGGCTGATCGCGCAGCGTTCGGCAGATCGCCGCCAAGAGGTTCGGGTCGTCATCAACAAGCAGGACGTTGGTGAGCTCCATCGTTGGCCTCGCGAAAGTTTGTGGTGGAGAGAATCAGACAGCAGCCAGAGCGGGCGACGCCGCGTCGATCCGCTCGGCGGCTTCCAGCGGGGCGAGCACACGCAGCGGTTGGGCGACGCCATGTGACTCGTCGTAGTTGCTCAGGCGAAGCCGGAGCGACGCGGTGACCTCCTGTCCCTTGGCGATGAGCAACGCGCCGTCGGCCGTGGCGACGTCGGCGGCGAGCTCCATGCCGTCCTCGAGCTGTTCGATCGTGGCGTCGACAAGCCGTCGGCGATCGCGTGTCGCAACGACCTTGTGTAACGCGCTGACCGCATCGGCCGAGTACTCACCGGGGATTGCCCCGAGCGCCTCCGCGGCGGCCGGCGCCGAATCGCCGGCTGAGACGCGTTCTTCAAAGCCAATGGCGAGCCGCAGTAGCTCAGCTTCGGTGGCGAAACGTGGGCTGTTGTCCCCGGTTGGATTCCAGTCGGGCGTGAGCGTCGCGACCAATCGGGCCACGCCGCCCAGGCGCGGCGCCTCGGCGATCAGTTCGCTGGCGACGCGGTACGGATTCGGTGACGACGCGGTCGTCCGAGCCGCTGGACTGCTCGCGCCGGCAGCGGGCAAAAGAGCTGTGGCGTTTACCGCGCCCAGCTGCGAGAGCGACGCGGCAAGCTCAAGCTCCCACGCGTCGTCGAGCTCGGCGGCGGTGGCGAGCTCCGTGGCGAGCTGCTTCAAGCGTTCGCCACGCCCGAACGCCTCGGGCGACGCCAGGGCGAGGACCTTGGTCAGCAAGCCGACGACGCCGTCGAGCGTCTTGCTCACCAGCTTGCGTTCTGCCTGCAGCCGATGGTGCTCGTCGATGCCGGCGCGGATCGCCGCTTCCAGCTCCTCGGCGGGGCACGGCTTGTTGAGGAAGCGGAACACCCGGCCGACGTTCACGGCGTCCACCGCGGTTTGTTGGTCGGCATTGCCGGTCAGCATGATCCGCACGCTCTCGGGCGCCCGCTGCAGGATGCGTTGCAGGAAGTCGGCGCCGTTCTCGCGGGGCATCTGCATGTCGGAGACCACCACGGCGAAGGGGCCGAGGATGTCCACGGCGGTCACGCCCTCTTCGCTGCACAGCGCGGTCTCGACGGTGAAGCGCCGCCGCAGCCGCCGCTGGTAGGCTTGCAGCACGTTGGGGTCGTCGTCGACGAGCAGAACCTTTTCGTTCTTCGGCATGTCGGTGTTCTCGGCCATCGGACGCGTTGCTCCGGGAAGTGATCTCAGACGGCTTCGGTCGCGGGCGTGGGCCCGCCCCAAGCGGCCGTGCGTTCTCCGACGCCGATCCGCGTGAGGAAGTCGGTGTCCCACTCGGCCTCGTGGGCGGTGGCGACCTCGCCGGCGTGCACCGCGGCGAGGGGGCCGAACTCGTCGGCCGCCGTTCGGCTCGGCTGGTGATGGCCGGCGACGGCCTCGACGATCCGCGACGGCAGCCCCCACAGCTCAAGCAGGTAGCCGCCCACCTCCGCGTGCGACGCGCCGAACACCTCACGCTCCACGCCGGGCAGATCGGCGGGCGCGTCGGCGGTGTGCTTGACGACCGCCGCGTAGTCGCGCGGGCGGGCCTGGGCGATGACCAGCCGCCCAACGTCGTGCATCAGCCCGGCGACCAGCGCGTCTTCGATCGCCTCCCGGTCGATCGACGCGTGGCCCGACGCCTGCTCTTGCGCGACGATGTCACGCGCCAGCACGCCGACGGTCAGGCTGTGGTTGACCAACTTGTGCAGCGAGACGCCGCCCAGGTCTTTCCCCTCGAACTGCCGAAAGACGCCGGTCGACAGCACCAAGGGCTTCATCACCCCGAGGCCGAGCAACGCGACGGCGTGCGGCACGTCCGACACCCGCACCGGCAGGCCGAAGAACGACGAGTTGACTAGCTGCAGCACCTTGGCGGACATGCCCAAGTCGCCGCCGATGATCCGACCCGCCTCGGCGACACAGGCGTTGGGCGAGGTGATCTCTTCGATCAGCTGGGCGTAGGTCGTCGGCAGCGACGGCAGCGTATCGAGCGCGGCGACCAGCTCACGCACACCGTCGGCGTGCAGCCGTTGCTGGAGGCCGAGCGCCGTGTCGATCGTGCGTTCGAGCTGCTCCGGGTCGCACGGCTTGGTCAGGTACTGGTGGGCCGGTCCAATCGCCCGCAGTGTGAGCTCTTGGTCCGAGTGCCCGGACAAGACGATCCGCACCGTCTCGGGTTGCGCGTCGCGGACGCGGGTCAGCAGCTCGGCGCCGTCGATACCGGGCATCCGCATATCGCTGACGACCACGTCGTAACGGGCGGCGGAGAGTTGCTCGAGGGCCTCGGCGCCGCTCTCGCAGAAGGTCATGTCCCACTCGCGGCGGTGGCCACGCAGCATCCGCCGCAGGCCGGCCAGCACGTTGGGCTCGTCGTCGACAAAGAGGATGTTGGGCATTGTTGCTTGGACGCTTGAGGAACGGACCGGCCGATCAGTCGGCCAGGGGGAGGCGAATCGTGAAGGTCGTGCCGACGCCTTCCGTGGACTCGACGCCGATCGTGCCGCCGTGCTTATCGACGACCACCGAGCGAGCGATCGCCAACCCCTGGCCGGTGCCGACACCGACGTCCTTCGTCGTGAAGAACGGGTCGAACACCCGCCCGACGATCTCCGCCGGGATGCCGCTGCCGTTGTCGGCGATCGTCACCACGGCGTGCGCGCCGTCGACGCGGGCCGCGATGCGGATGACCCCTTTGTCACCGCTGTCGCCAACTACGCCGGCGATCGCGTGCGCGCCGTTGACGATCAGATTCAGGAAGACCTGGTTCAGATCGCCCGGCAGGCACGGCACGAGGGGCAGAGCGGACGCGAAATCGGTCTCGATCGTCGCGTGGTACTTCCACTCGTTCGTGGCGACGGTGATTGTGTTCTTGATCGCCGCGGCCAGGTCGGTCGGCGTCTTCGTGGCGGCGCCCGGGTGCGAGAACTCCTTCATCGCCCGGACGATCCGCGCGACCCGGTCCACGCCCTCTAGCGACTGCGCGATGGCCGACTCAGTCTCGGGGATCAGGTACTCGAGATCGGCGTCTTCCGCCGCTTGTTCGACAGCCGCCAACGCCGCGCGGGTGTCGCCGCCGGAGCGTACGCTCGTGGCCAACGCGGCGTACGCGTCGAGCATCGTCCGCAGGTCCGCCATCGCGTCCTGCAGGAAGCGTGTGTTGTCCCCGACGTACTGCGTGGGTGTGTTGATCTCGTGGGCGATCCCCGCCGACAGCTGGCCGATCGACTCGAGCTTCTGGGCGTGCGCCAGCTGTGTCTGCAGCTCGCGGCGGCCGCTAATATCGTGCACGAAAGCGCTGAAGATGATCGACGAGTCGCACGGCATCGATGAGACCGAAACCTCCGCCGGCAGGGTCGAGCCGTCCTTGCGGCGGGCGGTCAGCTCGATGCGCTCGCCCGCGACCGGTGCGGCGGCCAGCAACGCCAGGCCGCCCCGCTGCCCGTGCGAACCGTCGCCCGGCAGGACGGTTTGATCGAGGCTCTGGCCGAGGATCTCGTCGCGGCGCCACCCGAACAGCTCTTCCGCCTGATCGCTCCACTCGACGATCCGCCCCGTGGCGTCGGCGGCGAGGTACGCGTCGTTGCACGTGTCGATGACCTCACGCCAGTCGACGTCGGCGGTGGCGGCGTGCGCGCCGGTCTCCAGCCGATTCAGCTCGGCGTTCAGGTCGACCAGCGACGTCGGCGTGACGGGTGGTTCGGTGAGGGTGGTCATAGGCGGCGCTCGCGTTGCATGGGCGGGGGGACGGCGTTAGCGCCGCGGCAGCAGCAAACGCTTCAGTGTCTGATTCAGCCGGGCCGGGTCGACCGGCTTCTCCAGCACCGACGCGGCGCCCGCGTCGTACAGCTCGCGTTGGAGTTTCCGCGTCACGTACCCGCTGAGCACGACCAGCGGGATCGAGGCGGTCTGGGCGTTTGCCCGGAGGCACTCGATCAGGTCGCCGCCCTGCCAGCGGGGCATCCGCAGGTCGGTGACGATCAGGTCTGGCCTGCTTGTCACGGCCTGCCAGTACCCCTGCATGCCGTCCGACGCGGGCAGGATCTCGATCCGCTTGCGGCGGAGCCGGCGGGCGTACGCCGCCGCGACGTTCGGGTCGTCATCGACCCACAGCACACGATGGCGTGGCCGGAAGCGGCGCTTTGCGTCTTCCGGTCGTCCGCCGAACACGGGGGTGTCAAGCGGTGGTGTTTCGGAGAGCGTGTTCAAACGGCGAGGTCCTTCGTGCGGATCACACGGCGTGACGCGTGCTGAGGACTTCGCCCCCACGGACCAATGGTCCGTGGACGTAGCATCGCCCCCCGGCAGCATCGACGCCGCGATGAGTGGTTCATCGGAGGGGTCGGCTGAAGCTCGGCGACACCCACGCGAAGCGGGCGTCAGGCGGCGGTTCTGACGGCTGCGGAGGCCGGCGGCCCGGGCGGTTCTTTGGGGCGTGTGATGAGTGGCATCACCGCCGGGCCAAACCCGCCGCTCTACTGAAAACCTAGTTCACAAACCAACAGGGCGCCGGCCGAATCGACCCGCGCCCTGTGGTGGTTTTCCGTATGCCGAGCTGCGTGTTCTTACGCCGACTCGGCCGCACCTGCGTCCCCGTCCGCGTACCACGGTGCGGCGAGCTTCAGCGCCGCCCAGGGCACGAGGAACAGCATCATCGCCAAAATCTTCATCATGCCGAACACGTAGTACGCGGCCAGGTCGAAGTCGGCCTCGCTGATGCCGAACAGCTGCTGGTGCACCCCGTACGCCCAGTCGTGCATGCCGAGGAACATCGCCACGCCGACGATCTGCAGCACGACCGCGACCAAAAAGCAAACGCCAAACGGGTTGGCCCAAGCGCTGAGCGACTGTCGGTTCATCTTTCTGGATTCGGGGCGTAAGGGATGGTTGTCTGGGACTCTATTCGATACGCGGCAAGCGGTCTTGTCGATCGGAGGATTCGCTCGTCGTCGTCGGCTGACTGAGCCGTATTCTCGCATCGCCCGATACCAGCCGAAATCCTGCTGAGCGGAGAACCCAGGCCGCGAAGCACGTGCCGGACATAAAGCCGCAACTGATCGCGAGGGAGTCGAGAAACAAGCGATTCCAGAGTGTTAGCTCTCGGTAGATGATCAACACGCGTGCACTGGGTGTCGTCAACAACAGGATCCCCTCTCGGATGATCGGCGTCACCACGATCGCCGACATCACAGCGGCCGCCAAAAGCCAGCCGCGTCGCCGACGACCAAGGATCACGAGGCTCGCGGCCGCGGCGGGCAGGAGATAGACGGCGTCGTGACCCCAAACCACCCGGCTGCTCAAGTGCCTCCACAGTCGGAATAGAAGATCGTCGAGCGGCAGCTGGTTCCACG
The DNA here is from genome assembly GCA_039820945.1 of Planctomycetota bacterium. Classification (GTDB taxonomy): domain Bacteria; phylum Planctomycetota; class Planctomycetia; order Pirellulales; family Lacipirellulaceae; genus Botrimarina. Next base: position 229,248 of record JBCBPC010000003.1, read on the forward strand.
GGATTGCGGCCTGGATGGCCGTCGCGAGCATCGCCAAGCAAGCGGTGACGACGAACATTTCGGCGAGGCCCAGCCTGGCGTATGACCTGTCTGTCGTGGGTAAATCCGTGTCGACAAGCCGCCAGCCGGTAAATCGCTTAAAGCCCCCGAGCAGTGGGACGTACAGCGCGAGCACTCCGAAGTACAAACCGACGGAGTCGTCCGCCGATCGGTGCGACGCGACGCACGCCAAAGCAGCAAGGCAAGCCGAGACGCCGGCTGCTCGAACGATGATGTTCCCCGGTCCGAACACGACCCACACCGCACAGCAGAGCGGCGCCGCACGTTCCCATCCGCTGGCAAAGCGGCGAGCCTGCCGGGCAACGGGCCCCAGACGCGTCTTCGTCCGCACGCGGTAGCGATCGTCGACTTTCACCGACTCGACGGGCCACAACTCATCGACGCAGCCGTAGAAGCCGGACGCCTTCAGCACCGGGCCGGCGACAACGAACGACGCCGCAATGGAGAGCAACGCGAGCCCGGTGACGATCCGCCGCTGCCGCCGGGCGAGCCGCGAATTTGGCGTCGGTGCGGGTGCGTTCGTCATAAACCGAATCGCTCCCGCCATGCGATGAGCCGCTCGGGTTACTTCTTACCCTCTTCCTCGCCCGTCTCCAGCACCGCCAGGAACGCTTTCTGCGGGATGTCGACCTGACCGATCGACTTCATCCGCTTCTTGCCTTCCTTCTGCTTCTCCCACAGCTTGCGCTTGCGGCTGATGTCGCCGCCGTAGCACTTGGCCGTGACGTTCTTGCGCATCGCGCTGATCGTTTCACGGGCGACGATCCGTGTGCCGATCGCCGCTTGCAGGGCGATCTCGAACATGTGCCGGGGGATCTCCTTGCGGAGCTTCTTGATGACGGCGCGGCCCCGCGGGTCGGCGTCGCGCTTGTCGCAGACGATCGAGAGGGCGTCCACGCGCTCGTTTTTCACGAGGATGTCGAGCCGCACTAGGTCGCCCACCTCGTAGCCCTTCAGTTCGTAGTCCATCGTCCCGTAGCCGCGGGTGATGCTCTTGAGCTTGTCGTGCATGTCGTACACGACCTCCGCCAACGCGATGTCGTAGACGAGCATCGACCGGGTGGGCGACAAGTATTCTTGCCGCACGAACTCGGCGCGGCGGTCGGCGCACAGCTTCATGACGCCGCCGATGTACTCGCTGGGCAGCACGAAGCTCACCCGCACGATCGGCTGCTCGAACTTCTCGATGTCGCCGATCTCCGGCACACGCGTGGGCGTGTGGACCTCCATCACCTCGCCATCTTTCTTGGTGATGCGGTAGGTGACGTTCGGCGCCGTCTGCACGAGGTCGATGTCTGCCTCTTGCTCCAGCCGCTGCTGGATGATTTCCATGTGCAGCAGGCCCAGAAAGCCGCAGCGGAATCCGAAGCCCAGCGCGTCGGACGTCTCCGGCTCGAAGACGAAGCTCGGGTCGTTCACCTGCAGCTTGCTGAGCGCCTCGCGGAGGTTCTCGAAGTCTTGCCCGTCCGACGGGTACAGGCCGCAGAAGACCATCCGCTTGGGCTCTTCGTACCCCGGCAGCGGCTCGGCTTGTTCGCCTCGGGCCAGCGTGAGCGTGTCGCCGATGTGCACGTTGCCCAGCGACTTGATGTTGCAGATGACGTAGCCCACCTGCCCGGCGGACAGGCTCTCGGCGCTGGTGCGCTTGGGAGTCTTCTGGCCCAGCTCGATCACGTCGTGCTCGGTGCCGGCCTGCAAGAACCTCACGCGGTCGCCCTTGCGCACCGCGCCGTTCATGATTCGCACAAAGACGATCGCGCCGCGGTACTCGTCGTACACGCTGTCGAACACCATCGCCTGAAGCGGCGCGGTGGGGTCGCCGGTGGGCGGCGGCACGCGGTCGATCACCGCGGCGATGACTGCCTCGCAGTTGAGGCCGGTCTTCGCGCTGCAGCCGATTGCCTCGGCGGCGTCGAGCCCGAGCGTCTGCTCGATCTCCTGCTTCACCTCGTCCGGGCGGGCGTGCACGAGGTCAATTTTGTTCAGCACCGGCACGATCTCCAGATCGTGCTCGATGGCGTTGTACGCGTTGGCGACCGTCTGCGCCTCAACACCCTGGAACGCGTCCACCAGCAAGAGCGCGCCCTCGCAGCAGGTGAGCGACCGCGACACCTCGTACTGGAAGTCGACGTGGCCCGGCGTGTCGATCAGGTTGAGCTCGTACTCTTGGCCGTCGTGCATCGTGCGCATCGACACGCTGTTGGCCTTGATCGTGATGCCGCGCTGCCGCTCGAGCTCCATCTCGTCGAGCAGCTGTTCCTTCATCTCACGCTTCGAGACCGTGCCGGTTACCTCAAGCAGCCGATCGGCCAGCGTGCTCTTGCCGTGGTCGATGTGCGCGACGATCGAGAAGTTGCGGATCCGGGCCGGGTCCATCAACTCGCCCCGCTTGCCCTTCTTGGCGGTGGTGGGGCTGGCGGCAGCGGTGGCGGGGGCGTTGGCCATCGAGCGGAGAGATCGGTAACGGGCGGGAACTTGGAGAGTCTGCACGGGCAGCGCTAGACGTGCAGCGCAGGCCGCACGGCGGGGCGGCTAACCCGTCAACCGTCTATTTGAATCGCCCGCCACGGCCAAAGGAAGAGCGACGCGACGTTCGCGCAAGCACGCGGCCAGCAATCGCTTGTGCCGGTAAGCGGGGTCGCACGGCGCCGCGACCGATGATCGGGCGACGGAGGCGCCACACCAAACGGCCAAACCGACCGGTGGGCGACGTACGCTTCTTGGCTCGCCCCACCACGTCACCCGCGGAAAGCACGCCGTGAAAATCCGCAAGAAAGTCGTGCTCGTGCTCGCGATCGCCGCCACGCAGGCGGTGTGCTTGGCGATCGGCGTGGTGGCTTTCGACTCCTGGCTGTCGGGCGCCATCCGCTCAACGATCCACGATCAGATCCTCGCGGACAACGTCCAGTCGGCCCGACAGCTGGCGAAGCTGATCCGCCAGATGGGCGTCGGCGACCCCCGGACCGACGCCGAGTCTTGGCGCCAGCTACAAGATGTCGTCACCGACATCCGGCTGCCGAACGACGGCTACGTCTGCCTTCTGGACGCCGCCGACGGTGCGTTGCTGTGCCATCCGATGTTCACGGAGCGGCCGAAGCTGCCCGTAAGGTTCTTCGAAGCGTTGCCCGCGCCCGCCGACCGCGTGACGGGTGAAGTCAAAGACATGGGCTACGGGTTAGAGATCGTTGCCGCGGCCGAATTGCCGGAGATCAGCTCGCGGGTGTCCGTGCACCAGACCGGCGCCGGCGTCGACGCGGCCATCGCTCGCTTTATGGCGCCCGTGCGTCCGATCGGGTTGATCGTCGCGCTCGCGCTGGTCGGCGGAACAACGCTCGCCGTGGTCCGTGTCGTGCGGAGCTACGAGAATCGGCTCGCCCAGATCAACGAGAACCTAGAAGACCTCGTCGACCAACGCACGCGTTCGCTGATGAACACCCGCAACGCGGTCATCTTTGGGCTGGCGAAGCTCGCCGAGTCGCGCGATACGGACACCGGGCAGCACCTCGAACGCATCCGCTGCTACGTGTCGATTCTGGCCAAGCAGCTGCAGCGAGACGGGATGCCCGTCGACGAGCCGTACATCGAGATGCTCGGCCTCGCGTCGTCGCTGCACGACGTCGGCAAGGTCGGCGTGCCGGACGCGGTGCTGCTCAAGTCCGGCCGGCTCGACGCCGAAGAGCGGGCCGTCATCGAGACCCACGCCAAGATCGGCGGCGACTGCCTGCAGGCGATCGGCGACCGTCTGGGCGAAGACGACTTCCTGCAGACTGCCAAGGAGATCGCGTACGGCCATCACGAGCGGTGGGACGGCGAGGGCTACCCCTTCCGCGTGCGAGGCGAGTCGATCCCGCTGTCGGCCCGCATCACGGCGGTGGCCGACGTGTACGACGCCCTCCGATCCCGCCGGCCGTACAAAGAACCGATGCCGCACGAGCGGGCGAAAGAGATCTTACTGGAGGGGGCCGGCGCTCACTTTGACCCCGTGGTGATCGAGGCGTTCGTCGCGGCCGAAGAAGAGTTCTTGGCGATCAGCGAGGGCGGCCTCGCGTCGTCGCTGGACCACGTCGAGGCCGAAGAGCGAGACTCGCTGGAGCTCGTGCCCGCCTGAGCGATGGCCCTAGCCTTCACTCGACGCCCGTTTGCCGTTCCGTGCGCCCGCGGTCACGGGCACGACGTCCCAGGCCAGGCCGCAGCGACGCATCAACGCGATGGTTGCGTACGAGACGTCCAGCTCCCACCACCGGTGGCCGTGGGCCGCGGCGCGTTGGTCGGCGTGGTGGTTGTTGTGCCATCCCTCGCCGTTGCTGATCAGGCCCACGAGCACGTTGTTGCGTGAGTTTTCACGGGTCTCGTAGTTGCGGTAGCCCCAGCGGTGGCCGATGGAGTTCACACTCCAGGTGATGTGCCACACCAACACGGTGCGCACGTAGACGCCCCACACCAGCACGCTCAGGCCGAGCTGCAGCCCGCGTTCGGCCGAGCCACCCGGCAGCAACCAGCCGGCGAGTCCGCCGAGCGTAAAGAACGTCAGCGCGTGCAGCACGTAAACCCAGACCCACAGCAGGTTCTTCTCGAGACCCAGGTAGAACGGGTCGCGGACGATATCGCGTGCGTAGCGGTCGAGGGCCGAAACGCTGTTGAGCCGCGGATTGTCCACGAACACCCAACCGACGTGCCCCCAGAACAGCGAGCCCAGCGGCGAGTGCGGGTCGTCCGCCTTGTCCGAGTGCTGATGGTGCACACGATGGGTCGCCACGAAGTGCGCCGGCGTCTTCTCTAGGCAGCACACGCCGAGCGTGGCGAAGGTCCGCTCCAGCCACAGCGGGCACCGGAAGCTGCGGTGGGTGAGTAGGCGGTGGTAGCCAAGGTTGATGCCGAGCGTGCCGAAGACGTAGCAGCCCGCGATCGCTAGGCCCACGCCCCACCAGCTGAATAGCCACGGCACCAATGCGAGCGTTGCGAGCGCGTGGATCGCGACAACCACACCGAGGGTCGGCCAGTCGATCGCCTCACGGGCGGGGGCCGCGTCGAGCCGCGGCGAGGTGGCGGTGGCGGTGGCGCCGACAGACATACGATCGCTAGGGGGTTGGGGGGCACGCGAGGCGGCTTAGCAACTTATGCACGCCCTCAACGACCGTCGAGCCCAAACCTCCTTAACCCCCCGCTAGCCGCCCGCCGGCTCCCGGGCGATCCGCTTGAAGGTGTTGAGGGTGGGCGGGCTGGGCGCCCGGCCGATCATGCCGGAGACCTCCGTCCAGGTGTCGCCGACGATCGACAACGCGTAGCCACCGGAGAGACCGTCGGGCGCCGTCCGCTTGCCCTCGAGCAGTTGGTAGTTGCGGAACCACAATTGAGCGACGCCACCCTTCACCCGGATCTGCCACTCGGTCTTCCAGATCCGCACGGTCTCGCCGTCACGCTTCAGCCGCACGACCTCGGCGCCCGGCTCGACGAGCTTCTCGATCACCGTGCCGTCTTCCCGCTCGCAACGCCAGACGCCCAGGGCGAGCTTCTCGAGCCGTTGCTGCTTGGCCGCGTCGCCGTCGCTGGTGTCGAACCACTCTGCCTCGCTGCCTTGCCATGGCCGGGCTTCACGCGGTGGCTCCACGTCGGTGACGGTCACGGTCACGGCGGGCGACGGGACCACGCGACCCTCGCCCGGAGTAACGTTGGGCGCCAGCGGGCCTGCGCGTTGCGACACGCCCAGCGCGCGCGTCACTCGGGGGTCGCTGCCGACGCGGCGGAAGGCGTCGAACCGTGGCTCTCCTTCGGCTTCGGCCTCCATACGGACCATCTCGTACCAGGCGTTGTCCGTTACCCGCAGCAGGTAGCTGCCGGAGAAGCCGGGGCGGAACACCCGGGCGCCCTTGAGCGTTTCAAATTCTGCGAAGCGGTACACGGCAAAGTCGCCGCGCGCCTCAAGGTCCCACTTGCACCGCCACTGCTGCACGAGCCGCTCGTCGACATAGATCGACATCGTCTCGTAGGTATCGTCGATCGCCTTCACGTTCCGCTGCGTGTACGGCCCCCGATCGTAGATGATCTCCCACTCGCCGAGCATCTTGTTGCGGAGGGCGTCGGTGTCGACGCCCGAGGACGTGTCGAGCCCCAGCGACGGAGCCACCGCAACCAAGTTCAGCAGGGCAAGAGTCAGCAGGGAGGTGGCGAATCGTGGCGTGATCATCGCGGGGGCTCCGGGCGTTTAGCGGTGGCTGCGGGGGCGAACCGTCATGAGCGTCACGACGGCCAGCGGGCCGAGGATGACCGGTTCCGGGATGAGCTGGACGCTTGAGAGCGTCAGCGACGCTCCCGGCGTGGCGCTTGATATGATGAACGAGATGCCGTCGAGACTCGTTGGGTCCAACGACGGGAAGAAGACTGTCGGGCCGCCGATGGGCGTGCCGAGCACGTCGGGCACCAGTTCGTTGATGTCCATCAACGCGATCTCATAGATGCCGTCGGTCGCCGCCGGCAACGCCAGCGTGCGTTGCAGCCCGGCCACCGGAGCCGTGCTGCCCGGGGCGACATTCGACAGAACCACCTCGATCTCCATCGCTGCGTTGGCCGAGTACTCGATCACGAACCGGTTGAACGGCGTGAGGTCGAAGCCGACCGGGGTGTCGATGTCGTCGCTCGACCAGAACAGCGCGAATTGGAAGGCCGCGTCGCTGCTGGCGGTGGTGGTCAGCTCACCGGCGGTGGTGTCGAGGTCCGTCGTCATGGCGACCGTCGCTGGGACGGGCACCGTGAGCGTTTGCGGCAGCAGCGCGAAACCTCGCACGCCGCCAAAGACGTTTGCCGCCGGATCGGCGACGATCTCCAACGGCTCCAACGCGAATTGGGTCTTAGGGTAGATCGACGGATCGTCGGTCTGCGTGAAGTCGTCGATCAAGACGGCTTCGGCGCAGGCGGCCAAGCCAGCAACCAGAAGCGTCGTCACGCAACGCGCAAGCATAGGGGCGGTCATCAGGTTGAGTCTCCAAGGAGCAAGTCCGCCTCTGGCGGACGCTACGGCACGAGCACGGCTATGAACTCGCCGCACGTGGTGCGGCGTTGGATCGATCGGTCGAGATCGAATTCACTAGCGGTGGCGCCGCTCAGAGAGCGGGCTCGGCTTGGAGATGGCGCTCGGCTACGCCCAGCGTCTCGCCGCACGGTACGGCCTCGGCCGGGGGCGTTCAAGCTTCTCTTTGCGGAAACCACGAAAAACCGCCCCGCGGCAGCCGACGGGCGGGCCTACGCCCCGACGAGTTCCGCCCGTTTCGCGGCGATCGCCGCGAGCAGCGTCTTCTGGGGGTCGGCGAACTTCTGCACGCCCTCACGCATGAGCGTCTCTTCGAGGTGCGTGAAATCGACGCCCGCGTCGATCGCCGCCAGCACCGCCGGCGGGGGTAGCTCGTCCACCCGGCGTCCGAAGGTGAGGCCGCTCGCCTGCACCGCGTCGTTCGTCGCGGGCGGGTTGGTCTGGATGTCGCTCCCGGCGAGCGCCTCGACGTACTTCCAGGCGTCGTCTTCTGGCTTCTTCGTGCCGGTGCTCGCGAAGATGATCTCTTGCTTGAGGTCCAGGTTCTTGTCGGCCCAGAACGCTTGGTTCGCCTGCCAGATCCGCTTCGCGTTGACGATGCCCACGAGGCCCTGGGCCGCGGCGTCGAGGTCCGCGCTGTGCTGCTCGGTGTACACGTCGATCCGCGAGATGAAAATGCTGTAGACGCTCTTGAAGCCGACGAGGGACTCCCGCCGCTGCGCGCCCCGCCACACGGCGTCGCGGGCCCGCTCGTACTGCGGCTGTGTGAAGATAAGCGTCACGTTGAGCGTCACGCCCTGGGTGGACAACTCTTCGAGCGCGTCGATGCCGGCCGGCGTCGCGGGCACCTTGATCATGCGGTTCTCTTGGCCGGCGCTCCACTCGAGGCCAAGCTCGATGTACCGCTGCACGCGGTCCGCGTGCGGTAGGTTTTGCTCGGGGTCCTCGATGAGCGGGTCGAGCTCGAAGCTGACCCAGCCGTCGTCGCAGCCCGTGTCTTCCCAGATCGGGTGGAACGCGGCCTGCGCTTCGCCCACCACGTGGTCGCACATCGCCCAGGCGATGTCATCGTCGTCGAAACCCTCGGAGATCAGCTCGCCGACGATCTTGTCGAACCGCCCGGTGCGGATCAGGTCGGAGATGATGACCGGGTTCGAGGTGGCGCCGGTGGCGCCGAAGTCGAGGTTCTTCTGCACCAGTTCCGGATCGACCGAGTCGAGCCAGAGCTTGGTTCCAGAAGCGACGAGCGACTCGAGTGGCGTGGGCATGGGGAGGGCGATCCTTCGGAGGGGCTTAGCGACAGCATCGGTCGCCAGGAGTATCGCGGTGCGGTCGTCGGTCGGCAACTACCGCAGGCGACTACGACAGCCGTCGCCGGGCTAGGCCGGCGGCCCCGATGTAGCCCGCTTTGCCACCGAGCTGCGCGAACTCGATCGGGATCGACTCACGCAGGCTGGGAATCATCCGCTGGCGGGCGTGCTTGCGGACTTCGTCCAGGAAGCGTTCGCCCAACGTGTGCCCGGCGCCGCCGAACGTGAGCGCCCCGCCGATGACGACGGCGTTGGGGTCCACGGTGTGGACGACCGAAACGATGCCGATCGCCAAGTACCGTGCCGTCTCCATGACGATCGACAACGCGACCGCGTCGCCCGCCTCGGCGGCGTTGGCGATTAAGAGCGGCGTGAGTTCCTCACCCCCTTCGACGCTGAACCGCAGCGAGGTCTCCACGAAACGGTCGGCCAGGATGCGTCGCGCCTGCCCCACCACGCCGTAGCTGCCGCAGTACCCCTCCAGCGTCCCGCGGACGCCGAGCGAATTGAGCGGCGCCGTAGGTGAGGCGTCGATGATGATATGGCCAACCTCGCCGCCGCAGCTGTGCTCGCCATCGATCACCCGGTCTTCGATAATCACGCCGCCGCCCACGCCGGTGCCCAGCGTGACCATCAGCAGCGAGTCGTACTTTTCGCCGGCGCCACTCCAGTACTCGCCGTACGCGGCGGCGTTGGCGTCGTTCTCGTAGTTGACCGGCAGGCCGGTCGCCTTGGCGAAGAGGTCGCGCAGCGGCGTGTTGTGCCATGCCGGCAGATTGCCGGGGCACAGCAGCATGCCGCTTTTCAGGTCCATCGGCCCGGGCGAGGCGAGCCCAACCGCCTTGATGACGTCGGCGGCGACGCCCGCCTCGGCGGCCAGTTCCGTGATCGCGGTGGCGACCCGCTCGGCGGCGGCCGGGGGGCCGTCGTGCTGCTGCGTGGGGATCGACTCGTAGGCGAGCGGCGTCGCGTCGTCGGCCACGAGCCCGATCTTGATGTTCGTGCCGCCGATATCGACACCGGCGAAGACGGGCAGGATCACGGAGCTGGGCATGATGCGTTGGGGCCGCGACGGTGGTAGCGTCGCGACGCGATCTTGAGCGGAGGAGGCGGTGTGGTGAGACTCAGGATCGTAAGAGCCGAGCGTGGCCGCCGCAATTCGCGGCCCCCTGCGGGCGATCCGGTAAAGGTGGGTATGAACCTACGGTCGATCTTCGTGCTGACCGCGTGCGCGGCCGTGGGGATGGCGCTGGGCTCGCCGATTGGCGCCGCGTACACCACGGCGGCCAACGGCGCCCCCGTCAAGCCAAGCACCGACCTGTTGTTGGCGGTCATGGCAACGCTCTCCGCTGCGATGGTCGTCGGCCTCACCACGCAGGCGGTCGCCATTACGCGGATTGGCGTCGCCCGCGAGTACGAGCCTGCCCGTCGGCTCGCGATGGCCTGGCGGTTCGGTCTGGCGATCCTGCTTGTCTGGTGCCTGGCAGGTTCGTTCGCGGAGCGGAGGGGCATCGAAACGGTGGCTGCCCTCAAGCAGGTCGACACGTTGTGGGGCGACGACCTCTTTCCGACCGACGTGTGGTGGGTCGTGCTGACGTGTGGCTTGTTGGGAGTCTATGGGCGTGTCGGCCGTCCACAGGTCACGGCGGGCAATCGACTGCTGGCCCTCGCGCTCGTGGCGGCGGTGGCCGTGAGCGTCGCCACCACGATCAACACCACGCTGACTCACTATCTCGTCCACATCGCGATTCAGGGCATTGAGGACTACCATCCCGCACGCTTTCGCCGTTCCACTTTGCGCGAGGCCGAACAAGTCCGCGTTGCTTGTCTTGCAGCCGCCGCGCTGGTTGCGTACGCCGCTGGAGCGGCGGCGTGCCTGCTCGGCGGGCGATGGCGCCCGGCCGCGGGTGCGTTGCTCTGCGGCTCCTTGGCGTTCGTTGTGTGGTACTACGCGGTGGGGCTCGCGCAGATCTCGCTCGACCTAGCCGAAGCGCTGGCGTTGCCAATAGGGCCCGCCGCGGTGAGCGGCCTCGCCTTGCTCGGCTTGGCGGCGGCGTACGCCGGTGTGCGATTCGCTTCGTCGAGCGACGACCAGCCGCCATCGCTCACGCTTGCCTTGCCGCCTGGGTTGCACGAGCAGATGCCGATTCTTGTGCTGCTCGGTATCGGTGTTGGTGGAGTCGTAACGATGCAGTTGTTATTCGCGCTGTTCTTCGCCGGCGACGGGTACGCAATGACGGCCCTTCAGCGGCTCGGCTACCTGCTCTCAAGCGTCGGGGGTCTCGTAACGCCGGCGATCGTCTTGGCCACGATCGCGATCCTCGTCGCTCGGTTCCGTCGCCCGGAGCGGTTCCACGAGCTTCGGCTGGCGTCGATCCGTGCGGGTCGGTTCTGGCGTTGCTCCGCGGCAACGGCGGCGGTGCTGTTGCTTGGAGCCGCGCTCGTGCCGGCCGCGGCGTTCTGCCTGTGGCTCTTGCCGTGGCACCGCTGGCTTTGAGCGAGATTCGATATTGATAGGTCGGAACCTCACGATATATTGACATGTATGGCGAAACGCAAATCTCAAACACCAACGGCGGAGCAGCCACTGACGCCGCTCGAACAACTCGGCGAAGCCGCCGAGTGCCTGCGCGTGCTCGCCCACCCGCACCGGCTGCGGATGCTGCAGATGCTGCGGCAGGGCGACTACACCGTCGGCCAGCTGGCCGAAGCGTGTGAGCTCGGCAGCCCCGCGGCTTCGGAGCATCTGCGGCTGATGGAGCGGTGCGGGTTCCTGGCCGCCACACGCGACGGGCGTCGGCGGTATTACCGCATGACCGCCGACCACGGGCCGCACCTTGAGGCGATTCTGGACTGCATCGAGCACCGGTTCGGCGCCGCCTGAACCGCGACAATTTGTCACACCTGCAACCCGCGAGACGGATTCGCCATGATTGCCACCACCACGCCCGCGGAGCTTCGGCAAGCGCTCGCCGACCCGGACTGCGTGCTGATCGATGTTCGCACCCCCGCTGAGTATCAAACGTTGCACGTGCGCGGCGCCAAGAACGTTCCGCTCGATCGGCTCGACGCCGCCGCGTACGCCGACCACACCGGCCCGCTGTACGTCATCTGCCAGAAGGGCGGCCGGGGCCACCAGGCGTGCGAGCTGCTGGTGGCCGCCGGCGTCGCAGCGCCGGTTAACGTGACCGGAGGCACGATCGCCTGCGAGGCCGCTGGTCTGGCGGTCGGTCGTGGCAGGCAGACGATGTCCCTCGAACGGCAGGTCCGCATTGCCGCCGGCTCGCTTGTGGTCGTAGGCGTGCTGCTTGGCGCACTGGCTCATCCCGCGTGGCTGGGCCTGGCGGGGTTCGTGGGCGCCGGGCTTGTTTTCGCCGGCGTCACCGACACCTGCGGCATGGGCCTGCTGCTGGCGCGGATGCCCTGGAACCAGACCCCCTAACCAGACTTACTGACCCGACCCACTGGCCAGCCCCCTGGCACGTCACGAGACCCCACGCCCCGATCGATGGCCGACCCCGAGATCGAGATCCTGACGCCGCCCGACGCGGTTCCTGAGAAGATCGTCATCGTCGGCGCCGTGGCGGGCGGCGCCAGCGCCGCTGCGCGGGCGCGTCGCTTGGACGAGGCGTGCGACATCGTGCTGATCGAGCGTGGCGAAGAGCCGTCGTTCGCCAACTGCGGACTGCCCTACTACGTCGGCGGTGAGATCGACGATCGAGACAAGCTGCTCGTCGCCCCCGCCAAGCGGCTCCGCGAGCGGCTCCGCTTGGACGTCCGCACGCGGTGCGAGTGCGTCTCGATCGACCGTGCCCGCAAGACCGTGCGGGTGCTGGAGCTCGACTCGGGGCAGGAGTACGTCGAGTCGTACGACAAGCTGATACTCTCGCCCGGCGCCGCGCCGCTTAGGCCGGATCTGCCCGGCGTCGACTCGCCGCGCGTGCACACGCTGCGCAACCTGGTCGATGCGGATCGTATGCTGTCGGCCACGACCAATGCGAAACGAGCGGTCGTGATCGGCGGCGGATTCATCGGCCTCGAGATGGCCGAGAACCTAATCCGCCGCGGGGTCGAGACGACGCTCATCGAGCGGAACTCGCAGCTGCTCACGCCGTGGGACCCGGAGATGGTGAGCCCGATCGCCACGGCGGTCGAGCAACGAGGCGTCGCCCTGCGTCTGAACGAAACGGTCACCGGCTTCGAAGACGCCGACGGTTCTTTGGTGGTGCAAACCGCGTCGGGCGAATCGGTCGCCGCCGACTTCGCCGTGCTCGCGATCGGCGTGCGGCCCGAAGACACCCTGGCTCGGGAAGCGCGGCTAGAGGTCGACCCGAGGGGCGGCATCCTGACCGACGCTTCGATGCAGACCAGCGACCCCGACATCTACGCGGTCGGCGACGCGGTCGTGGTTCAGCACGCCGTGACCGGCAAGCCGACGCGGGTTCCGCTGGCCGGGCCGGCCAACCGGCAGGGCCGCCTCGCGGCCGACGCGTGCTTCGGCCGCGAGAGCACGTTTCGTGGGGTGCAGGGCACCGCCATTGTCGGCTTCTTCGACCGCACCGTGGCGATGACCGGCCTGGACGAGGCCGCGTGCGAAGCCGCCGGTTATCGCTACGAGAAGGTGTACGCCCACCCGCCCGATCACGCCGGCTACTACCCGGGCGCCGAGAAGCTGTCGCTCAAGCTGCTGTTCAACCCGACTTCGGGGAAGGTCTTGGGCGCCCAGGCGGTTGGAGGCCGTGGCGTCGATAAGCGGATCGATGTGATCGCGATGGCGATCCAAGCCCGCATGACCGTCTTCGACCTCGAAGAGTCCGAGCTGTGCTACGCGCCGCAGTACGGGTCGGCGAAAGACCCGGTGAACATAGTCGCGTTCATCGCCGCCGGGGTGGTGCGGGGCGACCACCCGGTCGTCCATGCCGCAGAACTCGCGTTGGATGACGACGTCGCGGTGATCGACGTCCGCACCCCGGCTGAGTTTGACCGTGGCGCTATCAACGGAGCGATCAACGTGCCGGTCGATGAGCTACGCGGCCGGCTCGACGACGTGCCCGACGACCGACCGCTCGTGGTGTACTGCCAAGTGGGCATGCGTGGGTACCTCGCCGCCCGGATTCTGCTCCAGAGCGGGTTCCCCGAGGTCCGCAACCTTTCGGGGGGATATACCACGTGGCAAAGTTGGCAGGCCGCTCAGCCACGCAGATCTGTCGACGAGACGTCCATCCGAAAGTCCTCCTCCGGCACGCCCGTGCAGAGCTGAGCGAGTCCCGCGGGCAGGTCGATATCGTTGAGCGTGCGGAAGCCCGCGCCGAAGTTGCGACCGAACACCAAGAAACGGCAGCCGAGGGCGCCGATCTCCTCGAACTGGGCGTCGCGGACCGCCGGGTCACCCCCGCAGTAGCGGGAGTCGCCCAGCCGCGCGATGGTGTCTGCCCCGACTGCGAATGTGCAGCCGGGCGCTAGCCGGGCCTTGTCGATGAACCGTGGCGCGCGAGACAGCAGCACCGGCGCTTCGCAGAGCGTCGCCAGCCGATCCGCGATCTCCAAAAAGTCGAGCGGCGGTTTGTCGACATTCGTCACGGCGAGCTCGTACACCGTTGGGGCCCCGACGGTTTGCGACGCGATCTCCGCCATCCGCTCGTGACCCGCGTGCGGCGGGTTGAACGAGCCGGGCAGCAGCACGCGGAGCGGCGCGTCCGCGTCGAGCCGCACAGCGGCAGAGCGGCGCTGGCCCGCGAGCAGGTCTTGCCAGTCGCTCGGCGCCGCCTGCGAGCGGGCCGTCACCGTCATCCCCGGAGGCGTTTGGCTCAGGTCCATCGGCTTGGCCCCGATGGCGTCGGCGATTGTGGCGAGCACCGACCTCGAGGCGATCGCTTCTTCGTCCGCCCGCGAGCGGTCGCCCTTCTCCAGCACGATGTTCAGCGCGTGGGTGCTGTCGTCGGTGTGCACCGCCACGTGCAGGCGGTGGTCGCCCCGCTTTGGGCGAGTCGTCGCTAGGCTAGCCGTGATGGCGGCGCCCACGCAGTGTTCGGCCTCGCCGTTGTCGGCGAGCTGCTGGGCGCGTCGCCAGCAGGCGACCGCCATCGCCCGCGCGGTTCCCTCCGAGCAGAACTGCGGCGGTCGGTTGCCGATCCAGTCGGTCATCGCCCGCTCGGCTTGCAGGGCCACCGCTTGCAAGACAGTCTCCGACGCTCCCGGTACGGACAGCAGCCGAGCGATCGCGCCGCTGCCGCCGCCGGCGGTGGCCAGCACCATCCGCCGGTCCGCCAGCAGGATCGCGTCCTCGAGGGAGTCGCAAGAATTCGTCGCCAGATTGTCGTTCGTCGGTGCCCCCACGCGATTGCTCTCCCGGGCGTTGGCCCCCCGGCTCGTGTGATCGTGCCCGGCTCGTGTGATCGTGCCCGGCGTTCGTGCTCGGGATCGCCGCGCGTTGCCCGCAGGCTACCAAAACTCGCGCCAGCGTGGCGGCGGCGCCACACGCCGCTCTCCCTCCTTGTCTACCCGACGCAACGTGTCGCTCGTTCACCACACACTTCGGGCGGGTGGTCCGGGTGGTCGCGTTTGCGCGGCCGCATCGGCCGGCGACTCGGCGGCGGGCGCGCCGGTTGCAACCGATCGGCTGGCAACCGGCGCCAACCCTCCCCCAGAGGCGACCGGCAACCTCTTCTCTCCACACAGGGTCGATAAGCCGATGAGCTGCACCGACGTTGTCGAGGTCAACCGGATCGAAGACCTGCAGTCGTACCACCTAGCGTGGTCGGCGCTGCATGCTGAAACGCCCGGCGCCACGTTCTTTCAGACGCTCGAGTGGCTGACCGCATACTGGCGTCACCAGGGCAAGGGACGCCGCCTGCGGGTGCTGATCGTTCGGAGCGAGGGCAAGCCGATCGGCATCGTGCCGCTGTGCGAGCAGAACGAGGTCGGCCACCTTGGACCCGTCACCGTGCTGACCTACCCGCTCGACGAGTGGGGCGCCAGTTTCGGACCGATCGGCCGGTTCGCCACCGCCACGCTCGCCCTGGCGATGCGACACATCGCCAACACGCCCCGCACCTGGGACGTCTTCGAGCCCCGTTGGACCGCCCACCACGATCACGACCACGGCCGGACCGAACGGGCGATGCGGCTGGTCGGGCTCGAACCCGAGCTGAGCGACGACTGGCAGACGTCCGTCATCGATTGCGGCAGCTTCGCCGACTGGGACTCCTACCTTTCGACGCGGTCGTCGAAGACCCGGCACGAGCTACGCCGGCAGCGGCGTCAGCTCGATCGGACGGGCGTTGTGGAGCATCTGCACTACCGGCCGGAGCCGATCGGCCACGGCGGCGGCGATCCGCGTTGGGATCTGTTCGACCACTGCGTGGCGATCTCGCGTGTCACCTGGCAGGCGACGTCGCGCACCGGCAACACCATCTGCAACGCCGCGGTGCAGCCCATGGTGCGAGACGCTCATGAGCAAGCCGCCCGCCTGGGCATGCTGGACCTGCACCTGCTGACCGTCGACGGCGGCCCGGCTGCGTTCTTCTACGGGTACCATTGCGGCGGCCGGACCCTGGGCCTGCGGATGGGCTACGACCCGTCGGCGCCCAAGGGAAGCGGCGCCGTGCTGTTCGGCCGCGTGATCGAGCGGGCGTTCGACCTGGGCGACGAGTCGATCGACCTGGGCGTAGGCTCGGAGAGCTACAAGACGCGGTTCCGCACCTCGCTGCAATCGACCACACGGCTGACGCATATCCCGCCGCTCGCGTGGCGCCCGCGGGCCGTCTCGCTCGCTCGTCGCGCGTGGCGTCGGGTCACCCAGGCCGGGTGATTCACGGCGGAGCGACCCCGCCACGCTCGTGCGCGTTCGCGTTCGCCTTCCGCGACGGCTTTGATCCGGGCAACGCCGGCTCAGTACTGCCGCTGGCTCTTGATCGCCTCGGACTGCTCCTTCAGAGCGGCCGCTTCTTTGGCGAGCTTGAACTCCGGCCCCGGCGCGTAGTACTGGACGTCGTCCGTCAGGTGATACGGGCTGGGCAGCGTCTGACCGGCGATGTCCGTCTGGCAGCCGGTGAGCGCCGCGCAGGCGACGATCAGGAGCGCGGCAAGAAAGCCGTAGGCGGTCGGGGCGTGCTTGCTCTTGGTCATCGCCAGTGTGTCTCCGCTAGATCGTGAGCCGTGGAGGCTTGCGGTCGCCCACCCATAGGCGTCCGCGCGGCATTCCGGCCGTTGCAGTCGGTATCGTCGTCGCAGACGTAAAACTCCACACAATCGGCCTGACCGTCACAGAAAAGTCACACCAGCGGCGCCAGCAGCCGTCCGCCGCCCTCCCTGCGCAGGCAGCGACAGCGGCGCTCGTGGGCGGGTAGGCTTGAAGGATGAGCCCGCGTCTCGCCGCCGCCGCCCTGCTTCTGCCGCTTCTGGCTGCGTGGCCCGCGGACGCTCAGCGTGGCCGCTCGATCCCGGGGCCGAGCTACTTCGCCACGCTCGACGAGCTGTACGGCGCCCGGATCGATCGGGCCGAGCGCGGCTTCCGAGCGGAGCTGCGTGGCGCGGTCCGCACCGTGCAAGCGCGGTGGATCGATTCGATCTGCTACCACACCATGCTCGGCGAGACGTTCTATCGCCAGCGATCTTACGAGGCGGCGCTAGCGCAGCTCGACCAGGCGCTCGACCTGTTCTTGGCCAATCGCGCTTGGCTGCAGACCGTGCGGCTGGACCTGCCGGTGCGCGAAGATATCAGCCTCGCACGCCGCCTTCCCGCCTGGGCCGTCTCACCCCGCGGGCCGCGTTACTGCGACCCGCCCGCCAGTTTCCTGGCGACGATCGGTCGGCTCGACAACTCGCAGCAGACGCAGCAGGGAGGCGTCGTTCAGCAGGCGCAGCTCTGGCAGATCGACGCCATGGAGGTCTCACGCACTATCGCATGGGCGATCTACCGCCGCGGACAGATCCTCGGCCCGCTCGCCGAGCACGACGCACGGCAACGCGCCGTTAACGACGCCGTGACCCGCGGCGGACTCGCGCCGAGGAAGCCCTGGTCGGACGCGTGGGTGTCTCTGTGGCAGGGCGTTGCCGCGGCGTCGCAAGGCCGCAGCAAGGCCGCGGCGCCGCTGCTGCAACGCTGCACGCTGTTGGGCGGGCAGTTAGACTACCCGCTCACGCCGCTCGCGTTGCTCGTGCGAGGGCGGATAGCCCTTACCGCGGGCGATGCTTCCGCGCCGCAACTGCTGCGGGAAGCCATCCTCGCCGGGGTCGCTTTCCAGGACTACCTCGTTGTGACCGAGTCGCTGCGGCTCGCCCACGGGCTGCAGCTGTCGCTTGAGGCGCGTCCGCTCAGCCTGCTCGAGCCGCTCGCACTTTGGGCGACACAACGCGGCTTCGATGAAGCGGCGATCCTCGCCCGCATGGCGATGGCCGAATCGCTGCTGACGAGCCAGAGCACGACCGAGGCGAGCCGACTGCTCGACGGCGTCTTCGGCCGCAACCGCGTCGCCGCGCGAGGGCCTTTGCGGGTCGAGGTGATGCCGCTCACCGTCACGGCGGCGTTGCAGTCGGGCCGCGAAGCGTCGCAGGTTGGCGAGATGCTGCGAACCAACGCCAGCTTCTCGCTACGCCGCTTCCGGGTCGCGTTGGCCAGCGAACAGGTGAAGAGCGGGCGGCTGTCGCCGCGTCTAGCGACCGACGTCTACGCCACGCTGCTCGCGGACCCGTCCGGAGTCGACTGGCGCGAGGACCCGCTCGACAGCGTCGCCGCCATGAGCGAGCCCGCCACCGAGGCGTTCGGGCACTGGTTCGCAGCCGCCGTCGCGCGACGTGACGACGAGCAGATGCTCCGTGTGATCGACGCCGAGTCGCGGCGCCGCTGGCTCGCCGCGCTGCCGTTCGGCGGGCGCGTCGCCAGCCTGCGGCGCCTCTTGGAGCGTCCGGCGGAGCCGTTGGGCAACGACGCGATCGTGGCGAAGGGCACGTTGCTCGATCGCTGGCGCGTGTATGCCGACTGGCAGAACCAAGCGGATCGCCTCCGTGTGAGGCTCAACGCGGAGACCGTCGGTTCCGAAGCCGCCCGAGGATGGGAGCAGACCCTCACCGCCCGCGAGCGACTGATCCGGCAGATCGCCGTGTCGCGAGGCGACACGCCTCTCGTGGCGGCCCCGTCTCTACCGGAAGACCTGAACGATGCTGTGCTCGAAGGCGAGGCCGTGATCGCGTTTCGTGTCGATGACGAGGACGTTTACGGTGTCTCGCTCGTCGCCGGCCGCGCGCGGAGCTGGCGCGCCGGGCGGACGAAGGAGGTCCGCAACACGCTCGTCGATCTGCTCGGCGCGATTGTCCGGACGGGACGCAAGCAGCAATGGACCGCCGAGGCCTTGTTGGACGAGACGTGGCGCGAGCCTGCGGCATCGCTCGGCGAGCAGCTATTCGGCGAGGCGCCGGCGGAAGCCCTCGCGACCGAGCGGCTCACGATCGTCCCTGATGGGCTCCTGTGGCACGCTCCGTGGAACGCCGTGATCATCGACCGTGGCGAAGCAGGACCGCAGACCCTGATGGAGAGCGGGCCGCCACGGCTGGCGCCGACCGTCGGCTGGGCGCTCCAGCCGCCGACGCCGCGGTCACCGCTTACCACGACCGTGGTCGATAACTCGGACAACCGTGTGACCAAGCTCGACGCTGTCGCCACGCTGGCGCCGGGAGCCGTCGTGATCGGGTCCAAACCGGCGGGGTCGCCCGAGGCGCTGCGGGTTGTCGCCGACGCCGTCGTGTTCGGCGCCGAACAGGCCCTGACGGTCGACGCCCCCTTCGCGTTGGAACTGCTTCCGAGGTCACGCAGCGAGGCGGCCACGCTGGCGGACTGGGGCCGGCTGCCGGCCGAAGGCCCCCGGGTCGCGTTGCTCGGAGGCGTGCGAACCGGAGCCGAGAGCCTGCAGGCGGCGTTGCGGTCGCGGCGCCGCGGTCAACGCCGTGTTGGCGACGAGGTGTTCCTCGCCGTCTGCGGCCTGCGGGCCCCCGGCACGAGGACCGTGTTGCTGTCGCAGTGGCCGACGGGCGGGCTCATCGAGCGGACGCTTCTGGCAGAGATGGTCGTCGGACTGGGATCGCTCGAACCGCGGGAGGCTTGGTGCCGAGCGGTCGAGCTGACGCGAGAACGGCGCCTCGACATCGCTCGAGAGCCCAAGATCGTCGAAGAAGCGGGCGGCACGCCGCTCGACGCCTCGCACCCCCTGTTCTGGGCCGGTTTCCTGCTGGTTGATTGACTTGCGGGGCAGGGCCCCGCCCATGAGCCGCGACTTTTTTCGGAGACGGCTGCACCCTCGCGATGATCCCGTTCGCTAGGGCGGCATGAACGCTGTCACCCAGCCGCTGTGTATGGACGCTACCCCCACCACAAAGTCGTCCGACACGCACCCCGAGGTGGAAGCGGCCGCGGCGGCGAGCGCCGAAGTGGGCGAGCTCGACCTCGGCCGGTTGGTCGAGCGGCACCAGGCGGCGATCTGGCGGTACCTGCGGTACCTCGGGGCCCGGCCGGCGGAGGCCGACGACCTCACGCAGGAGGTGTTCCTCTCCGTCGCGCGGACCGGGTTTGAGCAACGGACCGACGCTCACACGTCGGCGTACTTGCGTACCGCGGCGCGGAACCGGCTGATCTCGCTGCGTCGCAAGACGAAACGCGAGGTGGCGCTCCTCGACGACGACGCAGCTGACGAGGTGTGGGCCCAGCGTACGTCCGACGGCTGGGACGAGCAGGTCGAAGCGCTGCGCGGCTGCGTCGCCACGCTCGAGGGCCGGGCGAGGCAAGCGATCGATCGACACTACCGCGAGCGGGCAAGCCGTGACGCGATCGCCGAGTCGCTCGGCATGACGGCCGACGGCGTGAAGTCGCTGCTCAGGCGTACCCGGGCGGTGCTACGCGACTGTGTCGAGCGGACGATGCGCACGGCGACCTAACGCGTCGCAACAAGTCCCAGCCGTCGGCGGAAGCCGACGGACGTTTGATTCAACAACCCTCCGCCGGCTGCCGCCGACGGCTGAGGCCGATTGGCCACGAATGCGAAAGTGAGGGACACCATGTCCGACGAATCACGAACCAATGACGACCCGCACACCGACCTTCACGACGCCGTGACCGATCGGCTGCTCGCCGAGGCGATCGGCGGAGAGACGCCGCCCGATCTCAAAGCGGTCATCCTCGACCGGGCCAAGGCGACACCGGCGGTCGAGCGGTCTTTCTCTTGGCGGCGGTTGGGCGCCTTCGCCGCGGCGGCGTGCCTGGTGGTCGGCGTCTCGACGGCGTTGTTATTGCCACAAGTGGGCAACCCGGCGCGTTCGGTCAGCAAACGCGACCCCGCGCCCAACTTCGGGTCGACGTTCTCTGCTACACGGTCCGCGCCTTCGCCCGGTGAGCCTTTGCCCGTCGAGGATTCGCCCTTTTCCGAAGTGGCCCCGGGCAGCGGCGTCGCGGAAACACAATCGCTTCCTGTTGAGCGTGGCTCGTTGAGCAGTCGTGTCGCATCGTCGGAAGCGATGGCCCCAGAGCCCGTGGAACCCGCCACAGCACCTGCAGCGGCAGCCGAGGCGCCGATGTCGTTCGGCGTCGACGCGATCACCGTCTTCGACGGCAAGGAAGCCGCGCCGGCAACGGCCGCTGCCCCGCAGGTTTTCGCGTCCGGGCCGTCGCGTGCAGCGGCGGGTCGCTCGGGCGTTCAGTTAGGCACGCCGTCGACGGCCTACGCTCCGGCCTCCCCCGCACCGACCGACAAGCTGATGCTCAGGGGCCGAGTCGGCACCCCGACTTCGCAGCCCTCCCTTGAAAGGAGGTTGGGGCGGGTCGATAGGACCAAGGGCGCCGGCCCCAACGGCGGGTTCGCAGTGCAGAACGATCGGCGATGGTTCGAGCCTCAGCCGCTCGGCGATCGCTACCAGCCGATCGTCGAGAACCCGTTCGTCGTCCCGCGGGGCGAGCAGGCGCTCAGCACGTTCTCGATCGACGTCGACACAGCCAGCTACGCCAACGTCCGGCAGCACCTGCAGCAGATGCGGCGGCTGCCGCCGAAGGACGCGGTGCGGATCGAAGAGCTCGTCAACTACTTCGAGTACGACTACGCCGGTCCCGCGGTCGATGACGAGGCGCCGTTCGCCGCCAGCATGGAGGCTGCCCCGTGCCCGTGGGCGCCGCGGCATCGGTTGGTGCGGATCGGCGTGAAGGGTCGCGAGGTCGAGGCCGATCAGCGGCCCCTGTCGAACCTCGTGTTCCTCGTCGACGTGTCGGGCTCGATGCAGCGGGCCAACAAGCTGCCGCTGCTGGTGGCGGGGCTGAAGCGGCTCACGCGGCGGCTCGGCGAGAACGACCGGGTGGCGATCGTCGTGTACGCGTCGAGCGAGGGCGTTGCATTGCCCAGCACGTCGGGCGCCGAGCGTTCGACGATTCTCCGGGCGCTCGATGACCTGCGTGCGGGAGGCTCGACGGCAGGCGGCGCCGGTATCCGCCTCGCCTACGACCTGGCGGAGCAGAACTTCATCCGGGGCGGCGTGAACCGCGTGCTGCTCTGCACCGACGGCGACTTCAACGTCGGCCTGACGGGGACGGAGGCGCTCGCCGAGCTCGTAGAGACGAAGGCAAGAGAGACCGACGTCTTCCTGTCGGTGCTCGGCTTCGGCCGGGGCAACCTGAACGACGCGATGATGGAGACCGTCTCCGGCAAGGGCAACGGGACTTACGCCTACATTGACTCCGACCGCGAGGCGCACCGCGTGCTCGTGCGGCAGATGTCGGGCACGCTGGTGACGATCGCCAAGGACGTCAAGCTGCAGGTCGAGTTCAACCCGCAGCACGTGGCCCGCTACCGGCTGATCGGTTACGAGAACCGCGTGATGGCCGCCCAGGATTTCAACGACGACACGAAGGACGCCGGCGAGATCGGCGCCGGGCACACGGTGACGGCGTTGTACGAGGTCGTGCCCGCGGGCGAGGCGGGTGAAGGAACGATCGACGACCTGAAGTACCAGGCGGAGCAGCCAGAGAGCAGGGGGCAGACGACAGGGGGACGAGAGCCATCTCCAGAGCTGCTGACGCTCAAGATTCGCTACAAGCAGCCCGACGGCGACGTGAGCACCAAGCTCGAGTTCCCGCTCATCGACGCCGGGAAGGGTAACGACACGGCGTCTGCCGACTTCCGCTTCGCGTCGGCGGTCGCCGAGTTCGGCCTGCTGTTGCGGGACTCACCGCACCGGGGCGCCGCGTCGTACGAGGCCGTCATCGAGCGGTCCGAGGCAAGCGTTGGCGAAGACCGCCACGGCGACCGCGCAGAGTTCGTTGGGCTGGTGCGAGCGGCAAGGCAACAACGCGAGCGTACCGAGCGTTAGGGTGTCGCAGGTCGACGCTCCACGCCGGGGCGGAGTGGCCGCACACGGCTTGGCGCCGAGTACAACGCCTCTTGTGCGCGCTAGCGAAGCGGACAGGTTACCTGCCAGTCGCCCTCAAACGGGCTGCCCGAGCCACCCAGAAGTCGCCGAGGTTGAGCTGGCCGACGCGGATTCAGCGGGTCGCTAAGCCGCCGAAACTGCTCCATCCACGGTAGCCAAAGAAGTCGCCGAACTGTACGAGTTGCCGCAACCGAGACGGGACCGCTGGGAAGCACCTATCACGTCAGGCGCAGAGAGGAGCGACGTTGCCTACGACGCATTTTATGCCTTCTTCACAGGCCTGTCTCGCCACGAGTCGCCGTATAGACCCTTCTTGGGTTCACTGACATCCGGCTCTATTCGACGACTTCGATGGTTTCCATGGGAACGATCTTCCCGTCAATCACAGCCCCCGACGGGGTGTAGTGCCGCATGGCTGCGTTCCAGCTTCCTGTTTCGTTCTCGATCGGGATGCTGTTTGCCGCTCCTTCGCAGCCAAAACGCACGGTATACGTTCCGTCGTCGTTCTTGATGGCGGTCTCAGAATTTACGTTGGCGACTTCATCGAACATGAAGCCGTCCTTGTTGTACACCGTGATCGACCAGAACCCTCCGGTGTTGTTTGGGTCTTCGAATGTCGTGGAGCGTTCGTCGAACCCTTCGAAGAACTGCGAGAATTGATAGATATTATCTTTCCACGTCGCTCCGCCCCAACCGATGGCGGTTCCCATCAGGTATCGGTCCGGATCCACGTAGTCCTCGGTGCCAAACATTCGTTCGGTGTCGAGCAGGCCGGATTCCGCGAACTTTCTGAGTATTCCATGGTGAGTCTTCTCGTAGGACGCTTTATCGAAAGTCACCGGCACGAGCGGCATGCAGCTCTCTGCCCGAAGCTCGATTTTGTCTTGCAGCTTGTGAATTGCTGCGAGGTCCGCGGAGTCCCCAGATCGGATGCCGATGCGGACGAGCGCGTACATGTGGTCCGTATGAGCGGGGATCTCGTGCTGGCCGGGTTCATAGACCATATCGTAGACGCGATGGTTCTCGTCCAGATACATCAGCGAAATGTACCTCCCTCTGGCATCTGGCAGGATCACGGACGCCCCTTTCGAGGCGTCCACAATCGCCATTGAGTAGAGCGTGTCTCGGTTCATCCGGATGACGGGCTGCTTATCAACGCTAGGCACGGCGCGTTTGTGCAGAAACTTGTTGACCCCACCGGCATCTCTCTGCGTGATGGCCATCTGCCGCTGGGTCTCTACCCGAGGATAGTTCTCTTCGGTGACCTGAACAGGCTCGCGCTCCTTGGCAGAGAGGCTAGTCGCGGCCGAAGCGATACAGAGAGTGGTGATGAAGAGGAGTTTGTTTGTGTTCATGGCTTGGAGTCCTTGTCGTGCAAACGCTTGTTTGGGTCGAAGCGCTGCTACACGATCCGAATGTCCCATCTGCTATTCGAGAGGTGCGTCGCGTGGGATGTGGCTGTGGACGGGATGGGGCAATAATGGGCGACCCTACTGAGACGAGTAGCTAACGGGTAATCCCAATTAGAAACTGCAGGTAACGCCAGTATTAGAACCGCGGGGCTTCGCGGAATCAATTGAAGCCGGCCGATCGTAAGAGTCGGGCAGACGACGAGAGCCATGCGCGTCGGACGACTTACTTCGCGCCGTCGGGTGCCTCGCCCGCGGCGGGATCCACCCGCGAATAACTCGCGTCGGTGCCCGTCACCTCGGCAGGTTAGCTCGTGCGAGAATCCGCCAAACGGCGGTCGCTTCTACGCAGCCCATCGGGTCGTCGCTAAACGCGAATGAGCGACCTTCCTGAGTAGCGAGCAGCGTAGCCAACTCCCGGAGGCACACATCGCCTTCGCAGCCGTTACGGCTTCCGGCCACCCCCCGTCAAAATCCGATCTGCACCTGCGTGCGGAACATCACGCCGTCGTCGCCCGCTAGGTAGTCGGCCGGGGTGCTGCTCGTGGGGCTGCCCTTGATCTCCGCCACGTCGAACGACCACTTGTTCACGCGGTCGGCCAGCTTGCCATCGCGCTTGCCGTTGCCCCAGTAGTAGTTGCAGCCCAGCGAGTACTCGAAGCCGTCGCCGAACAGGCCCGACACCTGCGACATGCGGGCGTTCACGTCGAACCGCTTCGGCCGTAGGAAGACGCCGCCGGCGACGTGGAAGCCGTAGTCATACAGCTCTTCGACGGGCAGCGCGCCGTCGGCCACCAGGTCGTGGATGCTGCGGACGAAGTACTCGCCGGAGAAGCTCCAGCCGCGGTACTTCACGCCCCAATCGACTGAGCCCTTGAGCACGCGGTCGCCCAGCAGTCGCACGCCCGGCGCGAGGGCGCCGACATCGCTTAGCCGCGTGCCGTCCGAAAGACGCAGGAAGCCGTCGTCGCCGAGCGGGAAGCCGGCGTCGCTGCGATCGTCCGACTTGTCGAACGCCACGCTGCCGCCGAGTCGTACCACCGGTGTGCAGTGGTAGGCGTAGTCTTGCTCGCCGGGGCCGTACGAGCCGAGCGGGTCGACGTAGAACGTCGCCGCGACGCCGAAGTTATCGTCCAGGTCGAACGCCCGGCGGGTGGAGGTTCGGAGGCCGTTGGTGAGCGAAGCCTCGTAGTGCCACGCGTCGCCCAGGTCGCCCAGCAGCCACACGCCGTCGGTGAAGCCGGCGCGGAAGTACTCGGTCGCGAGCGAGCGATCAACCATCCGGAAGAACCGCGACGACATCAGCCACTCGCGGTCGCTGGCCGCCTTCCAGCGGCCCATGCGGACCTTCAGCTGCGGCGCAATCTCGTAGGTAAAGATATACGCGAGCTGGTCGACGTTTGACCCGCCGTCGGCGTCGCCGTCGAAGATGATGTAGTACGTGAGGTTCGGGTCGAGCGCCGTGCCGGACAGGTTCAGACGCAGCCGCTCCGAGTCGAAGTTGTTGCGGTTGCGGATCGTGCGTGTGACGCCGGCCTGGTCGGTCCAGGTTTCATTGTCGCGGGTGAACGCCG
This sequence comes from Planctomycetota bacterium, assembly GCA_039820945.1. Classification (GTDB taxonomy): domain Bacteria; phylum Planctomycetota; class Planctomycetia; order Pirellulales; family Lacipirellulaceae; genus Botrimarina. The sequence goes on from JBCBPC010000003.1 coordinate 255,025, forward strand.
TGTGCCGCAGCTGGAAGCGGGCCCCGATGTACAGCGCCGTGGGACGCTCCTCGAGGTCCGTGGAGCGGATGAACACGCCCTTGTCAAAAAGCGCCCCGAGCTCGTAGTCCGGTCCGCTCGCGAGCTGCGGAGGCTCGAGCGATGCCTCCAGCGCGACCGGCTGCAGGCTCTCGACGATCGGCGCCGGCTCGTCGAACGAAGCCGGCGTCAAGTACGACGCAGCCGTAACGGGGTAGACCGTTTCGGTGCAGGGATCGGCGGCGACGGGCGGCGGTAGTCGGCGTGGCGTTTCGGCGCGCGTGTCCGCGGTCGCGAGCGAGAACATCGCCAGCGAGGGCAACGCTAGCAACGCCAGCCGCACAGTTTGCCTGATCGATACAACCATCACGCTGGTCGTATCGGACTTCAGCCGGCCGAACTGAAAACCGGCCGACTCAGTACGCGTTCTTCTGCCCGAAAACGACGAACAGCGTCCGGAAGAGGATCTCGAGGTCCATCGAGAAGCTCCACGTGCGGATGTACTCGTGGTCGTAGCGGACGCGGCCCTCCATCTTGTCCAGCGTCTCCGTCTCTCCCCGGAAGCCCATCACCTGGGCGAGGCCGGTGATGCCCGGCTTCACTTTGTGGCGGAGCATGTAGCCGTCGATCAGCGTGCGGTACTCCTCGTTGTGGGCCGAGGCGTGCGGCCGGGGGCCGACGAGGCTCATCGAGCCGCCGATAACATTGAACAGCTGCGGCAGCTCGTCGAGGCTCGTCTTGCGGAGGAACGCGCCGATTGGCGTGATCCGCGGGTCGCTCTTGGTGGCTTGCTTGACCGTTGTGCCGGCGTCGCCGCCGTCGCACCGATCGTTCCGCATGCTGCGGAACTTCCACACGAGGATCTCGCGGCCGTCCAGGCCGTAGCGCTTCTGGCGGAAGAACACGGGGCCCGGGCTCGTGAGCTTGACCGCGGCGCCGATGACCGCCATCGGCGCTGACAGGGCGATCAGCATCAGCGTGGAGAAGACCACGTCGGCCGCCCGCTTCAGCAGGCCGTCGATGCCGTAGAGCGGGTTCTCGTGGATGCTGACGGCGGGCAGGCCGCCGACGTTGGTCAGCCGCGCGTGCAGCAGCTCGAACACGAAAAAGTCGGGCACGATGTACACGTCGGCCGTGGTGTCGGCCAGCTTGTTGAGCAGGTCGCGGAGGCGGGCCTCGGCCCGCATCGGGAACGTGAGGTAGACGGTGTCGATCTCGCCGGCCCGCGCCGCGACGAGCAGCTCGCTCACGCCGCCTGTGATCTCGCCCAGGTCGGCGGGCACCGCCACCTTCCGCGCGGCGCTGATCTCGCCGGCCGTGCGGCGATCCGCGCCGCGGTTGCGGTCGTCGTCCGTGGTGGCGTTCTTGCTGGGGCCCTTGCTCGAGTTTTCGTTGGCGCCTTTGCCGGCGGTGTTGCGACGTTCGCCGTCGCGGCGTTCTTTCGCCCGATCGTCGTAGAAGCCTACGATGTTGAGCCCCAGCTCCGGCGCGTTCTTCAGGTTCCGCGCGAGCTGCACGCCGAGTTCGTTCACACCGCAGATCGCCACACGGCGAGTGTTCCATCCCTCCGAGTGCAGGCGTCGCTGCACCAGCCGGAGCAGCGAGCGGAGCAGCAGCATCGCCACCGGCGTGCCGATGATCCACACGATCTTCGTGTCGTAAGTGAACCGCGCGTTGTACGCGGTCACCAAACCTAGTCCGAGCAACGCGGCGACGGTATACGTCCACGTGAGGGCCAGGCAGCCGAGCTCGCCCCGCAGGCGGGCGCCGCGCCAGCTGCGGTACACGCCGGTCAGCTCGCTGATGGCGTGGAAGCCGACAATCGCCGCGGCGGTGACGCCGATCCATTCGTTGACCAACGAGTAGCCGGCGTCGCCGCCCGCGGGGGTGAGCCGGGAGGCGAGGTACGACACGCCGGCGATCGCCACCGCGTCGAACACGCGGTGCAGGCTCGAGACAACGGACGGCGTCGCGGCGATGCCGCGCTGGAGGGTGCTCATAGGATCGCGCAACGCAGGCAGGGGAGAGTGGCCGCGGAAAGGGTACGTCCCGCACCCCGGCACGCTGGCCAAACGGGGCGTCGCGTCATGGGGTTTCGGGGGCTGGTTGTGAGGGTAGCGCCGGCAATGCCGCCCCGGCGCCCGACGACCCTCCGCCAAGGGGCCGCTATACTCGCGACCCCGCAGCCGATCCGGCTGCCGCCCCCTCGGTTCCCACACCTCAAGCCGCACGACTCGTCCCCCCTCCCCGCTCACGCAAGGACGCCCCACCGAATGACCGCCACGCCCGCCACCGACGCCGTCGCCGAAGAGCAGGTGCTCGTCGTGCCAACAAGCGAGCTGCACGCCATCGGCCACTTTCAGGGGTTCTCGCCCGAGGTCGATCGGTACCTGAAGCCGCTGCTGGCGAGCGAAGGGCTCTCGTACCGGCCGCGCGGGGCGATGGAGGACGACCCGTCGTTCAAGCAATTGATCCCCTACGTGTTGATGCGGCATACCGATGCGGCGGGCGGAGTCCGCGTCTTCTCGTACCAACGCGGCGGCGGAGGCGGTGAGGCGCGGCTGCGTGCGAAACGGAGCGTCGGCGTTGGCGGCCACATCAGCACGCTGGACGCGACGCACGAAGTCGCCGCAGCCGATGCGGGCCTCTATCGCCGAGGCCTGGAGCGTGAACTCGCCGAGGAGGTGTCCATCGAGACGGCGTTCCGGGAGTCGATGGTGGGCCTGATCAACGACGACGAGACCGCCGTCGGTCGGGTGCATCTGGGCGTGGTGCACGTGTTCGACGTCGACGAACCTCGGGTCACGCCCCGCGAGGACGATCTGGCAGACGCTCGATTCCTGCCGGTGCAAGCGGTGCTTGGTGATATCGACGGCTACGAGAGCTGGTCTCAGATCGCCGTTCGTGCGCTCTTCGGCTGACCGCCCGCCGACTACGCTAAGGGTATGACCATCGCCGCGGCGGCCGACAGGCCGATCTACCTCGACAACCACGCCACCACGCGGACCGACCCGCGGGTTGTTGAGGTAATGCTGCCGTGGTTCAGCGACCACTACGGCAACGCGGGCAGCGTGGTGCACGGCTTCGGCGAATCGGCTCGCGAGGCGGTCGAGGCCGCACGGGAAACCGTGGCTCGTGCGATCGGCGCGGAGCCGGGCGAGATCGTCTTCACCAGCGGCGCCACCGAGAGCAATAACCTGGCGATCCGGGGCGTCGCCGAGCGGCCCCGCCGGCGGAGCGATCACTTGGTGAGCGTGACGACCGAGCACCGCGCGGTGCTCGATCCGCTGGCTCGCCTCGCGTCGGCCGGCTACGAAGTAACGCTCTTGTCGGTGGCGCCACACGATTCGCCGGCGGCCGGCCTGATCGATCCCGCGGCGGTGGCCGCCTCGATCACCCCGAGCACGTGCCTCGTCTCGGTCATGGTCGCGAACAATGAGATCGGCGCCATCCAGCCGCTCGCCCAAATCAGTCAGCACACGCGGTCAGCCGGAGTGCTGCTGCACACGGACGCGACACAGGCGGTCGGCAAGCTGCCGGTCGATGTCGGCGAGCTTGGGGTCGATCTCATGAGCTTCACCGCCCACAAACTGCACGGCCCGAAGGGCGTCGGCGCGTTGTACGTACGGCGCCGGGATCCGATCGTCCGCCTCGCGCCGCAGCTGACCGGCGGAGGCCAGGAACGCGGCCGGCGCAGCGGCACGCTGAACGTCCCGGGCATCGTCGGCTTCGCGAAGGCTGTCCAGTTGTGCGGCGAAGAGATGGACGCCGAGCGTCGGCGGCGACGCGTGCTGCGTGACCGGCTCTCGGCCGGCCTGCGGGAACGAATCGCCGACCTGCGGATCTGCGGCCCGGCACTCGACAGACCCGATCGGCTGGACGGCAACCTGAGCGTTTGGATCCCCGGCGTCGACGGCGAGACGATCATGCTGCAGACGCCCGAGATCGCGATGAGCAGTGGCGCCGCGTGCTCGACCGCCGATCCTGAGCCGAGCCACGTGCTGATGGCGCTCGGTCTGTCCGCGGACGAGGCCCGCTGTACGCTGCGGTTCGGGGTGAGCCGATTCACCACCGAAGCCGAGATCGATCGAGCCGCCGCCGCCCTCGGCGACGCCGTCGTCCGCCTACGCGGCTGAGCGGGCTGCTGTGGGGACGACCGACGGGGCGACCGCGGCATAGCGCAAGTCTCAGCCGCGGCAGACGTTCCGTCGATGCGAGCGTTGCGGGGGCAGCTTCCGTTCCCTCCGGTGGCCGGATGGCTATACTTGCGGTAACAGACAGCGGCTTCGAGCGAGCGTTGGGCCCGCGACGGCCGATTTATCACCGGCAAGATCAGAGAAGAAACTATGGGCGTTGTCCTTACCGAAACCGCGGCCAAAGAGGTTATGCGGATCGTCGATGATCAGAAGCTCGAAGAGGGCACCGTGCTCCGTGTGGGCGTGACCGGCGGCGGCTGCAGCGGGTTCTCCTACGCCTTGGGCTTCGACAACAACTACGACGAAAAAGTCGACAGCAAGTTCGACTGCCACGGCGTCTCTGTCGTCGTCGACAAAAAGAGCGCGTTGTACCTGGATGGCACCACGGTCGATTTCTACGACGGGATCGAGAAGCGGGGTTTCACGTTCGAGAATCCGAACGCCGTGAAGTCTTGCGGCTGCGGCAGCTCGTTCCAGGCCTGAACCGGGCGAACCGCGGGCGACGTCTGCGGACGCCAAAGGCGGCAAAACCGATACACAGCGGCCCCGAGACGTCGGTCTCGCGGGCCGCTTGTCGTTTGTGCTCGGCCAACCTGCGGGAGACGGCATACGTTTCTGGTGGTGGGCGAGACGTGCCCGCCGCTTGTTCCTCCACGCCGAGCCCGCCACCCGAAGAGACGAGCCGACGATATGCGTCGTGTCTTGCGTTTTCTCTGCAGCGACGAAGCCGCCACCACGGTGGAGTATGCGGTCGTGCTCGCGTTTATCGCCGGCGCGTGCATCGCGTCGGTGCTGGTGTTGTCGAACGCCGCTGGCAATAGCTTCGACAACTCCGCGACCGAGCTCACCAGCGCGATGGGCTCGTGACGGCACGCCCCCGCGGCTCGGCTCAGACGATCAGCATCGCGTCGCCGTAGCTATAGAAGCGGTAACGCTCTCTCACGGCTTCCTCGTAAGCACGCCGCACGGGCTCGATACCGCCTAGCGCCTGCACCAAGAGCAGCAGCGTGGTCCGCGGGAAGTGGAAGTTGGTCATCAGCCCGTCCACGGATCGGAACTCGTGCGGCGGGCGGATGTACAGATCGGTGTCACCCCGGCACGCGGCGACGGCGTCGGCGCCCGTTGCGCCGGCGGCCGCGGTCTCCAACGTGCGGACAGCGGTCGTGCCCACGGCGATGATCCGCCCGCCGGTCGTGCGGGTGTGGTTGATCTCTCGCGCCGCTGTGTCGCTCAGCTCGCACCACTCGGCGTGCATATCGTGATCGTCGGCCTTGCCGCTGATTGGCCGAAACGTGCCGAGCCCCACGTGCAGCGTGACGGCGGAGAACGCGACGCCGGTGCGTTCGACCTCGCGCAACAAGGGTTTGGTGAAGTGCAGCCCCGCCGTCGGCGCCGCCACGGCGCCCGGCTTGCGGGCGAACACGGTTTGATAGCGATCGATGTCGGGGTCCGCCATCACGCCGCCGCGGATGTAGTGCGGCAGCGGGACGCGGCCGACCTCCGCCAACAGCTCATGAGCCGGGCGATCGCTTTCGGGTCGGGCGAGCCACTGGCCGTGTTCCAGCCGATCGAGCAGCCACAGCTTGAGCGTCTCGCGGCCGTCGTGGTCGGTCAGCGTCACCGCCTCACGCTCCTCGAGCGTGCCGCGTGTCTTGCAGACCAATCGCCAGTCGCCGTCTGGGTCGACGTTGAGAACCAGCCCCTGCCAGGCGCCATCGGTCTTTGCCCGATGGCCGACAAGCTTCGCCGGGATGACTTTCGTGTCGTTCAGCACCAACCGATCGCCCGCCCGCAGCAGGCGGGGCAGGTCGCGGACGTGATGGTGCGAGATCTCGCCCGTCGCGCGATCGAGCTTCAGCAGCCGCGCATCCGCCCGGTTGGCGAGCGGCTCCTGAGCGATGAGCTCGCGTGGCAGTTGATAGTCGAACAGCAGCGGGTCGTTTTCGGCGGACATCGTGTCTCGGGCGGGTGTCGGGGGCGACCCCGCATCGTAGGCCAGTTCCGTGCAACCGACGACGGGCGGCGCCGCCCCGTTGCTCACGCCGCGGTCTCGGGCTAGCAATGAGCCGCCACCTGCCCTCTCCGACGCCACGCCATGCCGACTGTTCACGTCCCTGTGATGCCCCGCGAGTGCCTTGAGGCGCTCGCTCTGCAGCCGGGCATGACCGCGATCGACGGCACACTAGGCGGCGGCGGGCACACGCGGCTGATGGCGGAGAGCGTCGGGCCGACGGGCCGTATAGTTGCTGTCGATCGTGACCCGGCGGCGGTGGAGGCGGCCGAAGCGGCTCTCCGGGGGCTTCCCGTGCTGGTGGCCAACGCCAGCTACTCCGAAGTTCCCGAGGTGCTCGCCGAGGCGGGCATTGAGACGGTCCACGGCATCCTGCTCGACCTGGGGCTGTCGAGCGATCAGCTAGAAGATCGAGCGCGAGGCTTCAGCTTCCATGCCGACGGACCGCTCGATCTGCGGTTCGACCCGACGAGCGGCGAGGCGGCCTCGCGACTGATCGCCCGGCTGAGCGCGGAGCACCTCGCCGATCTGATCTATGCCTACGGCGAAGAACGGTGCAGCCGGCGGATTGCGCGGGCGATCGTGGAACGCCGACGCGAACGGCCGATCGAGTTGGCCACCGAACTGGCGGCGATCATCCGGCGCGCCGTGCCGCGGAACTACGACCCCCGGATCGACCCCGCGACCCGGACTTTTCAAGCACTGCGGATCGCCGTCAACGGAGAGCTCGATCATCTGGACACGGCGCTCGCCCGGCTGCCCGCGACACTAGCGCTCGGCGGCCGGCTGGCGATCATCAGCTTTCACTCGCTCGAGGATCGCGCGGTAAAGGTGGCGTTTCGTCAGGACGACCGACTCCGACCGCTCGCTAGCAAGCCGCTCACGCCAACCGCGGACGAGGTCGGTACGAATCCTCGTGCTCGCAGCGCGAAGCTTCGTGTCGCGGAGCGAGTGGCTTAGTCCACCAGGGCTGAGTTGGCAGGCACGGAATCGCGCTTGACGCGCGTTGGGGCGCCTGCGAGAAGCCGCCAGATGCCGACCGACCCGACCCCACCCACCAACGGAACGCCCCCGACCGACGACGCGACCCGCGTCGGCTGGTTCTTAACGGCAGTTACCGGAGTGGTGGTGCTTGTCGGCATCGCGGTCATCCATTACGTGACCGAGGGCAGGCCGCGGCCGATCGAATCGCCTTGGCCGTCCGCCCCGCCGATCGTCACCGCGGAGCCATCTCCTCCGCCGCCGATCGTGCTGAGACCCTCCGACGAGCCCGACTACCGGGTCGCCGATCCAAGCCGGGCGCCGACCTACCGCTAGCGCGCAAAAAAAACCGACCGGCAACGGTCGGCTTTCAGAAGCTCCCCCGGCTGGACTCGAACCAGCGACAAAGCGGTTAACAGCCGCTCGCTCTACCAACTGAGCTACAGGGGATCGTCTACAAGAGTATCGTCTCGCGGGGGCGGTTCGTCCAGAGCCGCGGTTGACGGCCTGCAGGTCGGACTACTCCGCCACGGTTCAGGTTCTGCCGGTTGGCAGCAGTTTGTCGATTTGCTCGGCGATCGCCTCGGGCTCGGCCATCCGTCCGGCGCCTTTTACGCGGCAGCTGAGCCACCCTTCGCCCGGCTCGGCGAAGTACACGCCGTCGGCCCGCAGCTGGGCGACGTTCCGCTCGACGGCGGGCTTGGCCCACATCTCGGCGTTCATCGCTGGCGCCATCAGCACACGGCCGGTGAACGACAGCAGCAGCGTGCTGAGCAGGTCGTCGGCCAAGCCGTGGGCGGCCTTGCCGAGCAGATCGGCCGTCGCCGGGGCGACGCAGAGCAGATTGGCCTCGCGAGCCAGCTCAATATGCGGGCCGAGCGGATGTTCGCTCAGGTCGAACGAGTCGCTCATCACCGGGTGGCCCGACAGAGCGCTGAAGGTCGCTTCGCCAACGAAGGACTTGGCCGCGTTGGTCATCACCACGCGGACCTCGTGATCCGCCTGGGCCAGACGGCTGACTAGGTACGCGGCCTTGTAGGCCGCCACGCCGCCGCTCACACCAACAAGAATCGAGGCCATGGCCGGCGTTCTCGCCACGAGCGGTTCAGATGCTGTCGAGGTCGAACTCGAGGGCCGAGGCCTCGGGCGCCTCGCCGGTGATCCGCACCTCGTTGGACGAGTCGAGGTAGATCTTGTCCTGCAAGATCTCCTGCACGGCGATCTCCATCTTCTCGTGCGTGTCCAGGTCCACCAGCGGGCGTGCGCCGCCGTTGAGCGCGACCAAGCGCTTTTGGATCAGCGTCGATAGCTTGAACCGGCCGCCAACCTTGTTGACGATCTCTTCTTCTTTCAACGCGTCGATCATTCGGGCAAGCCTTCTCGGACCAGCAACTGGTGAAGCTCGTCAACCGCGGAGTCGAGGCCGCCTTCTTGCGGGCCGCCGTTGACGATCGTGTGTTCGTATTGTGAGGAGCGACCGAGCTCCCGCTCGGCGACTTCTAGCCGCCGTCCGATCGACGCCGCGTCCTCGGTGCCGCGCGCCTCGAGCCGCTCTCTCAGGATGCCAACGGCTTCCGCCGGGTCGGCGGCGGCTGTGAGAAAAACGCTGACCGCCTCGGGGTACGCCGCGAGCGCACGCTCGGCGCCATCAACATCGATCTCTAAGAGTACCCAGGCGCCCGAGTTGAGGCTAGGCGTTACTTCAGAGAGCAGCGTTCCATACCAGTGGCCCCGGCCAAAGACCTCGATGCACTCGAGGAACTCGCCCGCTTCCCGCCGTCTGGCGAACTCGTCGTTCGCCAGGAAGTGGTAGTCCGTGCCGTCGATCTCGCCGGGGCGCGGGGCCCGCGTGGTGGCGGACACGCTCAGCCGCAGACGGTCGCCGACTCGATCGAGGAGTTTCCGGACGATCGTCGACTTCCCCACGCCGGACGGGCCGGACAGCACAACCAGCTTGCCTTGGGGCATAAATCGGACCCTAACGGGGGCGGGCGGCGCCAAACGGGCGACCGCGGCCGCTATTCGACGTTTTGCACCTGCTCGCGGACGCGTTCGAGCGCCGCTTTGATCTCAACCACACGCCGCGAAATGTCGGTGTCGTTCGCCTTCGATCCGATCGTGTTGATCTCGCGGCCGATCTCTTGGGCGATGAACTCGAGCTTTCGCCCGGCGCCGTCTGCTTTGGACCCGTTCGCGGCGCCCTCGGCGGCGGTGATGGTGGCCTCGAACTGTTCGAGATGGCTCCGCAAGCGAACGATCTCTTCGGAGATATCGCTGCGATCGACGAACAACGCGATCTCACGAACCAGGTCCGACGGCTCGATCGAGACGCCCAGCTTCTCGACCGCTTGGCCGACGCGTTCGTGGAGCCGCACGCGGTAGTCTTCGGCAACCAGGGGCGCCCGAACCTCGACGCCGCCGAGTTGCTCGGCGATCGCTCGCGTGTTGGCCAACAGATCCTCCGCCAACGCGGCGCCCTCTCGGCGACGCATCGCGTCTAGGTTGGCGAGAGCAGCTTCGACAGCCGCTTCGATCGTCGGCCAGTCGGCCGCGGGATCGGCGACCGAGGCGTCCGGCGTTGTGACGACTCCCGGCAGCCCGAGCAGTCGCTCCACCTGCGGCATCGCGTGAACGCCGCCTAGCTGGGTGAGCTGCTCCTGATAGTTCAGCAGCACCTCGTTGTTGATCCGGTAGTCGCCGGCGACGTTCTGCCGCGCGACACGGACGTTGACCTGCACCGTGCCACGGCGGACCGAACCGCGGATGAGCTTCTCGACCTGAGGCTCCAGCCCATGATAGCCGTCGCTGGAGCGATAGCTGATCTTGAGATGTCGGTTGTTGATCGACCGCACCTCGGCCGTCGCCGCGATCGCTGCCGATTCGCTTCGGCCCTCGCCGAAGCCCGTCATGCTGATAAGCACTGAGCGAGGCGCCTTTTACTCGGTCTCGGAAGTGTCGTCGGCCGAGCCCGAGTCGGCGTCAGCGGACGCCGCGCCAGCACCAGCGCCGGCGTCCTCATCGGTTGCCGTTTCGCTGGCGATCGGCGCCGCGATCGCCGCGCCGGCATCGCCGAACGCGTCGTCACGGTTGTTCGCCCAGTACGTGCACAGCACACAGGTGACGATCCACACGGTGGCGGCGATCACGGTGATACGCGTGAACGTGTCCCCCGCCTTGGCGCCGAAGGCGCTCGAGCCGCCGGCGCCTCCGAGGGCGCCCGCCAGGCCGCCGCCTCGCCCGCGTTGCACGAGCACAAGCAGGACCATGAAGACCGCCATGGCGGCAAGAATAAGTTGGATCAGGACTTCCATCGCAGCTGCTTGTGGTAGGTGGCCTCAGGGCGGGGCGAAGCCCCCGCTGGGCCTTGGTTTCGAGGCGGCCGCGGCCCGGTGAGAGCCACGCCACCCTGCGTTTGTCGTTGCCGCCAGCTCTGCTAGCCTGCCTTGGCGATGCCGAGGAAGTCGGCCGCTTTGAGGCTGGCGCCGCCAATCAGGCCGCCGTCGACGTTCGGCTGCGACAGCAGCTCCGGGGCGTTACCCGGCTTCATGCTGCCGCCGTACAGGATGCGAATCGCCTCGGCGATCTCCGCAGTGTAGCGATCGGCCAGCAGCCGGCGAAGGTCGGCGTGGACCTCTTCGGCTTGTTCCGGCGTGGCGACTTTGCCCGTGCCGATCGCCCAGACCGGCTCGTAGGCGATCACCACGCTCATGATCTGGGCCTCGGTCACGCCGTCGAGCGAGCCGGCGAACTGCGTCGCGATGACCTCGGCCGTCTTGCCGGCCTCACGCTCTTCGAGCGTCTCGCCGACGCAGACGATCGGCACCAGACCGGCGGCGAGCGCCTTGTGCGTCTTGTCGCAGACCTGCTGGTCCGTTTCGCCGAAGATCGTGCGGCGTTCGCTGTGACCCAGGATGACGTACTCGGCGCCGATGTCGGTCAGCATGCCGTGGCTGATCTCGCCAGTGAACGCGCCGTTGTCCTGGCAGCTCATGTTCTGGGCGCCGAGGGCCACCGGGCTGCCGGCGATCGCCTCGCCGACGACCGTCAGGTAGATCGACGGCGGGCAGACGAGCAGGTCGACGTCGCCCACGTCGGCGGCGCCTTCGGCGACGCCCTTGGCGAGCTCCACCGCCGCGGCGCGATCGGTGTTCATCTTCCAGTTACCGGCGATCAGGGTCTTACGCATGTTCTTGCCTCAATGAACGAGCCGCGGATGAACGCAGATAGACGCGGAGGCGTTTCGGTCGGCCGCGTCGTGTTGCTGATTGAGAGTGGTGTTGGATGAACTCGCGAAGCCATCGGCGTGTCGTTCAGCGGATTGGCTGCTACCCCGGCAGGCGGTGTCCGCGTTCATCTACGCGTATCTGCGGCTAACACTAAATCGTTTTGCCGACCGCTTCGGCAACCTTGCGGATCTGCCCGGCGACCTCGGCGTACTGATCCGGCAGCAGCGCCTGCGGGCCGTCGGAGAGGGCGTCTTCCGGCTTGTTGTGGACCTCGATGTGCACGCCGTCGGCCCCGGCGGCAACGCCCGCTAGGGCGCACGCCGGGATCAGCTCTGGCCGGCCGGTGGCGTGGCTCGGGTCGACGATGATCGGCAGGTGCGACAGCTCCTTCACCTGCGGAACCGCGGCGACGTCATACATGTTGCGGCACGCGTTGTCGAAGCCTTTCACGCCCCGCTCGCAGAGCACCACGTTCGGGTTGCCCTGCGAGAGCACGTACTCGGCCGACATCATCAGGTCTTTCACCGTCGCCGCCATGCCGCGCTTCATGAGCACCGGCTTGTTCGTCTTGCCGACCTCCGTCAGCAGCACAAAGTTCTGCATGTTGCGGGCGCCCAGCTGGATCATGTCGGCCCACTCGGCCACCAGCTCCACGTGCCGCGGGTCGATCGCCTCGGTGACGACCGGCAGGCCGTGCTTGTCGCCCACTTCGCGGAGCACCTTCAGGCCCTCTTCGCCCATGCCTTGGAACGAGTAGGGGCTCGTCCGGGGCTTGTAGGCCCCGCCGCGGAGCACCGTGGCGCCCGCCTTCTTGATTTGCCCGGCGATCTCGTCCAATCGCTCGGCCGACTCGATCGCGCACGGCCCGGCGATCATGCCAACATGCCCGCCGCCGAACTTGGCCACGTTACCGTTCGAGCCCACCTCAACGACCGAGGGGGCCGGGTGAGCGGTCAGGCTCGCCAGCTTGAACGCCGGCTGCACTTCCACCACGTCGGCCACGCCGGGCAACGCCTTGAGCGGCGCCGAACGGATCTTCTCCTCGTCGCCGATCACGCCGACAACCGTGCGGAAAGTGCCCTTGCTTAGGTGCGCCTGCAGGCCGAGCGACTGCACCCGCTCCACCAGGTTGGTGATCTGCTCGTCGGTCGCCGACTCGCGGAGGATGATGATCAAGGCAGCGAGGGAGTCTGGAGGCCGCGAGCGGAGAGGATGACCGGTCCGGCGGCCCCGCTGGGACGGCCGAAACCCTGTGAAGCTCGGGAGTTTAGCCCAGCACGGCCGCGCGTGCATAGGATCCCAGCACCCTCAGCTGCACGCATTTTTTCGCCAGCGAATCGATCGCCCGGCGGACCCGGGCCTCCATCTGGTGGCCCTCCAGCTCGACGAAGAACAAAAACCGGCCGCTGTCCGAGCGGCTGCGGCTGCCCGGGATCGGGAACGACTCGATCCACGTCATGTTGAGCCCCCGCCGCTTGAAGATGGCCATCGCGTCGGCCAGCGAGCCCGGCTCGTGGGCGATCTCGAACATGACCGCCGTCTTGTCGTCGCCCGTCTTCTCGGCCGGCGAAGTGCCAATCACGGCGAACCGCGTGATGTTGTCGTGCTGGTCTTCGATGCCCTGAGCCAGCGTTTTCAGGCCGTGCCGGCGGCCCGCTTGCTCGCTGGCGATAGCGCCCACCGCGGCGTCTTCGGCGGCCAGGGCGGCCGCTTCGCTCGTGCTGGCCGCGGCGACGGTCTCCACGCCCGGCAGGTGCTCCGCCAGCCAATGGCTGCACTGCGACAACGCCTGCGGCTTGCTCGTGACCCGCTTGATGGCCGACCGCGGCCCCAGGCCCAGCAGGCAGTGCCGGATCCGCACGGGCGCCTCGCCGCAGATCTGCACGTCGGTCTTGCTGAACGCCTCGAGGGTGTCCGTCACCCGCCCGTGCGTGCTGTTTTCAAGCGGCACGACACCGCGGACGCAACCGGCGGTGGCCACTTCGTCGAACACGGCGGGGATCGTCGCGACGGGCACGAGGTCGCTCGCTTCGCCGAACAGGCCGATCGCCGTCAGGTGACTGAAACTGTCTTCAGGGCCGAGATACGCGACACGGAACGCCTCCACGGCCGAGCGACTGCTGGCGACGACCTCGCGAAACACGGCGGCCATCGCCGCATCGGTCACTCGGCCTTGGCCGGCGTTGATGGACGTCGCGCCGGTGTCGCCCGTCTTCGGTGACGCAGCCGCTTTGGAGGACGCAGCCGCTTTGGAGGAGGCAGCGAGCTGGCTGACCGCGTCGGCCCGCTCGGCGATCGCGGCGGCGATCTGCCGATCGAGCGCGACGACCTGGGCGCGGAGCGTCCGCGCGGTGGGCGTGCTGGTCGGCGTCGAGGGTTTCTTTTTCGCCATGGCGCGGCGTGCGTAAGCGGTTGTGGCGATTGGCGTTGCGGCGCCGTCGGGCAGCGGTGGCTGCCATTCTGGCCCCCACCCCCGCGGCCTCAGCCGTCGGCGGCAGCCGGCGGAAGACAATCTGGCAGCCCGAGCCGCCAGTACCGCCGCGTTCGAATCCGCGCAAGTGTTGCTCTCACAGAGGCTTAAGTCAAGAACCGCTCGCACAGAGCTAGCGGCACAAACTTTGCTGTTTCAGCGGCGGAGCTAAACCAGTCGACCGCTCGCCGCAGCCCCGCAACCCGCGGCACGCCGAGCGGACTCATAAATCGATCAAGCGAAACCCCCGCTAAGGAGCACGAGAATATGGCCGCCGGAGAAAAGATCATCGGCATCGACCTGGGCACCACCAACTCGGTGGTCGCCGTGATGGAAGGGACCGAGGCGAAGGTCATCCCCAACGCCGAGGGCAACCGCACCACGCCGTCGGTTGTCGCGTTCACCGACAAGGGCGAGACCCTCGTCGGCGAGCCCGCGCGTCGTCAGGCCGTCACCAACCCGCAAAAGACCGTCTACTCGGTCAAGCGGTTCATGGGCCGCCGCCACAGCGAGGTGGCCAGCGAAGAGAAGATGGTGCCCTACGGGGTCGTCGGCGGCGCCGAGGACTACGTGAAGATCCAGGCGGGCGATCAAGAGATGACCCCGCCGGAGGTCTCCGCCAAGACGCTCCGCAAGCTCAAGGAGTCGGCCGAGGCGTACCTGGGCCACAAGGTCAACAAGGCGGTCATCACCGTCCCGGCCTACTTCAACGACGCCCAGCGGCAGGCGACCAAGGACGCCGGCCAGATCGCCGGCCTCGAGGTCGAGCGGATCATCAACGAGCCGACCGCCGCGAGCCTCGCCTACGGCCTCGACAAGAAGGGCCAAGAGACCATCTGTGTGTTCGACCTGGGCGGCGGCACGTTCGACGTGTCGATCCTGGAGGTCGCCGACGGCGTGTTCCGCGTCATCAGCACCAACGGAGACACGCACCTGGGCGGCGACGACTTCGACGAGACCCTTATCAACCACGTCGCCGAGGCGTTCCAGAAGGAGCAGGGCATCGACCTGCGCCAGGACACCATGGCCCTGCAGCGTCTGCAGGAAGCGTGCGAGAAGGCCAAGAAGGAGCTCAGCTCCGCCCAGCAGACGGACCTCAACCTGCCGTTCATCACGGCCGACGCGTCGGGGCCCAAGCACCTGCAGATGACGATCACCCGCGCGGAGTTCGAGAAGCTCTGCGACGACCTGTTCGACCGCGTCAAGAAGCCGGTCCTCAAGGCGATGGAAGACGCCAAGCTCAAGGCGTCGGACATCGACGAGGTGGTGCTCGTCGGCGGCTCGACCCGCATCCCCAAGGTGCAGGAGCTCGTCAAAGAGATCTTCGGCAAGGACCCGCACAAGGGCGTCAACCCGGACGAGGTCGTCGCCATCGGCGCGGCGATCCAGGGCGGTGTCCTGTCGGGTGACGTGCAGGACATCCTGCTGCTAGACGTCACGCCGCTGTCGCTGGGCATCGAAACCCTGGGCGGCGTCATGACGAAGCTTGTCGAGCGCAACACGACGATCCCCGCCGAGCGGAAGCAGGTCTTCAGCACGGCCGACGACAACCAGACCGCTGTCACGGTCCGCGTGTTCCAGGGCGAGCGAGAGATGTGCGCCGACAACCGGCTGCTCAGCCAGTTCAACCTCGAGGGCATCCCGCCGGCGCCGCGCGGCGTGCCGCAGGTGGAGGTCAAGTTCGACATCGACGCCAACGGCATTCTCAACGTGGCGGCCAAGGACTTAGGCACGGGCGTCGAGCAGACCGTCAAGATCGAGCAGTCGTCGGGCCTGTCGGACGACGAGATCGAGCGGATGAAGAAGGACGGCGAGGCGAACGCCGAGGCCGACAAGAAGAAGCGTGAGCTGATCGAGGCCCGCAACGCGGGCGAGGCTTTGGCTTACCAGGTAGAGAAGACGCTCAAGGACCAGGCCGAGACGATCGACGAGGCGAGCCGGGCGCCGATCGAGGCGGCCATCAAGAAGGTGCGCGACGCGATCGCCGGCGACGACCTGGACGCGATCAAGGCCGCGACCGAGGAGCTTCAGCAGGCGTCGCACGCGATGAGCGAGGCGATGTACAAGTCGGCCGCCGAGGGCAACCCGGCCGCCGACCGCGCGGCGGGCGCGGCGCCCGAGGCCGCCGGCTCCGCCGAGGCCGAGGACGACGCGATCGACGCGGAGTTCGAGGTTAAGGAGGGCTAGGGGACTAGCCGCAGACGAACGCAGATAAACACGGATGAACCGCGTGGGGTGCGATCCGGCGAACGCCGGGTCGCACCCTATTTACGTAGCCGAGGTAACCTATGGGTTCACTTGTACTTGAGCTCCAGCAGCGTTGTGCAGACAGCGGGCATGACGTACTAGACCTACTACGCTTTGCCAAGCTTGCCGCCGTAAAGCTAGACCTTAAAGACATCGCGACGTGGATCGATCACGAACTTGACGGATATCCGCCCGGCATCGACGTGCCTAGCTATCGTCAAGTGCAGGCAGAGATGAAGGTCTTCAATCCGTATCACGGCTTGCAACCCTTTTATATGCCGGAACGCATGGAGCGGAAGCTCTGCGAAATTCCGTACCAGGGGTCGATATCGACGGCAATCGCCTGCATTAACGGGAAAGGGCCGCCGACCATCCCGCTGACACCGAAGCAGCGGAACTTTCTCTTGGAGAACATGGAGATTCCGCTGGAGCCGATCCGGACAATCAACAAAGGCTATCTTTCAAAAATGGTCGAAGCCGTAAGGACGAGACTACTGGAATGGAGTCTCAACCTAGAGCGGGAAGGAATTCTGGGTGAAGGTATGAGTTTTACATCCGAAGAGAGGGCCCGCGCCGCAACGCCCACAACTTACAACATCAATAGTTTCCAAGGTGTTCTCGGCGACGTTTCCGGTAGCTCCGTCACACAGACGCTTACCGCACATGTTAGCGTGGGTGATTTGGAATCGCTTAAGACCCAGCTTCGAAAAGTCGGTGTAACCTCGGACGATATTTCACACTTAGAAAAAGCGATCAGCAGTGACGGTCCATTGCAAGAGGGAGGCGGATACGGAGAGAGTGTAAAAGCCTGGATCGGTGGCATGATCGGCAAGGCTGCGAGTAGTGCTTGGCAAGTTGGAGCAAGTGCCGCTGGTGGCATTCTTGCTGCTGCACCGAACGCATACTACGGCATCGGCGGTTAGCCGAGTGCGAAGCTCTCATTTAATGGAGATTGGTATGCGTTGGGTGGTCGTAGTGTGGCTGGGGTCGAAGCCGAAGGCGTAGCCCCCAGCGTTTAGTGAGTGGATGCTGGGGCGGTGACTCGGGGGGCGACGTCAAATAGATCGGCGATGCGCTGCGACCCAAGCCACCGCACCGGGCAGGCACCCGGCTCCGCCCAATCACTCGCCTGCCGTCGATACTGAGGCCGCATCGCTCTCTTGGCTGGGAGGCACAACACGCCTTGCAAGAAGACCGAACACCGTTCCGGTGATGGCTACAATCGTCACGCACCACCCAAATCGGAGCAGCATGCCGAAGTAGTATATCACGTCCCTATCGACGATGGTTGCGGTATACTCGCTGACCGCAACCCATGCAACACAGGATCCAACTGCGACGGCAAGCCACACACCTCGTTTCGTATACACAGCTAAAGCCCACGGCAACCAAGCTATCAGCATGAGTTGCCAGTAAGTCAGGACTGCATCTTGCATCAGTATGAACAGAAGGTTGATCATTAACTCTAATCGCGCTCAATCGTGATTGGCCGAGTGCCATGCCCACATCCGAAGGAGATGGGCATGAGAATCAACAGCGGGTGGCTGGGGTCGAAGCCGAAGGCGTAGCCCGCAGCATTTAGTGAGTGGATGCCGGGGCGGTGACTGGCTGGGCGACGTCAAGTAGATCGGCTCTGCGCTGCGACCCCAGCCACCCCAGCGGCTAGCCGAACCGAGGCCGACCTATGCCCGACCCCGCCGATTGGTTTCTGATCCGCCTGTTCCTCGTCGTGTTCGCCGTCACCGGCGGGCTCTACCTGCTGCACCGGATTGCCCTGCGGCTCGAGGCGGCCGGGTACTTGTACTACCGCAACAAGCAGCCGACCGGCGGCGGGGCGACCGCGGTCTTCGGCGAGCTCGACAAGCTCACCCGCCCGTCGATCGAGCACACGATCGAGGCCCAGGACGAACGGGTCATCGTTCGCGAGAACGACGGCGAGTGAGCGAGCTTCCGCGCGGGGACGCGGTTAGCCGTTCTTGGCCAGCAGCGACTTGACGACGCCGATGATCGCCATCAGCGCGCCGCCGCCGACGCCCCCGGAAGCGACACTGCCGAGGATCGCGCCGAGGTCGAGCGATCCGCTCGGCCCCGCCGCCACGCCGAGCAACGCGAGGATCTGCCCGCCGAGGCCGCCGCCGATGATCCCGGCGACCGAGTTCCAGAGCGTGCCCAGGTTGATCTTCTTGACCAGAGCGCCGACCACGTTGCCGCCAACGGCGCCGGTAACGAGTTGGATGATGAGGGGGAGAAGGCTCACGTCAATCACTCCGGGCAGAGAAGAAGGAGGCGACGCCTGGGCGGCGTCTGCCGAGCGGTAACTCTCTTCGTCTCCCCGGTTTATTGCAAGCGTTTCGTGAGAATCGTCTGCGGGTGCGGGGCGCCGGCGTCCCGCCAGCGGGCGGCGCACCGGAGTGTGAACCTCAGTCCACACCGGCCGGACGCCAGTGCCAGCCGTTGGGCCGCCGCCACCCACTGAGAGACGCCGAGCTACGGGTTTCGTCTTCGGCACGATCGACGAGTTCGTCCACGAGCAGAACGGTGAGCAGGGGGGTGGAGCTTCCCCAAGGAGCGTGGGTGCGGCACGATGCGGGCCCGTCACGCCGCTGTTGCCGATCCTTTTGACGCTCTGCCGATCCCGTGAACCACGCTGACCTCGCCGCCGTCGTCGAGACGGTGATCCGCCGCCGCAAGACCGAGAAGGTGCTGGCCGACGTCGACGCGGCGCACGGCGTCGCCGCCGACGCCGCGGTGGAAGCGGAGCGGAAGCAAACGGTGCGAGACGCGGTGCTCACGGCCGGGTGGGCGCCGTTTCACTACCCACGCAACGTCGAGGGGCTCGCCGAGCCGTGGCGGGCCCACGTGCTGTGGCGGGAAGACGCCCATCGGCTGGCCCGCTACCTGCGTGACGACCTCCAGACGACGACTAAAGCGCCCAACCTTGCCGCCGGGTGCGACGCGTTGGTGCTGGTGACGTGGCTGCCCGAGGCGATCGCCGAAGCCGACGCGTCACTCCCCGGCGCCGGCGCCGGCCCCAACGCCGCGAGCGACAAGCAACGGCGACGCGACGAAGAGCACCTCGCCGCGACGGCGGCGATGGTGCAAAACCTGCTGCTCCTGCTCACGGCTCACGGCATGGGCACCTACTGGTCGAGCGGCGGGAAGCTGGGCGAGCCGGCCGTGTTCGATCACCTGGGCATCGCTGCGGGCGAGCGGCTGCTGGCGGCCGTGTTCGTGGAGTACCGCCCGGACGAGAGCTCGGCCAAGCAGCGGGTCGCTGGCAAGCTGCGCGACAAGCGCGGCGACGGCTGGATCCGCGAGGTGACGGCGCCCTCGCCGGCAACCAACCGAAGCAACTAGCGCCCAGGGGCCCGGCGCCAGCGAGGAGCGTGCTCGATCGTAGCGGCGCCCTTCCTGGCCTGTGGCCCCAAGCCCCAAGCCCCGCGTCTCACGCCTCGGGCCTCGTAGTGCCCAAGTCGCGGCGGGTTCAGCCAATCGCCTCGAGGTAGCGAGCGATCTGGTCGAGGTGCGCAAGGTCGTGCCCAGCGTACAACGTCAGAATGGTGTCGATGGACTCTTCGCCCCGATCGGCGTGCACGCCGACGCGGCGCCGCTGCGCAACGCTCAGCCGGCGAAGCAGCCGCAGGTTGACGTCACGCAACACCTCAAAGTCCGCGAGCAGCTGCGTGGCGTCCTGCTCGTTGACCGCTTGGGCTTCGATCCATCGCTCCTGATCGATCGGCTCAAGGCGCGGTCGATCAACGGCGAGGATCAGCCGGAACCGCCAGCCGAGACACCACTCAGCATCGACGAGGTGCCCCAGGACTTCGAGCGGTGTCCATTTGCCAGCGAATGGCCGCGTCCGCACCACCGCGTCGGACTTGCCGGCGAACAGCTCGCGCAGGCGCTCGGCGGTCTCGGCGAAGACCTCCAGCGGCTCGCGATCGCCAAGGAACTTGAGCATCCGAAGCCGGTAGGCCGCCGGGTCGTTCGCCTCGATCCCTTTGACCATCGATGAGCCTCGTTGCCGTGGCGTGGTGTTCGGCTGCACGCGCCGCGCGGTGGCAAGACCGCACAAGCAGGCAGGGGGTTCGGCCGAACCCGATGACTACGACGCCTCGCTCCGAACGTCGGGTCGCTGAACAGCGTGCACGAGCACCCGATCGAACCGCTCGCGCAAGCCCGCCATCTGGTGGGAGCTCCACCGCTGGCCGGTCGCGCTGACGAGGTAGAGCCCCACGATCGTCAGGGCGCCCGCGGGGATCGCCGCCAGCCCCCACGGCCGGACGCCGAGCATCCACTGGGCGCAGCCGTACACGCCGCCGCCGATGATGGCCGTCGCCGCGCCGAAGCAGACCATCATCACGAAGGTCCACACCGTCGGCCGCGGCGAGAACCGGCCAAAGTACTCGACGCCGCCGGGGGTCTCGTAGAGCTGCACCGACAGGTGCGGCGACCAGACTCGGCACTCGGCGGGCGCCACGCGGAAATCGAGGCACGCGCCGGCGGCGTCGGCGTGCTCTCCTAGGTCGGTCGTGCGGACCGCCGCGCGGAGCTTCGCCACCGCGTCTGCGTACGGTTGGGCGAGCTCGCCGCGGAAGGTCGGCTGCATCCGCATGGACACACCCAGCTGCAAAGGACGGACGAGTGGGAGACAAGTGTGGCGGCCGCGGACGACCGTTGATTACAGCTTAACGCGTGTGGCTACCCCGCCGCGAGAGTTCCGTCGCCCGCAATCGATCGGGCGGCTCGAAGCTCAACAGCACCTACGCCGCGGTGGCAGCGACCACGATGACGCCCCCGATCGCTCGCGGCTGACAATTTCCCGAGCCCTGGCGAAGGGTGTCGAGCCGGTGGGCTTGCGACTTGCCCACGACCCCGCCGTACAGCAACGCTAGCCCGGCGGCGACAATCAGCGGGAACCGCCGCATCGTTACGCCGGTTCCCCGTACCGCTGAGTCGGCGGACCGAGCGTTGCCTTGTGGCTCCGCTTGCGTTCTTGGCGCCAACGGAGAAAGCGAAACAAGCACAAGCCGCTCAACGCTGAGCATGCGAGCGTGACCGCGGGCAGGGCGCCCAGCGTCACGACCGTGAAGATCAAGAACCACGCGCCGTGGGTCCCGTTGCCCGCGTGGTTGCTCGTGTCGAGCAGCACCAGCACGACGAAGGCGAAGACGGGCGTGGCGAAGAACCCGAGCGCGAGCAGCAGGTTGCTCTCGGCCATCCGGCGGTTCCATCTGGCAACGTTCGCGCCGAGCGCGAACGTTGCCAGATGGATAAGCAGCAGCACCGTGGTCATGTCCCGATCGATCCTCGCTGTGCGACATGCGGGTCTATCGAGACTCTACGACACCCGCGTCGCTCGTCGACGCGCTGCTGCGGATCCCGGCGCCAAGCTTTGCTAGGACCGGCGCGATCGGCACAGCACGCACCGACCGCGAGACGTGCAGGCTCCGCAAGACACGACCACTACAATTCGGTCAAGCAGCCGGCGTTCAGGCGGCGGCCGCAGCGGTGGTCGGCTTCGGGACACGCCGGGCAACCGGTGTCGCCGCGAAGTGATCGAGCAAGGCCGCGAGCTGGGCGAACGGGTCGTCGAGCTCGTCGTCGTCCGTCGATTCGGGATCGAAGGATTCCGCGTCAACCGACTCGTCCTCGGCGACTTCCTCTGCCGCCGAATCGGCTTCGGATCGCTCTTGCGCAATGGCGGCTTCGACCGGCGGCGCGAGCACGTCGAGCATCAGGTCACCGAGCTGCTTGGCCGCGTCGAGGTCGGCGTGGGCCAACTCGTCGAGGTAGACGTCTTCCAGAGACCAACCGCGGAACGAACGGTCTTCGGCCGACTGGCGGACGCGGACGGTCATGCCGGCTTCGGGAACCTCGGACTGGATCCGCTGAACGAGCCCCTCGACCGACGCTTGGGCGCCCTCGAGCAGCAGGAAGAACTGCTCGCCGACGCAGAGCAGCTTGCCGCCGATGCCGCTCTGGGCGTTGCGGCTGGGGAAGCTGTGGCAGACGGCCAACACGTCGGCGGGCGAGCAAACGGGCTGACGGCTGCTGACGCAAACAACTCGGTGGAAATTCATCGGGGGGCTCCTGCGTGGGGGGGCGATCAAGGGTGGGCATCGTTGGGGCAGGCGGAGAACGTTCTGGCCGCTTTGGACGAATTGAACGTTTCCGTTGAAAGCCTATGCCACACCCTTCCAGCAGGCGGCCAGAAAGCCGGACAAACCGATGGCGCCGGTTTTGCACCCTTGTTCAGCATCGCCGCTGCGGCTGCCAACTTGTGCGTTGGCAGCGACTTCGGCCGATCTGCCCGGTCGGCAGAGCGGCTCGGCAGCGTCGCTCGCTCCGGCCCCGTTTAACGCAATTCAGACCCCTACGGACCCGCTCAACCGCCACACGCCTATGCCGTTTCGATTCGACAAGCTGACGATCAAGGCCCAGGAAGCCGTCCAGCACGCGCAGGAGCTCGCCGCGGAGGCGGGCAACCCGCAAGTAGAGCCGATGCACCTGCTGGCAGCGCTCGTTGCCGAGACCGAGGGGGTGGTGCGCCCGGTGCTGGACAAGGTGGGGGCCAACGTCGAGCAGCTTGAGCAGATCGTGAGCGCGGAGCTGAAGCACCTGCCATCGTCCGCCGGCGGGGCGCCCCCGCAGCCATCGCCGACGCTCATGACCGTGCTGCAGAACGCCCAGTCGGAAGCGGGGGCGATGAAGGACGACTACAGCTCTACCGAGCACCTATTGCTGGCCTTGGTGAAGACGCCCAGCAAGGCGCAGGACACGCTGAAGCTCAACGCGATCGACGACGCCGACGTGCTCGCCGCATTGCAGCAGGTACGCGGCAGTGCGCGGGTGACCGACCAGACGCCGGAGGGCAAGTTTCAAGCGCTCGAGAAGTACGGCATCGATCTGGTGGAGCGTGCCCGCGCGGGCAAGCTGGACCCGGTGATCGGCCGCGACGACGAGATCCGCCGCGTGGTGCAGGTGCTCTCACGTCGCCGGAAGAACAACCCGGTGCTCATCGGCGAGCCGGGCGTCGGCAAAACGGCGATCGCCGAGGGCCTCGCCCTGCGCATCGTCGAGGGCGACGTGCCGCAGAGCCTCAAGAACAAGCGGGTGGTGGCGCTCGACCTGGGCGCGCTCGTTGCGGGGACGAAGTTCCGCGGTGAATTCGAGGAACGCCTCAAGGCGCTCCTCAAGGAGATCGAAGACGCTGCGGGCAGCGTGATCCTGTTCATCGACGAGTTGCACACGGTCATCGGGGCCGGCGCCGCCGAGGGGGGCGCCGACGCGGCGAACCTGCTCAAGCCGGCCCTCGCGCGGGGCGACCTGCGGTGCATCGGCGCCACGACGCTCGACGAGTACCGCAAGCACATCGAGACGGACGCTGCCCTGGAGCGGCGGTTCCAGCCGGTCTTCGTGGGCGAGCCGAGCGTCGAGGACACGCTCGCCATCCTGCGTGGCTTGAAGCCGCGCTACGAGGCGCACCACAAGGGCGTGAAGGTCAAAGACTCTGCGCTGGTCGCGGCGGCGGAGCTTTCAAGCCGTTACATCGCGGATCGGCAACTGCCCGACAAGGCGATCGACCTGGTCGATGAGGCGATGAGCCGCTTGGCGATGGAGCTCGAGAGCGTGCCGGCGGAGATCGACCAGGCGCAGCGCCGGCTCGTGCAGCTAGAACTCGCCGCCCGGCAACTGGCGGACGAGACCGAAGAGCACGCCAAGCAGCGGCTCACCGACATCGACGCGGAGATGGAAGACGTGCGCCGCACGCTCGCGTCGCTGAACGAGCAGTGGGAGGCCGAGAAGCTGGGCGTCGGCTCGTCGGCGGATGTGCGCAACGAGCTAGAGCGTGTGAAGCACGAACTCACCCAGCAAACCAACGCCATCAAGGAGTCTCAGGCCGCCGGCAAGCCGGTGGAGGAGGCCGAGTACCAGAGGCTGTACGAGCTCGACAATCGGCGTCAGCAGTTGGAGACGCAGGTCGCGGAAGCGGACGCCCGCGTCGCCGAGGAGCCGTCCAACGGCGAGCCGCGGCGTAAGCTGCTGCGGCAAGAGGTCGGCCCGGACGAGATCGCCGAGGTCGTCAGCGCGTGGACCGGCGTGCCGGTGACGCGGATGCTGGAGACCGAGCGCGCCAAGCTGCTGGTGCTCGAAGAGCGATTGCATCAACGCGTCATCGGGCAGAACGACGCCGTGGAGGCCGTCGCGAATGCGGTGCGCCGCAGCCGCAGCGGGCTGCAGGATCCGAACCGGCCGATCGGCAGCTTCTTGTTCTGCGGGCCGACCGGCGTCGGCAAGACGGAGCTCTGCAAGGCGCTCGCCGAGACGCTGTTCGACAGCGACTTAGCGATGGTCCGCCTCGACATGAGCGAGTTCATGGAGAAGCACACCGTGAGCCGCCTGATCGGAGCGCCCCCCGGTTACGTCGGCTACGAAGAGGGCGGCAAGCTGACCGAGGCGGTCCGACGCCGGCCGTACGCGGTGGTGCTGCTCGACGAGATCGAGAAGGCGCACCGCGACGTCTTCAATCTGCTGCTGCAGGTGCTCGACGACGGTCGGCTGACCGACAACCACGGCCACACGGTCGATTTCACGAACACGATTATCGTGATGACGTCGAACGTGGGCTCGCAGCTGATCCAGAAGATCGCCGCCGAGGGCGGAACACCCGACGAGCTGCGCGCCGGCGTCCACGACGCCCTCTCCGCGGTGTTCATGCCGGAGTTCCTGAACCGCGTTGACGAGACGATCGTTTTCGAACCGCTCGGCCGCGAGGAAGTCCGGCGGATCGTCGATCTGCAGATCGACGCGCTCGCGGGGCTGCTGGAGCGAAACGGGTTGGGCCTCGAGGTGACGGAGGCGGCTTGCCAGCAGATCTCCGAGGAGGGGTACGACCCGGCTTACGGCGCCCGGCCGCTGAAGCGGGTCATCCAGCAGCGTCTGCAAAACCCGCTGGCGACCGAGCTGCTGAAGGGCGAGCAACCAGAAGGCGCGACCGTTACGATTGGCCACGCCGATGACGAGTTCACGTTCGCGATCGGGTAGTCCCACCCCCGGCCGGCCGGCAGGTGTGCGGACGGAAGGATTGCCTCAGCGACGGACAGCGGAGAAGATAAGGGGCTGGGCACGCCGCCCAGCCCCCGTTTCTGACAACCAGCCCTTAGCCGCCAGCCCCTCACACATGCCCGGTTCCGAACGCCAACGAGAGATCCGCCGCCGTCGCAAGCGGAAAGAAAACCTGAACGAGATGAAGGCGAAGCTGCCGAAGGCCTCCGCCAGCGAGAAGGCCGAGATGGCCCGCAAGCTGCGACTGATGACGCCCGGCGCCGAGGAGCTCATCACCCGCTGGGAGCTCGAAGAGCGCTGAGCCGCAAGGCGGCTCGGGCGAAGCAGCTCCGCCGACATCGCTAGGGTGGCGGGGCTTCATGCAGGGGGCTCCCGCGACGCGTGTCCGAGACGGGGCTCCGGCAAACCGGTCGGGTGGCAGAGTGGTCGAATGCACCGGTCTTGAAAACCGGCGAGGTGCAAGCCTCCGTGGGTTCGAATCCCACCCCGACCGCTTTGCGGGGCAACGACTTACGTCGATTCGCCCCACCATTCGACGGAGCCCGGTTTGGGGCTGCTGACACAGTTCTGACACAACCGTTCGGTTGCGTGGCGTCCACGTTGGTGGCTCGCCCGGCGCTCAGCGAGAACGATGGGAGGGTCCCTGCCCCGTCCCTCCCGCTCACGTCATGGCGTCGCTCGAACTCGACCCGGCCTCTGGCCGCTACCGCATCCGCTTCCGCTACGCCGACCGCGAGTACAAGCGGTCGACGCACACCAAGCACCGCCGTGTCGCCGCCTCGGCGCTGGGGCAGGTCGAGGAGACGCTCCGGCTTCTTCGGCTCGGGATGGCCGAGGTGCCCGAGGTGCCCGAGAAGGTCGATCCGGGCGACTTCATCGTCTCCGGCGCCCGTTCACGCCGCGAGCGGAGCGCCCCCTCCCCCGTGAGGACCCTGGGCGACCTCTTCCGCATCTACCAGCAGGAGCTGCCTGATGGCTCCAAAGAGACGAGAACCCTCGAGGGGGAGAAGCTCCACTTCAAGCACCTGCTCCGCCACCTGAAGGCAGGCTCGCGGGTCTCGGCGCTGGCCCCCAGTGACGTGCAACGCTACGTGGAGCTGCGGTCTAGGGACGCCTACCGGGGCAGGCTCACCGGCCCGGACACCATTCGCAAAGAGATCTCGACACTACGCCTGGTGTGGAATTGGGCGAAGTCCCAGGGCTACGTGAAGAGCCCTCTCCCGGTCGATCGCGTCGTCTACCCAAAGCGCGACGAGAAGCCGCCGTTCATGACCCTGGCGGAGATCCGGCGGGTGAGCGAGCGCGGCGGTCTCGACAAGCGGCGCGTCGATGAGCTCTGGGAGTCCCTCTACCTGACCCGCCAGGACGTCGATGCGCTGCTGCGGTTCGTGGGAGGGCTGACCCGAGAGCCGCACGTCTACCCGATGTTCGTGCTCGCCGCCCACACGGGCATGCGGCGTAGTGAGCTGGTGCGTTCGGAGATCGATGACCTCGACTTCGACAGCCGGACGGTCTTGGTGCGGGAGAAAAAGCGGAGCCGCAAGCACGCCATCAGCTACCGCCGGGTCCCGATGTCCGGCCTCGTGGAACGCGTCTTCCGCGAGCACCTCTCAACCTACGAGGGCGATGGGAGGACATTCTGGCGACGGGGCGCCGCAAAGCTCACCGAGCACATCGCGACCAATCACTTCAAAGCGGCCCTATCTGGGTCGGAGTGGCGATGCGTGCGCGGTTTCCACGTGCTCCGGCACTCGTTCGCGTCAAACGCAGCTGCCGAAGGGGTGGATCAGCGAATGATCGATGAGTGGATGGGACACCAGACCGAAGAGATGCGACGCCGCTACCGCCATTTGGCCCCTGAGGCACACCGCACGGCAATCGACTCCGTTTACCGCGAGTCGGTCGCCTGACGCGCATGAGCAGCGACGACTAGCCCGCCTAGCCAAGGGCCCTTGATGGTGCCCTTCCGATCTGCGGAGGTGTGGACAACCTCGGCAGATTCGACATTGCCCTTCGGAGCCGCGGGTGAGGCAACCTCGGCAGGTTTAGCCTGGCAAGCGATTTCGCGGTCTAGTCGTGTCAAATGCATTCCAGGATTCAGTTTTCTTCGGCTGGCGTGGTACGAGAAACGCCGGGGGTCTTTGCCCCCGGCGTTCCTGATGTTAGCTCTAGAATTCGTTGCAACTTCAGCCAAGGCGACACCGCATCCCGGTAACCGCTGCGGCGCTCAGCGCCAACAAGACGGAACACACGGTCGAAGGCTCCGGGACGGTTGGCGCTCGGAAACCGAACGTGTTGTTGGTGTCGTTCTTGACCAGTGTCATCGTGTGAACGTCAAAGAGGGTTTCTAAGAAGACTCCTTGGACGACGTCCCTTCCGCGTGCTGTCGTTTGGCCGTCGAAGAAGTAGGCACCATGATCCAACGGGATTAGCGCACCACCGCCGCTCGGGCGCAAGTAGTGGGCGGTTTGGTCGGCAAACACGTACCCCGGCATGTCGGCAGCTGCCACCGGAGCCTGGTTGTTGACCACGCCAACCGGCCCCTCGAGCCACGCGGCCGTGATCGGATCGCCGTTCTTGTCGAACGCCCGCAACATGAGCGACTCGTCCGGGTTGTTCCGGTCAAGGTCGTTGAACGCCAGCATCGTGCCCTTGGGCAGGTAGCCCTTGCGCAGACCGGTGAAGTCGTACGAGTTGGTTCCGCTGTAGCTCGCTACCTCGGCACCGCCGGTCGCGACAAACGACCCCGTCCAGTCTGGATGCACCGGGGCCGACCAGCTGCCGATGTACCCCGTGCTCGTCGTTTGCCGATTGAGCCAGATGCCGTCGGGCAGGCCAACGGGCGTGGCCGGAAGCCGCACCGCAGACCTGTCCAGCACCGCGGCATCGACGGCGTTGTTGGCTAGCGCTGCCAGAGCGACCACCGTCGCCGCAACCCGGCTGATACTCTTGACGGAAGTCTTGGCACGGCAATTGTCTTGAATCAACATCTTCGATCTCCAGGCTTGAAGGGCATCGTGCGAAGAGGAACGCCCGCTCCGCTTTTGGGCAGACTGACGTCGCTGCCCACCAATACCTGACGGAGACCGCCGAGAACGTTACGAAGAAAACGGCGATTTCCTTGCGGCGGGTCCGCTGCCGAACGCTGCACAGGCCAAGACGGCCGTGCCAAGTCCTCGAGCACAAAAGAAACGCAGAAGCGTAGAACAACAAGCTTTCAGTGCGGCACCGGATAGACGTCGGCCACACGGTCGATCAAACCGCGGCTCTTAAGAACGGACGACAGAGCGGTTGCGACAAGGGCGATCGTAATACCGCCTACGATGGCTACCTGGTTGACGGTGTTCCCTTCATAGTGGGGGGCGTTCGCCAACGAGAAGAGGTACTGCCCGAGGCACAACGTTGCGATGAAGGCAAGGGGAACAACGCTGTGCCGCAATACCAACCGCAGGCGGTGAGCCTTCGTGCCGGCGCCGGTCACGTAGTCAACTCCGAAGGCGCGAACAACGGGTCTCCGGCGGTCAAGCAGTGCCGCCACACCTCAATGAGCGCTCCGCGACCCCGACGCTCGGTGCTTAGCGCTAGGCTCCTCAATGGGTCACCGGGTACACCCGAGCGAGCTTGTCGTGCAGCCCGCGGCGTTTCATCGAGCTCGAGAGGATAGTGAGCACGGCTACGATCGCGGCGCCGATCCCTGCCGCCCAGCGAGTCACTAGGTGCGTCGGGTAGATCGATCCGTAGGCACCGACGAACACGCATTTCACGATGAAGGGCAGCGCCACCAGCAGCAGTAGCGCCCCAACGATTGGTAAGACGAAGTTCCTCAAAACCAGTCGCGAGCTGTCTGCTTTCACGCCGCTCTCGTCCACGTAGTCGACGCCGAATCCGCGTGCGACCCAGCCGCGTCGGTTGACCATTGCAACGAGACCGGTCGGCAGAGTCACGAGCATCAACCAAGCCAAAATTGCCGCGGTACGAAACTCGCCGGCGCGCCTTGATGGGTGATCACCCAGATTGAACGGTTTGAGCCCCCTTGAGACCTCCGGAACGATAATCGCCGCGGCGTTGCGAAACTCTTCGAAGTTGGGGAGGCGCTCCGCGACCATCTTTTCAGCGTGCTTCCGGTGCGTCTCTGGGATTAGCAAGGTCGCTTTCTCGGATTGCCAAACCAGTTCATCCGTGATGACCGATCGGTAAGCTGATGCAATATAGTCCTCCCATGCGTTGAGGGTACGAACGTTGTCGGCTTCAGTCGTATCCGTTTCAGTAGAACCTGAGTTTGGCTGCTCACGGAGCGCGAAGTAAGCGGCGAGGTCGTCGCGGAGGGGCGCGATCTCACCGAAGTCTTGATTGCGATGTGTCGCCACAATGCCGGCGCTCACCGCGGGCAAAATCAGCATCAATCCGCCAGCAAAAGACAACAGAAGCGGCGCGAGCATTGCGAAACGGCGGCGGCGGCTCACGCCCGGCCTCTTCTTTTCCGCGAACCACTGGAGGTCCGTCGCGGTCTCTTTAAGGGTCATCTTGCCGATTTGTTGAACCGACTCGACCGCTTCGACCGGCAGAAATGCACCGTTGGGTAGACGCGCCTGAAGGTCTGGCTGCCAGCCGAGAGCCGCTGCCGCCACGCTCTGGAGAAACTCCTGTGGTGTCGCGACGGGCTCCGTCGGTTCGACGCCCGGCGCGGGGAAGTCGAGCAGCTTCGCGCGGCCATCGGCCGTGATCCAGACGCGGTCGAGCGAGAGCGTCGCGGGGAGCGTGCCGTCCGCCTCGGCGGCTGCGAGTTCGGTGGCGAGGTCGAACAGCCAGTAGCAGACCGGCGTCCACGGCTGATCGCTTGTGTCGGTATCAGACAAGACCTCGGGCAACGGGGATCCGGAGAGCGCCTCGTACGCAACGCGACGGAAGTCGCCTTCGGCCCAGCTGCCGATCCACCGCAGTCGTCCCACCCTCGCGACGTCGATCTTTGAATCGTGCGGGTCGAACTCGTCGAACAGGATCTCACGCACCCAGACGCGACGCAGGAGTCGCGTGTCGTACGCGAGCCACATTGGGCGTCCCGCGCTGGCGTCGAGCTCGCGTAGCACGTAGTAAGGGCCGATCTTTGGCAGGTCGTCGAGATCGGGGATCGCCTCCTCTTCTTGTTTGAGCTTGGGCCGCTCGGTCCAGGATCGCGCAGTCCGTGTCCGCACGACCCGGGTCTGCGTCGCCAAGTCGTGCACCGCGGCGTAGCGATTCGTCCTGCGAGCGGTCGCAAAAAGGGCTGCCAGCAGAGCATAGACTGACAATTCTGCGAACGTGATCACCACCATTTCGCTAGCGGTCATGCCGTCAGCGGAGAACAGCTCTGCGGAACTGAGGCCATCCGCGAGATCGATTCTCGGTCCGCCGGTCGCCCCGATGCGGTACGCGATCGCCATCCACACCCCGAGGACGATCAGGGTCGGCGCGAAGTAGTAGATGAGCGTCCGCTGCGTCGCGGCGTTCAATCCGGGCGTGCCCCCGTCGGCTCGGATTACCCGCAGCCCACAGATCGCTTTGCCGATGCTGGCGCCGTACCGACCTTCGGGAACCGCGTAGTATGCGGTCATCATCACGTATGTGGCGACCAACGCCGGTAACTGCCAAGGCAGCCCCTCGACATCTGGGGACGCGAGCCGCGCCATCCCGTCCATTGACAGGTTTTGCCCGCTAGACATGAGCACCAACGGTGGCCACAAGATGGCCATATCGATGACGCCCGCTAGGGAACGGAGTCCCAGGGTCGCCGCGCTCGGCGCGACGGAGCTGTAGGGCGTCAAAGCGCGACGCAGCGAACCGTAGTCCTTGAAGCGAGATCCTGGCGGTTTGGCAAGGCAGCGCAGAACCACCCGCGCCAAGCCACGCGGCACGCCCGGCCGGAGCTCACGCGGTGACGGCGGTTCCTGCTCCAGCACGGTGGCCAGCAGCTTCACCATGTTCTCCGCGTGGTGCGGCGTGCGGCCCGTCAGCAGATAGAACAGCGTCACGCCGACCGCGTAGATGTCGCTGCGGACGTCGAGTTCGTCTCCCCGCAGCTGCTCCGGCGACGCAAACGCTGGGGTGCCCAAGAACGAGCCCTCAACCGTCAGGTGCGAGTCGCCCCGCCCCGAGGTCGAGATCGAGAGCCCAAAGTCGCCGATCTTCACAACCCCCGACTCGCCGAGGAAGCAGTTGCTCGGCTTGATGTCGCGATGAAGCACGCCGACGTCTGCCGCCGCCTCCAACCCATCGATCACCTGCAAGATCGCGTCGACCGCCTCGGCGACCGGCATCGGACCTTCCGCTTTGATGCGGTCTTCGAGCGTGCCACCAACGACCCTCTCCATCGAGATGACCGGCGTGCCGTCAATCTCTTCGGTGCCGAACACATAGA
Source organism: Planctomycetota bacterium (assembly GCA_039820945.1). Classification (GTDB taxonomy): domain Bacteria; phylum Planctomycetota; class Planctomycetia; order Pirellulales; family Lacipirellulaceae; genus Botrimarina. The sequence continues at coordinate 286,637 of JBCBPC010000003.1, forward strand.
CGCTGTTCGGGTGGTTGAGCGATGCCGCGAGGCGTCCTTCGCGGAAGAACCGCTTACGCCCTTCGCGGTCTCGGATCGCCTGCTTGAGTAGTTTGAGCGCGACGATCCGGCCAGTCTCGAGTTCCTCGGCCTCAAACACCGCTCCCATACCGCCTTGCCCGAGCATCGACAGCAGCCGGTACCCGCCGAAGGTCTCACCGACTCGGGGAAGGTCCTGGTCGTCCCCACCGGTCTTGCTGGTGGAGGAAACGCCGGCGACGAAGTCGGTCGTCACCTCCATCGAAGCGCCACTCGCCTTGACGTCGGGGTCCGTCTCCAACAGACCGAGCCGCATCAGACAAGTCGGGCAGAGGCGACCAGGGGCGTCGGCCGCGATCGGCTCACCGCACTCGGGGCACTTCGGTTCTTTGCGCACAGTTCTACCTCGTCGAAAACTTGCAAACTCCCTAGTAGTAGGTACCTGACGACTCTGTGCCCCGTCGTTACACGATATTCTCGCTATTTTTTGCTCAAGGCAATGAGTAGCTGGCTCAGTTCGTCCTCGGCGTCGCCGGGGTCAGACACCGTCTGGGAGACCTCCGCTTTCAACGACCGTCGAAACCGTTGCCGGAGTCGATGCACCGCCACCCGGGTGGCCTCGACGCTCTTGCCCGTCTCAGCGGCCAATTGGGCGTAGCTCGGCGTGTCTCCGTCGCCCGTGAGGAAGGGGCGGTACCTCTCGAACTCTTCGATGCGCCCGGCCTCGGCGTGATCGCGCTCGAGACTTTCAATTGCTTGCTGCAAGACGGTCAGCGCCCAGCGTCTTTCGAATAGCTTCTCGGGCGTGACATCTGTAGCGGGCTCGCAAGCGTAAGCCTGCTCCGCCGACTCGAAGTCGAGGCTCAGAATGGTCCGATCACCGCCACGCTTCTGAGCGGCTTGACGCTCTCGTTCGTGCGACAAGAAGTGCTTGAGCGACGCCAGCAGGAAGGTGCGGAACCGGCCGCGGTCACGATCGGCCTGGCCGACGTAGTCTTTCTCGATCAGTTTCGCGAAGAAGCCCTGAGTGAGGTCTTGCGCCTCTTCGACCGAAAAGCCACGCCGACGAACAAACCCGTACAACGGGGTCCAGTAACGTTGGCACAGGTCGGCCAACGCGTTGCGTGCATCGGTCGATTCGCCTTCGGCGGCCGTGAGGACAAGGCTCCAGTGCGTGGTCTCGAACATAGAAGGTCGCAGAAGAGTCGCAGGCCGAATAGCCGGCTATCATGGCGCCTCGGAGGGGTAGTCGCAAACTGCAGAGGTTGGACCAACACCAGCGGCTTGCGTCGCCGTCGAACTCGCTGAGGTCGCATCGGACAATCGGCACCGCAGCGAGTTTGGCGGGGTTGCCCGAAGCGACAGCGACGGCGAGCCAAGCGACGTGATGCGTTGTGCCCGCGTGGCGTTCGCGTTGCTGTACGGAGGCTCGCTCGAAGCGGACGATTGAGGGTGAGAAGCGCTCAGTCGCTCCCCTGATCGAGTCGACTGACAGCCGGTCACCTCAGGCCGAGCGTCGTCCGCCATAGCAGACCTCACGAGCAATCGCATCAATGGCTCGCTCCCCCAGATCGCAACAATCCAAACACGCTTCGGTGCAGGCGCAGCTCCCCTGTTTGGGCGCGTCGCACCATCCCCCGGAAGTAGGCGGCCGGGCTCCGTATCGGATCGCTTCTGCGGCAGGCGCCCCGGTCGATCACGAGCAGGCAGAGCGCGGCCCCGTTGCGGCCGAGCACCGAGCACGCCTCGCCCCAGCTTGTTTGGGAGACCCCATAGCCTTGCCGGACCCGGTTTGCCGTGACCTAGCCCCCTTCACCGAGTCCAGGAGCTGAGCGAAGCTCAGCTTGCTGGTCATCATTGAAGGAGGTTGATTATGCCACGCGGCAAGAAGCACACGGCGGAGGAGATCATCGGCAAGCTCCGCGAAGCGGAGATTCTTCTGTCCCAGGGGAGCACGCAGGAGCAGGCGGCCAAGCAGATTGGCGTGGCTTACCAGACGTACTGCCGATGGCGGAAGGAGTACGGCGGGATGAAGGTCGATCAGGCGAAACGCCTGAAAGAGCTGGAGAAGGAGAACGCCCGGCTCAAGCGTCTGTTGGCCGATGCGGAGCTGGACAAGTCGATCCTGAAAGATGCCGCGTCGGGAAACTTCTGAGCCCGGCGAAACGGCGCCAGGCGGTCGAGCACGCGAGGGATTCGCTCGGTCGTGAAAAGGTGTCGGAGCGTCGGGCCTGTAAGGTGTTGGGTCAGCCGCGGAGCACGCAACGCCGCGTCAAGCACGTCCCGAGCGATGAGCCGCGACTGGTTCGCGAGATGACGCAGCTGGCGAGCGACTACGGCCGATACGGCCATCGCCGGGTCACGGCATTGCTGCGGGCTGACGGCTGGCGGGTAAACCACAAACGGGTCGAACGCCTGTGGCGTCGCGAAGGCCTGAAGGTTCCGTGGAAGCAGCCGCAGCGAAAGCGGCTGTGGCTGGCAGAC